>NZ_JBPFEB010000098.1:0-21019 GCF_051061225.1 Methylocystis sp.
GATCAAGGCGAATGTCCCATTCTCCTTTGTCGTCGCCGACACGGTCTACGGCGTCGGCGATATCGAAATGGCGCTGCGACGCGCAGGCAAAGGCTATGTGCTCGGCGTGAAATCCAACGAGCCTTTCCATTCCTGGGGCAAGGCGAAGTTCATTTCGGGCACAGCCAAAGAAATCGCGGACAGCTTGGCGGCCTCCGCTTGGCGGCGGCTCTCGGCGGGCGCGGGGGCGAAGGGCGAGCGCCTGCACGACTGGGCCTATCTCGAACTCGCCGATCTTGATGCGGGCGATTACAGCGATACGCTTCCGGGCGGCTCCTGGACGCGCGGACTTCTAATCCGCCGTAAAATAGCCGACGGCGATCTTGCCTTTTTTACGACGTGGGCGCCGAGCGGGACCTCGATCGAAACGCTGGCGAAAATCGAAGGGCGTCGTTGGGCGATCGAGGATAGCGTCGAAACCGCGAAGAACGAACTCGGCCTCGATCACAACGAGACCCGTTCTTGGCATGGATGGCGTCGTCATGTTTCGCTCGTCATGCTGGCCTTCGCCATGATGGCCGCGATCCGAGTTCACGCCAACACCGTTACGACGCCCCCAAAAACGATGCGCAGCACAAAGAGAGTCGCGCCCCGTTCGTCCTCGAAGATTCACTGATCCATTGGTCGATGCAGGAAATCCGCCGCCTCGCGACACGCTTGGCGAGAAAACGCATCCGGCCCGAGTTCGTTATTGCTTGGTCGCTCTGGAGGCGAGCGCACCAAGCCCAAGCAAAGCGCGCCCACATTAAAATGCAACTGTAATGCTAGGCTGCGACAACGAAACTCAGCGCTTGGAGCGCATTCCGAACTCTGTGTTGCTGTTCACCACATTGGCGAGAAAGGCTGTCCCTTTCCCTCTGCATGGCAGCCAAACGGTCTCTGAGCTCGGAAATGTATTTATGCATTATTCCCGTCGCCGTGCGGACGGATTTGGGCGGCGCACGATCGGGCTCGGCGGTAACACCTGTTTTCAGTGCTAGCGTTCACCTACCTCCGACTAACCCGGAGGACGGTAGCCTTAGCAAAGGGTGACGGCACTTTCGCATTATCCGGCCGGTAACGCCGCCTTCATGACGTCTCTGATTTCGTCATTGAGCCGGGAGATCGCCGCGCCGAAACGATTATAGCCAATTGCGGCAGGGATGGCGGCGGCAAGCCCGTAAGAGGTCGCCGCAAGGGCTTCGGCGATTCCGGGAGCAACGACCGCCAGGCTGGTTTCCTGGGTGGCGGCAATGCCCGCGAAGCTCGACATGATTCCCCAGACGGTTCCAAAGAGGCCGACGAACGGACAAACCGACGACACGATGGCGAGATTGGGGAGATCGCCTCTCGCGTCGATCATGAATTCCTGCATCGCCTGGTTGACGTGCTGCTCGATCCGCCGCCGTCGCGCCTTGGGCATTTCGTAGGGGAGATGCAGACTCTGGGCGTCCCTCGCCGCCTCGACGATTGGCCAAAGAACGCCCACCGGACCGCCTTCTCGCGCGGATTTGACCGATGTTGCAATGCGCCTCGCGACGATGACAGCGTCGATTATCAAAACCCAGGTCCAGACCGATGCGGCGAGCAGAATGGCCATGACAAGCTTGCTGGTCGGACCGGCATTGAGGAAGAGCCCAAGCGGCGACATAGACGGAATATCCATCAGAATCTCCCCAGGTTAGATTTAATCGAAATAGATGCTTTGGCTGACGAATGCCGAGCCGCATGTGCCGGGGCCGCGCGCCACAGATACGATGCGCCGCGCCAATGCGGCGTGGGCCGGCATCGTGCCGGAAGCCGATACGACCGCAAGCCCGCCCCCGGGGTTGATGCGGAACGTGATGAAGGCCGTGCCGGGCCCGAGGCTGGTCGAGCCGGGCGTGTGGCTTCGAAGAGCGGCCGCTACAAGAGCAAGACAGCTTGCCTGAGACGCGCCCGCGCCTGCGCCTCCCCGCCCTCCCGGCGCCCCGTAGTGGCGCGCCGCCTGCGCCGCGCGGCGCTCGGCGCCATATTGGGCATCCCGCCGCTCCTGGCTCTTTTTCTCGCTTTTGGGCCGCGGCTTTTCTGCTGTCTTCGTCTCCTTTTTCGGCGGCAATTTCGGGGCCTCTGGCGCCAACCTGGCCGGCGCCGCCGTGATCTCAGGCTCTTCCATTTTCGCCGTTTCGGGCTCGGACTGGTCTGGGGGAAGGTCGGCTTCGCTGATCGCCTGCGCTTCGAAATAATCGCCCTCCGGCACGAGCTCCGCATCGATTGCGCCGAGCGGAACGAGGACCGGTTGAGCGATGCGAACGAAGGCGGCGAAGACCAAAACATGGGTCGCAATGACGAAAGCCGCCGCCGATGGGTAGGTCTTATCGGGCCTCAGGGGCGGACGACCGCGCAGATCATCGGGCCTCGCAAGGCTCGCGAGTGCAAGTTTCAAAATGGCCATGTCCATGGACTCTTGCTCAGTTTGTCATAGAAATTCCGCCAGCGCCCGCCCCCAATGGGGGATGGCGCGCCTGCGTGAATGGCGACAAGAAGCAATCAGGCCGAGGGAGGCGCTCGTGGAGCCTGTGGGACCCACTCCCGCTCAGGCTCGAAATTCAACAGTAACGCCGAAGCAGCGCGTGTTTCAGCGTCTTCGGCGCTGAACCGAATGATGGTCTGTTCACACCCGCCGAGAGCAAAATCGCAGGAGGCGCAGTTGAACGTGCAGCAGTCGTTTTCGTGCTTATGTCGAAAAGGGCTCGGATCTGTATCGCCAACGCCCACGACCGCCGGCGCGCCGCAAGGCAACGCTGTTCGATCGCTCGAATGGGAAGAAGCGGCCGCGGGGGCAAGACTCATCGCGGCGAGCACGATGACGACCTGTATCGCCGTCATGAGCCGCAGAGCGACCGCCAACCGTTGGAAGATGCGCCTTATATCCTGCATGATACTCGACAATCTGATTGTCGAAGGCCAATCGACCGTCTCTTGCAGTCAAGCGCCTTGCCGCGAGACGGGGGCCTTTGCAGCAATTGGTCGCAGCTGGGTCCGCGTTCGGTTTTCCCGTTTGAAAAAGAGCATTTTGGCCTTCGCGGCCCTTTGCTGCAGCGGCGAGCTGCGCCCATTGGATTGACGCAAAGCTCCGCTTCAGTATATTTCTTGACGCTTATTGGCGTCTCGCGCACGCGCGGCTTTCGCCGCGGGCCCATCGAATGCCGCGCTGTCACGGAATTGCCGCGCTTCGTTGGCCGCGCGGAAACGCCAAGCGTTTCAAGTCGCCTGAAGACCTGTTGAGCCCTCACTGGCTCGCAAGCGGGCTCACTGTCGTCCTTACCCCCCGACCTTGAGGCAGCCTCCCGCTCCGTCAAATGACCAAACTTGACGCCGCGCGCTCGAATTGGCGGGAACTTCCCGCTCGGGCTTGCTCGAGAAGCTTTTCACCAGCTGCGCGAGCAAAGCGATATAAGATCCGGAGCAGGCATAAAAACCAGAAGTTAAACGGAGCCACGATGGCCGTCGCCGCCGTTTCGATCGCTCTCGCCGGCGGGGCGCCGACCTTGGCCAAGGCGACGGAGACCGCCACGGCGCAGGGTTGGCTGTACATCCAGACCGAAACGGCCTGCCAGGATGCCGGCGGCAAGGTTCTCGACTGAACCGGAGATCGTCGCCGGTTTAAAGCCGGCGACGGTCGGAGCAAGCGCCTGTCAAGCAGCGATTTTGTGACATTCCTCGGCGCAGGTCTTACATGCTGCGCCCATCGTCACGCATTCGGCCACATCCGGGAACTTGTCGCATTCCTTCTTACAGGCCTCGCAAACCTCTGCAACGACCTTGGCAAGCGCCGGCGCATAAAGCGAATTGGTCGCCGCGAGAGCGTCCAGCGCGCCGCATGCGGCGATGACCTCGTAAGTCGCTTGTGTGCAAGCCGCCATACTTGCATCGCCCATGGAGAGCATGCCGAAGCAATGACGCAAACAATTATTCCCTGCCTCCACACACTTGGCGCTGGCCTCGGAGACGCCCTTGTATTTCGGCGGGTGGTGATGAGCAGGCGCGGCGCCTTTCTTCGCTTCTTCAGCGACAGCGGCGGATGACGCGGCCAACGCAGCGACCGCGCCCATGGCGGTCATAAACTCACGACGTTCCATTCTAGCCTCCTTTACCGAGCCTACGCGGTTTCCATAGAATCAGCCAAAATCTCCCGCTTGCCGTAGCTTTTAGCAAGCTCTGTGCCTATTAGGGAGGAAATCCGACATCTGAACGACGACGACCCAGGCTCGGGGAGACCAATCAAATCAGCCCATGCTCCTGCGCCATTGCTTTCAAATCTATCTTCTCGCCGCCCCTGCGTTTGGGCTCGAGCAGCAACCTGGATCCCCAGGCCACGAAGTCGATCGATGAAAGCCAGAATTGCAGGGTCTTGGTCGTCTCTGTTGAAAATTCCGGCAATCTGGCGGGTTAGCGCACTCGCGTGATCACCAAGCACCTTGCGTAACGCATTTTCTTCCCCCGCTTCTACAACAGCCCCAAGAAAAAACCGCATGCGGGTCGGGTCGAACATGAGCGCCTCGAGGAACTTGAGCGCCTCATCGACGCCGCGGGGGGAAGCGATCGGCCCGGGCTGATGCGACGCCTCTAGCACGGCCGTGAGCAAATCAGCTTTGCGAGGGAAATAGTAAGTCAGAAGCGATTGTGTGACGCCCGCCGCCTTGGCGACTCGGGGCTGAGTCAACGCCTTGATTCCATTCTTGGCGGCGATCTGGGCGGCGGCGGCCAAGATGCGCTCGCGCGTGCTGATTTCTTTGGTCACCGATCTGCGCTCTCGCAAATAACTCCCTGCCGCGCCCCTGCCATAGCAAAGATATCCAGGGCTCGCCACAGCACCTGGCCGCTTCGACAGTGACATGCTTGCCACAGCCGTCAGAATTCGAAGAAGGGCAAGCTTTTGGTCATTGCACGCTCCTGACTGGTAACATACCAATAATGCGAATGCCACGGTGGGCAATCCGCTTCGAGGGCGGTTGCAAAAAGATGTCGGACGCCCGGACTCGCAGTCTTTCCTTGATCCGCAAGATTACCGCGGGCGCCGTGCTGTCCCTCTTTATCTTACGCGGGTTGAGCGTCCTCTGGCTGGCCGCCCATTTGGCGGCCAGCGTCGAGGTGGGCGATCTAGCTTTTTCAGCAACGGACCGACTTCATTGCGAAGCCCCCCAAGATCAGGCCTCTCCGCCAAAGCAAGACAAATACCATTCGGGATGCTGCGCTCTATGTGCATCGTTGGCGAGAGACGCCTTCGCGCTAAGCCTTGTGATCCTATCCGACGCGACCCTTTCCTCGCCGCGCGAGAGCCCCTCCTTCCCAACAGTCTTTTCTGTCAAATCAAAACTTGCGAGGCCGCCGGGATGGATGGCCACCTGGTCGGCGACTTCGCCGCCACACACAGCGCTCTAAGCTGATCACATCGGCGCCCGCTGGAGCGCTGTCGAACCAACAACCAACAAGTTGTTTGTGAGTCTTGCCACTGCGCTCTGCTTATTGCGCGGCTCATGGAAGCGCTCGCCCCTCTCCCGATTGGATTCCCACAATGCGGCCAAAGCACCTCGCCCTCGGCGTCTCCCTCCTCGCCATTACCCTTGTTGCGGCCTCCTATGCAGAGGCTCAACAACATCTTCCGACTATTGAAATTGGAAAGCAGAAACAGCGCGGCGGTCGCTCTGCGCGTCCAGCGTCGGCCCCAGCCCCGATTGGCCCTGCTTCCATCGCCGATTCAGGCTCCGCGCCAGACGGCGAGCAGGGCTCCGGTCCCGGCGACCCGGCGACCTTTACCAGAGGCGGCGGCTCTCTCGTCGCGCCTTCCATTCCAGCCTTGCGAGCGGAATTGAAGCGGAACGTCGGCTCGGTCGCCTTTGTCGACGCCAATACGCCTGAACAGCAGACGCGCTATGTCGCTGACCTCCGAGACGCCTTGAAGGACGTGCCGGGCGTCTTCGCAGAATCGCGCTACGGGCAGGAGCTTCGTCTTTCCCTGCGGGGCTCGAATCTCACCCGCGATTATCACATTCGAGGCGTCGAGCTTCTGCAAGACGGGATCCCGATGACCTTCGCCGATGGTGGGGGCGACGCCTATTCCATAGACCCGCATTACTACCGCGCTATTGAGATTTACAAGGGCGGTAACGGACTTGCTTATGGAGCTTCGACTCTGGGCGGCGCCATCAACTTTATTTCGCCAACCGCTTATACTCCGATTTCTCCAAATTACCTCAACGTCGAGGGCGGCAGTTTCGAAACGCTCCGAGGCCAAGCGCAAGCATCTCGGATTATCGGCGACTTTGATATCCTGTTGAACGGATCCTACAGCCATTCGCTCGGCTATCGCGGCCATGAGCAATCAAACTACCTGATGCTCAACGGCAACGCCGGTTATCGCATTTCAAAAAACATCGAGACACGCTTTTATTTTGGCATGTACGACACCGGACAGCAGATTCCGGGAACCTTGTATCTCGATCAGGTCATTTCCGCGCCCTGGACGAGCACGCCGCCCTTCATCACGAGTAACTACAACGGCGGGTTCTCCGGAAATCAGGGCCGATATCAGCAGAACTACCGTATTGCCAATAAAACCTCGATCGCTCTTGGGTTCGGTCAGCTTGATGTCAACAGCTGGTATGTCGGCCAATATCTCTATCATCCGATTTTTGTCGTACTCCAGCAAAACACGGACAACTGGGGCGTAACGCCAAGATTCACATCTAGTCATGATCTCCTGGGCCATAAAAATGAGGTTATCGCCGGCGCCCGCTTTTGGAGCGAGAGCGGAACGGACAAGTGGTGGACCAATTTCAACGGCCTGATGGTCAACCCGTTTGGACCCGAGGGCACGCCGAATGCCGCTACCGGGTATTTCGATCCGTTTAGCCGTGGATTCCCGCCTTTTTCTTGGAACGCTTTGGGGCAACTCGGCGTTGTGAACACTTGCACATTTAGCCTGCAAATCTTCAACTTCAGTTGTCCGGGCTTTTGTCAACATCGGCAAAAACCCTCAACTGCGAAACAATGTTTTCGGCGCGTTCAACGCCGAAGCTTATTTCGAAGACCGGTTTCACCTGGCGCCCGAGCTGACAGCGATGACCGGTCTAAAATATCTCAGCGACCGCAGAAGCTCCGCTGCCCTTGGCGGCATTGCATTCGAGCCTATTCCGGGTAACGCTGCCAAAACTTATCATGGGTTGATGCCGAAGTTCGGTCTGATGTTCCAGCCATTTTCCAATGTCCAGTTCTTCGCAGATGGGACAATGTCGCGAGATGTGCCCGACCTTATCGATCTAACCCAGTCGATCTTCCCGCCGCGGCCGCCGTGGATCGCAAATCCCGATGGGACGTATGGCTACCAGATGAACCCTCTCAAGGCTCAAAAGGCCTGGACGGGAGAAGTTGGCTCACGGGGGAAATGGGACCGGTTTTCTTGGGACGTCACTTACTACTATGCACGGATCTGGGACGAGTTGCTGAAATTCAACGTCAATCCGGGCACCGGCATTTTTTCGACAACCTTCAACGCACCCAATACGGTTCACCAAGGCGTTGAGCTTGGTGGCGGCATTGAGCTACTGCGTAACCTACGCGGCCCCGACGCGGGCGACGTCCTCAAAGTATCTCAGATCTGGAACCTAAATCTGTTCGCCTTCCAAGGCGACAACATCTATGGCAACAACTGGCTTCCTGTAATCCCCCGCAACGTTCTCCGAACGATCGTGAGTTATACGACTGCCGACGGATTTTATCTCGCCCCCCAGGTCGATTGGGTGCCCACCGGCGCCTACGTCGATTATGCGAACACGCTGAGGGCTCCGGGATATGCGCTCGTCGGTTTGCAGGCAGGGTTGAAAATGCCGAATGGACTTGAGTGGTATGTCGATGTGCGAAATCTCAACAACGCGCATTATGTGAGCGACGTCATCAGCGTGGCCAATGCCCAAAGACCCGTCGACAACGCCTTCCAGGCAGGAAATCCACAAGCGTTTTATCCTGGCAATGGCGCGTCCATATATTCAGGCGTGAAATATCGCTTCTGAGACATGCAATGGGCCGGCCCGTCGTCAACCCAAATGACGACGGGCCGTCTGGTTCAAGGACGTTTGCTAAAATTATTCACTACGAACACGCCACCCGAAACGACCAGGTCGGGATATTCGAGGATTTTCAGGTTTTCTTCAGGATCTCCGCTCACGGCGATAATATCCGCCGGCGCACCTGCCGTCAGATTGCCGAGCGGCGCCATACCTAGCTCCTTGCCAGCTTCAGAAGTAGCGGCTCTCAGAACCTCTTCGACCGACATGCCCGTAACATGCTGAATGAGCTGCAGCTCCTGTGCGTCTATGCCCCAAGGGATATCGACATGCGCGATTTCGGCGCCATACAGGAACTTGGCGCCCGCCTGCGCGAGCTTTCGGGCATTTGTCAGGACAGCTCCACAGCGAGACATCGTGTCGAGCGTCGTGACGATCTTAAGTTGTCGCCGCCCCGCCTGTTCGATCAAGACGTCGTCTAGCTCAGAACATGGCACGTGCGCCCATAGCAATGGGCGGCGACCGGCGCGCAGGTTAAGAAAGGCAAGAAGGCCGCTTATGTGATTCTGTCAACAGTCTGCAGCCGCGCTTGAAGGGGGTCGTGACCAACGACCATTTCTCGGCTGATCGAAGCCTGGGCGTCGATACTGCGTCAGAATCTGAGCTAGGCCTTCAAGGGCCTGAACGCGTGCATCCGTCCGAAGAGAATCGTGAAGACGGCCCTACCCTATGCAAGGGACCGGCCGTCAACGCTCACTCGGAATTGGGCTGCAGACCGAGTAAAGCGGTCATTTAGCGGCAGGCTCCTTGGTCTCCCTGACTCGCTCCACGCGCCGACCCGGCGTCATTCCAAATCTGGCTTAGTTGTCTATTTATTGATCAGGAGGAGCAGGAGATGCATGAGAATCAGGGCGCGACCGTGAGCCTCAGCCGCGAGACTGCGAGCTTATTTCTCGATCCGTTCTCTCGGCCCGAAGACGGGCCCACCGCCGATAAGAACAAAAACACGGTTTGCGTCGCGATCAGAGCAGCCTTACGTGTGCCGCAGCAGGCCTGTCTAGAAAGCGTGAAGGAGGAGGCTCGGGTTAGCCTAGCGCAATCGACGGAAATGCTCGCCCAGGCGCAGCGTACACTAGCTGACGCCCTGGACCACGGTACTAAAGTTGACCAGCACACTGCGTCAACGGTAGTCAGCGCTAGGGAAACCAGGGTTCGAGGTTCGCAGGCGGCTTATGAAGCCGCAGTGGGAGAGGTGCTGGACGCAGCGGCTCAAGGCGCCGAGGGAGAGCGGCGCATCGCCTATGCGAAGTCTCAGAAGGCCCATGACGAAGCGCTTGCGGCGCTTCAGGGCTACGAGCCGCTAGCCCAGGAAATCTCAAAACTTTTCAGGATCCTTTCCTTTCACGCCGATCTCGCGATGGCGGATGTCGAAGCAGCAGATGCGGCAAGGATAAGCCCTCATGTGGCGAACGCAGCAGATCATCTCGAAAAGCTTATTCAAGAGCAGAAACTCGGTCACGCCGACACGGTAACGAAACATGCACTTGCCGCCTTGCACGAGCTGGCAGCGCATGTTCGGGGCTAAGGTTATGAACGTTGGGCTCGGGGGCTAGAGTGGTCTAATCAGTGTCTTCTTGCTTCAAAACCGGTCCAGGGCTTCCAGCGTGAATCGGCGCGCAGGTGTGACCTGGTCTCAGCAAACGGATTCACCAGTTTATCGCGCCGATCGGCGTCGAGACCCCGCGCCTAATCACACCGAAAGGCGGCGATCGACATAGCTTGCAGATACGCGCAACGCCAACCTTTTGCTTCGAGCGCCATCCATGGTTTCTACCGTACCTCGATGACGACCTTGCCGTTCGCGCGGCCAGTCTCGACATAGGGTAGGGCGTCTCCGGTCTTCACAAACGGGAACACCTTATCGACGACGGGGCGGATCACGCCCGCTTCGATCAACGAGGTGATTTGACCCAATTGCTGCCCCTCGGCCCGCATGAACAGGAACGAGTAACCAACGCCGAGCCTCTTGGCCTTCTTGCGGACTCCGCGGCTCAGAAAGGGCAATATCAGCCTCAGAAACAGGTTCAAGCCCAGCGCCTTGGCAAAAGCGGGATCGGGCGGGCCGGAAATGGAAATCAGCTGGCCGCCGGGCTTGAGCACGTGCAGCGACTTCTCGAGCGTCTCCAGATCCTGACTGTTCAGCACGAGATCATAGCCCGATAGAAGCTTCTCGAAATCCTGTGTCTTGTAGTCGATGACCACATCGGCCCCGAGACTTTTGACAAGCTCGATATTCTTCGCGCTCGTCGTCGTCGCGACTGTCGCGCCGAGATACTTGGCGAGCTGGATGGCGAACGTCCCGACACCGCCGGAGCCGGCTTGAATGAAGAGCTTTTGGCCGCGCTTCACTTTGCCCACCTCGACCAACGCCTGCCAGGCGGTCAGCCCGACTAGCGGGATGGACGCGGCTTCCGTCATGTTGAGATTCTTGGGCTTCAGCGCCACGTCGGCTTCATCGATCGCGATGAATTCGGCGAATGTGCCGATGCGATGATCGCGCGGCCGGGCATAGACATCATCGCCGACCTTGAACCGCTTGGCCTTCGGGCCGACCCTGGCGACCACCCCGGCGACATCGTGGCCGAGAATGAACGGTGGGCGGTAGGGAAGAATGAGCTTGAACTCTCCATCCCGGATCTTGGAATCAAGAAGATTCACGCCCGCGGCGTGAATTTGGACCAGAATGTCATTCCCCTGCAACTCTGGCTCCGGCATGTAAGCCAGACGAAGAGGGCCCTTTTTCTTGTAATTATCAACTACGATTGCCTTCATGACCTTTCCCCAATCTTAAATTTGCTGCGGCCTAAGGCGTCGAGGAAGGAGAGAACCTTCGGGACAAAATGGGCGTAGTACTGGAAAATTCCGCCGTGCCCGGCGTCGTCGTAGATCACCAGTTGCGAGCCCGGAATACGCTTGGCCATGTCGGTGCTGTTCACTGTCGGAACCATAAGGTCATTGTCGCCATTCGCGATCAAGACCGGGATCCGAATGTTGCCGAGCTCTTGAGGCGCTTGCCGGCCCCAGGCTTTGCTCGCCTTGAGCTGCCGCAAGAAAGCGCCGAGCGTCGACCCCTTGTCCCGGTCCGCCTTGCGTTCCTTCAACCGGTTCAGAAAGGCCCTAGCTGCATGGCGGCCATTGGCCGTGGAGGTGAAAAACAGATAGAACTTGGGATCACGGAATGTCAGCATGCCTTTGATGATCAACGGCCAGGACACTGCCCCTACCTTCTCGATACCCTCGCCACCAGCCGGACCGGTACCGGTCAGGATAAGTTTTCGCACAAGATCCGGCGCCTTCAGAGTGACATCCTGGGCCACAAATCCACCAAGGGAAAAGCCGAACAAGTCGATCTTCTCGAAACCCAGGGCGCCGATCAGCGAGATCATATCCTGCGCCATTTCGTCGACGGTCACCGGCGCTGTTCCGCTGGATCCGCCAATGCCCCGATAGTCGACTGCAATCACGCGATGCTTGCTAGCCAGACCATCGACGATCCGCGGATCGAACTTGTCCAGGACCGCGCCCCAATGGTTGAGGAGAACGAGCGGAACTCCGCTTTGGAGACCGAGATCACGAAATGCGAAAGTCGTTCTTCCAACCCTGATTGATCGATTCGGCGCATCTATGTAGCGCACGCTCGCTCCAAGGCCGTTGATTGAACGGGTCATTGTTAACTCCATGGTCCGGCTCGGATCGAAACTCTCGACATGGAAGGGCATCTGGCCGGGCGGCGTGGCTCCCTTCCTGCACGCCCCGAAATATGCTGCTGGCTATACGCCAAGCCGAATTCCTTGGAGGCCGCTCTTGCAGCTCTCCAAGGTAGTGAACAGTCCGATGCGGATATGAAATCCGCTACATTCTTCATCCGCCATATCTGCGAGCCCGCTCAAGCTCGCTATATGCCCTCGGCGAATTTGCGCCTACTCGCCAGATTCCAGCGATAGTGGTCCAGATTCCTGAAGAGGGGCGGTCTCTCGTGCGCAAACCAGCCAATAAGCCAGCAGGGCGGCTGCTCCAGAAATCAAGGCCGCAGCAATTAGAAGCATCGCAAATCCAGATTCAAAGCTGGCTTGGAATATTTCAGCGAATTGCCCTCGCCTCGCGGGATCAAGTCCGCTCAGCAACGAATCGACGTCCCCCGCCACCAAGCGTGATGCAACGAGGGTTTCGTCGCTCCCAAAGCTTGGGACATCCAGCAGCGTCTCCATCAGTTGGCCGTATCGACGCCGCGCGCCTCCGGCAAGTATTGCGCCAAGCCCCGCAAAGCCAATCACGATGCCGACGAAGCGAAGCGTCGAGCTGATCCCCGACGCCATTCCTCCGCGTTCAGGAGAGATTGCACTCATCAATACCTTGACCGTCTCCCCGTTCAGGAGACCGGCGCCCGTGCCGATGAGCAGCATACCAAGCGCAAATGGCGGGTAAGACATGTGCGCACTCGCCATGGTCGCAGCGACGAGATTGCCGACGGCAACCAAACCCAATCCGCTCGTCAAAAGCATCCGTCCGGAAACGCGGGCGGCCAGCTTTGCGCCTACAGGGGGGATAACGAGAAGAGGGAGCGCATAGGTGAGCATTGCTAAGCCAGTGATGGCAGGTCCGAAGTGAAAGGCGTTCTGAAGATAGAGCGGCAGATAGGTGACCATGACTTGGGCGCTTGCCGCGTATCCGAGCATTGCCGCACTGGCGCCGAGAAACGACTTGTTGCTGAAGAGGTCAAGGTCGATCATAGGCCGCGACTGGCGTCGTTCAACGAAGAAAAAGAGGCAAAATAGACTTAAGCCGCCACCGATTTTCGCGATGGTGGAATCGTTCAGCCAACCATCAGAGTTAGCGTCGATCAATCCCCAGACGATGCAAAGCAAGCCGGAACCAAAGCTCGCCATGCCTGCAATGTCGAGCCCGATGGCGTCAAAATCTCGGGATTCCTCGACGTCCCGCGCCGCTATTGCAAGCAAAACCATACCCGTCGGTATATTGACCAGAAACGCCCAACGCCAACTAAGGTAGGAAGTCGCCAACCCGCCAACGATCGGTCCGGCCGTTACGGCGACTCCTAAGACCGCTCCCCAGAAGCCGAATGCGCGCACGCGTTCTGTTCCACGGAATTCGTGCCCCAGCACCGCGAGCGCAGCGCTTAATTGAATTGCGGCTCCGACGCCTTGGAACGCCCGCGCCCAATTGAGCAGCCAAGCGGTCTGCGCCAACCCGCAAGCCAAGGAGGCGACTGTGAAGAATAAGAGACCGGTCATCAAGAGGCGCCTGCGCCCATAACGGTCAGCAAGGGATCCTGCCGGCATAAGTCCTACAGCGAAGGTGAGGACGTACGCACTTACGACCCATTCTACGCTAGCGAACGCGGCATTGAGATCTCTGGCTATCGTCGGAAGCGCAACGGCGACGATGTTGGAGTCCAGCACAATCATAAACGATACGCCCGACGCACACAGTAGCACTCTCGAGCGGCGCTCTGCAATCCAGTTCATGATTTCGCCTCGCATCCTCTGAAAACCGCCTTCCATGGGCAACGAATCCAGAACTTGCCATGTAGCGCTCGGTCGTTGAATTCGGTCATCGCTCCGCACACACCCTCACTGACCGCTCGGCATGACGCTCGTCGAATTGCGTTTGATCCGACATTTCCCATTCCAAGTGTCACTTATCCGCGTATTGCGCTTCACCGTTTCCAAACGACCAGTTCTCCTTGGGGACCTCCACGAGATTTATGAAAACATCCTCGCTGCGAAGTCCCACGCGGAAATGAAGTTCTTTCGCCACCGCTTGATAAAAGAATTTCTTCTGCTCGACCGATCGACCCGCGTTGAGGGTGATCTGGATGAACACGCAGTCCTGCGTGCGCTTAATTCCGAGGTAATTCTCGTCGGCAATCAGCGAGTGCTGGGGATGTTCGGCGATCACCTGAAATCGGTCATCCTTGGGAACCTTTAAGACGTCTATCATCGCCTGATAGACGACGTCGCCGATCCCGCGACAATATTCGACAGGCTTGCCTTCCATGAGATCGATGCGCACGAGAGGCATTTGATCCCTCCTCATTTGTATCTGATAAGGAGCGCGCTTTAGCGCGCGGTTGCTTTATGCGGAACGAGCGCCTCGGGGGTTCATCGGAGCGCTCGCCTCGAGTAGGGCGACCTTCTCAGGCCACGTCCTCGATCTCATCCAGCAGTTGGATCAGACGCATCACCTGCTGTAGCAAGATGCCGCCGACGCCATGGGCAAACCATACGCCTGTGACGAAGCCCCAGTGGATCGGCACGGCGAAGAACTCTTCACGGAACCAGAAGGTGTGTCCCCATTCGTTGAAGCCGACGCTGACGAAGATCATGAAAGGACCGACGACAGCCAGGGTCAACGGGACAGAAATGCCCTTGGCGTAAAGCGGCAAGCGCGTCTTCGCATAGAGCCACGCGGAGCCGCCCATCAGGATGTAGAAGGGAAAGTTGAAATAGAATTCGATGATGTGATTGGCGGTGAACGGCGTATCACGGATCGAAACCTGATGCCACGAATTGTCCTGTTCGGCAAAATAGCTGCCGGCCCAATAGACGGCGAATGTGTAGATGCTAATCCACATCGTCAGCGTGAAATAACGTGTGATTTCCTCCTTTGGAGTAATCTGATCGAGGTTTTGGTCGCGTGTGAACCAAAGATAGCCCCACAGCGCCGGAAACACGATCGCGAGAAATGCGCCCTCGAGGTAGAGGAGCCGCATCCAATGCGTGTCGAACATTGGATCGGAAGAGTCGAGACCGGTCGAAATAGCGTAAGCGCCCTGATACATTCTGAAACCGACGTAAATGACGGTCATCACGGCGAAGGTCAGGAGATATTTCGGCAGGTCCCTCAGATACCACGGGAGATTGAATAGCGTCCGCGGTTCAGATCGGAAGATTGTTTGCGTTGTGGTGCTCATGGCCGTTCCCTTACTGGCTCGAATTGGTTTCGGACGCGCGACGGTCTTTGCCCCGCCGCGCGAGAGCGTGTCAGTCAAATTTCGGTATGACCGCTGCGGACACGCTGGAGAGGTAGCGCTGGCCGTCGTCGCCATAGAGGAAGAGCAACCCTCCCATGCGCGTATCCGCGTCGCGGATCAGTCCGTCGAGCCTCTCTCGGCTCCATAGCGAATCCGCCGCCGTGATACGGATGGTTCGTGTCTCTCCCGGCGCGATTGGAGCAGAAGGATCGAGTGTAAGCCCCTCGGCGACCGCCAACGCGGCGCCCTCTCCCTGCGGCGGTTGGACAAGTGCCGGGTTGAGGAATCGCACATTCGCGGTCGCGAACTCGCCAACTCGGATCGGATGCTCTGAACCGTTGTGCAGTTGGGTCGTCATGATCATTGCGCGGGCGGGCACGTTGTACTCGGCGCGCTGAATCTTGACCTGCACCTTCCCTGCGTCGACGATCGGCGGCAGAGGATCAATCTGATCCATCGCCGCTTGCAGCGGAATGGCGTTGCGATATTGACGGTCGGTCATGAAGTTCGCGGCGAGCACAATCAGAGGAACGCCGATGAGGATCGCTGCTCCCACGTGGCGGTCCATCGGCGTGATGAGGCTTGCCTCCTGGCCCGCGTGCAGCATTTTGTATCGCGGGATGAAGAGAGGACGTCTGACCCACCAGAGCAGCCATGCGGAACCCAGCGCGATCCAAAAGAAATGCCAAGCGACGCCATTTGCGAGGCCGTAGGTTTCCATGTCGATGAGGCTGCCGTCGAGCGTCTTGACCTGATTGCTAAAGGCCGACGCATCGCCATCGACCTCGAGCCATTGGCCCGGTCCGACAACCGATCCCGCATCATGCAAGTTGAAGAATGGGTGGAGATGGAAGCGCCCGGGCATCCTGGCCTTCAACACCATTTTGAAGTCGTAGTCTCCACCAGGCTTCAAAGCAGCCGAACTGACCGATGGCTGTCCGTTCAGGTAGCGCTCGGTTCGAACCATGACGGGCCCCGGCGCCGAGACGTTCAAATATGTCGCGTCGGGCTTTGCCACGCCTCGCGGCCAGTCTTCTGCAACGTGGAATTTGCCGGTGATGACAACTTCCTCGTTGACGTTGAGTTTTCTTTTGGACCACTCGACGTCGTACCACTGAATTGTCCGCATTCGGATGAAAGGCTCCAGGGCCTTTTCGCCGTGGGCGAGCGCCGCGTCAGGCGCGAGCGAGCCCGCGCATAGTCCAAGGAAAATAGCGCCGAAAAGCGTCTTGCGCTGTCTTTTCATCTTCTACTCTCCCTCAGATTTTCGTGACGTATTTCGTCGTCGCGAACAATTTTCCCAGATACCACCAGAGCGGATACATGAGGGTGCAAAGCAGCGCCGAACAAAACGCCGATAGCGGCGTCGCATATTGGCCGTAGGTCCGCAGCGTTCCGCGCTCGATCAGACGGAGATATTCGGGCGTCCCCGCGCGGATGTATTGAAAGCCGAAGAGGTCGGCCACGGTGAGCTGCGCGCCGCCATACTCCACCGGCACGTGAAACATGCCGAAAATCGGCCAGTTGGTCGGATAGAAAAGCAGGGCGAAAGCCATTCCGCCAAAGATGCTCGTGACGGTCAGGCTGTTGCTCAACATCAGAATCGCGTCGAGAACGAGCGCGCTCGGCAACATGGTGGCCGGCAAGACTTCGTTGATCGGGAAGAAATTCCACATGTGATAGGCAAAGAACCGCGTTATCCACGTGCCGATCAGCAGGCAGGAAATGCAAAGCGTCGCGCCGAGCGGAAGCCTGAAGTTGGGCCATAGGACGGCCTGCACGGCCGCGGGGAAGGTTATCATCATCAGGGGCGTGATCAGCGGCCACCATTGCCGGTCCTTCCAATCCACCCAGAAGTCCCAATCCCCCACCGTCAAAGCGACGTGCAGGTGAAAGGATCCGATGAAAAGGAACAACGCCAGCACCAGGATGAGATAATCATAGGCGCGGGTCAGCCTCGCCTTTTCTCCTGTATATGGCTGTGCTGGAAGGTCTAGGGATTTGCCTGTCATGCGGTCCTCCACGAAGCTTGGCTCTCTGTGCGCTCTTTCCCGACGGGGACTGGAACGGCGATCGGCGATTCGGCGCAACTTTTGGGAGGCTAAGCGGGGCCGGGGGCTGCGTGAAATGGTGAGTTTTGATTGGTGTATGAATAAAAGTCACGTGCGCAAGCGTCGAACGGCGCTAGAGATACAGTGAGGGCTGAACCGTGACGGAGCTGCATAATTTCGATCTCAATCTGCTCGTGGCGTTCGATCTCCTCATGGAAGAGAAAAACGTCTCGCGCGCCGCCGAACGCATGTTCGTCACGCAATCGGCGATGAGCCATACCTTGCAGCGGCTGAGACAGCAGCTGGAAGATCCGCTGCTCGTCAAGACCCCGGCCGGTATGAAACCGACAGATCGCGCACTGTCCCTGGTCAACCCGGTGAAGGCCGTGTTGCGCGACGTCAAGCGGCTGATCCGTGCGCCCGAGGAATTCGATCCTTCGCAGAGCAGGCGGCGGTTCGTGATCGCCGCTACCGATTACATGGACCTGCTGGTGCTCCCGCCGCTCGTCGAGCGCATCGCCTTGGCGGCACCCGGCATCGACCTTCATGTGAAGAGAACCGAGTCGCCCTTTCCCGAAGCGGACCTCGAGCACAACGACATCGATGTCGTGCTGGGCTTCGATGCGGTGCTGAAGCCGCCTGCCTATTTGAGCAAAACGAAACTTTTCGACGACCGCATGGCCTGCGTCGTCGGGAGGCAGCATTCGCTCGGCAAGAGCGGACGGTTGACGCTCGAAGAATACGTCTCGTGCAAGCACATGTTGATCTCACGCACTGGCACACGTGTTGGATTGATCGACGAGTGGCTTGCCGAGAGAGGACTCACGCGGCGCATCGCCTTGATCGTCCCTCACTTCCTCTCAGCCCCCTTCATCGTCGCGAAGACCGACATGATCTTGTCCCTGCCGGAGCGGATCGCCAATGACTTCGTCGACCTGGCCCCGCTGAAGATCCTGCCCATCCCGATCGAATTGCCGGCTTACGACCTCGTCATGGTCTGGCACCCACTTCATGATCCCGACCCCGCCCATCGCTGGTTGCGGGATCAGATCACGGGAATTTGCGGGGAACTCGGGCCGCTCAGCGGCCCGCTAATCCGGCGGCAAAAGCCTTGACCTCAATCAGAAGGTAGGGCGGCTTCGACAGATCCTTTCCACCGTTCAAAACCGCTGAGCGATTCAACTGGTTGACGACCGCATAGAGCTTGCCGTCCGGTCCGAAGCTAAAGGAATCTACCCAGGTGAGTTGATCGCTCTTTGCAATCTGCTGATAGCTGCGATCGGGCTTGATTACGCCGATCGCGTTCTCCGCCAAATCGCCCAGATAGATGTTGTTGTCCTTGTCTATGCTGATGCCGTCGCAGATTGGTTTCGCACTGTACCGCTCGACCCTGGATGCGAGCGCTTTTGCGTCCAACCCATCATTGGCGAGGTCGGCGGCTTTGATGCGATAGAGGCTGAATCCGTGCATGGGCCCAAAATAGACCCACTCATTCTCCAAATCCTCGGTGATCGGGTTGACGCCGATATGCGGTTTGACCAAGCCGTCATTGGCGTCCTTTACCTGGATTGGATGGCCGTCTATGACGAGGTCGACATTCTCCGGAACGACGCTCGGATGACCTTCGAGCACCCGACGCGCCGCGCCGGTTTCGATGTCGACGACGATCAGCGCCGCGTTTTGACCGCCTGCAGGATCCGCGATGAAGATCTTTTTGTGCCGCGCGTCGATCGTAAAGTCGTTGACGAAGGCGTCTTTCGGGGCGATCGGCGGCGGCAGATAAATGACGCGGGACAATCGATTCGTTGTCGAGTCCCATGCGACAAACTTCGGCGTCACGCTACTGCGCATGCCGTTATCGAGCAACCAGACGACGCCATTGTTGCTGCGAAGGCCAAGCACCGAATCCAGCGACACGCCGCTCGGGCGCTCCCTGCCATTCGTCTCCGTGTTCGGAAACGGCGCAGTGCCGCCGTCAGGGCGTAGTTCGACCACCGAAAATTGAGGTTCGTAGAATTGGTGCTGGCTCATGATTATCTGGCCAGTGCTCGTGATCGTCACGTTGCCGGGACCCTGCGTCAGCCGCGCCACAATGGCGAAGCTTTGATCCATTGCCACGCCTGAGCCGCTGGATAGAGCCGGTAGCGCGAGAGCGAGAGCGAGAACAAGGCTTTTCTTCACGGTGGACTCCACGATTCTCCCCTGGCCAGCGAAGATGTACGATCAAGAGTTCCGGACTAAATGACGATTGCTCATACAGGTATTATCGCTCTTGATCGCCTGTATGTCCTTTCACCGGCAGATTCCCGAACCGCGACCGTCTCGATCGAGCCGAAGCCCTCCTCAACGCGCTGGCTGAGCCCGTAGCCGCGTCACGCGCCGGTTGACGGCCGACGATCGGCCGTCGGGGTCATGCGCGACGTGCGGCGTCACCCATCCACAGCAATTCGATTGATGCGGTCTTCGTCGTCATAGCCCTCCTCCGAGGCGCTCGCCTCGGAGAAGTGAGTCCAGACGAATGCGACGCCAACAGGCAAGCCTTCATGACGAAGCCTTTCCAACTAGCGGCGCCTGAAAGGCGAGCAAATGCTCGATGACCGCCTCCGGCCTGTCGAGCGGCAGGAAGTGCCCCCCGGCCTCGACGGTCGCCATTTTTGCCCCGGGCACGATTTGACGATCATGTTCGCGTTCATCGGGTCGCGACCAGTCGCGATCGCCCCAGAGCAGCAGCACGGGAATCTTGATGTTCGAATAGGCCTTGCTCGCCGTTTCCCAGGTTTCGGCGTTGCGGAGCAGATTCAAGAAGGCGCGATAATGGTCTTTGCGGTTGCCGACCAAATACATTTCCTTCAGCAGCTCCGGCGGAATGCGTTCCGGGTCGGCGACGCCGCCGTTGAGGACTGTTTTCATGATGAAGAATTGACGCAGGCGCATCACTGTGTCGCCGAGTATTGGCAGATACGCCAAGGCGACGATAAGGCGCGCGAGAAATGAGCTGCGCGCCATCCCGCGCCCCTTCGCGTAATCGTAGGGATTGATTGCCACTACGCGCGAAACGCGCGGATTGTTGCGCGCCGCGATGATGAGAGAAATTGAGGCCCCGATTGAAACGCCCGCGAACGTCACGTCATGAAGACCCAAAGCTTGCAGAAAGCCCTCGATCGTCTCAACGAAATAGTCCGCGTCGTATTTCGCGGGTGGTATGTCGGAATAGCCATGGCCGGGATAATCGACCGCATACACGGTGAAACTCTTCGCGAGATCGGGGACGACCTTCTCGAAGAGATCAAGTTGCGTCCTCAGCGTGTGTAAAAGAACCAGCGCAGGGCCTTCACCAGTCTTGATGTAGCGAAGGCGGACGCCGTTGGCGCTGACATACTGGATCGGGATGTCCGGCGCCCATGAGAGGTGCTCTGGAGTTGGCGGGACAGGCCGCATCTCCTCAACGAAGAGCGAAAGGAGCACGATTGCTGCAGACACGACGACCAAGCCGGCGGCGCCAAAGATTAGAACATTCAACATGTCTTTCTCCTATCCCCACGACGGGGCTTCTGCTTCTCCCCTGCGCCAAGAAATGCTAGCGCCCATCGAATGCAGGCCCGACGACGACCATTTGCTGGTTCATTTCCTCTTCCGGAGTGGCGTGCGCATGGACGTCCTCTGCTGTCGGTTTGATCCGGAACCACGCGGCGTACAGCGCAGGAAGAAAGAGCAGGATCAGCACCGTGCCGACCGCCGTGCCGCCGATCAGCGTGTAAGCCATCGATCCCCAGAAGACGGAGTGCGTGAGGGGGATAAAGGCCAGCACGGCGGCAAGCGCGGTCAGGATCACTGGCCTCGTGCGTTGCACC
>NZ_JBPFEB010000099.1:0-29876 GCF_051061225.1 Methylocystis sp.
CCCAGCCAGCCCTCCCGGACCATCCCAGGAGACCCCGTTTAGCGTGGCCCAACCATTCCCCCTCACCACCATAATGACAATATCCCTTGGGATAGCAAAAAACTGTCTATCGAATAGTAAGAACAACCCCAGTGGATAGGTTTTTGGCTACCTGTTTTTGGCTCGAGACGCTGTTTGGAAGATTCTCTTAGACACCGCAATATGACCAAATTCTGCGGTGTTTTGAGTGATTTGGAGACATGTCGGAGACAGGGGCCGCATCAATTTGTTGCAATGCGGTAACACCAGCCATCGGGGGTAGGCGGATTAACCGTCCGTCCAGGGTCTCACGCCCTCGCAGTCGACCGCCGCGAGCGCCTGCGCGATGGGCGCGCCGTCGAGCACGAGCCCCGGCGCGATCTCCACCAGCGGCAGGAGCACAAAGCCGCGCCCGAAAAGCTCTTTATGCGGCAGCGTCAGCTCCGGGTCGTCGAGCGTGTGATCGCCCAGGAACAGGATGTCGACATCGATGAGCCGCGGCCCCCAGCGCCGCGTTGGCTCGCGGCCCATGTCGGCCTCGATCTTCTTGACCGCCGCCAGCAGTTCGTAAGGCGACAGGCTGGTCTCGCCGATGGCGCAGGCGTTGGCGAAGTCGCCCTGATCCAGCACGCCCCAGGGCGGCGTGCGATAAACGCGCGAGGTCGCGGTCAGCCGCGCAATGCCGCGCTCTTCCAGCAGTTTCAACGCTTTACGGATATTTTCCGGCTTGTCGCCGATATTGCTTCCCAGACCGAACCCCACCCGCATGGCTCACCCTTTCGCCGTCCCGCCGCCCAATGCCGCAAAAACCTCGAAAGCCGCGCGGTGCTCCGCGACGTCGTGGACGCGGAAAATCCCGGCGCCGGACGCGGCTGTCAGGAGGTTGGCCGCGAGCGTGCCCACGATTCGGGCTTCGATCCGCCCGTCCGGCAGACCCTTGAAGATGGACTTGCGCGAGACGCCGATCAGCACCGGACAGCCCAGCGCCAGAAGCCTCGGCGTTGCCCGCAGGGCGTCGTAATTCTGCTGGCGGGTCTTTCCGAATCCGATCCCCGGGTCCAAGGTAATATGAGCCTCGCGCACCCCGGCGCGCCGGGCGATGTCCAGCGAGCGCTCGAAGAAGCGCAGCATGTCCGCGACAATGTCGATCTCGGCGTCCGCCGCCTCGCGATTGTGCATCACGACCACGCCAGCCCCGGATTCGGCGACCGCGTGAGCCATGTCGGAGTCGCGCTGAAGCCCCCAGACGTCGTTCACTACCGCGACGCCCACGGACAGCGCCCGGCGCGCGGTGATCGCCTTATAAGTGTCGATCGACACCGGAACGCCCGCCTCCCGCACCAGAGTGGCGAGCAGCGGCTCGAGCCGCGCCCATTCTTCGTCCGCTGGCACGGGCGTATGCCCGGGGCGGGTCGATTCGGCGCCGATGTCGACGATGTCGGCTCCCTCCGCGGCGAGCTTCCGGGCCTGGGCGAGCGCGGCGTCCGCCGAGATGAAGAGGCCGCCGTCCGAAAAGGAGTCGGGCGTCACGTTGACAATGCCCATGATCACCGGGCGCTGGCCAATCGGCGCAAGGAACCGGTCCCGGGCGGCTGCGATGGCCGCCCGGTCAAACAGAAGCTCAGTCATATTTGATGTAGGCGAAGCGCTGATCCGTCTCCGGCACGCCCTCGAGCGCGCCGCCCTCCTGGCCCGGCCGCCAGCAGACGACCTCCTCGATCTTGCGCGCCAGTTCGAAGTCCTTGTCGGTGATGCCTTTCGCCGTGTGGGTCATCAGCTTGACCTCGACCCAGGCGTAGGAGGCGGCGATGTCGGGGTGATGCCAGGCCGCCTCGGCCAGATGGCCGACCGTATTGATCACCATCAATGTGCCCTTCCAGCTATGCGTCTTGTATTTGCGGCGAATCCAACCGTTTTCATAGCGCCAGTGCGGCAGCTCGCGGCCGAGGCGCTCGACCACCTCGTTCTCCGGCAAAGCCTTTTCTTCCCTGCTCATTTTTTGCTCCCCGTCTACGCGCGGCTTCGGGCGGCGACGCGACTTCTTTCGCCTGAGGCAGATATAGCCTAAACGAGCGTGAAGTCTTGCGCGATCGACGGACAGGGAGCGACATGTCGGCACAAGTGAGCGTCACGGCGACGGCGCGGCTGCATCTCGGTTTTCTCGACATGAATGGCGGGCTGGGGCGCAAGTTCGGAGGCCTCGGCCTGTCTCTCGACGCTCCCGCGACCCGGCTGACGCTCACGCGTGCGGCGGAAACGCAGGTCGAGGGGCCGGAAGAGACCCGGGCCGCGCAGCTTCTGGCCCGCGCGCAGGCGGCGCTCGCGCCCGGAGCCGCGCATTGTCTCACCCTTCACGAAGCCATTCCCGCCCACTCGGGGTTCGGCTCGGGCACGCAGCTCGCCCTGGCCGTGGCGGCGGCCGTCCGTCGGCTCGAGGATCTGCCGAATGACGCCGCCGCCGACGCGGCGCTGATGTCGCGCGGCGCCCGTTCCGGGCTGGGCGCGGGGCTCTTCGTCACCGGCGGACTTGTGGTCGACGGCGGGCGCGGACCCCTGACGCAAACGCCGCCGGTGGTCGCCCGCGCGGAATTTCCCGAGGCGTGGCGCGTGCTGCTGATCTCCGACCCGGCCGCCGTCGGGCTGCATGGGGAGGATGAGCGCGACGCTTTCGTCGCCCTGCCCCCTTCGAGCGCGCAGGAAAGCGGCGAATTGTGCCGCCTCGTGCTGATGCAGGCTCTGCCGGCTCTCGCCGAACAGGCGCTCGCGCCCTTTGGCGCCGCCGTCGCGCGCATTCAGGAAGTCGTCGGCGACTATTTCGCCCCCCGGCAGGGGGGCCGGCGGTTCACCAGCGCCAGGGTGGAAGCCGCCGTGGCGAAACTGACGCGGGAGGGCGCGACCGGCGGCGGGCAAACCTCCTGGGGGCCGACCGGCTTTGTCTTCGTCGAGAGCGAAGCCGCCGCGCGGGCGCTGATCGCCCGCGTCGCGCCCGAGGCCCGCGCCGATGGACTGGAGATATCCATCCACAAAGGGCTCAACCGCGGGGCGAAGATCGACGCCGTCTACGCGCACATTGCCTAAAAACTCAGCAATAAGGCGCCCAATCGACAGGCGACCGTCCGGCTGGGCCCGGCGCCCGGCGGGAGGCGCGGCGCGCGTCCGGCCCGTCCCGCGCCGCTTGAAACCGCCCCCGCCAAAACGCGGGCGCGATCAGACAGATAGCCTAAGCGCTCTACAGCTATGGAGAAGCTGGCCCTGAAGTTGCTCAACCGGCGGCTGCAAACTCCGGAGAGCATATGCCATCCCCTTTGAATGAATTTCTCGAACAATGCCATGCGTCTTTCCACGGCGACGACTCGGGCGCCGTGGCCGATTACATTCCGGAGCTGACCAAAGCCGATCCCGCGCACTTCGGAATCAGCCTCGCGACGATGGACGGCCATGTTTACGAGGTTGGCGACAGCGCGGTTCCTTTCACCATCCAGTCCATTTCCAAGGCGTTTGTTTTCGCGCTGGCGCTGGAGCGGCTCGGGCATGACCGGGTCGAGAAGGTGATCGGCGTCGAGCCCAGCGGCGAGGCGTTCAACTCCATCCGCCTCACCCATGACAACCGACCCTTCAACCCGATGGTCAACGCGGGCGCCATCGCCTGCTCGGGCCTCATTCACGAGGTCGAGAGGGATGGCGCCTTCGAGCTGATTCACGAGACGCTCAGCCGCTTCGCCGGCAGAAGGCTCGACATCGACGACGCGGTCTATCTCTCGGAGCGGGCCACGGGCGACCGGAACAGGGCCATCGCCTGGCTTCTGCACAATTACGATGTTCTCAAATGTGACGTCGACAGCGCGCTGGACGTTTACTTCCGTCAATGCGCCATTCTGGTGACGGCGCGCGATCTCGCGGTGATGGCGGCGACGCTCGCCAATGGCGGACGCAATCCGGTGACCGAAGCGCAGATCATTTCGCCTTATGCGGTCGCGCGCACGCTGTCGGTGATGACGAGTTCGGGCATGTATGATTACGCCGGCGAATGGGTCTATCGCGTCGGCATTCCGGCAAAGAGCGGAGTCGGCGGCGGGATCATCGCGTCGCTTCCGGCTCAACTCGGTCTCGGCACATTTTCGCCGCGCCTCGACGACCATGGCAACAGCGCGCGCGGGCTGAAAGTCTGCGAAGCCCTGTCTGCGCATTTCGGTCTGCATGTTCTCAATCGCAGCGACGACATCCGCACCTGCGTCATCGCCGATTACAACGCGACCGGCCTGTCCTCCCGGCGCAACCGCATGGTGAGCGAACTCAAGGTGCTCGAAGAGCGCAGCGGGGAAATTCGCATTCTCGAACTTGTCGGCGCGCTCTCCTTTGCGACCATGGACTTCGTTTCCCGCCGGCTGGCGCAGGACGACGGCGCGAAATTCGTCGTCATCGACCTGCGCCGCACGCCGAGCATTTCGCTCGGCGCCGGCCTTCTCGCGGACAGGATCATCGAAAGCTTCACGAGAAAGAGCGTGATCGTGATCTTTTCCGGCTTCGACAAATCCTCTCCGCTCTGGCCCTCGGTCGCGGCGTGGGCCGAGAAGTCTCCGAATGTGCGGCATTTCCAGCTCCTCGACGACGCCATCGAATGGGCGGAGGATCAGGTCGTCTTCCGCTACAGCGGATTCGATCACCATGGCTCGACCAGCCATCTGAGCGAGCAGGCCCTGCTCGCGGGCCTCACGTCCGCCGAGCTCGACGAGATCGCGGCTCTTGGTCGCGAGAGGAGCTTCAAGGCGGGTGAGCGGATCATACGCGCCGCCGACAAGGCCGACGCGCTGTTCTTCCTGCAAAAGGGCGTGGTCAGCATCAAGCTTTCCGGCGGCGCGCGGCTCGCCTCGCTGATCCCCGGCATGGTTTTCGGCGAGATGTCGCTGCTGGAGAGCGAGCGCTCGGCGGACGTCTGGGCCGACACCACCGTGCACTGCCTGGAGTTGCCGCTCACGGCCTACGGCCAGTTCCGAAGCGCGCACCCACGCAGCGCCGAGCGCATCATGGCCAATCTGGCCAAACTGCTCGCTGGCAGACTCGTTCTCGCCAATTCGAAAGTCGAAGTGCTCAGCAACTATTGAGCGAAAGCCCGGCGCGGCATGCGCCGGGCGATCATTGCGGCCTTCAGCGTGTGGCGCCTGCCCCGTTCTTGCTCGCGATTTCCTCGGGTGGCGCCCAGACGATTCCGGACATGTCATAATTTTGAGCCTGCTGGCCGCGGCTCGACTTCAGATTGGCCACCGCATCGGCGGCGGCGCGCCAATCCTGCTCGGTCCATTTCTTCGCTTCCGAGAAGAACGAGCTTTCCGACCCACCCTGCGGCGACACAGCCGCGCGCTCCTGCGGCTTCGCGGCTTGCTCGTCGCCAGAAGAAGCCCGGCCGTAAACGTTCGGCGGAATGCGACTCAGCATGTTCAGGAAGTTCGACGGCATGCCGTTGTCAGCCTCGCTGACGCGAACCTGGCTGCTTTCGAGTTGCGCAACAGGCCGATTGTAATTCACACTCATCACATTTGCGGCATAGCCGAGACCAAGGATCGCCAATGCGAGGGCCGATACGCCCACGATATGCCGGTTCAGTTCAGGCAGCTTCATCATGACTCGCTCCTGCGCTTTTCAGCACCTGGCGCCTTAACGCGAGTCGCGGCCATAGGTTTCGCTCAGGCGCTCAAAGATATCAGCGCGCCCTCATCAGCCTTCGGAAAATCCGGGCGCAGGGAGGGCGCGGCGTGAAGCTCGCGATCCGCCAGCGCGCGATAGCCCGCGAGAATCCGATCGACATCCATATCCGCGTCCTGCTTCCAGAAGGAGAGATGCGACGCCAGGAAACGTGGATAGATGGCGTTGACTTTCTTCGCGCGCTTGCGCACGCCGTAACAGAGGTCGTGCTCGTCGTCCGCCATGATGTCTGGAATATGAACGAGATCGGCCCCGAGCCAGGAAATGAAATTGATGCTGAGCCTCTCGAGCCAGCAAATCGGCGCGCGCGCTGCCTCCCGGAAGGCGGCGGGGTTCTTCAGGAACAGCTCATGAAGCCGCTGTGCTTTCGCCCCGCTCGCCCAGAGCGACCCGCACATGCCGCCCTTCGGCATTTCGAAATTGTCGAAGCCCGCAGGGATGGCGCCGCTCGCCTGCTGGAAATAGGCGCAGACGCCATTGTTGACGACATTGGCGCTCAGGAGAAAATAGCCGGTGTTGCGGCGCCGGAAATCGACGAATTCCGCCAGCCGCGCGAGATCGAAGAAGACGATGTCGTCGTCGCATTTGAGAAAGATGTCGTCACGGTAGCGATCGAGATTGGCGCCATAGTATTGATAGGCGCTGGTGTAGAACATCGCGCCGGGAGGGTAATCCGTCGTCGGACCCCTGACGAAAAGCCGCGCCGGGGCCTCTTCCGTGTCGGAGAACAGCCACTCGCCATTGGTCCCGTAGCCTGTGCGATAGAGCAACTCATAGCGCCCCGGCGGGATGCGCAGCGGCGCAAGCAGCGCCTCCCGTCCCTGCACGAAGACTTTGACCTCATCCACGCTGAAGTCGACTTCGACGCCCGCGAAACCGAATTCCGGCATGATGTCCGGCGTCGCCGAGACGACGAGCGGCTGACGCAGCGGATCACGCGCCGCAACGTCGATCAGCGACCCGGCGTCGTCGAAGACCCGCAGCGCGCTCGCCTGATTGCTCCAGCCGCCGATGATGATTTCGTAACTCGGGCCTTCGCCGTCGACCCGGCGCAAACCGAGATGCACGTCGCTGCGCGCCGCGACCGAGAAGCGCAATCCCGTCCGCTTCTCTCCCAGCGCGAGCGGACGTGGGTATGAAAAATAGTCGAAGGAATTGCTCGGCGTCGCCTGCGCCACCGGAAATCTCTGGCGCAGCCACGCACGATCCGCCGGCGTTCGTGTGAAATCCCAGATGTGCCATTCGTCGATGAGGCCGAGCTCGATGGCGCGTTCGACATAAGTCGTCAAAAGCGTCATCCGGTCGCGGCGGCCCGCGAACGTCAGGAGGATGGTGCGCGGCCGGCGTGCGGCGGAAGGAGTGAGCATCCGTCTGTCCTTGGTGAAAAGAATCGAGAGGTCTTAAGGAACGCGCCGGCGCCAGAGGCGCGAATCCGGCGCGAGCGGCGCGTGACGATTCCAGTCCGCGAGCTTCGCCTGATAGGTCGCGAAATATCCCCCATCGTCCGCATGATTTGCGCGTTCGGCGTCGAGCTCGGCGCCGATTTCGTAATAGACTTCGAGATTGGCGAGGTCGGGAACCGGCAGGCCGCCGGCTTCGCGGGCCGCCTGCATGTCCAGATAAAGCTCTTCCAGCCGCCGCGTCGTGGCGTTCATGTCGCGCAGCACGCTGCTTTCGCGTTCCAGAGCCAGCTTGCGGCGATAATGCCGCGCGCGCTGGGGATCGGTCCCGAGCGCGACCGCCTTGCGCGCATAATCCTCGAAACTGTCGCAGACGAGATCGTCGAGCCCAGCGGCGCGCACGACGCTGGCGCAAAAGCGCGAGGCGAAACTGCGTCCCGGCCGCGTCAGCACCGGCACGCCCGCCGTCAGCGCGTCCGCCGCCGTCGAATGCGCGCCATAGGGGAAGGTGTCGAGAAAGAGATCGGCGAGCGACATGCGGGCGAGATGCAGCGCATTCGGACGCTTCTGCGCGAAGAGAATGCGCTCCGCCGCGACCCCATGCGCGGGCGCGAGTTTGCGCAGCCTGTCGTCGACATCCTGCGACCCGGCGAGCAGCCACAGCACCGATCCCGGCGTCTCGCGCAGGATGCGCATCCACAGCAGGAACATCTCACGCGTGATTTTCTGCATGCCATTGAGACAGCAGAAGACAAAAGCGTCCTCGGGCAGGCTCTCGTCCGCGCGCGTCAACGCGCCGTGATCGATCTGGCGCTTGCGGTCGAGCGGCTGATTGCAGGCAAGCCGCATGACTTTCTCGGAATAGAAGATCTCGCTGTCCGGCGGGATGATGTTTGCGTCGGCGATCAGATAGTGATGATAGGGGCTGCCCATCGTGCCGGGATAGCCGCACCAGTTCACGATCACCGGCGCGGGCCGGCGCGCGAAGACGCCCGCCCGCGCATTCTTCGTATAGCCGTTGAGATCGACGAGAATGTCGATCTGGTCCTCGGCGATCTCCAGCGCCGCCCGATCGTCATCGAGCGCGGAGATATCGGTCCAGTGGTCGACGGCGACCCTGAAACGCGCCTGCGTCGCGTCCGCCGGACGATCCTCTCCGAAATAATAGGCAAAGAGCTCGAATTTCGATCTGTCGTGCAGCTCGAAGATTTCCACCAGCGCGAAGCCCACCGCATGTTCACGCAGATCGGAGGAGACATAGCCGATGCGCAGTCTTTGCGTGGGATCGCGCGCCTTCCTGTCAGTGTGAAGCGGCCGGAGGGCGGGGCGTCCGACGAGATTGCGATTATAGCGCCATGCCTTGGCGAGCTGAAACATCGGGTCGTCGGCGTGCAGCGCCAGCGAGATCGGCGACATGCTGTCGAGGAGTTGGCGGCGCGTGACATGGTCTGACGGCGTCAGGACCGGCCACTTGCATTGGCGTTGCCGCAACGCGATCCAGTGCTGCGCGGATTCGGTGAGATCGGGCCGAAGCTCGATCGCCTGCTTGAGCACGCCTTCCGCCGCTTCGAACCGCTCCGCCGCTTCGAGGACGCGACCCGTCTGCTGAAGCGCGAGCAGTTTCAGTTTCTGCGTTTCGCCGCTGACGCCGCCGAGGCCCGCGATGGCCAGATTCCATTGCTCCAGCGCGCGCGGGAGATGGCCGGCGTCCTCGAACACGCGCCCCAGATTGATGCGCGCCTGATGAAAATCCGGCTTGAGACGGGCGCATTCGGCGAGCGCGTTGATGGCGCCGGGAAAATCATCCAGACGGCGCAACAGCACGGAGAGATTGAAATAGGCCATGTGCGCGAGTGGATCGTTCGCGTTGAAGGCGATCCAGTTGCGATAGAGTTCGGCGGCGAGCCGGAGCTGATTGGCGGAGGAGAACGCCTCGGCGGCGCTGAAGAGACCCGCGAGCGTCAACTGGCCCGAGCGCGCCTTCTCGGCCTCCTGCCGGAACGACGTCGCGATGGCTTCCGGAGACGTAGCGGGCGCAAGCATTCTGTATCCCTTTGTCATGGGGGAAGACGACGCGACGCTCGACTCGAACGCCGCGCCGGCTGCTGGCCGACGCGGCGATTGGCTGTGGTCGCCGCCGCCGGACGTGTCCGGCGCGGCTTCTCATGGACGCGGTCAGCCGTTGTAGAGCTTGAACAGCGCGTTCAGGATGTCGGCGTTGAGCGCCTGCAACTGGGTCGAGGTAAACCCGTCAGCTTGCGTGGTGCTTAAGGCGCCGATGTCGTCGGTCGCCAGACCGCCCAGTCCCGAGGTGCTGATCGCGCCGAGCTGGGTCGAGGTCAGCGCCGCGAAGTCGTCCGTCTCCAGCGCGCCGATCTGGGTGGAGGACAGCGCGGCGATGTCGCTCGTCTCCAGCGCGGCGGACTGGGCCGTCGAGAAGGCGGCGATCTGATCGGAGGTCAGCGCAGCCGCCTGCGCGGTCGTCAGCGCCACCACCTGATCCGTGGTCGCGGCGGCGATCTGCGCGGTCGTCAACGCCGCGATGTCCGTCGTAGTGAAGGCGGCGAACTGCGCGGTCGTCAGAGCGGCCACGTCGTCCGTGGTCAGCGCTTTCGTCTGCGCCGTGGACAGCACGGCGATCTGGCCTGTCGTCAGCGCCGCCGCCTGGCCGGTTGAGAGCACGCCGACCTGGTCCGTCGTCAGCCCTGAGACGGCGCCCGAACTCAGCGCCGCGATCTGGTCCGTCGCCAAAGCCGCGACGTCGGCGGTGGAGAGCGCGCCGGCCTGTTTCGAGGACAGGACCGCCACCTGCGCGGTCGTCAGCGCCGCCGCCTGATCCGTCGACAGAACCGCAAGCTGCTCCGTCGTCAGCGCGCCGATCTGGCGCGTGCTCAGCGCGGCCACTTCCACCGTCGTCAGCGCGGCGACCTGATCGGTCGAGAAGGCCGCGACGGAGGCCGTGGTCAGGGCGCCGATCTGCGCCGTGGACAGCACCGCAAGGTCCCCCGTCTCGATCGAGGCGGCCTGGCCCGTCGACAGTGTGGCGAGCTGCGTGGTCGACAGCGCGGCCGCCTGATCGGTGGTCAGGGCGGCGATCTGGCCGGTGGTCAGGCCCGGGATCGCCTTGGAGCTGAGCGCCGCGACCTGGCCCGTCGAGAGCGCGGCGAGTTCGTCGGTTCCCAGCGCGCCCGCCTGAAGCGAGGACAGGGCCGCCACCTGCGAGGTCGTCAGCGCGGCCGACTGTCCGGTCGACAGCGCGTCGATCTGCTCCGTGGACAGTCCCGGCAGGGAGGCGACCTTCACGGCGGCGACTTGGTCCGTGGACAGGGCCGCGACGGCGTCCGTCGTCAGCTTCCCGATCTGTGAGGAGGCGAGCGCGCCGACTTGCGCCGTCGTCAGCGCCGCGGCCTGCGCTGTCGAGAGCGTCGCGATCTGCGTCGTCGTCAGCGCCGCGACCTGACCCGTCGTGAGCGCCGCCACTTCCGTGGTCGTGAGCGCGCCGATCTGATCCGTCGTCAGCGCCGCGACGCTCTTCGACGAGAAGGATGCGATCTGGCCGGTGGAGAGCGCCGCGAGATCGGTCGTCTCGATGGCGGCCGTCTGGGCCGAGCTCAACGCCGCGACCTGCGCGGTGGTCAGCGCCGCCGCCTGATCCGTCGACAGGGTGACGACCTGATCGCTTGTCAGGCCGGCAAGCGCCTTGGTGCTGAGCGAGGCGACCTGCGTGGTCGACATCGCCGCGAGATCGGTGGTCGTCACCGCGGCAAGCTGCGTCGACGACAGCGTGGCGATCTGGCCCGTCGACAGCACGGCCACCTGATCGGTGGACAGCGCGGCGACCTGATCTGTCTTCAGGGCGGCGATCTGCGAGGTCGAGAGCGCCGCCGCGTCGGCGGTCGCCAGCGCGAGGACCTGCATGGCCGAGAGGGCCGCGAGATCCTTGGTCGACAGCGCGCCGATCTGGCTCGTCGAGACGACCGCGAGATCGGCGGTCTCGATCGCGGCGGCCTGAGCCGTCGTCATCGAGGCGATCTGGCCTGTCGTCAGCGCCGCGACCTGATCAGTGGTGATCGAGACGATCTGATCCGTCGTCAGCGCCGAGAACGCCTTGGACGAGATGGCGGCGATCTGAGCGGTCGACAGCGCCGCGACGCTATCCGTGGACAGCGCGCCAATCTGCGCAGAAGAGAGCGCGCCGATCTGCGCCGTGCTCAGGGCGGCGGCCTGGGCGGTCGAGACGACGGCGATCTGGGCGGTCGTCAGTCCCGCGACGGCGCCCGTGCTCACGGCCGACAGTTGCGTCGTCGAGAGCGCCCCCACATCCGCGGTCGTCAGCGCTCCAACCTGCTTGGAGGACATGACGCCGATCTGCGCCGTCGTCAGCACGGCGGCCTGATCGGTGGAGAGCGTGGCGATCTGCGCGGTGTTCATCGCGCCGATCTGCGCCGTCGTCATTACGGCGAGGTCCGCCGTCTCCATCGCGGCGACCTGGTCCGTGGTCAGCACGGCCACGCCCTTGGACGAGAGCGCCGCGACCTGGTCCGTCGACAGCGCGGCGATGTCCGCCGTCTCGATGGCGGCGGCCTGCGTGGTCGAGAGCGAGGCGATCTGCGCCGTGGTCAGCGCCGCGACCTGATCCGTCGACAGCGCGGCGACCTGAGCGGTCGTCAGACCCGCGATGGCCTTCGAATTCAGCGAGGCGACCTGAGTGGTGGAGAGCGCGCCAATGTCGACGGTCGTCAGGGCGCCGGCCTGCTTCGAGGAGAAGGCGCCGATCTGCGTCGTGGTCAGCGCCGCCGTCTGATCCGTCGTCAGCGCGCCGACCTGGGCGGTGGAGAGGGCGCCGATCTGTCCCGTCGACAAAGCGGCAAGATCGGCCGTCTCCATGGCGGCGATCTGGTCCGTGGTCAGCGCTCCGACGCTCTTGGACGACAGGGCGGCGGTCTGGGCGGTGGAGAGCGCGACAATGTCGGCGGTCACGATCGCGGCGGCCTGCGTCGAGGACAGCGCGCCGATCTGCGCCGTCGTCATGGCGGCGATCTGATCGGTCGAGAAGCTCGCGACCTGCGCCGTGGTCAATCCGGCGATGGCCTTGGAGCTCAGCGCCGCGACCTGATCCGTGGACAGCGCGGCGATGTCGGAGGTGGTGAGGGCGCCGGCCTGCTTCGAGGAGAAGGCCGCGACCTGAGTCGTCGTCAACGCCGCCGCCTGATCGGTCGAGAGCACGGCGACCTGCGCGGTGGTCAGCGAGCTGATCTGCCCGGTCGAGAGCACGGCGACATCCGCCGTCTCGATGGCGACCACCTGATCCGTCGTCAGCGCGCCAATGTCCTTGCTGGTGAGCGCGGCGACCTGCGAGGTCGACAGCGCGGCAAGGTCGGCGGTCTCGATGGCCGCCGCCTGCTTGGTGGTCAGCGCCGCGACCTGCGCGGTGGTCAGCGACGCAGCCTGATCGGTGGTGAGAGCCGCCACCTGCGCCGTGGTCAGCCCGGCGACGGTCTTGACGCTGATCGCCGCGATCTGAGCGGTCGACATGGCCGCAAGCGCGTCCGTGGTCAGCGCCGCCGCCTGCGACGAGGACAGCACGGCGACCTGCGCCGTCGTCAGCGCCGCCGCCTGATCGGTCGAGAGATTTCCAAGCTGCGAGGAGGTCATCGCCGCGATCTGCGTCGTCGACAGGGCGGCGAGGTCCGTCGTCTCGATCGCCGCCACCTGGGACGACAGCAGCGCCGCCACGTCCTTCGCATTGAGCGCGCCGAACTGGGCGGTCGACAATGCGACGATGTCGTCGGTCGTCAGCGCCGCCGCCTGGGACGTCGACAGCAGGGCGACCTGCGCGGTCGTCAGCGCCGCCGCCTGATCCGTGGAGATGACGCCGATCTGGGCCGTGGTGAGGCCCGAAATGGCGCTGGTGCGCAGCGAGGAGACCTGCGCCGTCGACAGCGCGGCGACATTCGTGGTCGTTAATGCGCCAATCTGCTTCGACGACAGGGAGTTGACTTGCGCCGTCGTCAAGGCCGCCGTCTGATCCGTGGACAGCACGGCGATCTGCGTCGTGGTGAGCGCGCCGATCTGCGTGCTGGAGAGCGCCGCGATATCGGCGGTGTTCATCGCCACGATCTGATCAGTGGTGAGAACCGCGACATCCTTGCTGGTGAGAGCGGCCACCTGGCTCGTGGACATCGCCGCGAGATCAGCTGTTTCAAGCGCCGCGGCCTGCGCCGCGGTGAGGGAGGCCACCTGCGCGGTGGTGAGGGCGGCCGCCTGGCCGGTGGACAGCGTGACGATCTGCGCCGTCGTCATGCCGGACAGGGTCTTGGCGGCGATCGCCGCCGTCTGGTCGGTCGAGAGCGCCGCGACGCTGTCCGTCGTCAATCCGACGATCTGCGTCGATGACAGCGCGGAAATCTGCGTCGTGGTGAGGGCGGCGGCCTGCGCTGTCGACAATGCGGCGACCTGCGCCGAGTTCAGCGCCTTGACCTGCGTCGTCGTCAGCGCCGCGACGGCAGTGGTCGTCAGGGCTGCGATCTGGTCGGTCGAGAGCGCGGAGACGCTCTTGGAGCTCAGAGCCGCGACCTGCGTTCCGGTCATCACGGCGATATCGGCGGTTTCGATCGCGGCGGCCTGCGTGGACGACAGCGCGGCGATCTGATTGGTCGAGAGCACCGCAACCTGATCGGTGGTGAAATCGTCGATGTAGGAGGCGACGATCTTTGCGAGCTGCGCGGAGGACAGCGCCGCGACCTCGGAGGTCGTCAGATTGCTGATCTGTACGCTGCTGAGCCCCGCGATGGCGTTCGCGGCCAGCGCGGAGAATTGCGTCGTCGTGAAGGCGCTCACGTCATCCGTCGTCATCGCGCTCAACTGCGTCGATGACAACGCCGCGACCTGCGCGGTCTGCATCGCCGCAATGTCGCTCGTCGTGAGCTTGGAAATCGTGTCCGTCGACAGAAGCGCAATCTGTTTGGCGGAAAGTGAGGCGATGATCGAAGTCATTGGCCAGCCCCTGAGGAATCTCTATCTGCTCGTTGCGTCGTATGGGACGCCTGCGGACGCGCCGGCAGGAATCGCCTGGTCGGGCTTGGCGCAGGACGAGCTTCGCGGCGAAGCGGGCCACGCCAAGTTATCACTTACGAAGGGAGACATCGTCGTGCGGATCGGCAATCCGGCTCACGACCTTGCGGGATGTTCCGCGAGGCGGCGCCAGACCGAATGGGGCAGCTCATCTGCCCGGCCAACACGAGGGCTTTTCCGCCAGTTGGAGAGCGGTCGGTATCGTCTGATCTAAAGCGCCCGTCTTAATGGAGCTTTAAATTCCACGTGACGTGACGCGCCGATTTAAGCTTTGAATTGTTCCGGCAATTGTCTACGCGCCTCTCCTCTTATTATAATTACGCTTTCACGCCAGTGATCTGGTCAGCTTCGCGACAGGCTGACGTCCCACCTTGGTTATCGCCGCGTTCTCACGCGCTGATCAACACCGAGAGGAGACCGTCACTTGGCGCGCTATTGTATTGTCGGAGCGGGCCTGAGCGGCGCCGTCGTCGCCCGTGCGTTGGGCGAGGCTGGTCACGACGTCCTGGTCGTAGACGAGCGCGGGGGCATCGGCGGGAATTGCGCCACCCTCCGCGATCCGCAGACGGGGATCATGACCCATCTCTATGGGCCGCACATTTTCCACACCTCCGATGAAAAGGTCTGGGCCTATGTGCAGCGCTTCTGCGCCATGATGCCCTACGCTCATCGCGTGCAGGCGGTCGCGCGCGGCCATGTGTTCAGCCTGCCCGTCAATCTGCTGACAATCAATCAGTTCTTCGGCCTGGCGCTGAACCCCGCCGAAGCGCAGGCGCTCATCGCATCGAAGACGATCCCGCAGGAGGCCCCGCGCCATTTCGAGGAACAGGCGTTGTCCATGATCGGCCGGGAGCTGTACGAAGCCTTCTTCGAGGGCTACACGCGCAAACAATGGGGGCTCGATCCGACGGAGCTTCCCGCCGCAATTCTCAAGCGCCTGCCGCTGCGCTTCAATTATGACGACAGCTATTTTTCACACCGTTTCCAGGGCATGCCCAGGGACGGCTACACGGAGATGATCGCGTCCATCCTGGATGCGCCGCGTGTGGAGCTGAGGCTCGGAGAAAGCTTCGAATCGCTGGGCGACGACTTCGCGCATGTGATCTACAGCGGGCCGATCGATCGCTATTTCAACTACCGTCTCGGCCGGCTGAACTATCGCACGCTGGAGTTTCAGGTTCTCCGAAGCCGGGGCGATTTTCAGGGAACCGCCGTCCTCAACTATTGCGACGCGGACGTCCCCTTCACGCGCGTGACCGAACACAAGCATTTCGCGCCCTGGGAGAAGGAGCGTTTCGACGAAACGATCTGCTATCGCGAATACAGCCGCGACTGCCGGCCGCGTGACGTTCCATATTATCCGATTCGTCTGGCGAAGGAGCAGAAGACGCTGAATGAGTATATCGCGCTCGCGCGCAGCACGCCGGGCGTGAGCTTCCTCGGCAGGCTGGGATCCTATCGCTACCTCGACATGGACGTCGCCATCGCCGAGGCGCTCGCGGCCTCCGAGCAAATGCTGGAGATGATCGCAGCAGGAGCGGCGCCGCCGTCCTTCTTCGTCGATCCGGGCTGACGTCGCGCACCCTGCCCCGTCACACGTGAGACGCGCCGCAGGTTCTTTCGCGAACCGCCGCATAGAGCGGAGCCAGATCGGCTTCCGTGAAGGTCTCCTGATCGAGGAGCCGCTCGGCCGAGTCGACATGCAAGGCGGAACAGCTTTTCAGAATGTCTCGCGCACGCAGGAAGGCCTGCTCCACGAGCCTGTTGATCGCCGCGTCGATCCGCGCGTTGGTCTCGTCGCTCATCTCCGACTGCTGCGGTCCGAGACCTTGCAAATCCAGATAGCGCGGACGCTCGACGACGAAGGACGCCTGCCCGATGTCCGGCTCCATGCCATAGCGCGTGACCATTGCGCGCGCCATTTCCGTCGCGCGCTGCAGATCGTCGGCGGCGCCCGTCGTGGCTTCGCTGAACACGAGCATCTCCGCTGCCCGGCCGCCGAGCAGAACCGTCATGCGGTCGGTGAGCTCCGTCCGCGTCATGAGATAGCGGTCTTCCGTCGGCATCTGCATCGTATAGCCGAGGGCGCCGACGCCGCGCGGAACGATCGACACTTTCTTCACCGGATCGACGTCGGGCAGCGCCATGGCGACGATGGCGTGACCCATCTCATGGAAGGCGACGATGCGCCGTTCCTGCGGGTTCAGAATGCGCTTGCGCTTTTCCGGTCCCGCCAGAATGCGCTCGATCGCCGCCGTGAAATCGTCGAAGGTCACCGCCTGCGCCTTGCGGCGGGTCGCGAGCATCGCCGCTTCATTGACGAGGTTGGCGATGTCGGCGCCGGTGAAGCCCGGCGTCATCGCCGCGATCTTCGCCGGGTCCACATCCGGCGCCAGCTTGATCTTGCGCAGATGCACGTCGAGGATGGCGAGACGCCCGCTCTTGTCGGGGCGATCCACCGCGATCTGCCGGTCGAAGCGGCCGGCGCGCAGCAAGGCGGGATCGAGCACCTCGGGCCGGTTGGTCGCGGCGAGCAGCACGACGCCGACCGTGGGATCGAAACCGTCGAGTTCGCTCAGGAGCTGGTTGAGCGTCTGCTCCTTCTCGTCATGGCCGCCGCTCAGGCCGGAGATGCCGCGGGCGCGGCCCAGCGCGTCGAGCTCGTCGATGAAGATGATGCAGGGCGCGGCCGCGCGCGCCTGCGTGAACAGATCGCGCACGCGCGCGGCGCCGACGCCGACGAACATCTCGACGAATTCGGAGCCATTGATGGAAAAGAAGGGGACGCCCGCCTCGCCGGCGACCGCGCGGGCGAGCAGCGTCTTGCCGGTTCCCGGCGGCCCGACCAGCAAAATGCCCTTGGGGACATGCGCGCCCAGCCGGCCATAGGTCGCCGGGTCTTTCAGAAAGGCCACGACTTCCTGCAATTCCTCCTTGGCTTCATCGACGCCCGCGACATCCTTGAAGCCGATCTTGATGTCCGTCTCGACGAATATCTTGGCCTTGCTCTGGCCAACCGACATCACCGAGCCGAGGCCCTGCCCGAGCCGGCGCGCCAGCAGGCTCCAGATGAAGAAGAAAATCGCCGCCGGGATAACCCAGGACAGCAGCGTGCTCGCCCAGCCATGTTCGACCGCGCCCGAATATTTGACCTTCGCCGCCTCGAGCTCCTGCGCGAAATTGGGATCGACCCGAACCGCGACGACCTGCTTCTTGCCGTCGGCAAGCGGTTTCTTGAGCGTCGCCCGGACGACCTTCTCGCCCACCGTGACGTCGTCGATCTTTCCCTCCCGCAAGAGGTCGTAGAATTCGCTGTAGGCGACGACGTTCGTCTCGCCGTAGCTGTCCCAAAGCTGTTGAAGGAGCAGAATCGCGATCGCGGCGACGAGGAAGTAGCCGAGGTCGAACCGCCATTCCCTCTTGCCGTTTGCGTCCTTGTTGTTCGAACGATCCATGCAAAGGCCCCCCGAGGAACTCCGCCGCCTCTTGCGCCTTGGGGGATTGTGGAGAAAGCGGCTCGAATGGTCCAGAGCGCGCAAATACCTTTAACTTAACTATAAAAGGTCAAAAAAAGCGCCGCTCGAAACCGAGCGGCGCGAGATGGATCAGGCTCTGGCGGCTTCGCTGAGCGCCCCGATGACGGCGCGCATCGCCTCGCCGTTCTTGAGCTCTTCATAGGCGTTGCCGCATTCCTGCATGGCCCTGCGCGTGGCTTCGCGCATCTTGGGAAGATTGCGGCGCGCCATGGTGGGGAACATGTGATGCTCGATCTGGCTGTTGAGACCGCCGGTCAGCCAGTCGAGGACGACCGAGCTGGGCGTGTTGCGCGTGGAACGGGCCTGGCGGTCATAGAACCCCTGAGCCTCGGTCGCGTCATAGATTTCCATTCCCGTGTGATTGAGCACGAAAACGAACGCCAGAATGAAACCGCCCAGGAGCTGCGCGGACAGGAACCACAGCCAGCCGGTCCAGGCCGGCCCCGGCGTCAGCAGGCCAGCGAGCGTCAGGCCGACGACCCAATGCGCGACGCATAGCGCGGCCTCGATGTTCCTCTGCCGGCGCGCCGCTGTCTCAATGCTCTGCCAGCTCCAGTTGAACCGGGCGAGCGACAGCAACGGGAAGAACAGGGGCACCTGAAAGCGCGGCATCACAAAGGCGAGAAGCTTCTCGAAGCCCGACTTGCGCGCCGTGTCGTTATATTTGATCAGCGACTTGTCCCAGACGATCCACGGCACGGAGTCGATGTCGCCGTCGATCGGCGTCAGCACCCCGTCGGTCATGCGGCAGGCGTTGGGGAAGGAGTGATGCAGTTCGTGCTTCTCGACCCACCACGAGGCGCCGAAGCCCTGGAACAGCGCGACCGCGCGGAGCATCAAGGTCGGCTTCGCGTCGTCGCGCGGACCCCAGTGGTTATGCGCGAGATCGTGACCCAGATAAGCCGTGCGCGGGTAGTGGACCCCGAGCAGCAGGCCGCCGGCGACCGCCATCAGGCCGCCCTGCGACAGGAGATAGAAAGCAATGACGGGTACGCCGACCATTTCGACGCACCGGAACGCCTGCTCCCAAACGGGGACGTTGAAATACCCCTTCTCGCGCGCCTGAGTTTTCAACATGGCCATGCGTTGCGCCAGCGCTCGCGCATCCGGACCGCACGACTTGTGGGATCCGGAAACCATCTCTATCGTGTCGCTCAATGTTTCCCCGCAGCGCCTGTTACAGGCTTGTTTTCGCTGTTTTCTCTTTTGCCGCGCCGTCTCAATCGGCTATAGCTCCGCGCTTGTCAAATCGAATCCGTCGGGAACGGTGAATTCGTCCCGAGCGACCCAAGATGATGCGCCCCGTCAAAACAGTGACGCGCCGGCCATCCATCCGTACTCCATTGCATTGGAATCGTATAGGCTGACGCATTTGCTGCGCCGCAACAGAAGAAGACGGCGCGGCGAGGCGAAGCTTACTGTTGGCGCCGATCGCCGCCTGCGACGAATCGGCGCGGGTCCGTCGCCCCGCCCGCCCGCCGGGCGGGTTTTCAAAAAACTGTTTTGCGGGCGTCGTAAGGGCATCATGGCCGCAACGGGCGGCCAGATGGCGACAGGCGCGGAACAGTTTGAGAAAACAGCGAAAAGCCGAGATCACGCCGGCGCGACATTGACAAAGCCGGCGTCAGAAACAATGACTGTGGCCCAGCCCGTCCGCGCCTGCTTGCTTCTCTCCAAGAGGAATTCCCGTAGATGAAAATCACGATGATTGGCTCCGGCTATGTGGGGCTTGTTTCTGGCGCTTGCTTTGCGGATTTCGGTCACGAAGTGATTTGCGTCGATTCCGACGCCGGCAAGATCGAGCGTCTCAATCGCGGCGAGATTCCGATCTACGAGCCCGGCCTCGACGAGCTGGTCGCCAATAACGTCAAGCAGAACCGCCTGTCCTTCACCACCGATCTCGGACCCGCCGTGAAGGGCGCGGACGCCGTCTTCATCGCCGTCGGCACGCCCTCGCGCCGCGGCGACGGTCACGCTGACCTCTCCTATGTCTACGCCGCCGCCAAGACCATCGCCTGCGCGCTGGAGGGCTTCACCGTCGTCGTCAACAAATCCACCGTGCCCGTCGGCACCGGCGACGAGGTCGAGCGCATCATCCGCGACGTCAATCCGAAGGCCGATTTCGCCGTCGTCTCCAACCCGGAGTTCCTGCGCGAAGGCGCGGCCATCGAGGATTTCAAGCGCCCCGACCGCGTGGTCATCGGCGTCGAGGACCCGCGCGCCCGCGACGTCATGGAGGAAATCTACCGGCCGCTGTCGCTCAATGCGCCGCCGCTGGTGTTCGTCGGCCGCCGCACCTCGGAATTGACGAAATACGCCGCCAACGCCTTTCTCGCCACCAAGATCACCTTCATCAACGAGATTGCTGATCTGTGCGAGAAGGTGGGCGCGGACGTGCAGGAGGTCGCGCGCGGCATCGGCCTCGACAAGCGCATCGGCGGCAAGTTCCTGCATGCGGGGCCTGGCTATGGCGGCTCCTGCTTCCCCAAGGACACGCTGGCGCTGATCAAGACCGGCCAGGACGAAGGCTCGAGCCTGCGCATCGTCGAGACGGTGGTGGCGGTCAACGACGCCCGCAAGCGCGCCATGGCGCGCAAGATCATCGTGGCGCTGGGCGGCTCGGTGCGCGGCAAGAAGATCGCGCTGCTCGGCCTCGCCTTCAAGCCGAACACCGACGACATGCGCGACGCGCCCTCGCTGGCGATCGTCGCCTCGCTGGCCGGCGATGGCGCGGACGTGCACGCCTATGATCCGGAAAGCATGACACAGGCGCGGCCGCTGATGCCGGAAGTGACGTTCCACGACGACGCCTATTCGGCGCTGGAGGGCGCGGATGCGGTCGCGATCGTGACAGAATGGGACGCGTTCCGCGCGCTCGACCTCGATCGCGTGAAAAGCCTGCTGAAGCAGCCGATCATCGTCGATCTGCGCAACGTCTACCGCCCCGCCGACGTGCGTAAGCGCGGGTTCGAATATGTCAGCGTCGGGCGCAAATAAGCGCCCGTCTTGCCGCCTGGAGCATTCCCGCTCGGATCGATTCAGAGCGGGGCTCTTGTTTTTGTCCTGTCGCGCTTTCTTGCGCCCAACCGATGTCCCCTTCGGCGGAAAGCGCTCGCGCTCCGCGTGTCTTGCCGCGCGGAGCCTCCCCGGCGTAGACTCAGCGTCATCGTTTCTCCTGCGGGGACGCTTGTATGACGCTCCGTCTCGCCGTCACCGGCCTGACCGGCCAGGTCGTCAGCGCGCTGATCGAACGCGCTGGCAAGGACGTTGAAATCACCGCCCTCGGCCGCCCGCAACTCGACCTCGGGCTGCGGAACGCCGTTCTCGCCAGCCTGCGCCACGCCCGCTGCGACGTGATCATCAACGCCGCCGCCTATACCGCCGTGGACAAGGCCGAAAGCGAAGCCGACATCGCCATGCGCGTCAACGGCGAGGGCGCCGGCCATGTCGCCGAAGCGGCCGCCGAACTGAATGCGCCGCTGTTGCATCTGTCCACCGATTACGTGTTCGACGGAACCCTTGCGCGCCCCTATCGCGAGGACGATCCGACGGGACCCTCCAGCGCCTATGGCCGCTCGAAGCTGGCGGGCGAGGAGACCATCCGGGCGATCCACCCGAACCATGTGATCTTGCGCACCGCCTGGGTGTACAGCCCCTTCGGCGCCAATTTCGTGAAGACCATGCTGCGCCTTGGCGAAACGCGCGAGGAGGTCGCTGTCGTCGCGGACCAGGTGGGCAATCCCACAAGCGCCATCGACATCGCCGACGCGCTCCTGCTGATTGCGCGACGCGTCGTCGACGATCCGGCCGCGTCGCTGCGCGGCGTTTTCAACCTCACCGGGGCGGGCGAGGCGAGCTGGGCGGACCTCGCCGAGGCGACTTTCGCTACCGCGCAAACATGCGGGCGGCGGCCCGTGCGGGTGCGGCGCATCTCCACCGCGGATTATCCGACGCCCGCGCTCCGGCCGGCCAATTCGCGCCTCGACAACAGGAAACTCGCCGAGCGTTACGGCGTCGCCTTGCCGCCCTGGCGCCAATCGCTCGAAAGCTGCGTCACGCGTCTGGTGGGGCAGCCCCGGTAACTGCGGAAGCGGCGCCGCGCAGCCGCTCCGCGAGACGCGCCGCGTCGAAGAGCGCGGAAGCGTCCATCTTTGGCGACACTCGCTCCCGGCGCGGCGTGAGGCGGCCAATCACCGGCTCCATGCGCTCGACAGCGGATTCGATCGCGTCGGCCAGCGCCAGCGGCTCTGGAGCCTCGACGCAGACGATGTCGTCGAAGCGCTGTCGCAGGCTGCGTCCCTCGAAATCATTGGTGATCGTCAGCAGGCCCGCTTCCGCCATTTCGAGCGGCGGGTAGCTGGGATGGGGCGAGAGCATCAGCGAGACGCCGATGCTCGCGCGACTGAGATAATCCGCATATCGAGCAAGATCGACCTTCCCCGCCACCACCGCATTTTGCAACGGATAAAGCTGCGACGCGGGGAACTCCTCGCCAAGGAAGACGATCCGCCAGCGGCTCGCCCGTATGGGGTCGCGTTGCTGCCAGCGAAAGATTGCGTCGCAGATCAATTCAAAGCCATTGCGAGCGACATGCGGCCGTCCATAAACAAGCATCAGCCGCTCGCGCGGCGCGGCGCGAAGGGCGGCCGAGATCTCGGCATTCATGCGGTAAGGAAGACAATAGCTTTCCGAAAAGCCATATCTTTCGTTCATGGCGCCAAACAGCTCTTCGGAATTGATGACGGCGATGGTCTCCCTGGGGTGACGATAGGTCGACGCCGCCAGCGCGGAGCGCGCGCCGCGGCCCTGAAAATAAGGTTCGTCATCCTGAATGACGTAAACGAACGGCAAGGCGCCGCCGAAGAAACGCGCCCGGTCGCGCTCGAGACCGCGCGCCAGAATCGCCGTCCACCAGGCGGTCGCCACGAACATGTCCGTCGCGCGCAGATCCAGCCGCCCGCCCTCGCGCTGAAAGGCGTCGACGAGAAGCCGGCGCCCGTGATCGAGGCTGGCGGCGTAGGGCGTCGGGTCATAGCCCGCGAATTTTTCGTATGCCTCTGGGCCGATATCCGCGTCGGTCGAGACGATGCGGCAGTCCCAGCCGTCTCCGAGCGCCGCCGCAAGACCATCGAAGACATGCAGAGCCGTCGACACCCCGCCAAAGGTCTGGTCGGGATTGACCGTCGGCGTCAGCAGATTGAGGCGCGGGCGCGCGTTGCGCGATGGATAGGACAAGAGCGGCCGCGTTTCGACAATGCCCTTCTCCTGCGGGCGGGGGCTGTCGTCGACAGACGCGAGGCAGGGTCGAAAGACTTTCAGACGATGCGCCCCCACATCCTCCGGGCGATGAACAGGCAGCACGCTCTGCGGCATCGGATAGAGGTCGCGCCGCGCGACCTTGAGCCATTCGTACCCCGCCGACTCCGCCACCATCAGCAGCACGCGTTCGACAGCATGCGCCAGCGTGCCGTCGACAGCTCCGGATTCCTCGGGAAAATCCGCGAAATCGAGCCCGAGAGCCAGAAGCGGCCGAAAGGCTGCGCTGCGGCCCCAGAACATCGAGCCGGACGGAAATTCCAGCACCAGATTCTTGTCGATGGCGACGCCCATGCGCTTCATCAGGCCGCGCACGAGATCGTAATCATAGCCCCAATTGAGCACGCCCCTGAGTTCGAACAGATGCTGCGGGAAGACAACGCCCATGCGAGGATCGTCAAAAAGGGTGAGGATCGAGTCCACGATCCGCGGCGATCCCACGAGAGTGTCGACAAGATAGTCGCGCCAGCGCGCCAGCGCGGCGCCGCCATGCGGGGAGCGCTTGGTGTGCAAGTGTAAAAAGAGATCGTAGCGATCGTAGACGTCGCGGAACCCGATGAACTTCGCCGCGATGTCGCGCCCTCTGTTGGGCACGACGCGAATCTCCACGCTCCCTTTCGCCCAGTCGCGTGTCTCTTGCGCCAGACGCAGCTTCTTTTCCTCCGTATCGGTCGAGATGAAGAGATCGGCCTCCCTGTTTATATTTGCGAGTTTCTCCAGGAGGAGCGGCAAAATCTCCGGGTAGAAGACATGCGCGATCACCGCGATCGGATCGCCGCACAAGGGCCGCGGCGCATGGCGAAAGGGCGTTTCCAGCGCGAAATCGGCGTCATTCGAGCCGTCTCGACGGGACGACGCCATCCGGCCCGATCAGTTCGTAACTGTAGCAATAGCTGACGGCCTGTGCGCGCAACGGATCGTTGACAGGATTGCGGCGCCGTCCGAGCGGTGGATCGTAGGTCGCCGCAAGCTGCCGCAACACGGCCCCGACCGTTCCCCGCGCGCCATGTCGTCGCCAGAACCGCGGCCCGTCCCTATAAAGGCGGCTGGGCGGCAGGAAGACGCCCACGGGCGAGTCGATGAGCTTCGCCGCTTCCCGCATGGCGGCGCCGAAGAGCGCGACCGCGCCCCGCGTCGTCAGAATAGCCCAGCCATTGCGCAAATGCCGGCGAGCCGCCCGAAAGGTCGTTTCCTCTTTCATGCGGACTTCGTATATTACAGATTAAGCTTATTCTGCCAGCATGCTGATGGTCCGATGATCCAGCTCGAGGATGTTTACAAATATTACCGCACGCATGGGCGCCGGAAGGTCGTGCTCGACCATGTCTCCATCGATTTCCGGTCGGGCCGCAGTTATGGCGTGCTCGGCGTCAATGGCGCCGGGAAGTCCACCTTGATGCGGCTCCTCGCGGGGGCCGAATTGCCGAATGGCGGCCGCGTGCGTCGCAGGGCGCGCGTCTCCTGGCCGCTCGGCTTCAGCGGGGGTCTGCACCCGATGCTCACCGGACGCGAAAACACGAAATTCGTGGCGCGCGTCTACGGTCAGGATCCGCGCAAGACAATCGCATTCGTCGAGGATTTCGCGGACATCGGCGCCTATCTCGATATGCCCATCCTCACCTATTCGTCGGGCATGATCGCGCGCCTGGCCTTCGGCCTCAGTCTCGCGATCGACTTCGACTGCTATCTCATCGACGAAACGAGGGCTGTCGGCGACGCGCGCTTCGCGGCGAGGTGCAGGGAGGAGTTCGACAGACGCCGACAAAAGGCCGACGTCATCATGGTCTCTCACGTCATCGGAACGATGCGCGACTATTGTGATCACGGCATCGTGCTCGCGGGTGGGCAGATGCACATCTTCCGTAATCTGGACGACGCGATTGAACTCTACAAGAAACTCAACGCCTGACGCGCCGGGCGAGATCGACGCGACCCGGCAGATCGCCTTTTCGCCGCCGCATGTCGCGCTTCCGGCCGAACAGGCGGCCGCCATCGCGCGCAACATCTCGAAGGCGCTGAAAGCGGCGGCGAACAAATCCCGCGCGCCCGTCAGCATTGTCGCCGGCGGCGCCTATGCGACGCGACCGGGCGAGAGGTTGTTCCGCTCAGCCATTCTGGCGAGTTTCATCTGCATCGTGGGCGTTCCCCTGCTGGTCTCCTCCGTCTATTGGGGCCTCATCGCGAGCCGGCAATATGTGACCGAGGCGAAATTCGCTCTGCAATCCTCGGACAGCCCAACCTTCCAGGCGTTCGGAGTCTCGGCGCAGGACGGGCGACAGATGCAGGACGCGCAGGTCATCGTGCGCTACATCCTTGGCCGGGCCATGGTGGAGGCGCTGGACAAGACGCTTGATCTTCGACACATGTTCGCGCGAGGCGATTACTTCTCCCGCTTCGATCCCGAGGACCCGATCGAAACGCTTGAGAAATACTGGAAGAAGCGCGTCGACGCGACAGTCGACATGATGTCGGGCATCGTCTCCATTCACATTCGCGCCTTCACCCCCCGCGACTCGCTCACGATTGCGGAGAAGGTCGTCGATCTTTCGGAAAAGCTCGTCAACGAACTGTCGACACGCACGCACCGCGACGCCGTCACGCATGCGCAGGCGGAACTGACGCGGGCTGAAGACAGACTCAAATCCGCCGCCGCGACAATGCGGGACGCGCGTAACGCCGAGGGCGTGCTCGACGCGCCCGCCGCCGCCGAGGCGATCAACAAGGTTCTGACCCAGCTTCGTATTGATCTCGCCGAGACGGAAGAAAATCTCGCGGCTCTTCGCACCGCCGCTCCCAGCGAGGGATCGCCGCAGGGCAGATTGCTCACCGCGCGGGGGGACAGTCTGAGAAAGCAGATCGCCGATTACACATTGGAGATCGCCAGCGCCGAAAACAGGAATGCGCTTTCCCACAGGGCGAGCGCCCTCTCGTCGCCCGAGGTCGCTCTCAAATTCGCTCAGCAGCAATATTCGCTCGCGGCGTCAGCCTATGAAACCGCCCGCATCGATCTCGAGCGGCAACGCGCCTATCTTGCGCTCTTTCTGCGTCCGTCGCTTGCCGAGAAAGCGATCTACCCGCGCCGCTGGCTTGAATGGTTGATCATCGTCGGACCCGCCGTTCTGATCTGGGGTCTTCTCGTAGGCGTGGCCATGATGATGCGCGATCACATGGCGAAGTGAACGCATGGCGAAGTGAACGCATGGCCAATTAAGGGCGTCGCCGCGCGAGGCCTTACGTCATCTGATCCTCGATGCTCGCGACGAGGAGAGAAATGATGGCCCATGCAATCAGCAGCGAGGAAAAGAGAAGCGCTGTATTGGCGGCCGCCCGGGGATAGGTCGCCGCCTCCGGGAGCGTCGGCGGCACGATCGTGACGAGATAAAGTTGCTGGCGCTCGAGATCCTGCCGCGCGTTTTCATAAGCGGAATTGGCGATCGAATAGAGCCGTTCGGCGAACTGCTCATCGAGCTTGAGGCTTTCGTAGGTTGCGATCTGCTCGGAAACAGCCCCCGCCCCCTGGTCGTCCGTCAGCTTCTTTCGAAGCTCCGCGATCTGCTTCTCGACAGCCGCCAGACGCGTGCGCTGGAGCCGCTGGCTCGGCGCGTCCGCGGCGAGCGAGGAGGAGACGGTCGACAGGGCGTTGACGAGGTCGATGCGTTCGAGCGTCAGCTTTCCGATCAATTCGCCAAGGCTCGTCGCGCGGGCGCCGGGATCGATAAGCGCATTGCTGTTTCGGAACTCCAGCGTCTTTTCTCTCGCCCGCGCCAGTCGTTCCCGCGCCGCGACAACCTCATTCTCGGCGCGCGCAAGCGAGTCTGCGCGATTGCGCACTGTCATCTTGTTGACGAGGTCCTCGCTCAGGCGAACGAGATCGCTGGCGATCTTCTGTGCCTCATCCGGACGAAACGCCTCGACCCGCAGCGTCAGAATGCCCGATATGTTTTCAACGCTGGCCGAAATGCGCGACAACCAGTATTTCCACGCATCCTCGAGCGTCGCGTCGCGGTCGAGACGGGAAAAATAGTCGATCACCGGCTTCGCGAAGACAGGCTCGAAATACGACCGGCCGCCGAGATCCTGTATGACCGCGCGGCTCTTGACATATGCGAGCACCATATAGGCGTTCTGCGCGTCCCGGGACGCCGCGCCTCCGCTCAGCTTGGAGATGATCGACGCGGCCTCGGCGCCCTTGGGCGGCTCGCGACTCTGCGCTTCCCGCAGCGTCATCCGGGTTTCGGCGACGAAGCGCTCCGATTGCCAGATCGCCGCATAAAGCCAGAAGCAGACTGTCGGCGCCACGACAAAAGCCCAGAAGCTGGCGCCGAGGAGCCCGCCCTTCACCTGTACGGCGGCCAGCGCATCGGTGACGAAATCGACGCCTTGCATCAGCGCGGGGACACTACGTCGGCCCGCCTCAAGAGGGCTGCCGCCCCACAGAATGCGCCAAAGGGCGACGCCGCGCGCTTGCGCGTCGCGCAACCAGTCTCCCGCCCTTTCAAATGCGATGTTTCGTTTCATCCGCCTTCATCGCCCGCCCGGCGTCGGGGCCCGCGGCGCAAAACTGTCAAGCTCGAGAAAGCTAGGCCCCGGCCGCTACGAAAGCAAGCGTCTCGTCACGGCAGCATTTCCTCGCTCGCGTAGAGTGAGAGGCCCGGGTTGAAATAGGGGTCGTTGCGGATCGCGGAACGTCAGCGTTCCATGAAATATCGCCTCTCGCCCGCATAGACCCGCTGCAACCGCAACCCTCCGCCACGGCTCGCCGATTGGCGATGAATCAACACGGCCTGCGATTGACAGACGCAGCGCCAGCCTTTCTCGGACAGTCTGAGGCAAAGATCCACGTCGTTCAGATCGACAGGCAGATTCTCTTCGTCAAATCTTCCTGCTGCCTCGAATTTCCGCCGCTCCACCATGAGGCAGGCGCCCGTGACGGCGGAAACGTCATGCGGATAGAGATTGCGCCCCATCCATCCCGGCGCGGTTTCCTTCAACCCCGCGCCGAAGTGGCCCGCGACGCCGCCCATGCCGAGCACGACCCCGACATGTTGCACGGTGCGGTCAGGAAACAGCAGCTTTGCGCCAACCGCGCCAATGCCCGCCTGTGTCGCGAAAAAGAGAAGGCGTTCGATCCAGTCCGGCGTCACGATCTCCGTATCATTGTTGAGAAACAGAAGATAACGCCCAGCAGCGGCGTCCGCGCCGGCGTTGCAAAGCGCCGAGAAGTTGAACCTGCCTGGAGACCTTAGCAGCTTGAAGCGCGTTTGTTCCCGCTGCATCCGCCCGATCGGCGCATGTGTTCGGCTTTGCCTGCTGCCATTGTCAACGAGCATCACTTCGTAATTGCCGTAGTGCGTTCTCGCGAAGACGCTCTCCAGGCACGGCTCCAGAAGATCGGTCCTGTCGCGGGTCGGAATGATGATCGAGACCAGGGGAGACGGCCCGCTGTAAATCGACTCGGCCGCCTTCGGCGCCGGAGACGGCGCCGTTGGGAACGTGAAGAGCGGCCGCGCGATTGACCCGACGCTGCTTCCGCTGCGCGAAACCAGCCGCTCGATCAGGGCATCCGGCTCACGGCCCCGCCAGTCATCATCCTCACCAAGCAGACGCCGGCGAAAAACCGCCGCGCGTCCGATATAGTTGACCGAGCGCTGAAGCGTGGGACTCCATCCCGGCCGCCAAATCCGCGTCAACCGTCCCGAATGATCGATCCTTGTCTCGTCGCAATAGGCGAGAGTCATCTCGGGACGCTGTTCGAAACAGGCGGCAAAAGTTGCCAGAGCCGCATCACTCATCACATCGCCAGCCCGGAAGCAGCCAATGAGCGACGAACCGTCGATCTGCTCGCGCCCGTCGGCAAGACGACATCCGAGCTTTTGCTTCCAGGAGGCGACGCGCTCTGCTGCTTCGGGGTTCGCCGGGGCTCCGACAAGACATATGCGCCAGCCCTGATGCGACTGACGCAGAATCGATTCGCAACTCGCATCGATTTGGTGCGCGTCGGCTCCGCCGACGTCGAGCAAAAGGGTGAAGAGTTCCCGGCCGCCGCCGACGCTCTGCGCGCAGGGTTCGCACCGGCGAGACAACAGCCATGTTGCATAGTCCGTTGCGGGCTCCGCGCCCAGCGCCCAGCGCCAATTGAGATCTGCCTCGTCCTGGAGCCGAAGGAGTTGCGCAAACACGGCGTAAAACACGCGCCGCGGATTGCGGAAAGCCCGGCGCACAATGTCGCGGAGGGGCAGAGCGCGTGTTTCGATGATTCGAATGGGAGGGGCCGGCGAGGAGCCTGTTGGGCTGATCCAGACATCTGTCCAGCGCCGTGGCGTCTGACCGATCCAGATTCCATAGCCATCGGTCGGCGCGGGTAAAATCACGTCACGCCGACGCTCGGCGTCGAGCCAAAAACGAAGCAAGGGTCGAACTGGGGGCTCGGAGGAGTCTACGGCGTAAACAATTTTTACAAAGGCCCCGCGGCTGAGTCTGTCCTGCTCCTGCAGGCGGCGCCATCCTTGCTCTGGCGCCCCGGCGCTGACCGGGTCCTGTCTGTGATTTTTGGCGCTGCGCCGGCGCCCGACGTGCAAACGCAACAATGGCGCCCTCTTGCTGACCGCGGCGATTTCGAGAGAAACGACCATGGCCGGGCGTTTCGGGGGCCAGAGTAGGCGCCCGTCACTGTCTGGGTCAAGGTAGAAGGAAGAAAGTCCCTGGATGCGGGGGCAGGATTTGAACCTGCGACCTTCAGGTTATGAGCCTGACGAGCTACCGGGCTGCTCCACCCCGCGGCAGGGAGACGCTAAAAAGCGCCGCGATTTGGAGCGGCGCTTTTTTGGATTGG
>NZ_JBPFEB010000100.1:0-3255 GCF_051061225.1 Methylocystis sp.
CGGTTCTACAACTGCCGGCGGCTTCATTCGACTCTCGGATATCTCAGTCCGATGGAATTCGAGAAAATGCGACTTGTTGAAAGAGAAAGGCTCGTCGCATAATTGCTCGGCTATGGGAGACGCCGAACGCGGGCAAGGCCAGAGATTGCCCAAATCCTGTCGAAAAGTCTGCGTGACGCCTATGACGGCGTGATGAGCCAGGCGAAGGCGGAGGCCGCGAAGGCGCGGGCGCAGGAATTGCTGGCCGTTTTGAGTGGTGTGGGGGGCTTCAGAGAGGGCTCGTCGACGGGCGCGACTATCGTTGCATCGCCGCCTGCGCCGAGGCGGCACAGTTGGTTGCGAAGGCCCGCCGCTGCGGCAGCAATCATCACAAACTTGCTGACTTGCTCCAACGCTCCGCGTTGAACGCAGCCACGGGTTTCTCTATTACTGATCGAGGCCCGAGCGCGCTCACGGTCCACCAAGTTGGGCAGGGGACGACTTGAACGCGCCGCTATCCAACGGTCTGCGGCGGGGTCGTGCTGGGACGCCTGGGCTGAGCGCCGCCGATCGAGCTGGCGGTCGAGCTGCGAGGAAGGGCTTTTGGAACAGGGCTTTGTGCGAATGGTTATCTTCGACAAAGCGTCGGCCGGCAAAGAATACAGCCGGGGGCGTCGCGGGAGGATTCCATGGCCAGGAACCAAGAAACCGGTTCGAATAAGAGTAGCGAAACGAAAAAGGGCGCGATGACCATCCAGGAAGCGGGAAAAATAGGAGGCGAGATCCGCAAAGAGGAACTCGGCCCCGAGGGCTATTCCGAACTCGGCAAGATGGGAGGCGAGGCGCGGAAGGAGCAGCTCGGACCGGGGGCCTATTCGGAGCTCGGCCACAAAGGGGGGCAGCGCGTGAAGCAACTGATCGAGGAAGGCAAAGAATCCGAGGGTCAGGCGGAAGGGAAAGAAGACGCCAAAGGTGGGAAACCACGCCACTAAAATGGCGCTGGCCTCCGTACGGTTTTGCACGAGCCGCTGGAATCCCCCGGGCTGCTTCCATGGCCGCCTCTCGGGAGCGCCCTCGCCGGAAACTCAGGGAATGGCATGACGTCGGCCCAAATAGCCATGTTTATCATCAAGCGATGGCGCCTCGAGCAGCCAATTGACGCGATCATGATTAGCCTCTATCGGGCCGGCCACCCCTTAACCAAGGAAACGATACTCAAGGTCATTTGCACTTACGTAAAAGCGAGTTCGGAAAATAACGCCTACCGTGGGAGAAAAACTCCCCGGCTCACCGATCCACAAAGCTGAAGCGCGGTCGCCAGCATCTCGTGCAAGGTAAGGCGCGATTCAGAATCCAGGCTCGTCTCCAAGGTTTATGGAATGGCTCGCCCCCCTTCGACATAGTGGACTTGCCGAATCACGAGGAGCGGACCGGAACCATGAAAAACGCAGCTCTTGGGTTCGACCTTGGCAAAAATGTCTGCAGCCTGGCCGGCTTGGACGGCACGGGCGCTATGGTGTTGCTCGGCGTACGCTGTCATTCGGCGTGGGGTCTCGACGCCGATCGGCACGGCAAGTAGCTGAAATCGCATGTTCCAGAGGGGTCACTCGCTGACGCCGATTTACAGCTTGAAATTAGTTAACAATTAAGGCGGGGTCGCCCCCTTGGCAGTAATCAATCTCGATGCGCTCGCGACGCGGGGGCGAGAGATGGTGACGGCGTCGAATCCGGGCTCAACGATGTATTGGGTCGACGGAGGCGGAGAATAAGGCACTCGACCGATCGGAAATCGAGGCAGAGCTCGCGCCTAAATCTTTTCCGGGTCGCGTGAAGAGACGCGACGGATCGCTTAGAGCGTAATGCGGCCTTGGCCGCGGGCGCAGACAAGCCTTCACTTTCTGTTCGTCGCGAAACCGATCCACACTATCATTTCAGCATGGCAAGCACGTGCGACCCAGGAGCGAGAGGCAAAAGAGCGCTCGTAAATTTAGTTGGCGCGAGCGGCGGCTCATGTTCGTAATGATCGACATTGGCGGAACCAGGACGCGCTTTGGCCGCGCCGACAATTCTGACGCTCTGGCCTTTGTCGAAATTTTTCAAACCCCACGCGACTATTCGAAAGGGCTGCGCGCACTCATCGAAGCCGTGAAAAAGATTGCGGGTGCCAAGCTCAGAGGCGTGGCGGTGGGAGCGCCGGGGGTCCTGTCACAAGACAAGCGGCAAATTGTCAATGCGCTAAATCTCCCCCGGTGGAACGGGGCCGCTCTCGCCGACGATCTCGAAGCCGCCCTGGGCACGCAGGTGATCCTGGAAAACGACACGGCGTTGGTCGGGCTTGGCGAGGCGACGGTCGGGGCCGGCAAGGGCGCCGCCGTCGTCGCCTATGTCACAGTCTCCACCGGCGTGAACGGCGCTCGCATCGTGGAGGGCGCGATCGACCGGGCCGCGTTCGGATTCGAAATTGGCGAGCAGCTTCTCGGAGGCGGCGCAAACGCCAACACGCTGGGCGAACTTGTTTCGGGTCGCGCCATTGAAGCGCGATTCGGCGCACCGCCCGCGAGCTTGGGCAAGGAGCACCCAGTGTGGGAGGACTTGGCCGAAATCGTCGCGGTCGGGCTCCACAATACAATTGCTTATTGGTCGCCTGAAAGGATCGTGGTCGGCGGCTCGATGATGGGAGTGGCGGGCATTCCGCTAGAACGGGTCAACGTCCACCTCGAGAGGGTCAAACGAGTTAATCCCGCGCTGCCGGAGATCGTGTCTGCATCTCTTGGCGATCTTGGAGGATTATGGGGCGGACTCGCCTGTTTGCGGGCTCATTCGACGTGACGCAAGCGGATCGCCCTCGGGGCATGATCCATCGGTAGCCGCTCAGAGGCGCGTGGATGGGTCTCGTTTCCTGTGTGCCCCAGGTAATTTCATGTGCTTGGCCGCTTGGGTAGGCTCGGGGGTAATCACCACCTTCGGTCAGACTGTCCCCCTTTCGAAAGGGATGGAGGTCGCACATTTCGAACAGGCGCTCAGGCTTCTCAGCGATTGAGACGGTCGGAGAGATCCGAACTAGCGTTACTTCCGGGCGGGGTCGCTTTCGACTCCGCGCTAAGCGGTGGCTTAGTTGCCAAAATCTGCGACAGTGCGGCCTCCAAGTCTTGTTCTCGAACGGGTTTCGTGAGCACCAAGTGGTCGCTATATCGTCCGAGTTTGTGGCTCGAATAGCCTGTCATGAAGGCAAACGGCACCCCTTGCGCGGCTAGAGCGTCTGCTACAGGCAGACTG
>NZ_JBPFEB010000101.1:0-4056 GCF_051061225.1 Methylocystis sp.
CCCCTTGCGGAGGGTGTGGATTGACCTGAGAAAGGTGGAGGCAGGGGAATTGGGAGCGCTGCCCGTCATCCGCTCCTGCGCCATATTTGTCCTTGGAAGAGCGACCAGACGGAATGTCTGCGCCACCAAGGCATCCAAAAAGCGGGCAGCTGTCGGGTCGTTTACGCGCGTGGAAGTCGATTTACCTCGGAATCGCCACCTTTCCGGGCTGCGGCAGGTTGATCGTCTCGCCCGGGCGCAAGCGGCGCGGATCCAAATGTGGATTCGCCGCTACAATGTCACGCCACCGACCGGCGTCGTGATAGGCTTTCCTTGCAATGCCCCCGAGCGTGTCGCCAGCCACGACCGTATATACGCCCTCGCCCCTTGCCTGCTCTCCAGGGTGCTTAGCAGGCGCCTCAGGCGTGTTCATGGGGGTCTTCATGTAAGGAGCCGACGCCGGCGCAGCTTCGCGAGTGGCCGCGCTTTTGGTTTCGATCGTCTGCCGTGCACCGGTATCTGGATGCCGCCGCACTGATCATTCGTAGAGAATCGGGTGTTCTTGTCCTGACTTTCTGCATTCTCATTCATACGTTCGGGCTCGACATCGTTGCCAGCCTGATCCAGCCCGAGGAAGCGAAGAAGAGGAGGAGGAAGGATTTAGGGCCTGTCATCAATTGAGCCAGACGATAGCTGCGGAGAGGTGGATCGCGGCGAGAAAATTTCGAGCGGTTTTGTCGTAGCGCGTGGCGATGGCCCGAAATTGCTTGAGCTTGCAAAAGAAATTTTCGATCAGGCTGCGTGCTTTATAGAGGTCTTTGTCGTAAGGGCGCGGCTCTTTGCGGTTGGCCTTTGTGGGAATGACCGGTTCTGTTTTGGCGTGGCGCAAGGGTTCGATCACCCGCTCATCGGCGTCGTAGGCCTTGTCGGCAAGCAGCGCGTCGGCCTCAAGCCCCGGCAAAAGCGCGTCGGCGCCCACGAGATTATGCGCCTGTCCGGGCGTGAGATGGAACCCGGTCGGATTGCCCAGCGCGTCTACCGTAGCGTGGATTTTCGTGCTCAATCCGCCTTTGCTGCGGCCAATCGCTTGCTTTTCGCCGTCTTTTTTTGCGCGCCGGCGCTGTGCTGATGCGCGCGCACGATCGTTGCGTCGATCATGGCATATTCATTGTCGGCATCTTGCGCCAAATGCTCTTGCGATACCGGTACAGCACCGCCTCGACAAAAAGCCGATTGTCCTTGGCAGTCACGCCGACGGTTCCTTCGCGCCCGGGAAGCAAATTCCTGATGCGCTCCCATTGATCATCGCGCAGAGAATGACGACGCGCCATCGGTCGGCCCCTCCGATTCGGCCGACCGCCTATGAATCACGCAAAACCAATCTTGGGAATCTGGAGGGTTATGTGAGGATCAAGTGCCCAATTGATGACAGGCCCTAGTATTTTTTTCGATTCTTATCACGGCGTTCGTCGCCTTGACGACGGCGCTGCTTCAATCCTTCGAGGCGTTCATGCGGGCGCTTCTCTGCCTGTTTCACCACGCGACGCCAGACCTTCCCTCGGCGTTTCTTTATTCCATGGGTGCATTCACAACTTATGGAAAGTCCGGGTGTCGCTCGGGGAAGAATTGAGGCTTCTGGGTCAGTTTGAGGCGATGAACGGCATCATCACCACGAAACGCTCCTGCCAGCGCCAGATGCAGGTCTTCGACTTGCCTGTCCGGCGCTTGATCTCATTCGTGCCGACGCCGGCGGCGGACAGCAAGACGATCTCGGCTCGCCATGCGTGCTTTTGCGCAGCGTTGCGGTCTTTGACGATGGCCTGGAGCCGCCTACGATCAGCGGCCGAAGCTTTGATGGAAATTCCCGTGCGCATGCGCCAGACTCGAATGCGAAACAGAAACCGGGAATCCAAAAACGGGACTCAAACGTCAGATTTTATCCACTAGTATCGTAGTTACTCGATTCGCTTGACGAGGACTCTTATCGTACGCCAAGCTGCCACTCCGCCGCATGAACGCCACTCCACCAATCCACAGGGCGACGGAGGAGGCCTTGGGCCGTCGAATCACGATGGCCTATGAACCAAGAGGAATGGCGTGGCGGCAATCCTCAACGGCCCGACCCCGCGGGGAGAAACGTGTCAGAACGCATTTGCTTGAGGCTAGCGCCCTTCATATAGAAATCCCGTTTCAGACGACCCACCAATTTTTCGCCCCCACAAAGGAAGAACGCCGTCTGGGGGAGTGCGTTCTCATGGTCCAGAGCCGCCGCCGCCACGTCGCCGCCGTGAGGTCCAGTGTCGCTGAGGACGCGCGGGATATAGTGGAGGTTGGCGTGCCTCTTCGTCAGCGCCTGCAGATGATCGTGCAGATACAGTCCTTCGCGCTCTCGCGCCCCGTGATAGAGCCGGATTGGACCACGATGTCCGCGCCTCAGAGCGTCTCGCAGGACGCCGATCAGAGGCGCTAGGCCAGTGCCCGAGCCGATCAGCGCCATCGGCTGATCGGGATCAACGCCTTCATAAATGCACGTTCCGAGAGGACCGGCGATATGAAGCCGACGGCCATGCGCAAGCTCGTCGGAGATAAATCTGCTCATTCTCCCTCCCGGATGAAGACGGATATGGAGCTCGACGAAGGGATCGTCCTCCGGCAGACTCGCGATTGAGTAGTGCCGCCTAAGTCCGTCGTCGGTGATGAGCTCCAGGAATTGACCGGGACGATAGGTAAAGTCCGAGTCATGTTCCAGCCGCAGCCGCACCACGTCGCCAGAAAGGCGTTCCATCGAGTGTACGACAACTTCCGATCGGATCGCGGTTTCCTGCGCGGGGACGATGGTCAGAGGCCTATCGGGCACGCAGACGCAGGCCAAAAAATAACCCAGCGATTTTTGCGCATCGCTAAGACCTTCCTGCGCGGCGGCTGGCGGATTGCCTTCGACCGCGCGATGCATGCAACTCTGGCAGACCCCGGACCGGCAGGAGTGAGGCGCGTCAATTTCGGCGCGTAGCAGCGCGGAAAGGACGTCCTCCCCCGGCTCGATCTCGATGGCTGCTTCTCGATAAGTCAGCAGCGTCATTCGCTCGGCCTCAGTGATTCAGCACGTCGCTTCGAACGGAATTGGCCAACGCCGCAACTTCCAATACTTCCTTTTCAGCAACGCCGAGCTGCCGCAGAGTTCTCGACAGGTCTTCGATCACAGCGTCGACATGTGAATCGTTCAACCCCTTAGCGACGAGCTTCTCATGCGCTTTGCGCATGTCTTTGCCCGTATACTTATTGGGGCCGCCAAACGCCATGGTCAAAAACGATTTTTGCTTTGCGAGCTGGTCTTCCATATTCACGCCTTCGAAGAAGCGCGCGATGCGCCCATCCGCGAGGACGGTGCGATAAAAAAGATCGACTGCGGCGTCCACCGCCTTTTCGCCACCGAGACGCTCGTAAAGACTAGACATGCGTATTCCTCCCTCAGGCCAGCCGCTCTTCGACGGCTGCTCGTTTTCTTCGAACATCCCTTTAGAGGGGTGTCAGGGAGGATTCTTACTTGGAGTCATCGGATTTTTTTCCGCCCGAACGACTTCGAGGAGGCCGAGGTAAACCTCTTCGCATTCGGGGCACTGATGCATATGATGGCGCACGTCCGGCAGGCGGGCCGCGGCGTCTTCGCCTGTAGCCTCCAGCTCGGCATAGCGCGGCAATCGCTCGAAATAATCGCTGCACGACAGCTCCTCGCCAGCTTTCGCGGCGAAGATGGTGTCGATCAGGCGTCCGAACTCGGTCCGTTTCATGCTGGATTCTCGTCGCTAATCATTAGACGCGGTGAAACAAAGATTTCTTACCGTCTTCAAAATAGGGTCGCTCGGGTCGAGGCGCATCAAAAATGGCGATGAGTTCGCGATGTGTGACGCCCCTTGAGAGGAGGGCCGCCTGGAGCCGTGGCCTTGCCCGCGTTCGGCGTCTCCCATAGCCGAGCAATTATGCGACGAGCCTTTCTCTTTCAACAAGTCGCATTTTCTCGAATTCCATCGGACTGAGATATCCGAGAGTCGAATGAAGCCGCCGGCAGTTGTAGAACCG
>NZ_JBPFEB010000102.1:0-7209 GCF_051061225.1 Methylocystis sp.
GAGGTGCCAGACCGGGTTTTGCAATTGCTGGCGCAGGTCCTGGCGCGGATAGGCGTCGAGGAATTGCTGATACTCGTCGACCATGCGCGGGATGACGTCGAAATAGAGCCGCTTCGCCGCCTTCGGCTCGCGATACATGAACAGCGACAGGCTCTCGGGGCTCGCGTAACGCAGCCATTCCTCGATGGTGAGCCCGTTGCCCTTCGACTTCGAAATCTTCTGGCCCTTCTCGTCGAGGAAGAGCTCGTAATTGAACCCCTCCGGCGCCCGCCCGCCGAGCGCGCGCACGATCGAGCCCGAGAGCTTCACCGAATCGATCAGGTCCTTGCCGGCCATTTCGTAGTCGACGCCGAGCGCGAACCAGCGCATCGCCCAGTCGGGCTTCCATTGCAGCTTGCAATGGCCGCCGGTCACGGGCGTCGTGAAGGTCTCTCCGCTGTCCGGGTCGGCCCAGTCGATCGTGCCGGCCTCGGCGTCATAGCCCGAGAGCGGAACCTGCATGACGACGCCGGTCTTCGGGTGGATCGGCAGGAAGGGCGAATAGGTCGCCGCGCGCTCCTCGCGAAAGCTCGGCAGCATGATCTTCATCACCGCGTCGTAACGCGCGAGCATCAGCTTCAACGCCGCGTCGAAACGGCCGCTGGCGTAATACTCGGTCGCCGAGGCGAAGTCGTAGTCGAAGCCGTAGGCGTCGAGAAAGGCGCGCAGCCGGGCGTTGTTATGCGCGCCGAAACTGTCGTGCGTGCCGAAGGGATCGGGCACTTTGGTCAGGGGCTTGCCGAGATGGGCGGCGACGAGCTCCTTGTTGGGGATGTTGTCGGGGACCTTGCGCAGCCCGTCCATGTCGTCCGAAAAGGCGATCAGGCGCGTGGCGATCTTGCCTTCCGTCAGCGCCTCGAAGGCGCGGCGCACCATGCTGGTGCGCGCCACCTCGCCGAAGGTGCCGATGTGGGGCAGGCCCGAGGGCCCGTAGCCAGTTTCGAACAGCACGCTTTTCTGGCCGCTGGCCTCGATCCGTTTGACGAGTTTCTTCGCCTCCTCGAAGGGCCAGGCGGGAGAGACGCGCGCGGCGTCGAGAAGTTCGGGCGTCAGGGCGAGGGGAGCGGACATGTGCTTTGGCTTTTGACCATCCGAAGAGCGGGGAGAAGGCCGGCACAGTAGGGAGGGGCGCGGGGGGCGTCAACGCCCGGCTTCGATCGGCGGGCCCGCCGGTTGCGGGCGTCGCCTCGCTTCTGGCGGCGACGTCCCCCGTCTGCGCCGCTTCAATTGGCGTTCCGCCCTGGCGCATCCCCGACGGGGGCATTTGTGCAAAAAATGCACAGAAGCGCCGGCGTTTGCACGCACAGGCGTTGAAGAAACAAAAAAGGCGAGAGGCGCTCGTTCGAGCGGCCCTCGCCCTCAGTCGGCCTTCGACCGGCCTACCCCGGGGACGCGAAACTCAGTTGGCGCAGGTGACGCTACGCATGTAGCGGACGCGACCGCGCTCGTCTGTGCTTGGTTTCAGAACGAGTGTGCAGTCTTCGTCTTCTGCGCCAAAGGCGCGTCCAACCCGGATCGCCGGTCCCCGCGCGAGCGGCCGCACCCCATCGTCATTCAGGCTGACAGCAGCCTTGACGGCTGTCGCGGAGGTGACCTTGGCGGAAGGCGCCGTGGGCGCTGCGGCCACTGCGGCGCACAGACCGCAAGCGACCGTAAATCCAAGGACGAACCGCGACATGCGGCTGGCAAAAGGGCTTTCGCGCGTAACGGCCATGATGGCCCCTCCCAACAGGGTTGAACAGGACTTCTCCCAAAAGCGCGCAACGGGATACTCTACGCGGCCCTGGGCGTTCCTCTTCTTGTTGGGGGGAAAACGCCGAGCTCAGGAAATGGTTGCACCGGCGCCACAAAAAAGTTTTTATTTTTTCGAGGCCGCCACAATCGCGCCGTCAACGCTCCAGGCGCGCGATCAGGCTGGACGTGTCCCAGCGCTTGCCGCCCATGGCCTCGACCTCGGCGTAGAACTGATCGACGAGGGCGGCGACGGGGAGGCTTGCGCCGGTGCGGCGCGCCTCGGCCAGGCAGATTGCGAGATCCTTGCGCATCCATTCCACCGCGAAGCCATGGTCGAATTCGCCCGCCAGCATTGTTTTCGTGCGGTTTTCCATCTGCCAGGACTGCGCCGCGCCATTCCTGATGAGGTCGATCACGGCCGCCGCGTCGAGGCCGGCGCTTTTGGCGAAATGCAGCGCCTCGGAGAGGCTCTGGATCAGTCCGGCGATGGCGATCTGATTGACCATCTTGGTGAGCTGGCCGGCGCCGGGCGGGCCCATCAGCCGGCAGGCGCGGGCGTAGGACGCCATCACCGGCTCGGCGCGGGCGTAGTCCTCCGGCGCGCCGCCGCACATGATCGTGAGCGCGCCATTTTCGGCGCCGGCCTGCCCGCCGGACACCGGCGCGTCGATCGCCCCGAGACCGCGGGCTTGCGCCGCCGCGAAGAGGTCGCGGGCGACCTCCGCCGAAGCTGTCGTGTGGTCGACGAAAATCGCGCCCGCGCCCATGCCCGCGAAGGCGCCGTCCGGGGAGAGCGTCACGGCGCGAAGATCATCGTCATTGCCGACGCAGCAGAAGACGAATTCGGCGCCCTCGGCCGCTTCCCGAGGGGTCCCGGCGCGCCGCGCGCCCTCGTGCTCGGCCACGAATCTCTCGGCCTTGCCGGCGGTGCGGTTGTAGACGGCGACCCTGTGGCCGTTGCGGGCGAGATGGCCCGCCATGGGAGACCCCATGACGCCGAGCCCCAGAAAGGCGACGTTCCTTGCCTCTGTCATGCGTGTCAGCCGCCTGTCGTGCTCATGTGCCGCGCGACCGCCGGGGCGTCTCGCGCGCGGTCGATGATGAAATCATGCCCCTTGGGCTTGCGGCGGATCGCGGCCTCGATGGCGGCGTGGAGCAGCGCGTCGTCGGCGCTCTCGCGCAGGGGCGCGCGCAGATCGGCCGCGTCCTCCTGGCCGAGGCACATGTAGAGCGTGCCCGTGCAGGTGACGCGCACGCGGTTGCAGCTCTCGCAGAAATTATGGGTCATCGGCGTGATGAAGCCGATCCGGCCGCCGGTCTCGGCCGCCTGCATGTAACGGGCGGGGCCGCCCGTGCGATAGTCGATCTCATCGAGCGTGAAGGCGTCCGAGAGCCTCGCGCGCACCTCGCTCATCGGCAGATATTGGTCGACGCGCGCCGGCCCGTCGAGCTCCCCGAGCGGCATGACCTCGATGAAGGTCATGTCCATGCCGCGGTCATGGGCGAAGCGGACAAGGGGGACGAATTCATCCTCGTTGACGCCCTTCAGCGCCACGGCGTTGAGCTTCACCTTCAGCCCCGCCGCGAGCGCCGCGTCGAGGCCGGCCAGCACGCGGGCCAGGTCGCCGGTGCGGGTCAGCGACCGGAAGCGGTCGGATTGAAGCGTGTCCAGCGAGACATTGACGCGCTTCACGCCGCAATCGACAAGCTGCTCGGCGAAGCGCGCGAGCTGCGAGCCATTGGTGGTGAGCGTGAGCTCCTCCAGCGACCCGGCCGCGAGACGCCGCGACAGGCTTTTGAAGAGCGTCATCAGGTCGTGGCGCACGAGCGGCTCGCCGCCGGTGATGCGCAGCTTCTTCGTGCCGCGCGCGATGAAGGCCGAACACAGCCGGTCGAGCTCTTCGAGCGTGAGCAGATCCTTTCGCGGCAGAAAGGTCATATGCTCGGACATGCAATAGACGCAGCGGAAATCGCAGCGGTCGGTCACCGAAACGCGCACATAGGACACCGCCCGGCCGAAGGGGTCGACGAGCGGGGCGGCCCCGGCCGCGGCTATGGGCGCATGAGAATGAGCGTTCATCTGTCGAGGCGCTTCCCCGGCGGTCGCATGCCGCCTGACCTTTCATATATTGCCGCGCGCGGGCGGCGTGAAGCCCGCGTCGCGTCTATGGCTCCATCGGGATTTACAATGGTCTCAGAAAGGCTGGCGACAGTTTTTGGCCTGTAATAGGGTCGCCGCGATCGTTTCAGGAACCTTCGGGAGTTGACGTGACCACGGATGCCTGGCCCACCGAAATCCGCCTCCTCGACAATGGCCATGCGCTCCGCGTGGCCTTCGACGACGGCGCGCGCTTCACGCTGAGCGCCGAGCTGTTGCGGGTGCGGAGCCCCAGCGCCGAGGTGCAGGGACATTCCCCCGCCGACCAGAAGACGGTGGGCGGCAAGCGCGATGTGGCGATCATTTCTGTCGGCCCCGTCGGCAATTACGCCATCCGCCTCGGGTTCGACGACATGCATGCGACCGGCATCTACACCTGGCGCTATCTCCGCCATCTCGGCGAAACCGCCGAGGCGAGTTTCGCCGCCTATCTGGAGGAGCTCGCCGCCAAGGGGCTGGACCGGGACCGGCCCGGAGAGGGCTGAGGCGGCCGAGCGCCGTTCAGCCGCCGAAGGCCGCGTCAAAGAGCAGCTTGGCGTTGAGGGCGATCACGACCGCCGCGATGAGCGCCGCCGCCAGCGTCGTGCGGCGCGGCGCGACGAAGTCTCCCATCACCTTGCGTTGCGCCGTGTAGAGCACCAGCGGCACGACGGCGAAGGGCAGCGTCACGCTCAGCACCACCTGGCTCGACACCAGAAGCCGGGCCGTCGCGCTGTCGCCGGCGTAAAGCGTGACGGCGATGGCGGGGGCGATGGCGATGGCGCGGGTGACGAGCCGCCGGACCGCCGGCGCGAGCCGCAGTCGGATGAATCCCTCCATGACGATCTGTCCGGCGAGCGTGGCGGTGACCGTCGAATTGAGCCCACAGGCGATGAGCGCCACGGCGAAGAGCGTCGCCGCGACAGGTTCGCCGAGCAGCGGCGCGATCAGCCGATGCGCCTCGCCGAGCTCCGCCACCTCGCTCAGCCCCCTCGCATGGAAGACGGCGGCGGCCAGCACCAGAATCGCGCCATTGACGAGCAGCGCGAAAAACAGCGCGAGCGTGCTGTCGATCACCGCGAAGCGGATCGCCTCCCGCTTCTGGGGCGCCGAGACGCCCACGGCCCGCGTCTGCACCACGAAGGAATGCAGGAAGAGATTGTGCGGCATCACCGTCGCGCCGAGAATGCCCAGTCCGAGATAGAGCATTTCCGGATCGGCGAGGAAGCGGGGCGTCGGCGCGAGCCCGCGCGCGACGGCGGCCCAGTCGGGCCGCGCCATCACGAGCTGCGCGGCGAAGCAGAAGCCGATGAGACCCAGCATGGCGACGACGAACAGCTCGATCTTGCGAAACCCCAGCCGCTCGAAGGCGAGCACCAGAAACGTGTCCAGCGCCGTGACCAGAATGCCCATCGCCAGCGGCAGGCCGAAGAGAAGCTGGAGCCCGATCGCCGTGCCGATCACTTCGGCGAGGTCGGTGGCGAAAATTCCCGCCTCGGCGAGGAGCCACAGTCCGACGGCGACGGGAAAGGGCGCATGCGCGCGGCACGCCTGGGCGAGATCGAGCCCCGCGCCGACGCCGAGCCGCGCCGAAAGCGATTGCAGGACGATGGCCATCAGGCTGGAGAGGACGGCGACGAACAGGAGGGCCGTCCCGAATTTCGAGCCGCCCGCGAGCGCGGTCGCCCAGTTGCCGGGGTCCATATAGCCGGTGGCGACGAGATAGCCCGGACCGAGAAAGACGAAAATGCGCGTAAAGAGCGTGGCGCCGTCGGGGACGACGATGGAACGGCGCAGTTCGCCGCGCATCGAGGGCGCCGTGCTCGTCACCTGGACACCTCCCCGCGGGCGCGCGCGCCTTCGCGGGAGGCGGCGCCGATTACGAATCGACCTTGCGCAGCAAGGCTTCGAGCCCCTCGGGGAAAATCAGCTCCTGCGAGGCCGCGATCGCATCCGGCGACCACCAGCGCCAGCCGAGGGTGTGCGCCTTTTCCTCGGGCGTGAGGTTCTGGGGCGCAGGCGTGAACGCTTCCGTTCTGATCAGGAAATAGCGCTCGACCGCCTGATGCCAATCGTCGCCGAGCTCCATGGGAAATTCGCGGGTGGCGACCACGGGGCCGACGTCGCCCGGCAGGACGAGGCCGGTCTCCTCGCAGATCTCGCGGCGCAGCGCGGTCTCGAAGCTCTCGTCCTCCTTCAGCGCGCCGCCGGGCGTGGCCCAGAAATGCTGATGGCCGAGCGCCAGAAAATGCGGCGACAGCCCGCCGGCGTATTGCATCAGCAGCGTCTCGCCCTTCGGGTTGACGATCAGCCCGCGGGCGGCCTCGCGGCGCGGCAGCGGCGCCCCGTCCCATGGCGCGGCGATTTCCGGACGCTCCGCCGTCGCCCAGTCGACGAGCGACCAGCGTCCGTTCTCAAAGGCGATCCAGTTGGGCGTGGCGTTGAGCACGGGATGTTCGCGCTTCTCGGAGAGCGGCTTGCCGGTCGCCATGCGCCAGGCGATGTCGAGAACGCCGGCATGGGCCACCACCAGCACCGTGAGGCCGGCGCTTTCCCGCGCGATGTCGGTCAAGACCAGCCGGACGCGGCGGGCGAATTCCTCCAGCGTCTCGCCCTCGGGCGCGGCGAAGTCCGGCTTTCGGGCGAGGTAGCGCGGATAGTCCTCGGCGTATTTGACCTGCACCTCGGCATGGGTGTGCCCCTGCCAGGCGCCGTCGTCCTTCTCGCGCAGGCGCTGGGTGGCCAGAACGCGCAGCCCGAGCCGGTCGGCGATGGGCGCGGCGGTGGCCATGGCCCGGCGCAGGTCGCTCGAATAGACGCGGTCGAAATGGGCGCCCCTCAGCTCGCGCGCCAGCGCCTCCGCCTGGGCGCGGCCGCGGGCGTTGAGGGCGATATCGAACTGGCCCTGAAAGCGCCGCTCGATGTTCCAGTTGGTTTCGCCGTGGCGGGCGAGACAGATGATCGTCCGTGTCATCGCTCGTCGGGGCGCGGCGCGCGCGGGGGCCGGGCCGGTATGCGCGCGGGCCTTGCGCAAAATTCGCCCGCCGCGCCGTAGCGCCGGGCTGTTGTGCCTCATTTGCGCGCAAAAGTCAGTCGCCTTTTGCGGCGGCGCTGGCGCGGCAAGAGCCCGGTCGCCGCAGGCCGCTGAATCGCAGCGGGCTAGTGTCCTGTCTCTCAAATATCGACTATTATCGAGTTGCAATGGATTTGCATGATGGAGGGCTGCCATGGCGCGGCCAATCAAGCGGCTCGAGACGGAGCCCGCGGTAGCGGAAGAGTTACGGCGTCGGTTGCGTTCG
>NZ_JBPFEB010000103.1:0-20252 GCF_051061225.1 Methylocystis sp.
GACGCCGCCGGGACGGTTCGAAAAAGACTTCACCGCCAGATTCCGGTCATTATTCTAACCGGCGATATATCGACGGGCGCCTTGCACAAGATCGCGAGCGGCGATTGCGTTCAGCTCAACAAGCCCGTTAAATCAGCCGAGCTGTTGCAAGTCGCCGAACGGCTTCTCGCGCGGTCCGTTTTCTCAAGCGCCGCACGCACGCTTGTTTCGAATACGGGCGAAGCGACTACGGATCGGGAATCGGTCGTCATCTTTGTCGTCGATGACGACAAGCGAGTCCGTGAGACGCTGCGGGAAGTGCTCGAAGACGATGGACGGATCGTCGAGGAATATGACAGCTGCGAGGGGTTCCTCGAAGCCTGTCGCCCGGGCCGAGAGGGCTGTCTGCTGCTCGACGCCTATCTTCCTGGGATGAGCGGACTCGACTTGCTGAAACGGCTGCAGGAGCGCGGCGCGCATCCGCCAACCATCATACTCACCGGCGCTGCCGACGTAACGATGGCTGTCGAGGCCATGAAGGCAGGAGCGTTTGATTTTGTCGAGAAGCCGATCAGCCGCGACGACCTGGTCGCCTGCGTGAGGCGTGCTCTCGAACACGCGCGGGATGTGAACAAGTTGACGGAATGGCAGGAGAAAGCCGCCGCTCACGTGGCGGGTCTGACTGCGCGACAGCGCCAGATCCTGGAGCTGGTCCTCGCTGGGGACCCTAGCAAGAATATTGCCGCCGATCTTGGCATCAGCCAACGAACCGTCGAAAATCATCGCGCTGCAATCATGAAGAAGTTGGGCGTCAAATCGCTTCCGGCGCTGGCGAGGTTAGCGGTCTCGGCCGCCTCGGGCTTTCGCGGCGGAACCGGCTCGTCGCGCAGCGGCCCCGCGTGACCCGGTTGAACACGCCCCGCACGAAGGCGCGCGGCGTTTCACCGTCTGGCCGGCGAATTCGGGCGATTCTTACCTGGCTCTCGCACAGTACTCGAGCGCTTCGACGGGTAGACCAAGCCCCTGATCGCGGAGTACCGTGAAATGATGCTCCACCGCCGCGAGGCCCTCGTCGCTGTCACGGTCGCGCGCTCCAGCGTCGCCGAGACCAGCGCCATCGTCGTCGATCCGAAGCCGCTGTTCGAGATTTCGCCGTTGCTCTACATGCAATTCATGGAGCCGCTCGGGGCCACGGACGGCTCGGTCGAAGCCTGTTGGGACGACGACGCCGACGACTGGCGTAAGGACTTCGTCGACGCCGTGCGCGATCTTGCGCCCGGCGCCATCCGCTTCGGCGGCCTCTTCAGCCGTTACTACAAGTGGCGCGAAGGGATCGGCCCCGCGGCCAAGCGACCGGCGATGCGCAACTATGTCTGGGGCGGGTGGGAGACAAACCGCGTCGGCACGGATGAGTTTGTCGATCTCTGCCGCCGCGTCAACGCCGAGCCTTTTTTTTGCGTAAATTTCCTCAGCGACGGGGACAAGCGCTACGCCGCGCATGCAGGCGACGCCAAAGAGGCGGCGGAATGGGCACGATACTCCAAGCTCAAGCTATGGCAGATCGGCAACGAGACCTCTTACGGGACGGCGTGCTTCACCCGGGAGGAGGCGATCGCGCACACAATCGAGTTCGCCAGGGCGATGCGGCAGATCGATTCGTCGATCAAGCTGATTGGGTGGGGCGACCGCGGGCGCGACGGAAAGCTCTGGGCGACGGAGATGGAGAAGCAGGCGGGCGAGTTCATTGATTTCCTCGCCATCCACATGATGGGGCAGGATCAGCCGGACGTGTTCCGCCCGCGAGAGACAGAGCTGAAGGGGGCGTCCTGGTGCTCCCCCGCGGGATCGGTTTCGGCCGTCGAGCTGGAGCTATTTTTCCCGGCAGGTCAGTGAACGACATAGGCATCGCTAGTGACAGCCTCTCTCGCGCAATTTGTGGAGCCCGCTGGCTGCGTCTTTAGCGCGTCCCGGGTCTGTCCGCGCCAGACCGTCAATTGCCCCAGGGCTCACACCGTTGCGTCGAGCGACGCCCGTTATGTTCACGTTCGGCTCCGCGCTCTCGGCGCATGGAAGGGGCCGCTCGCACCGCCTGCGGTTGATTTCCCAAGGCTCGAATGCGTAGATTGGTTGAACAAAGAGCGACCGCTGGAGCCGTTCATTCGTACGGGCCAAAGCCGAAGCGCTGCTGGTTTGCTTCGAACAAATACTCGGTGAAGGCCAGCGCTGTGGGCCGGCTTGTCGAAGTCCATGCTTGCGCCGACCGCATTGTCATTCGGGGGACGGGGTTGTCGTCGCTGAGCACCACAGGCGCTTTGGCCGAGACGAGACGGCCATTGCCCCCTGGCTACGTGCCGGTTCTGGCTCGAAAGCCCGGCGCCCTGAGGAACGGCGCGCCGTTCAAGGACTGGGTGTTACCGTCGGCCATGGAAAAGATCCGCCGCAAGGGAAAAGATCCGCCGCAAGCTCCCGGGGTCTGCTGACGGCGCGCGGCAGATGGTGAAAATCCTCGCTACCGTTGTCCACGACGGGCTGCCAGCGGTCGAATTCGCCTGCGCGGAGGCCAATCGATTAGGGCGTCCATTCCGCCGACGTCATTCTCAATATTCTGGCGCGCCGTCGCTATCCCGGGCCGCCGCTGACCATCCTCACACCGGATGCCCTGAAACTCCGGCAGCCCCTCCCGCTGAGGTCTCCAGAAAAAAAGCCTTTGCGTGCGGTGGCGCCATCGACGATACGAGAGGCTAATCTTGGGCTATAGAGCGCTTGTCCGACGGTACTTTTTACCGATCCTCGGCTTCAGTCAGATCGCGTCGATCTGCGCTTCAAACGGCAATTGCCCTCGATAGACACCGAAACCACAAAAATTTTTTCGTGGCAAAATTTCGAGGAAAATCAAAAGGGTAGAATTTTGACGACCTCCGGTTCGGTATTTTGAGGGCACTGAGGAGAAAACCTATATGAATTTCATCGTCTTAGGCGATGCTGTGATAATCGAGTGGGAGTGAGGGGGCGTAGTTTCGGATGCTGCGGGATACCATGTCGGAAAATTGGCGGTGCAGATCATCCGATAGGAGCCAATTGACGTAGGCATATAGGCTCTTGCTGCGATTACGCTTTGGAGCAGGCTATTGAGGCGCGGATAGATATCGTCTGCGCGCGCTGCAAAAGCATCTCAACACCGTCAAACTGCTGATCGTCGACGAGCTGGGCTATGTGCCGTTCACGGCGGTCGGGTCCGAGCTGCTCTTCGAGGTCTTCAGCCAGCGATACGAACGCGGCGCGACGCTGGTGACCAGCAATCTGCCCTTTGATGAATGGACCTCGGTGTTTGGGTCCGAACGTCTCACCGGCGCGTTGCTCGACCGGCTCACCCATCACGTCCGCATTATGGAAATGAACGGCGAGAGCTATCGGCTGGCGACCGCAAAGAAAGCGCAAAGGCGAAACCGCGATCTCGTCGACCGGCCCGCAATCGACACGGAGAACTAAAGGCCGCCGCGCGCATTGAGCCGCGCGGCGCTACGCGCCGCGCGGCTCAACTAAACTACAAGGGCCACATGGCCCTTTTCTCGAAACCAGACTGCTACACTTCTACGCCGCCTTCATGCACATTCATTGGCCACCTTCCTGGTTGAGTGTTACCTCGACGTCAGGACCGACTACCGCGAAGTCAGCGGGAAGATTAATCGGTTTGTAGCCCGAGGCCATCCGCTCAATGACTGACTGATGGAGCACCGCGCCTTCGCTGATCTTGCGCGGCTCCGCTCGAGGAAGATAATAACTACCACTGGTGCTCTTCTCTGGAAAGCGCTTCCATTTGCGACTCTTAGGGAGAAACTCGAGCGGCCACCATGCCGCGGTCATTGAATTGTGGATGGGGCCATTCGCGTCGGGTGCAACATACATGCGCTTCCCGCCGGGTAGCGGGGCACCCTCGGCTAGGTGGCGAAACATACTTTCATCGACCTGAAAACCGTGTTTTTGCGCCTCGCGAGTCATCCAGACCAGCGGGAATTTAGCGATTTGGCTTTCAGCTTCTGCCCAACCACCCCCGACATCGGAATGGTCGCCGGCAAACCAGACGGTCTGCTGATCCTGCGCACCTTCGGCCTCTGCGAACGGATCGGGTTTGAAGGACTGCTCTGGCATCCAGCCGTAAAGGCGGAACATGCGTCGCCGTTCATCGATCGCCGCCGCTTGGCGGAAGATGCGGACGCTGGGATTGGATTTGGTGTACGGCAGGAAGGACTGGGTAGGGAAACGCAACAGCCCGGGGCGGACGAACACCGATGCCACGGTATCCCAAACGCCCAAGAAATGAACTGGCACCCGGCGCCCACCAATAACCCGCCGAAACTGCCAGGCGACTTCGAGGCTGTCCTCGCGGTGCGCTCGCTTATATGCTTTAAGCGCATAGTCGGCGAGATTGTGCTGGTCGGGTTCGAGCAGACCCAGGAGGTGGATCAGACCAGCAACCGCTCGCGCCGTATATGCACCGCGGCTGAAACCAAAGAGAAAGATTTGATCACCTGGCTGATATCTGTCGATCAGATAGCAATAGGCGGCAAGAATGTTCGCATCGAGCCCCCAACCGGTGGCTAACCCGAACGCGGCAATCGCGCTTTGTGCGGCGGGGCTCCAATCGGTGATGAGAGGCACTGTGCCAATGCCAGGACGGTAGAAGACGCGCTGGCTATCACTGCGCTCGGCACAGCAATAGAGCTTCACGACATTCGTGAGGTTGTCCTTGACCTCATTACTGGTGCCATCGAGCAACAGAATCAGATTGCGTGGCATAGTCCTCCCCGAGGTTTCGATAAAGAACCAACATTATAGCTTCCGGCGAATATGTTCTGAAGCCGTCTTCAGGGCGACACGACTACGAGCAGTTTGGCTTGGTCGTCTTAAATAGATACAGGTTAGTAGTTGCAAGCAAGCGAATTACGTCGTCGGTAATCGTAGCTGCTGACCAGCCGGGTCGTCGCCGTATCTGAAACACGCCGCAGCGCCTGCCACTCCCGTTTGCGGGCAACCCGGTCTTTTACTTCAACGCTTTATGCCGAAAAAAGTACCGTCACTGGCCTCATTCCCCATGACGGTACTTTCGATTTTCCGATTGATCAATGGGGGCGATGTCCGTCAGCGGGGTCACCAGACGCCATTCATGCCCGCCGATAGCTGCTAATAGGTAGTGGTGAGATTGTTTTTTGTTACATTGCAAATCGCGCGCGTCCGCGCAGCTTCCCGGAAAAGCCGGTGATCCATGACGCCGCTCGGCTGCGTGGACCGGGATACGCCGTCCGGCGGACGGCGGACGCGATCCGGCGTAGGCGCAGCCGAGCCTAGCCGATCAGTTCAGCGTCATTCCCTGAGCGTCAGATCAGCGTCATCCCCTGAGCGTCAGAGGAGATCGACGATCACCGGCGATTCGCCATCGCCATACTCCGGCCGGTAGCGATATTGCGCGACAAGCTCCGGCGAGTTCCAGACATCGTTGAACGCGCTTCTGTAGTTGAAGACGACGCGTTTGCCTTCGCCGCCGGCGAGCACGATGCGGGCGATAGCCTCGGGATCGGGGTGGCCGTGTCGGGCTCCGCTCGACGACACCAGCCACAGCGGCGCCTCAAGGCGGCCGATCAGTTGTGATGTATTGTTGGCTGCGCTGCCGTGATGGGCAACCTTCACCGCCTCGAAGCGCGCCGGACCATCGCCGGGGAGATACCTTGTTAACGAGCCCGCGAGGTCGTCGGGATGCGCGTCGGCCGCAAACAGCGCCCGCTTGCCGCGATAGTCGATGATGAAGGCGATGCTGGTCCCGTTCGGCCCGGCGGTGTCGGCCGCGTCGCGCAATTTCGCGATTTCCTCGACCGTTCCGGGCCGCGGAATTGGCCGCGGACCGCCGCGCAGCGTGCCGACTTGTTCGGCAAGGCTGCGCGTGAACTCGGTTTTCCACGCCCGACGGAACGCGTAGAGCTTGGCGTGCGAGGGCCCTAGCAGCGTGAGTTCGGCGCCGCTCGGCAGGGCGACCCGCGGCAGCGGCCCGTTGGGCTTGACCTCGATAGGCGCTCCGGCAAAGCGTGCGTTCCATCGCCATCCGGCCTCGGCGATCAGACTGCCGAAGTCGACGGCCTGGGCGACGCCGAGCGTCGACACGCCGCTCGGCACCGTCGGCCTCAGGCCCGCGACCGTCTCCATTTGCGGGCCGCCGTTGAACCAGACGTCGCCGACTTTCAGCGATGGGATCGCCTCGCGCAGCGACAGAAAGCCCTCAATGTGATCGGCGTCGATGTGTGTGAGGACGAGAACGTCGATCAGCGGGTCGCTCTGCGGCCGCAGCGATGCGAACAGGCGCGGGAGAATCTGGGTGCTCGTGCGCTTGCGGCCGCCATCGATGAGAATGCGATGCGGCGCGGCGTCCTCGCCGGTTTCGACGAGCAGGGAATCGCCGTCCTCGGCCGGCAGCATCGTGATGCGGAACATGGCGGCCCTCCGTTCGAATCCCAATGCGGCAGCGAAGCGCGGCGCGAAATGTCTAGAACATCTTTGGGAAAGGTATGTGCATGATCAGCCGATAGGCCAGCGGAACCAGAAACAGCACGAGGTTTTCGATGATCAGGAAATCGAGAAATTTTTTGTCCAGCGACGGCTTGCCGACCCGCACCGCCTCGAGCTGGGCGATGTAGACCTCAAGATCACGACGTTCGAGCCATTCCGCCGTCTGCGGCGTAGGCAGGGCTGTTAGTCTTGCGAGATCCTCTTGCGCCTCCTTCAGCATCTTGCGACGCAATTCGTTTTGCTCCTCCACTGAGGCGCCGGTCGCGTCGCGGTTCTGGCTCAGCGCGATCGCTGGCGCGCGCGCACCGACCAGGAAAAAGGCGAAGCCGGAGGCCCAGCAGGCGAGGAACATATAGGTCCATTGCTCGTATTCGAGCGGGTCGATTCCGAGGCTGAAGAGAATCCACCACAGCGCGAACCAGTGGCAGACAACCATTGTCGCCAGCTCGGCGTAGACATAGACGTCTTCGAGCGCCTCCATCGCCTGCTGTGCCTTGATGCTTGTCAAGCCGGAGAAAACGATGCCGTGTTGCTTCATCATCGCCGGCAAGCGGCCGCTGCCCCACAAGCGGCCGAGCAGATAGCCAAAGCACGCGCCGGAGACAAGCATCACGCTGCCGAGCAGGATCGCGAAGCCCGCGCCGACCGGGCCGTCGTCGAACGACAGGTTTCCGGCCACGAACATCGAGGCATAGCCGGCCATCAGCATTGTCGCCACGGCGGCCGCAGCCCAAATCTCGCGCTTGCCGATATCTTTCTTCAGCAGATCCTTGAACGCGGCGATGGTCACGTCACTCTGCTCGACCAGCCCCGCGTCGGTATCGAGCTTGTCAATGACGTCAGCGAGATTGGCGCTCAGCCGCAGCGCCCGCCAGCCGAACACGACCGCGCAAACCCCCGCAAACACCGGCAGGATGTCGAACGGCCAGCGTTTGTAGGGCTGTCCCGTTTGCGAATAGATTTCCGGGCGCAACTGTTCGACGACGATGAAGGTCATATAGGCGAGCGTCAGCCAGCCGAAGCCAATAAACATCCATTCCAGCGGCTGCACGCGCGCGAACGAGGCCACGAGCGCACGCACGGACGTATCGGGCCGGTCCTCGGCCGGCTTGAGGTCCGTCGCGCTCATGGCGCAGCCGGCTTCGGTGAAAGCTTGCTCAGGTCTGGATCGTCGAACAGAGTGGCTATATAAGGCAGTTCGCGCAGCGGCGGGGCACCGGCGTCCGCGTTCAAGGCCGCGGCGATCTCGGCGGGCGTCCTGCCGCCGTAGTGCAGCGCCAGCGCGAGCCAGCGCCAGAATTGGTCGACGGTTGGCTTGCGGCGCAGGTCGTGCAGGCGGCTCTGGTAGAAGCCTACGGCCGCGGTGAGGGCATCTTGCTTCGGCGCGTCGAGTGGGCTTTCGAGTGCCATTTCGATCTGACTGGCGAAGATCTTAGCGATTGTGTCGGCGCTAAGGCGGATTTCGTGCAGCACGCATCGGCGCAGAAACGGGTCGGGCAGCCGCCGCTCGGCGTTCGAGGTGATGACGATGATCGGTCGCGCCTCCGCCGGGCATGAAATCGTCTTCTCATAACCGTCCTCGCGCACGACGGCCTGCATGTCCTCAAGCTCCTGCAGGAGGTCGTTGGGAAAGTCGCGCGGCGCCTTATCGATCTCGTCGATCAGGACGGCGTGCGGCTCGGCCGGCGGGTCGTGCCAGCCGAACGCGAGGCCGAGGGGGCCCGGCGTGATATACAGGTCTTTGGGTACGTGCGGGCGGGGCCCGCTTTGCGCGATCTGGCTGGCGCGGAACCAGGAGGCGGCGTCATAGCGATATATCAGATGCGCCGCGCGCGAATCCGAGCGCACCTGAAAGCGATGAAAGCGGCCGTTGGCGGTGTCGATGCCGAATTTCCAGGCGAGCCAGTAGGCCGCCTGCGTCTTGCCCGATCCGGGCTCGCCGGTCAGCAGCAACGGCCGGCCGAGCGACAGCGCGACGTTCACCGCCGCAATCAGCTCCGGCGAGGCGATGTAGTTGGGGGCCGCCTCCGCGTGCCGCTTGACGAATTTGGCGACGCGGGCGTTGCGCTCCGCCAGCACGGCGGCGACGTCTGACGTTTGGATCGCGTCAATGAGATTAAATGATGCCATGCGGTTCACGCTTTCCTGCCCATCGCGTCCCGGTAGTATTCGTCGCTCTGAAACTTCTCATCAAGCTGCGCTTCCAGCTTAAGGTGAATTTGTCGAAATCGGCCACGGCATGCATTGACCAGCCCCTCGGCCGTCTCGTGTAATTCCAGCCGATCGAAACTATAGAACGCGTTATAGACGTCGATATGCTCGTATAGCTCGCTGGCGCCGATCGGCTCAAGCGCGATCTCCACCAACTCCGCGTTCGGGGCCTTGACCGCCAATTCGCCCTCACCCGAATGGACAAAACCGAGGATGATGGGAAGTTTCAAGGATGCGATCCGCGGCTCCTTCGTCAGTCCTGCCCAGAAATCTAGATATTTGCGAATTAGGTCGCCGATTCCCGGGTCGGGATCACCTAGACCGTGGCCGAGAAACAGCACTGCGCCCTCGCCGCCGGCGATCCGCTCCAGGCTCTCGGCGATGTCGGCAATCGTCTTCCGTTTCACCTTGGAAGGGTCGCGGGGGAAATTGAGACCGCAATAGGCGGCGATCAGAAATTGCGCGCGCAGCGCTGCGTCCGCCTGCCCGACATTTTCGCCCTCTGTCGCGGCCTGATCGGGAACGACACGCGGTCGAACCGCTTGCAGATCGATCTGCCGCACCTGCGCGCGGCGGTCACGGAAATATTCGCTGAGCCGGTCCTCGACCCGCTCCTTGAATAGATTGACGCTGTCATCGAAGCCGCCAGTCCACATGAACGCCAGCGGCCGCTCTGCGGTCAGGGCGACGAGTCGGCTCTCCACCAGCCGCAGCGGCGCTGTGCGGTCGAGTCGCATTGGAAAGTCGCCAACTGATTCCGCGTCGTCGAGATTGCGGTTCTCGGTGTCGAGCGCCGACCAGACCTCGTATTGAACGGATACAACGGTCGTCGCCCAACGGGCTCCCAGCAGTGTCTGATCGGTGTTGCGCAACGCCCGCCAGATCGCCGCTGGCGGAGCGTAGCCGGCGGCGAGCGCAGGAAGCCCGATCAACGCCTGATCACGGCTCTGCGCGGTCGCCGCTGCGGTGCGCGAGGTGATCACGCAACTCGCTCTGGCGGAGAACGCCGTCAACGCGTTGAGGCCCGGAGACGACGCGCCGAAACAGGCGTTGACCCAAACAACCGGCCGGCGCTGACTTTCCCAGAAAGCGTCGGTGAACAATTTGCTAATGTCGGCGATCGATCTCGGCTCGGGCGGGCCGCGGCCGTCGGCGGCGGCAGGCCCCTCGAACTCCAGGCACATGCCGCTGACTTCCTCGGGGTAGCCGTGCCCATAGAAATAGATGATGTCGGGATCAAAGGGTGCCGAGTTGGGGCCGCCGACCAGCGCCGCCTGAAATTCCGCGTAGCTTCTGACGAACTTGAGGTTGCTCTTGTAGTCGCGACCCTCGCGCAGATAGCTGGGGGCGAGCGCCTGCATTAGTTCGTCCGCGTGGGCGCGGCCGAAGGTCCTCTCCAGTTCGGTCGGTTTCACGGGATCGGCGACGACGAGTAGAATTCTCGGCTGCGGCGGCATTTTCACTTCTCGCCGGACATTGTCGCCCGCGGCTCGTGGCGCGGCGTCGATTGTGACATAGAAGGGCCGCTGCAGCTGGAAGGCGAGGAAATACGGGCCGCGGCCATCGTCGCCGCTAAGGAAGATCCACGGCAACCGGCAGACGAGATCGAAAAGCTTCTTGGCCTCGGGATCGCGCGGATCTCGCGGGCAGGGGACGAGATGGAGCCAGCGCATGTCCACATCCGGATCGTGGACGCCGAACAGGCCGCGGCGGATGACGTCGCCAATCCGTCGCTGCGTCTCGACCGGGAGCAGGGCGCTCAGTTGCGCGATCGGATCTTGGGCATCGAACACGTCCTCGAACTTCTTGATAAGATCGCCGAGCGTCTCGTGCTCTTCCCCGTACTCCGTATCCATAGACAAGGCCGTGTCCAACCAGCCGTCCTCGTTGTCCCGGTCGGCGTTGCGTTCGAGGCCGCCGTTCGCTGCCAGCCGCAGATAGATCTGCACCCGATTCATTCCGGCGTCTCCGAAGGTTCGTACGCCCGCGTTTCGCCGCCCGTCTCCGCCTCTTCCTTCGGGAGATCGTAGAGGAGCGGCCGGATCTCGACGCGCGTGTGCGCAAGAATGGCGACGCGCCGGCTCTGCGCATGCAGCGCCAGCACCCGCCGCGTCGGATCCGAGGCACCGACGGCGCGGTCGAGCAGCGCCGAAGGCGGAAACAAAGGACGCGCGTGTTTGGACGCCTGCGGCTCTTGCGACGAAGCCGCTTCATCCGGCAGGGGCAGGCCGACAATATCGAAGCTGCCGCCGGGCCCCAAGACCGCGACGCTCACGCCGGTCCTTATCCCGTCGACGCGCGCTGCTGGCCGGTCGGTAAGAATAGCGACCCGGCTTGGCCGCCCGCCCACGCGATATTCCGCAACGACGCGCGCGTAGGAGGAATCCTTCGCACCGTGGGAGAGCCTGCCGCCTTGGAGTAGCCGGATCGCGCCGTCGCTGGCGACGACGATGAGGCCGTCGGGGTCCTCCGGTTTGAGCAGCGCAAGAGCGGAGACGTGCGAGTCGAGCGAGGCGACCGTCTCGGCGGTTTCGAATTTCTCGTCCGCGGCCGGCTGGATTACCCGCAGCGTTCCGTCGCGTAGCGCGACGCTGACGCGGCCGGACAGATCGACCTGGATCGCGGTGACCTCGCCCTCACACGGAGTGGCGTCGCTATATTGCCCCGACTCGGTGTTGAACATGACGACCGCTCGTTGACCCGGGGTCGTGAACGCGACGCGCCGGGCGGCGGCGTCGAGGCCGGCGACGAAGTCCTCGTCCGCCTCGGGCGACTTCTCGTCGCCGGGCGACCTGAGCGGCAAGATGGTGGTAGCCTCGCCGCCGTCTTCATTCTCTGGCGAGCGGACCAGATAAGGGCGCTGCCCGCGCACGGCGATCACCACCGCTCGTGCGTCGCGGGCGCTCCACAAGCCGGTCAGCGGCGCGTCGCCAAGGGCCGACTCGAGCGTCACCGTGGTTCCCAGTTGCAGGTCGGCTACTTCCAAGCGAAACGAGCGTCGCTCCGGGCCGCGATCCATCAGCAGCCGCCGTCCGCCCGCGAAGAATGTGGCTCCTACCACCTCGACAGTGTCGGAATCGCCGAGCCGGATGCGGATGTCGGGGACGCCGAGGCTCCAGCGCGCCGCCACGAAGCCTCCGCCGCGGTCGGGCTCGCGTCCTGCCTCGGTGTGAATGCGGCGGAGATAGCGCGCGCTCTCGGCGCGGGCGGGCGGATCTGCGAGCCGGATCGTGGCCGGCGTCCACCGCGATGCGTCGTCGGGCGAGACGAGGCGCGCGACGAAGGACCTCATCATCGTCGGATCGACGACGCCCTCCCGTTCCAGGTCGGCGATGGAGTCCAAGGCTTCGCTGGCGTCGGGGGCGAAGACGCAGGCGCTCGCCAGCGCGAAGCGGGCCAGGGAATCGGCGGTCACGCCTTCCATGTACCCTTCCGCCCTGAGCTCCGCGAAGCCGTCTCGGATGACGGCGAGCGCGGCACTCCTGCGCTCGCGCGGTAAGGCTGCAAACCGCTGCAGCAGGCTCGTGCGCAGCGACGTCTCGAATTTCAGCCCCTCGGGTCCGAGCCAGCTTCCCGGCAAGGCGGCGAGCCGCGAATAGGCGAGATCGGGCTGCGGCGACTTCACTTCGTCGAAGCAGCGGCGTAGCCGCTCGGCGAGTGCAAACGAAACCGGTTGCAGGAGCGCGCAGGCCGCCGCCCAGTCCGCGAGCGCCGGCCCGAGCATTTCCTCGACCAGCGACCGCTCGCCGAGCCAAAACGCTGGCGGTGCGCGCCGCGCGTGCAAAGGTTCGCTCGTCGCCCGGTCCGGCGCGAAGACGCGGGCGAGGCCGTCTTTCAACCCCAGCGCCGTCGCAGGCACCACATCAACGCCGATCAGCCGCAGGCGCGCCTGCCAGCGACGCCACAGCGCGGGGTCGGTCATCTCCAGGAACAGCACCGGCCCGTTCTCGGCGACGCGGCTCAGCAGCGCGAAATCGGCGTTGGCTAGCCGGCGCGCCTCGCCAAAAATCGCCATCACCGTCCAACCCGGGGTGTCGATCTCGTCCTCGATCGCGGCGACCGCCCGACGTCCCCGCTCGGCACCGCGGCGGCCGGCAAAGAAGGATCCGTCGTAGCCGAAGTGACGGCAATTAACGCCGCGACGGACGAGCGCTTCCTCGAATTCGTCGGCTAGGCTGTTCCACAACGCTGCGCCCGCGGCGCAGTCGACCGCCAGGAGGATCGTCGGCAACTCGCGGCGGATCGTGTAGACCAGCGTCGCTTGGTTCGCGGACCGCACCTGCGCCACAATGGTGCCGGCGACATCGAGTTCGTCGGGATCGACCTCTCCAGGTCGGTAGGCGAACATGTCGGCGATTTCAGCTGCCAGCGTCGGCGACAAAAATCGCGGCGGCGGGCCGCCGACCCAGCCGACGCGGAACACTGATTCGTCGGGTGTGAGCAGCGGGCGCGGCGCCGTGGCGAGTTGCGACTGGCGCTTCGCCTCGCGAGCCATTGCCGCGCCGCGCCAGATCAGGACGGCGAGAAAGGTGGCGGCGCTGGCGATGGCGAGCGCGACCAGCACCGAGTAGAATTGCGCTTGGCCTTCGACGAACGCGCGGTCCCTGGAGCCGCCGCCCCAAGTGACCGCGCCGATGGCGGCTAACCCGCTGGCTGCAATGAGCGCCACGCTTCGCACCGGATAGCCAGCCAGCCGCTCCGCTAAGGCTCGGGCGAAGGCGCTCGCGCGCCATCGCGCTATGACGCGGGCGCCGAGGCGGTTCAGCGCGCGGAGGCCGAAGCGTTGCGCGCGTCGGGCTGCCAGGAGCGCCGACGTAAGCTGACCTTTGCGGCGCGGCAGCTCGGGAGGCTGTTGTTCCTCGCGGGCCGGAAAGTCGACGGTTGCGGCGGGGACCAATTTGGGCGCGGCCTCGGACGGCGGTGTTAGCAGTTCTTCGATGAGCGCGTCGAACGCCCCCGCATCGCGTGGCCGGCGGACCAGCACCGCCTTCAGCGCCCGTCGCAGCGCGTCGGGTGTCCACTCCTCCTGGCAGCGCACGATCCGTCGGCAGGAGGCCAGATCGGGCAGCCCGGCCTGCGCGCCGCGCGCGCGCAGTCCTAGCACGAGGGCAAGCAAAAAGGCGTCATCGACAGGGCGCGGCGCGTCGGCGGCGACTGGCTTCGCAGGAGTCATCGCGCGGCGTCCCGCGTCCCCGGGGCCGCGCGCGGACTGCTTCCGCCGGCCGCAAACGCCCGCCCATCCTCGCTGACGCCGCCGCTTACGACAGTACCCATGTCAGAATCCCAGCTGAAACCAAACGAGTTGACGTTGCTATTCATCCACTTTGCGTCGCCCCCGCCGCCGGAGCCAGCGATTGCGACGGAACCGCGGCAATTTCGACGCTATTCTTGCGCACTAAACGGAGGCAGTCGAGCTTCGCCTTTTCGGCGGATCCACGTTCATTTCGAGCTCAATCCGGCTGACGTAGCCGAGCATTTTTATTAGCTGAGCTCGTCGGCGACCGCCGAGCGTACTTCGACAAGCGCCGGGATGCTGTCCTCGATTGCGGCGATTATCACGGTCTCCGCCTTTGAAAGCGCGTCGCGGCCCGTCGTCATCAGGCGCGCGATCGTTCTGGCCGAGGGCGTGCGGCGCAGGCCGGCCTCATCCATCTTTTCGGCGCGGCGTCGCCGGCAGGCCCATTCATTGAGATGGCGCTTCGGCACGCCGGCAAAGGTTATGTGCTTGGCGTGAAATCCAACGAGATGTTTCATTCCTGGGACAAGCAGCAGCGCGTCGCCGGAACGGCGAAAGAGTTGCGGACGCTCTGCCGGTCTCCGCCTGGCGACGGCTCTCGGCGGGCGCTGGAACGAAGAGCGAGCGCTTGCATGATTGGGCCTATCTCGAACTCGCCGATCTCGACGCCGGCGACTACAGCGCAGCGCTCGTTGGCGAGACATGGACGCGCGGATTGCTGATCCGGCGCAAGATCGCCGACGGCGATCTCGCCTTCTTCACGACATGGGCGCCCAAAGGAACCACAATCGAGAGGCTCGCAAAAATCGAAGGCCGTCGATGGGCGATCGAAGATAGTTTTGAAACCGCCAAGAATGAACTGGGTCCCGATCACAACGAGACACGTTCATGGCACGGATGGCGTCGCCATGTCTCGCTCGTGATGCTGGCTTTCGCCATGATGGCGGCGGTCCGCCTTCACGCCAACGCCGTCGCCGACGCGAAAAATACGCCGCCCCCAAAAACGATGCGGCGCAAAGCGGCGACGCCAACGACGCGGCGTGTTCGCCAAAAGAGTATCCCCCAAGAAGAAATCTGATCCGCTGGTCAATGCAGGAAATCCGTCGCATCGCAACGCGACTCGCGCGTAAACGCATCCGTCCAGAGTTCGTCATCGCATGGTCGCTCTGGCGACGAGCCCATCAAGCCCAAGCAAAGCGCGCTCATCAAAAACCGCAACTGTAATGCTTCTGTAATGGGCCGTGTCCCGTCAAGTCCCTCTGAATAATATCTCGCCGCCAGGATCATGCTTCTGTCCGTGGTCAGCACTTATGACCGCCACACCATGCCATCAGATCCAAAGCCGGCAGGTCAATCTAGGACGCGTGCTTTGCCGAGGCATTCACAGCACTACTCACGACCTTGCCATGCCTTCGTCCCGGCGACGGGACCTCAGAAGAAGGGGTCGTCTTTGACCCACTCCAAACTTTGACTAACTCCTAAACGGACGCAACAGCGTTGGTCCAACGGAAGTCGGTGTTATCCACCCACATGCGGTGAAGGACAACGCCCAGCTTACGCGCCAGCGCAACTTTAGCACGCTTCATACCGCGCCGTTGCGGGACGCCGAGCGCCCAGCGTTTCAAACTCGAAAAGCGGGTCGCACGTGTCAGCATGATGTGGGCGGCTTCGAAGAGCACAGTCCGCACCATACTGTCGCCGACCTTGCTGACGCCGCCATCCCGATCGGTTTCGCCCGACTGGTATTTTTTTGGAGTCAATCCAAATAGGCGCCCGTGGCTGCCGACTTGCCAAACCGCGACGGATCGTCCACTGCCGAGCGACAGGTCAGCGCGACCAGGGCCCCGACGCCCGGTGTGGTCATCAGTCTCCGGCAAACCATGTCGGCACGCGCGATCTTGAGCATCTCGCGATGAAGCCGGGTGAACTCGTTCCACAACGCCATCCGTGCGGCCAGCATCGCCCCAATGACGGTTTCCAAGATGGAGTGTCCGGCCGTCAGTTCGCGAATACGCGCTTCAAACCGTCCCCGGCTAACTTCGCCGACTTTCAAGCCATAACCGCGGAGAATCCCCCGGATGCTGAGCTCGACATCGAGCAACTTGCCTTGCAAAAGCTTGCGCTCAACCAGGAGGGCGCGGATATCCTTGCAAGGGGCCGACTTTGCGTGGACCGGGCGATACCATCCCATGCGCAGCAGCTGGGCAATCCCCCGCGCATCTTTTCGGTCGGTCTTTACCGTCATGGCGGACAACGCCGCTTTCACGTGCCGCGTCTCCAGCAGAACCACCTCGCGTCCGGCGGCAATAAGGCCGGCATGCAGCCATTGCGATAGGCCCAGCCTCAAGCCCAATGCGATCGACGGGCAATCCCAACTCGTCGAAATACCTAACAAGCGCCTCGGGTTCACTGGCGACCTTGACCTCACGGACGACCTTGCCAGCAGAGTCCACGACGCACACGCTGCTCTCTTTCAAAGACACATCGATTCCAGCATAATATTCCATGGCTGTCCCTCGCTGATGCTTGGAGCCGGTAGCTCGGACTCCGCTTCAAACACCATCATTCTGAGGGACAGCCACCCACTCTGGCTATTCTCGCGATGCCCGGCCCATTACGGCATCTAGTGGTCAATATTGTTCTCGATCCAGAAAGACCCCTCGCGCTCGAACTCGGGCGGGAGCGGGTCGTTCTTGTCGCTGCGAACGGTGCGATTACCGGTCACGTCTGCCAGCGCGAGTTCAAGCGGGTGGCGCGGAATATCCCAGGTGCCGCGCGGGATAACCGAGATCATCGAGGAGATCTTGTCGCTGAGCTTTCGCGGCGCGAGGCATTTGTCGACGAAACTCACGGGCGTCGAATTGTGGCTGCCGTGATGTCCGACCTTGAGGAAGGTCACCCGCTCGAGCAAGGCGCGGCAATTGGCGTCCTCGAGCGCGAGCTTCCAGCTTCCCCATTGCGCATCGCCGGGGAAGAGAAGCACGGCCTTGCCGATCACGAACACCAGCATCAGGCTGGTGTTGTTGAGCACACTGTCGAGCCGGAAGGCGAGTTCCAGCCCGAGCTGATCGTTGACCGTGCGAATGGTCTGTGCGGTGGATGGGTCGAGCGGCATCGCGGAGGGATTGGTCCACATTGGTGCGAACGGCGCAGGCTTCTTGCCTGAAAGTCTTGTCGCATCGGTCGCCCAGAGCGCGAGGAAGCTCTCGTCGGCTCTGGGATCCATCGCTTTGAGCGCGTCCTCGTCGCGCGTCGGGCCGAGCAGATGAACGGCGATACCGGGAAGAATGTCGACGTCCAGAAGTCGACTGCCCTCGGTCGGCGCGGTCAGGAACCGGCGTTTGGGGCTGCCGGCAAAGCCGCGTTGGAGGGTCTCCATCGCCCCGACATTGATCACCGCATCGTCGGCGAGCAACCGTACATCCTCCGATGGCGGATTGGCTGCGAAGGCCGCGGTGAGCGCCAGCGCCAGTCGCTGCTGTTCAGCGCGCAGCCGCATCGCGTCGCGGTCGTCTTCCTTCTCGGTCCAGGGCAGCCAGACTTCCTTGACCGTCACCGTCCGCCAAAGCGGCGAATCGAATCCCGAGATATGGTCGGCATGGCGATGGGTCGCGATCACCACGTCGAGCCGCGGCTTGCCGTCGGGCTCGAGCGCGGCGATGTCGTCGATCAGCTTCTTCACGACATCGTCTATCTTATGGGTGGCGCTCTTCTTGATCGACCCGCAGTCGAAGAGAAGCTTGCGCGCTGGATTGCCGTCAATCTCCGGGATGATCAGCAAGAAGCAGTCGCCGAAGCCGACATTGTACATGCGCACTCGGATCGGCGTGGCTGCTGGAGCCGCTGCCGGCGCAGCTGGACGACGCGGGCGGCGGGGACGTGTGGCCATCAATGTCCTCCCCCGTGAAGCGCTCGAAGGTCGGCACGCGCCTGCATGCGGCTCCGCTCATAGTCTGCGTCGGGAAAGGCCATGCGCGGATCGCGCAGGTCGAGTTCCTCGATATGCCGCGCCGTGCGCTCCTCGCGCTCCCCCGCTGCGCTCGCATAAAGCGGATCGACGCTCGCGCCCGGCAGCGGCTTGGCAATGATGTGGCGGACATAGCCGCGCGCGTCGAACACCACGGTCGTAGCGGCCCGGGGATTGACGCCACCCCAGTCGCGGTTGCGGTCGGTCTGCACATATTGCACGACCAGCTCGACGATCAGACGCTGGTCAACACCGATTCGGTAGACCGGGCTGAAGCCGCGGACCGCGATCGGTGCCGAAGCGTAAGGATTGGCCAAGCCGAGAACCATGAAATTCTGCTGCCCATAGTCCTGGAGCGCCTGAGCAATGCCACGCTGGCGGCTCTTGTCCTCTTGGAACTGCTTGCGGCTGCTATCGTCCCAGAGCGTCTCGTCCTCGTCGTCGGGCTCCATCCCGACCGACGTGTCGGAGCCGAAGCTGTCCTCGCTCGCAAAGCTCTCGCCGACCTGCCGCTCGTAAGAGGCCAGCGAGGTTGGGCCTCGCGGCGTGCGTTTGCGGGTACGCACTTCCTTCGGTTCAGGCCGGGCAGTCTCGTCGAGCGCGCTGGCCGTGGTGACGAATAGCTGCGCGAGATCGGGCAGGATCGACTCGGGCAGGCGCGGCGGGTCTAGCTCGTCGGGCAGACGAAGCAGCAGCGCCTCCTCGGCGAGCGACGCCACATCAGCATAGATGCCGCGCACGCGAAAGGCCTCGATGATGTTGAAGCGCAGCTCGGTCGGATCCTTGGGATTGACCTCATAGTCGGCGGTCACCAGAGCGCGCAGAAAGTCGCCGAAGGTGACGTCGACCGGCGGCAGATAGTCGAAGGCGCGAAAACACATGCGCAGCACATAATCGGCGAGCGTCGCCACCTCGTTGGCGATGCGCTCGACGAGGTCGGGATCGAGCATAGCGTTGCGCTGCGCGTCGCCGGCGCCGCTCAGGCGCAGCAGATCGGCGACCCGGCGCTCATAGGTGCGGAAGAAGCCGTCGAACACGGCGGCCATCAGGACTGCACCGCGAGCATGGGGACCGTGCGCCTTGCTGAGCGCGGTCGGATCAGGCTCCGCCCTGACCGCCGAGCGCAAAGCCTCGCGCATGCCCGAGGCATAGCCAAACTGCGGTGCAAGGTCGGTGAGGAATTCGACGCTGCGCAATCGTGCGGAGGAGGTGCGGATCTGCTCGCGCAGGATGTCGCGATAGGTGTAGCGCTGGAACAGGGCGACGAGGTCGGAAAAAGCCTCGTGGAAGGCAAGCACGTCGGGATTGGTGGGCTCGATGAAATACGGCCTCAAGCGATGGATGATCGCGTGCGACACCTCATGGGCGATGATGTCGTGGCTGAGGCAGGTGAAGACCATCTGTCCCGGCAGGTTCGCCCCCGGCTGGGTCGCCGACGCCTGGAAGTAGCCGAACAGCACGGCGTTGAGCCGGCGGTCGAAGAATGCGTTCGCGCCGTAGAAGGCGTGAGGTATCAACTTGAGCTTGGGAAGCTTGGCGCTGCGCCGGAAGGTGATCGGTCGGCCGAGCGCCCGTCGCGCGCTTTCGATCACCTTGGAGGCAACCGCATACACCATCTGCTGATGGAAACGGGGATCGGCGTCGTTGGGCGCCAGCCCGTTGGTCATCAGCAACGAGGGGTCGTTGAGCGCGATGGCCTCATAGTAGCAATCCTGACTGCCGTCGTAGTCGATGACCTCGACAAGCTCGCCGGCGGGCCCGGGGGCGAGATCGGGCTCATTGGGGATATCGACGACGACACGGAAGCTCGATCTGCGGCCGCTCATCGGGTCGGTGGCGTATATTTGCAGCCCGCGTCTGCGAGGGACGGGAATCGGCGGCGCGGTCATGCCGACGCCCGGAGGGGTGCATCGTACCGATAGAAGCTTGAGATGCGGACAATATTCTTCATGCCCTACCCAGACATCAGCTAAGACGAACTATTCGGAAAGTATCAGACTGCCCGGACGATATTAGCAGTTGCCGCCGGCGCGAGCGAATTGATTCACTGCGGGAGGATGAATTGGCATCGACTATCAATCGCTCAAGCTCCATCTCCGCGCCAACGGCGCGCGCACCAAATCGTCACGGTGCCGTTGCTCGGATTTCAGCAGCCCCGCACACCTAGGGTCAGGACCTATTAAATTTGCTTGAGCTATGATTCACAAGGGCTTCTGATTCGAGGAGCCCTTGATGAGCGACTTGTTTTTGCTGAGCGCGCGTCAGATGGCGCGGATATCTCCGTTCTTTCCTCTGGCGCATGGG
>NZ_JBPFEB010000104.1:0-2242 GCF_051061225.1 Methylocystis sp.
CCCATGCGCCAGAGGAAAGAACGGAGATATCCGCGCCATCTGACGCGCGCTCAGCAAAAACAAGTCGCTCATCAAGGGCTCCTCGAATCAGAAGCCCTTGTGAATCATAGCTCAAGCAAATTTAATAGGTCCTGACCCTAGCTGATCACCTCGGTGGGCGGCGGTTCGCATCACAGGATTCGCGCAGACGACTGCAAAACTTGAAGCTGCAGGCCTCAACTCCTCGACGGCGATGCGCCGGCCTGCAAACCTCATGCGTGAGCAATCGGCCCTGCTCGCTTTGAACGACGCGTTTCTGGTGGGCGCGGTGGTCTTCGTATTGTTGGCCATCTTCGTTTGGTTCGCACATCCAACCATGGTCGCCTTCTGGCGGCGTGGGGATGCGGCGCATCTCCGAGCAGAGGAGCTCATGGAATCGCCATGACGTAGAGCTAAGGCGCCATCGCGTGGGCCACTTTTGCAGCGCCGCCCGCGGGCGGCGATCGCGGCCTCCCCCGCGGGTTAAGCTCTGTTTGCTACGAACGACGGGACAAAGGCTTCGGCTGAAGGAAGAAATCATATCTGCCGACCGCCGGTCCGCCATGAGAAGCCGAATGAGACTTGCGCCTGCCCGGCTGAGCGTTGTAAATTCCAGCAACCATCGACAGCAGGGGACTTGCGTCTGGGCTGCAGCCTAGAGATAATTTAGCGTCCTTTGCCTATTGTCCATGGCTTACAAGGGACCCAGCGTGTGGCTGATCGTCAAACCCAGGGGCGTCGGTGGCGACAAGATCCAACACTGAGTGGCTAGCGGCTCTGCGCCAGACGGGGCAGACTCAGGAAAACGCCGTCAAAGAGCTGCGGCAATTGTTGCGCCGCGCCATTTTCAATTTCCTGTCCCGCAAACGCGCCGGTAACGCCGGCGGCCTTGACTATGACTATGAGGATCTGGCGGAAGACTGCGCACAGGAGTCCGTGCTCCTCATTCAGGCAAAGCTGGACCAATTCCGTGGCGACAGCCAATTCACGACATGGACCTATGCGATCGCTATTCGCGCGACCCTTAACGAACTGCGCCGGCGCCGTTGGAGCGCGACGGCAATCCAAGCAGTGCGCCTTGGCGACGCCATGCCGCATTGGCCGATTGACAATCCCGGGCCTGAGCGAAGTCTCGAGCAGCAACAAGCTTGGCCGACGCTGAGCGAGCTGATCGAAACCGCGCTGACCCCCTTGCAACGCAAGGCGTTGATCGCGCACGCCTTCCAGGAAATGCCCCTCGATCTCGTCACCGAATGGCTGGGCACCAATCGAAATAGCCTCTATAAGCTTATCCACGATGCGCGCAAGCGCCTCCAGGCGGCTCTGCTCTCAAGGGGCGTCACACATCGCGAGCTCATCGCTATTTTTGATACGCCTCATCCCGAGCGGCCCTATTTTGAAGACAGTAAGAAATCTCATTTCACAGCGTCTAATGGTTAGCGACGAGAATCCCGGATGAAACGGAAAGAGTTCGGACGGTTGATCGACACCATCTTCGCGGCGAACGCCGGCGAAGAGTTGTCGTGCAGCGATTATTTCGAGCGATTGCCGCGTTACGCCGAGCTGGAGGTTGCCGGCGAGGACGCCGCTGCGCGCCTTCCGGAGGTGCGCCATTTCTTCGAAGGCGTGAATATGGAATACCAGCTCGCAAAGCAAAAATCCTTTTTGACCATGGCGTTTGGCGGCCCAATAAGTATACGGGCAAAGACATGCGAAAGGCGCACGAGAGACTTGTCGCCAAGGATTTGAACGATTCGCATGTCGATGCGGTGATCGAAGACCTGTCGAGAACGCTCCGGCAGCTCGGCGTCGCTGAAAAGGAAGTGCAAGAAGCTGCGGCGTTGGCCAATTCGGTTCGCAGCGACGTGTTGAACCACTGAGGCCCAAGCGATGACGCTGCTCACTTATCGAGAAGCAGCCATCGAGATCGAGCCGGGGGAGGACGTCCTTTCCGCGCTGCTACGCGCTGAAATCGACGCGCCTCACTCCTGCCGATCCGGGGTCTGCCAGAGTTGCTTGCATCGCGTGGTCGATGGCAATCCGCCGACCGCAGCGCAGAAGGGGCTCAGCGACGCGCAGAAGGCGCTGGGCTATTTCTTGCCCTGCGTCTGTGTGCCCGATACGCCTCTGACCATCGTCCCGGCTCAGGAAGCAGGGACCCGGACGGAGGCTGTCGTACGCTCGATGGATCGCCTTTCTGGCGACGTCGTGCGGCTGCGCCTTG
>NZ_JBPFEB010000105.1:0-20624 GCF_051061225.1 Methylocystis sp.
CGGTTCTACAACTGCCGGCGGCTTCATTCGACTCTCGGATATCTCAGTCCGATGGAATTCGAGAAAATGCGACTTGTTGAAAGAGAAAGGCTCGTCGCATAATTGCTCGGCTATGGGAGACGCCGAACGCGGGCAAGGCCAATCAGCGGCCGTGCCGCGACGTGAATTCTCCGACTCGAATCCGAGAACAAAGGCCAGTTTCTTTCCCATGCCTTTCCCCTGCAAGGAAGCATAGATCGCAACTACTGTGAAATAGAGACTGCTACAAAAGGCGCACATTATCGGACATGAACAGAAGAAGACAGACCCGGCGGATTTGCGGTGAGCAGCAATCCCGGCCGCAGGCCATGGGACGCCGCGCGCGAGATGTGGGCGCCCCCATGGGCGAGACCACCCGTCACATAGGCCATGAGAGTCAGCGTCGTCAGATCAACGACGCGCACGCGCCGCCATGTCGCGGACGGCAGCAATGAAGCGACGAATTTCGTCGTCTTCCGGTGCGAGTTGCGACAGCCGCTCAGCGTGTCCGGCCGCGCCGGCAATATCGCCCGCCTCCATTTCGTAAGTTGTGAGCGTCGTGAGAATGTCGTGGTCGAAGGGATGACGCGACAGCGCTGCCGAAAGCGTCTCCCGCGCCTTGTCCGGTGCGCCCGTGTCGTGCTGTGCGACGCCAAAGACATAAGCGAAGCGCGCATCGTCGGGCGACAAGGCGACGGCCTTTCCGAGACTTTCCATCGCCTCGGGCAATCGCTTCTGGCGAACGAGGCTCAGGCCAAGTGCATGGGCGAGCGGGCCGGAATTGGGATTTTGCGCCAATGAACGGCGTAGCGTCGCTTCGGCCGCCTTTTCGTCGCCGCTGGCGCGGGCGATTTCCGCGAGCGAAATGGCGGCTGGAGCAAAGCTGCGGTCGAGCGCGAGCGCCGTCTCATAGGCCGCCCGCGCCGCTTCGATCTTGCCGCGCGCGAGGTGAAAAGCGCCGAGATTGGCCTGTGACTCCGGCCGCTCCGCGTTGAAGAGTTGGCCAGCCTCATATTCCGCGAGCGCCTTTTCGAACGCGCGACGCGCCGCTGGCTCGAGATCCGCTTCGGCTTCGCCCACCAGCGCGCGGGCCGCCTCCATGCGCAACGCACGTGCTTCGTCGCTCAGCAAGGGGATCAGGGCCTTCCGCTTGGTCGCGGCATCGGCACCGGAGAGAACCGCGGCAGCGGCTGAGCGCACCATCGGGTCGGGGTCAGACAGAGCGTCGCTTGCGAGAGACAGCGTGCCGACCGTCGGCGACTGACTCAGCCGGTGAAGCGCGCTGGCGCGAGCGATCACTGATTGCGTCCTGTCCTCGACAATCCGCGCGAGAGCCCTCCCGGCGCCGGGCGCCCCGCTGTCGGCGAGATGGAAGGCCTCGGCGAAGCCCTGCGCGCCGGGCTTGCCGCCCATGCCCCATGAGCTGACCGACTCCATCGCCCACGCCGCGCTTTTCTCGTCATGACACTGGTTGCAGGCGTTCGGCGTCGCCATCGCGGCTGTGCGATCCGGGCGCGGGATGCGCATGGAATGATCACGTCGCGCATCGACGCCCATATAGACCGTCACCGGCATGTGGCAGTTGACGCATTGCGCGCCTTGCGAATCCGCCGCGTGATGATGATGGCTCGCCTGATCGAAGACCCGGGGGGAATGACATTGCCCGCAAAGCGCGTTGCCCGCGAGTCGCAGCTTGCCGGAATGCGGATTATGGCAATCCGAACATGTCACGCCGGCGGCGTGCATGCGGCTTTGCAGGAACGAGCCGAAATTATAGACCTCGTCACGCTGCTGGCCATCGGGATGATAGAGTCCGGCTTCGAGGGTCACGGGCCGAAAGGCGTCGTAGAACCGCGCCGCCGCAACGGGGTCGTCGGAGAATTGCTGGCGCCGCGCATGACAACCGGCGCAGACGCGCGCCTCCCTGTCGCTCGTCGGGGGCCCGCTTCGCGTCGCGGTCGCGCCGGCGCCCGCCTGCCAGGAAACCCCAGCCCGCTGATCGAAGCCGACATCGAAACCGTAATGCGGCGGAGGAGGGGAAGGCTTCCCCGCCCATGCGACATGGCGCGACGCCGGGCCGTGGCACGCTTCGCAGCCCACGCTGAGTTCAGAGAAGGTCGTGGCGTAGGCGTTCGCGTTAGCGTCGTAATTCTTTCGAAGATTGGTGGAATGGCACCAGGCGCATTGATAGTTCCAGTTCTGGTCGATCCCGGTCCAGTGCAGCGGATCGCCCGCCGCGAGCTTGCGGTCGGGATAGAGATCGAACCACCGCTGCCCGCCCTCGGAAGCAGGGCGCGCATCCCAGGCGACGCCAAACGCCTGAAGCCGCCCGCCCGGCAATTCAAGCAGATATTGTTGGAGCGGATAGACCCCGAAGACATATCTCACCTCGAAATCCGCCGTGGCGCCGTCCGACCCCTCCGAACGAATGAAATATTTGGCGTCGCGTTCGAAAAAAACCGTCTCGACCCCGCCTTTGCGGAAGACCGCTCCATCGAAGCGGCCGAGCACGGCGCTTTCTTTTGGTTCCTGCATTGCGGCGTAATGCTGGGACGCCAACCAGTCCGAATGCTCGCTGTTGTGACAGGACGCGCAAGCCGCCGAGCTTACGAACGTCGGCGCAGACGTCTGCGCCTCCGCGCCGGAGAGGCGCGCGCCAAGAATGAGGAGCATGACGCAAAGGCCAGATAGGAACGACATGAGGCCGACCTTCCTGTCCGAGCAGGCCGAGAGCCGACGAACGGAAAACGCAACGGGGCTGACAATACGCCATGCGCGGCGTTCGAGCAGGTGCATCAAGGCGGCGTCTCTTGTTCGACGTCGGCGATCATCCGCATCAAGGCTTCGGCGGCGGGCGAATGTGTGCGGCCTCGCTTCCAAACGAAGCCATAATTCAATCGCATCCATGGCAGATCGATTGGCAACAGGACGCACAGGCGATGTTTCAGCTCTTCCCCGATGAGCGAAGGAAGGGAGACAGACAGGCTATCGCTCGCCAGAACCACGTCTCGCGCCGCTTGCACGGTGTCGACGATCACCCGTGGCCGGAAGCGGTTATTCTCATCACTGAGGAAGCCGAAGGGCATGTCCGCCTGCGGCATGGCCTGACGGAGGCGCCCCGGCGCTGTCGGACCCACCCAGGGATATTGCATCAGGTCTTCGATCAAGAGTGAGGACCGTCGCGCCAATGGATGCCCGCTGCGGCAATAAAAATGCAGGCGCGAGTCACGGATGAGTTGTGTTTCGAGTTCCGGATGTTGCGCGGCTTCCGAGATATCCGCCAGCCCGAGGTCGGCGCGTGCCTGTGCGATGTCGTCGACCACGCGCGTCCAGTCCGTCGTCGTCAACTGGAGCAACAGTCCCGGATGGCGGGCCGTGAGGCGCCCCACGGCTTTCTGTGCTGAAATCGCAGCCGGGAAGGGACCGGCGGCAAGGGTTAATTCGCCGACCTCCAGCCCTTTCAACAGAGCGATCTCACGCAGAAGCTCGGAGTAGCCGTTGAGAAGGGCGTCTCCTCTTTCGATGACGAGCCTTCCGAACAGCGTCGGCGTCACGCCATCGTGCCGTTCGAACAGGCGCACGCCTAGAGCGTCTTCGAGAAGTTTCAGACTACGTGTGAGGGACGGTTGTGAGACCCCCAGCTCCTTCGCCGCGCGTCCGAAATGACGATGCTCCGCGAGGGCGCACACCATTTCCAGATGACGGAAAGACTGCAAAGTCATCAGCAGGAGCGCTCGGTTATATCTTTGGTGTTATCGAGTCATACCCTACACGATATTGGACGATGTGAACACAGGCTGTCATTGTTATCGAGCGATTGGAGTCACGCAAGCGCGTCATGTCGACCAGCGCATTGTTTTTTCAGGGGGCGGTTGATGACTTGGAGCCTGTTCTGGCGGCTGACGCTCGGCGTCGGCGCGATGCTGATGATTGCTCTTCCGGCTGAGGCCGCTCCGGGGCAGGGCAAGAAGCCCAATATTCTGGTCATCTGGGGCGATGATATCGGCCAGTTCAACGTCAGTGCCTATAACCGCGGGATGATGGGCTACCGGACGCCCAACATCGACAAGATCGCGCAGGAAGGCGCGCTTTTCACCGACTGGTATGGTCAGCAGAGCTGCACGGCGGGACGGGCCGCGTTCATCACCGGCCAATCTCCGATCCGCACGGGCCTCACCAAGGTTGGTCTTCCCGGTGCGCCCGAGGGCATGAAGAAGGAAGACCCGACGATTGCGGAGCTCCTGAAGCCGCTCGGCTATGTGACGGGCCAGTTCGGCAAGAACCATCTCGGCGACCGCGACGAAATGCTGCCGACCAATCACGGCTTCGATGAATTCTTCGGAAATCTTTATCATCTCAATGCCGAGGAAGAGCCCGAGAATCCTGACTATCCGAACAACCCGGACTTCAAGAAGAAGTTCGGCCCGCGCGGAGTGATTCACAGCTTCGCTGGCGGTAAGATCGAAGACACGGGACCTCTGACGCGCAAGCGCATGGAGACGGTCGACGAGGAAGTCACCCAGGCGGCGCTCGCCTTCATGGACAAGGCGGTGAAGGACGACAAGCCCTTCTTCATTTGGTGGAACTCCACCCGTATGCATATCTTCACCCATCTAAAGCCGGCTTCGGAGGGCAAGACCGGCCTCGGTGTCTATGCCGACGGCATGGTCGAGCATGACGGCATGGTCGGCGAATTGCTCGCGAAGCTGAAAGAGCTCGGAATCGAAGACAACACTATCGTGATGTATTCGACCGACAATGGCGCTGAAACCTTCACCTGGCCCGATGGCGGAACGACCATGTTCCGCGGCGAGAAGAACACCAATTGGGAGGGCGGTTACCGCGTTCCAACCGTCATCCGGTGGCCGGGCGTGATCAAGCCGGGCGCCGTGGTCAACGACGTTGCTGCGCATGAGGACATGGCCACAACGCTCCTCGCGGCGGCAGGCGATCCCGAGGTCAAGGACGAACTCCTCAAGGGAAAGCGCGTCAACGGGCGAAACTTCAAGGTCCATCTCGACGGCTACAATCTCCTGCCGGCTCTGAAGGGTGATGCGGGTTGGCCGCGCAAGGAGTTCATCTACTGGACGGATGACGGCTCCGTCGCGGCGCTGCGTTACAACAATTGGAAGGTGACCTTCCTCAAGCAGGACGCGCTCGGCCTGAAGGTCTGGCAGCACCCGTTCGAAGAGCTGCGCGCCCCGTTGCTGACCAATCTCCGTATGGACCCGTTCGAGCGCGCCGAAGAAGAGAACGCGATGGGCTATCAGCGCTGGTATGTCGACCGAATGTTCGCAATCGCGCCAGCGGCGGGTTACGTCGGGCAATGGCTTCAGAGCTTCAAGGAGTTTCCCCCGCGCCAGAAGCCCGGAAGCTTCAATCTAGATCGCGTCATGGAGGCGGTGACGCGGGGGAAAGCGAATTGACGTGACGCCCCTCCGCGAGCTTTCGGGCGACGAAAGCTCGCGGAGGGGGGGCGCCAGGCTGGGTGCGAGGAACCGGCGTCGCGTTGGGCAGGGGGCTCCTCTGGGGGGCGCGCAATGCAAATCAAGAAATTTTATCTCGTCTTCGCCTTTGTGTCCGTTTCGGCAATTGCGCTGCTCTACGGCGTCGCGCCGGCATGGTTCGCTCAAACCTTCCTCGGCGTCGCCAATATCGGCGTCGGATGCGCGCATATCCTGCGGGCCATCATGGGCCTCTATGTCGCTTTGGGCCTGTTCTGGTTCTATGCGGCGTTCGACGCGCGCTATCGCCGCGTTGCCGTTCTGACAACGGTGATTTTCTGTGCGGGCCTCGTCTCGGGCCGTCTGATCAGCTTCGCCATCGACGGCCTGCCGCCGCCTCTTCTGCTCTTCTATGCCGCGCTGGAGTTTGTCCTCGCGCCAATCGGCCTGTGGGTCTACAACCGGCCCGACTGAGCTGGGGGTTCCGGGACGAAATTCACGCAGTCCTGTACAGTTCGTGCATCAACCTAGGGCTTCGCCTTAGCAACCCTTCACACCGCGAAGGGAGGCGCGTGGGAGGGCAGAGGCCGCCCGCATTTGTTCCGGCGCTCATGGCCGGCGAAGTCGCTGCAAGGCGCACATCCCGGCAAAACGCCTCGCCAAAGGGGCATCCACATATGACTCACGGGAACCCTGCCTCGGGAATGAGCGAAATCGGTAATGACGTATAAATCTTAGCCAGCCTTGTCTCGTCGTCTTTTTCATAATCCCAGCATTTTAGGCGTTGCGCGGCTCCGACGGGGGCGAGCCAGTTTATGCCCGGCTGTGCGCGCCAACGGCGTGACCCAGGCAATGTTCACCCAGCAATTGAGCGTCGGGGTTGAATTCGACTCCACGCTTTTCGATCATCGCCTCGACCTGCAAGTAGTTGATCAGGTTGCCGAGCGGTTGGTTCGCTGCGACCTCGTGATCCTGGACGAACATGGCTACTTTCCGTTCAGCGCATCCGGGGGCGCCTTGCTCTTTCACTTGCTGAGCAAACTTTGCGAGCGCGCCAGCGTCGTCGTCACCACAAATCTCAGCTTTAGCGAATGGGCAGGCGTCTTCAGGGACCCGAAAATGACAATCGCCTTGCTGGATCGCCTGACCCATCACTGTCATATCGTCGAAGCCGGGAGCGATAGCTTCCGGTTCAAAGCGAGCGCCGCAACGACAACCAGGGTCACTTCTCAGTAAAATTTGGGTCAACTCTCAGTGGAAATCAACGAGTAGCCGACACTCCTGCAACCGCTACCAGCAGGCGTCCTATGGCCTCCTAGGCCCCATCTGTGGGGCTACCGGCGAGCACCCTGTATGTGCCGGCCCTGCTAACGCCGACCGCCTCGGCGATCTCGACCGTCCGCTTGCGTCTCACCTTTGACAGACTGGCTTAAGCTCGCGTAGCCTCCTTGTCTGGGAACTTGGTTAATAAAGGACATCTCTATGAAGAATATCATTCTGGCGTCCGCTGCGTTCGGTCTTGCGTTCATTGGCAGCGTTGCGACTGCGTCGGCTGGCGGCGCTGTCTCGCTGTGCAACCTTGAGACCCTGCACGGCACCTACGTCTACTCCGGCTTCAGCGAGAAGTCCGCGTCTGCCGGCATGGAATATTATGATGGCAAGGGTAAGATCATCAGCCTGCAGCAGACCGCAGGGTCCGCCGGAACGCTCGTCAACGGCACGTACACCGTCAATGGGTGCATCGCGACGACGACCTACTCTAACGGGGTCTACACGAACTACCTCTCGCCGACCGGCGACACCTTTACCTGGGCGGCTGTCAGCGGCAGTACCGAGGCGGGTGATGAGCGCCGCTTCTCGACCATGAACCTGCTGGCGAAGTAAGTAGCCGATAGGCGCACCATCGCGACAAAGAACAGGGGGAGCGGCCTTAGCTGGCTGTGCGTGACCAGCGTGTGCAGCGCATGACGGGCAAGGAGGTCTGGCTCATCGGCGAACGCCGGTCGACGGGCGAGCAAAAATACTATGTGTCGAATCTGCCGCCTGATGAGAACCTCAAAAAGCTGGCCGCCACAATCAAGGCCGGATGGGTCAGTTGGATTCCGTCTTTTATGTGCCAAACGCGTCGGTCTTGTCGAGCGCATGACGACCGCAAGCTGGAGATGAAACAAAATGAAGTAATTCAGACAAATTGACGCCTTTGGAGAATCGGACCTTCGCAGTCAAGGAGGATTCTCTCGGTCGATGATTAGGTCGCAGCGCATCAGGCGTCTCGGGATATGCCAGACGGCGCGCCGCTATTGGGAAAACGGTCGCTGTAGTGCATCCGGCGTGAGGCGCTCATCTCGGCGTAAGACTGGGATGACGACAGCGGGATATTCCGACCCCTGCGACTCTTGTGGATCTGGTGCGTAGGCCGGGACGAGCGTATCGAGCTCTCCGAACTCATAGGTGACAAGGCGACCGTCGAAATTCCTTCCAGCAATTCCCGTCGCCGCAATCGTTGAGGCGACAGGTTCTGAGGAAGAGGCGCCACGCAACGATCATAGAAGGCCCGCGAGATTTTGCCCAAATTCTCTTCCGGGCGATGGTCGAGGCCGTTGCGTTCCCAAAATCGCGCCGCCTGGCGCGTGTGATTTTCAAACGCCCTGTGTCTGCTTCAGGGTATCGAGCAGAAGACGGGCAGCCGGGCCGGACGAGGCGGGATTTTGCCCAGTGATGAGCTGACCGTCGGCGACCGTGTGCACACCCCAGTTCCTGACCTTGGAAAAGGTGGCGCCAAGCTTCATCAATTCGTCCTCGACTAGGAAGGGTACGACCTGCGTCAGCCCGACCTCTTCCTCCTCGCCATCGGTGAATCCGGTGACCGTCTTGCCCTCTACGATCGGCTTACCGTTCGGGGCTTTGACGTGGCGCAGCGCGCCGGACGAGTGGCAGACGAGAGCGACGGTCTTGCCTGCGCGCAGGAAGGATTCAAGCAGCCGGATCGAGTCTTCGTCCTCGGCGAGATCCCACAGCGGCCCATGACCACCGGGGTAGAAGACCGTGTCGTAGTCCTCCTGCTTGATGCTGCCGAGACGAACCGTGCTGTCGAGCTGCGCGTTGGCGTCCGCATCCTTCTCGAAGCGACGGGTGACCTCGGTCTGGAAAGCCGGCTCGTTGCTCTTGGGATCGAACGGCGGTCGGCCGCCCTTCGGCGAGGCGAGAGTTATCTGCGCGCCGGCATCCTTGAAGACGAAATAAGGGGCGGCGAGTTCCTCAAGCCAGAAGCCCGTCTTGCGCCCCGTGTCGCCGAGCTGGTCGTGGGATGTGAGGACCATCAGGACTTTCATGATGCTCTCCTTAACCCCGGAATCGCGCGCGCGGTGTCGCCAGCGCTTGAGACAGTTCAGCTTCGGATCATCGCCAACCGGTGAAACCCGGAAGATTATCTGGCTGCGATCGGCCTGCGGGCAATGCTATCGGCGATTTGCAGACCCAAGAATCCGGTCCGACGGGCTCCAGTTACGGAAGCGCGACGTCACCTTCCCGGGCGCCATTCCACCCGCTCCGCGAGACTGCGTCCACGCTAAAGGGCTCGGTCGACCTCACGCTCCCGGAGCCACGTCTCTACAGTTCGCTGCCGTCATTCTTCGACAAAAGCTGGCGCGCTGGCCAGATCAAGCTTGCCAAGTAGAGCCGGAAGGGCTTCCCTCGTCGATTATGCGCCGCTTCCATTGGCAATCACGCCGGCGCACATGCGCGTTAGCGTCGCGCTAACGAGTTCGGGGCATGGAATGCGGGAAGAGCCGTTGCCGGGACGAGGCAACGGGAAACAAAGCGGGGTTCAAACAGAAAAAGCCGCCGAGCTGGTCGCTGGGCGGCTAATTATCGTGCCTCTCAGCGTCAGCCGAGGTGCGAAATCACCGGCGCGAGGGAGATCAAGGTAAATATCGCTGCGACGACGCCGACGACCCAGATCAGGCCCTTGAGACGGGAAGTGGTGGCAGTTGCTTCATTGTTCATTGGTTTTCTCCGATGGATACGCCTGCTGTGAGTAAAAAATAAGCCGAGCGCAAGAGCATCATCAGAACTGCGACCTACACTCGATACATAGGCTATGAACTGCTCGAAAACAAGCGATGAATTCAGCCCTCTGGCGCGCCATAGCGTCACGCATGGGCGGGAAGCAGTTTATCTGCATTGTCTCGTTCTTCCCGAAAAGCCATGTCGCTATGGCCTGGACGTCGATCCGCGATGGAGAGGGCAGCATGTCCGTGAGGCGTGTTGGCGGCGGTCGGCGGCGCGCTACGTCGAACAGCGCCCGTAAGGGGTCTCAATCCGACGAAGACCTCCCCAACAAGTAAGGCTGTCCTATCGAATGGTCCTTTCGAAATTCTGCGGACCGTAGATGATGGCGGGACGGGAGGCGCGATCTTCAATGAGGGCCAGCACGCGGCCCGCTCCGTCCCGAGTTTCCTCGAAACTGCCGCGTTCGGGCTCATAGGGTTGGCTTGTGCCGCCTCAGAGAACCAGTTCGTAGAGTTCAAGACATTCCATAACGCGTTCTTACTCGTAATCAACACTCGATGGCTTGCCGCTCACTGGCTGGGTTCGGGAGAATGATCGCAGCGCCACGTCGTGCGAAGGACAAGCGCCATCCGACCTGTCAGCGCTCGGCATCCCCTCGGAACATGCCGAGATCCGCGTCGGCGTTCACGCCCGCTTCACAATGATTGCCAATACGAATGAGCGGCCCGTTGATTAGCTCGGGATCGAGAATCATCTGAACCAGAGCCGATTGTGGCGTGATGCATCCCGGATCGATCTCCCCCGAAACAACGCGACTCGCCAGAGGATCGAACCACTCATGAACGGGCTTCGAACCGAAGAACGGACGCAAGCTGGATACACTCCAGGGCTCTTTGATCAAATCGAAGCTCTCGACATCATGACCCATTGCAGTCAGTCGCGCTTTCTGTGAAGCGCAATGAGGGTAAGCGGCAGATTCAAAGAAGATCACACGAGTCATGGCATTCATTCTCCAGAAAGCAATTGCTCAAGAACGAAAACGCGGCGCTCATCGGGATTTCGCCCGGCTCGAGGCGCATTCACTGATCGAACGTCGCGAGGCGATCATCGGGCGCGCTCGAACAGCGCATCTCATGCATTGCCCGCGGGCCCCGGAGGCCTCGGCTTCCTCTCGGATAGACGACGACGCAGCGGAAAGACATTGTCATCGTAGAGAGGACGAATCTCACGACCGAAGTAATGCGCCTCGTTGACTTCGAGCGTGCAGCCGTCCAGAAGTTTCGGCGTGAGTTCCTCAACCGCGAACCGTATTGCTTCGGCAGCTCTCGTAAAGCGGCGGAAGACAAGGGCCTTCCGCCTCGAGCTCGCGCTCTTGGCGTAATACAGGGACGCCTCGAGGTGATAATCATTCGCGTCCATAAGTCGCCTCCTCCGCCTTGGGCTTCGCTCCGAAGCGCGCCCGACCCTCGCATCTTGGTGACAACACGCTTCTGACCGTCGCGCGCGGCCGGCTATGGCGGCCATGGGCCTCGGCCAGGCGACCGCCGGTTACGAGCGTTACTCCGTAGCCGCCGCGATAAATCGTTGTTCTGGAGAGGAAGCACAAGCCAGACTCGCCAGAGGGGAGAGAGGGAGCAAGATTGTCTGGCCGGAACTGATCATTTGAACATAGAGCAATATTCTGAAATTGCAATCGCAGTCGGAACGGCGCGGCACTAGGGCAACGATGAGGCGGATCTGTTGCGCCTTCCGCTGTCGTGAGGTTAAATGCGGTCAATCGAGACTTAGCTGAAGTGTTTCAACCCGTTTCGAGAACGACGGCCGATGAAGAAGGCGTCTCGCTGCCGACTGCCGACAGGAAAGGGGACCAGCGCTGATCGACTCTCTTTTGCTGACCATGGCGAGGATCTGCACGTTCCGGCAACATCAGCTGCTGACGAATGCAAGCGGCTTTTTCTTCGAGCGAGACGGACGTCTGTACCTCGTGACCAGCAGACATGTGGTGATAGACGAACCGAACCATCACCTGCCTGACCGCGTCGAGATTGAACTTCACACCGACCCCGAGAACATGACGAAATCCTCGGGGTTTTCGATCCCGCTATATCAGCAGGGCAAGGCAGTCTGGCGCCAAGGCGTCGACGCAGGCGGAGGGATCGACGTCGCCGTTATCGAGATTGACCTTTCAGCATTGCCAGAGCCGACGGTTTACCGCGCTTTCAACCCGACCAACCTCCCGACCCCGGACGAGCATATCGAGATCGGAGCGTCGCTGCTGATCGTCGGATTTCCACTTGGATTCCACGACACCTTGCATCACATGCCGGTCGTGCGCCAGGCGGTCGTCGCGTCGTCGTTCGGTCTCCGCTTTCAAGGACATGGCTATTTCCTGACCGACGCCCGCACCCATCGTGGCACGAGTGGAGCGCCCGTGGTGATGCGCCTGTCCGAAGGCGGAGCGAATGCAGATTTTCTTCCGTGGCGCCTGCTGGGTGTTCACTCATCCCGGCTGGACGTCGGCTCACGCGACATAAATCTGGACGAGGCGCTTGGTCTCAATTGCGCCTGGTATGCGGACATACTGATGACGCTGACGGCGACTTGACTGACGCCGATGCGGGGGCTTGAAAGGCTCTTGACCCGCCCGGCCTCAGGCGACCTCTCGATCGAGAGGCAGCCAGAGTCGCTTTCATACGATTGCGGATGCTCTGACCGCAGCCGGGGGCAATCCCAGCCGAAACCGTTCCCACATCATCGCATATAGCGATTCGAGGGCAAGACTATAGGCTTTAACATCGAACAGGGGCGCGCTCAGGCGGTTCCCTGCGAGCGTTCGACGCAGTTCTCCCAATCTGTCCGTATCCGTCGCAAGCGCGAAGGCCAGTTCGAAATAGTCGTCCTGGTCCTCAACCACCATCTCGGGGAGACCGGCGGCACGAAGCAGGCTGCCGGCGACGCGCGACGGAAATGTCGCGCCGGGGCAGGTAATGACCGGGACGCAGGCCCAAAGAGCGTCGCTGGCGGTCGTATGGGCGCCATAAGGCGCGGTATCCAGCACGAGATCCGCAAGTTGAAGCCGCCCGAGGTGTTCGGCATGCGGCAGCTCGCCAGCGAAAATGAGTCGGGACGCATCGACGCCACGCTTCCAGGCCTCGCTGCGTAGATTGCCTTCGGCCTCGTCAGTCGCGAGAAGCCAAAGAACGCTTCCAGGCACGCATTGGAGCAGGCGACACCAGACGTCGAAGATGGCGGGCGTGAATTTATATGCCTGATTGAAGCAACAGAAGACGAAACCCTCTTCTGGGAGGCCTGTCGCGGCCCGACTAGGGGCGAGAACGATCGGATCACGAGATCCTGGCGGCTGGTAAGAATGCGGGAGAGTGGCGAACGATTCAGAAAAATCCCGAGCAGCGCCCGCGGGCGTGCAGAAATCATCGGTGATGATATAGTCGCATAGGCCCGGTCCGAGAGTTCCCGGGTAGCCGAGATAATTCACCTGTACTGGCGCGGGTCGCAATGCGAGGATCGACGTCCGTGTCTCTCGGGTAAAACCCTTAAGGTCGATAAGAATGTCGATTCCGTCCCTATGGATGGCGCGCGCCGCCTCTTCGTCCGAGAGCTGGCCGATGTCATTGAATTGATCGAATACGCGTCGCAACCTGGGGCGCATCTGCTTGCCGTCATCCTTGCCATAGGAATACGCGTGAAGCTCAAAACGGGTGTCGTCATGAGCCTCGAGCGCTTCAACGAGCAAGAGCACCGTGGCATGGTCGTGAAAATCATTGGAGAGATAGCCGAGCCTTATTTTCGTGCGGCATCCACCCCAGGGAGCAAATTGAAAAGCGAGTTTTGTCCGACACTCCGCGGCCGCCGCCAGTCGCCCCTGCATCCATGTTTCCGAACAGATGCGTTGTTCCGCGGCGGAGAGTCCGGGTTCCGCGAGGAGGACAAAGGGCGGAAGGCGCTCGCCTTTCGCCTGGCTCAATTGAAGGCGGGCAAATGTCGCCCGATTGTCGAAATCTTGCCAGTCACACATTCTTCGGGCGCGAATGAAGGAGCGCAGCGTCTCTTTCCGACGGAAATCCGCCCATGCGCTCGGGTGCAAGCCGAAGAATGTCGGCTATAGGCGACCGCCGTCCTCCCTGAGGCAAAAGCCGCGCCAATGAAAGTCGAATCGAGACCACCGGGCGTCAGGCGCCTGTTTTCTCCCGGCATGGCGACTGATTTTTATCGAGACGATTCCGCTGGCGTCCAGCCGCGTATTACCTTAAGAGAGGAGAACAGGGCTACGATGGTCGAATGCGTTATCCTTCCCCGCCCTGAGATCCTCCCGCAAATCCGGATTTTCGGAGCTTTGGCTTCGAGTCGGATTCAACGATGCACGAGTGGTCGCGCGCCATGCGCCGCGCAAGCCGTGCGACTCCTTTCGATCGGAAATCTCTTGCAGGTTCTGGTTCGCGACAACAATGTCGATCAGGCGCTTCGTGTGCTGAAGAAAAAGATGCAGCGTGAAGGCGTCTTTCGGGAGATGAAGCGACGTCGCGCCTACGAGAAGCCGTCGGAAAAGCGCACCCGCGAGAAAGCTGAAGCCATTCGGCGCGCGCGCAAGCTCGCCCGCAAGCAGGCGCAGCGGGAGGGACTCGTCCCAATGCCGAAGCGAGACGCCCGCCACGACAAGCCTCGCCCCGCCCCGCCGGCCCCGACAGCTTTGGTAGGCTGACGCTCGTGGCGACCAGCTTCATATTGGGTCCTTCAACGATAAAGTCGTAATCGACAGTGGAGCCTGACCATGGCCCGTAAACCCGGTTCGAAGAGCGAATTCGTGCTCTTCGACGTCGTCTATGACGACGGGAGCCAGCGTTCAAATCGCCGTGTTCCCAAAGATATTCTCGATGGAATGGACGGCGACGAGCCCGCGCGCCACGTCATCGAAGCTCAGGATCGTGAGATTGCCGAACGCTCGGGACGACCGATGGCTGCGATCAAGGCGGTTCGACGTTCTTCATGAGCCGAGTTCGGACAGGAGGGCGCGGTCCCATGTCAGGCTCGCGGTTTATCGCTCAGCTGTAGCCTCCTGAGCACGTATGCGATCGCGCGCATCCCGGCTGAGTTTTTCTGGGTCGATGGATGGCGCTGCTCCACCCAAACGGATGCTGCTGTTCGTCACAGCGTGTCCAGACACGCTGCGCGTATACGCATCAGCATGGCTCATTGCCGCATTAAGCTTTTCAGCGCCTGCGCGATCTGTAGCTTGGACAGTGCTTGATCGAAATCAGGGGGGAGCGAGAGATAGGCGGTCAAGCTTGCCCAGTCCCATAGCGTAAATGTCATCGCAACACCGGGTCAGTCGGCGGCGAGAATCACGTCTTCCGCGGCGAAACGGACTGTCACGGGGCTTCCTTGCTCCAGGCCCATCTCCTCGACGAGGCGGCGCCGCACGACGGCTGTCATGGTCTTTCCGGCGCCGATGTCGATCAGCAATTCGCAGTTGCGTTCCGCATCGGTGCGGCGCGAAACAAGGCCCCTGAAGAGATTGCGGGAGTCATCCGGTGATCGAGCCAACGGAACCAGTTCCACGAATGAGGACTTGACCAGAGCGATTACTTTCCGACCCGGCTGAAGGCCGAGATCCGCGGTCGCCTCATTGGTTATTACCGAGTAGATGTTGTGCTCGTCCGAGATCCTGAGCGTCACCTCAACGTCTACCGGCCATTTCTTGACCGACACAACCTCGGCGCGAAACACATTGCGCGCCGAGATGCGGAGCCCGAGACCGAGGAGCGGGAAATCATCCGACCCCTCCAGCCCTTCCTCCGCAATCATTGAGGAGATCTGGGACAGGCGCTCTTCCAATTTATGGAACGTCTCGATCAGCTTCAGCCCTTCAGGCGTCACTTCGGCGCCGCCGCCGCTCCTGCCGCCGGCCTTGGTGACGAAGGCTGGGCTCGGGAGCAGATTGTTGATCGCAGCCACGGCGTCCCAGGCTGCCTTGTAGCTGAAGCCAACCGCCTTCGCGGCTTTTGAAATGCTCTTGTGCTCGGCGACGGCCTCGAGAACCTTGATACGGTCGCGTCCGATAAGGAGCTTGCCGTCGCTTCGCAGCGCCAGGAGGGCGTCGATCTTTCTTGATGCAGACATTGCCGGGCCAACCAGGATATGACGGGGCGCCAATCTTGCTAAATTCCGGCGAAAGTCAAAAGGACTGGTTACACAGGCCTCCCGCCCCCTAAAGAGGGCAACGGCGACCATCATCTTGCCTGCTCTGGGTTTCCCACCACTCCGCCAAGGCTTCGGCTCGTGCGTCGACGGATTGGGCGAGTTCCCCGGCGAACCCCATTTGCCTCCTTACGCCTCGTGACGAAGCATTTCGATGAGGAAGTAGTGAAGCATCGGCCAGAGAAAAGTCCTGCACGCCTATGGACGTTGGCGCATACGCTGTCGTCCTATGACCTCAGCTGCGGGCGCATCTTGGATCGAGCCTACGCTCATTCCAATATGGTGGAGCTTTACCTCCTCGCCCTTCATCGCGAATTCTGCCCATTACGGCGCCCCAGAGCGGGTGATTGAACCACATGGCAGTCTGCTCGGCCATCACAGCTATCAGGTGGCTCGGCAGCCCTCGCGCGGCGAGTTTCCGCATGGACCGCATCCATGCGGCGGAAACTCTCGACCCTTGAAAGGGAAGCTCGCCGAGTCCATTTACCATCCATCTGGAGGGTGTTCGGATGGTTTCCGGCGACAAGTCGCGTGAGAAGGCAGGCGATACCGAGAAGATTACGATAAATCTCGGCTACGTCGATCTTGGCCATATCGACCTTCTCGTCCGGGAAGGTTTCTATTCAAATCGCACGGACTTCATCCGCACCGCGATCCGCAACCAGCTGGCCGACCACTCGGAAGCGGTCAAGCAGTCCATCGCCCGCAATACGCTGGAGCTCGGCTTAAGGAAAGTCACGCGTGATGAGCTCGAGGCCGCCAAAGCCGCGGGCCGCAAACTGCGCATACAGGTCGTCGGGCTCGCCGTCATCGCCGACGACGTCACACCCGAGCTCGCGAGAGAGGCGATCGAAGCGATTACGGTGCTCGGGGCGCTTCAGGCGAGTGCTTCGGTAAAGGCTGCGCTGGCGGACCGAACGGGCTGAGCGCTGCTCTCCACAAAAACAGGTGTTGATCAATGCAAATCCTCCCCGGCGCTGCAATGAAAGAGGCAATGAGGCTCACCCGCGAGCAAAACCCCGCGGAGGCGACACGCTTGCTGTTGGAGACCCTCTCCGGCGGATCCTCGACAACGCCCTCGCCACCGACAGCCGGAAACCGGCCGACCCCCGAGGCGCCGAGAATCGAAGCGACCGCCTGCGACGCACCCAAGGCAGAAGGCCCCATAAGACAGTTGCGGATGCCGCTCGCAGAGTCGCTTGCGCGCCTGCGACGCGGTGAGCTCCCAAACCTCGATCTAACTCCGCAAGCCCTGGCGAAGCTTGGCAAAAGACCGGTTGTGCATGTTCCGGAGGGGGCCTCCTATCTATCGCGAAGCTTTGCGTGCCACGCGGGGACCCGACCTTATAAGGTCTATGTGCCGAGCAGAATGCGCGCCGCCAAGGCTCCGTTGATCATCCTGCTTCACGGCTGCACGCAGAATTCCGATGACTTCGCGGTGGGGACAGGGATGAACGGACTGGCGGAGGAGCACGGGTTTGTCGTCGCTTATCCTGAGCAGCCGATCACCGCCAACCAGCTCGGCTGTTGGAATTGGTTCAATGAATCGCATCAGCTCCGCGACTTGGGAGAACCCAGCATCATTGCCGGTCTGACTCGCTCCCTGATCTCGGAAATGAACCTGGATCACCAGCGCGTCTTCGTGGCCGGCCTCTCAGCCGGCGGCGCGATGGCCGACGTGATGAGTGTGACGTATCCGGACCTTTTCGCCGCCGCAGGCATCCATTCGGGCCTTGCCTATGGAGTCGCCAGGGATCAAGCGTCAGCCTTCATGGCAATGAGCGGGAAAGCACAAGACTGCGGCCCACGTCCCAAGCGGGATCGAACGCGCACCATTATTTTTCACGGGGCGTCTGACACGAAGGTGCATCCGAAGAATGCGGAACGCATTGTGCTCGAAGCGCGGGCCGCGATTTCGGGGAGTTACGAGGAAACGACGCGGCCGGGGACATCCAACGGGCTTCAATACCATCGTACGCTCGTCACAAATGCGAGAGGCGTTCAGCTGGAATACTGGGTTGTCGACGGCTTGGGTCATGCATGGTGTGGGGGCTCGCTCGAAGGATCACACACGGAGCAGCGCGGGCCCGATGCTTCTCGCGAAATGCTGCGTTTCTTTCTGGGGTTCTAAGGCGAGATGTGCACGGAAGCGGGGCGCTTGAGGCAGGCCAGATGAATGTTCCGGCAGCCGGCTGCGGATCGCGCGGCGCAGCAGCCCCGGCTGCCTACGGTGTGGCGGCGGGCCTCGCGGGCGCCAGGTGGGACGCCGGGCGCAACGGCGGGTGGTTGGAATCCAAACAAAAACGCCCTGCCGCACATTCACGGTCAGGGCGTTTTCTTATAGCGTAGGAAACAGAGCTTACGCCGCTTTTAGCTCTTCAGCCGAGAATTTGCCGCTGCGACGATCAACCATCGCCTCGTAGCTGATCCTCTGGCCTTCGTGCAGGCCGGAAAGGCCAGCTCGCTCGACAGCGCTGATATGGACAAACACGTCTGCGCCGCCATCTTCCGGCTGAATGAAGCCAAAGCCCTTTTGGGCGTTGAACCATTTCACTGTACCAGTAGCCATTTTTGTCTCCAAGCATGTTCGGAGAGGGCCCGCGTGCGCGGGGCCGGGTCGATCGAGATGTTTGGAAGATGGCGTCGAAGGCTCCTGAAGGAGCAGAGCGAAGTCGTCAGGCCGAAAGATCTTGATGGAGTCAATATAGCGAGCAATTGGTCGCCTGTATATGCGGCAATCGGCCTCAAGTGAATTGCTCCTGGAAAACCCTGGACCGTGAGGGGATGACGCCCCCGATTCTCGACGCGCGGCGGGTGGGTTCCATCCAGATGAGCTCTCCGCCCGCTCATTCCTGGCCGCACTCTCAACCATTGCCGCGCCGAATCTCAGCAGGGGGGTCACCGAGGGCCTTCGTTCCTCCCGCAAACGAGTCACCCGGCGGGCCGAGGAAAAATGCTGCGCAATGTCTCCAGGCTGATTGGCTTGACGAAGTGATGGTCGAATCCCGCTCGCTGGGTGCCCCGACGGTCATCTTTGCTGCCCCATCCGCTTAGCGCTACAAGAACAACATCCTTTCCGTCGTTCAAGGATCTGATTCGGCGCGCAGTCTCGCAACCGTCCATTATCGGCATGCCGATGTCGATGAAGGCCACCCTGGGCCGGAAGCGAGCTGTGGCGGAAACCGCTTCCATTCCGGCATAGGCGACGCACACCTCAGCGCCGAGAGTCTCCAGCAGCATGGCCAAGCTGTCGGCGATGTCCTTTTCGTCGTCAACGACCAACACACGACCCAGGGCCTGCGCGTTTAAGGCAACGGGCTCTGCCTCAGATCTCTCCAATGCGGAGGCGACCAAAGGAAGAAACACGACAAATTCACTTCCTTGCCCTGCGCCGTCGCTATGAGCCTCAACGCGGCCCCCGTGCATCTCTACAAGGCTGCGAACCAGCGCCAGGCCGATGCCAAGTCCCCCCTGGTCGCGGCCCCTCGCCCGATAAGACTGCGAGAAAAGATCGAATACCTGGGGCAGCATGCCCATGAGAATACCCATGCCGTTATCCCGAACGCTGACGACGGCCTGTCCCCCTTCTTGACGCATCGAAACCTCGATGCGGCCGCCCGGGGGAGTGTATTTTGCGGAGTTATTCATGAGGTTGGCGAACACTTGAGCCAGACGCACAGGATCCCCATGCACGGCGAGCCGCTGGTCGCCAAGCGAGATGATGAGTTCATGTTGCTGCGTCTCAATGAGCGGCTGGCTGATAGCGACGGCTTCATTGATGCAGGTGGCGAGAGCGACATGTTCCTTTCTGAGGGTGACCTTTCCCGTGGTAATGCGAGAAACTTCCAGAAGGTCATCGACCAGCCGGACCAAGTGGTCGACCTGCCGGCCAACCATCGAGATGAGTGCGTGTGCTTTTAAATTCTTGTCGGAAGCTGGATCATCCCTGTTTCGTTCCCTGAGTACGTAAACGGCGTTGCGGATGGGCGCTAAAGGATTGCGAAGCTCATGTGCAAGCGTCGCGAGAAACTCGTCCTTTTTGCGGCTGGCTGCTTTTGCGGCGTCAAGCGCGTCGCGGATATCGTATTGGAGCCGGCGCGCTTCAAGCGCGGCATGCAGTGTGCTGACGAATGTGCGTCTGGGGACCGGGCGTTCAAGGAACGTGATATTCGGGCGACGCTCCAGAGAGCGCAGCGCTCTGAAATGCCGATACGAGGAAGAGTTGCGCAGGAGCACGATGATTGGAAGCGACGACCAGGGAGGTTCATCACCGAACAAGGCCTTCGGCTCCCGGACATCGTAGACGGGGATCGCCTCTTCCGCGATCAGCACGGCGCCGGCCCCGACTTTAATCTCGCGGCGAAGCGCTTCGAAGTCTGCGCAGGTCTCCGGGAGGAGACCGGAACGGAGGAGCGCTTGCTCTGCAAGAGCGGCGTCGCGGCCATGCGGCGCCAGGATCAGAAGCCGGAAATCTTTGGCGTCGCCATGGGCGTGCGTCATGGCGCTCGCGTCCATCTATGCCTCCATGCTCTTGGCGGCGCCTTGATAGACGGGCGTTCCGGTGAGCACGCCTGTAAAGTTCGACAACGGCGCGCCAACCTGGACGCCTCCTGATTGCACGATAAACTCACGGATGGTGTGCTCGTGCCGTCCGCTACGCTTCTTGACCATGGACAAGGCCTTTCTAATCGTCCCCTCTGTCTCGAAATAGCGCAGCAGGAGCACATTATCCGCCAGGAAGCTCAAATCGATCGGCGCCACTGTCTCCGGGCCGAGCAAGCCGTGCTGCGTAACCGCTAGTGTCCTGACTCTCAATTGCCGCCCAAAAACTCAAGCGGCGTGGGCTTTGTCGAGCGCCGCGCGGGCCCGATGGATTTTTTCGAGGATAGCCTCGCCTTTCGCCTTCCATTTATAGGGACGCGGATTGGCGTTGCG
>NZ_JBPFEB010000106.1:0-42461 GCF_051061225.1 Methylocystis sp.
GAACGTTGTGTACCTGTACGCCGAGGCAATCGCTGATCAATCCACCGACGGCGGTCGTACCTTTATCCAAGTCGTGCCGAGCAAGTTCCAAGTGCTGGGCGTCGAGCAAAAGGCTAAAGGCTATCTGGAAGACTACACGAACGCGACCGCTGGTATCATGTGCAAGCGTCCGTACGCTGTAATCCGTCGCTCCGGCGCTTAACCTAGCATCACCCCCGGCGAGCATCCGTTCGCCGGGGTTTTACCTTTCGGAGACTCAAAAATGAAATCTGTCTACGTGTACTCGACATTGTCGGCTGACCAACTGTATACAACTTACGTCAAGGGCGGGAACGATATCCCACGTCCCGAACGTACCGTACTGATCAAAGGCGGCGCGAACGTTGCGACCAAACACCTGTTGACCCCTCGCGGCGTCGTCACGCAAGTAACCGCCGAGGAACTGGCGTTACTGCGCGATAACAAGCTGTTCCAGCTTCACGAGAAGAACGGTTACGTCAAGGTCGACACTTCGAAACAAGAGGTCGAAAAGGCCGTTACTGACATGGAGCCTCGCGACGAGTCTAGCCCGCTGGTGCCGGGCGACTTTCAGGTCGACAACAAGCCCGAGCCAGTCTTGAACCTGCCGGACGCACCGCAAGCAAATGAAACTCCGGCCGCGCCTGCAAAGCCTGCCGCCGGCGGTCGCCCAAAAGGCGCACGCTCCCGCAACCGTAAGTAATCAGAAAGGGTCCGAATCGTGTCAGTCATTACGTTCGACATAGCCGCGTTTCGGGCCGCTTTCCCACAATTCACAAGCGATACGACGTTCCCCGATGAAACCTTGCAAGGTTACTGGGACGTCGCGATTGTCTATATCTCCGACTCCGATTATGGTTATCTCGCTGGCGCCGCTCGAACCCGCGCGCTTAACTTGATGACCGCGCACCTTGCCGCGCTGGGCGTACTGATCGCCGCCGGGCAAGTTCCGGGCCTTGTCTCCGGATCGACAGTCGACAAAATATCCGTCACGCTGACGCCTCCGCCGGTTAAAGACCTATTCATGTGGTGGCTCAGCCTCACCCCTTACGGCCAGCAACTCGCCGCGCTGTTGTCGACTTGGTCCGTCGGCGGCATGTATATCGTCGGGCACTATCGCCCTCGGGTAATCAATTGACGACCGTCAAGCGTACGCCCGGACCCGGAGCCGAACGTATACGCTTGTTATTGGCTGGCGTAACGGACAAGGTCGGCAAGGTCGGCTTTTTCCCTTCGAGCAAATATGAGGACGGGACGCCCGTCGCGTACGTTGCGGCTATTCAGGAGTTTGGAAGTCCCGCCCAAGGTATCCCGCCGCGTTCGTTTATGCGCTCCACGATCGCCGAGAAGTCGCCGGAATGGCGCGCCATTGCCGACCAAGGATCGCGCGCCATGCTCAACGGAAACGCTACCGGCGAACAAGTTCTCGAAGCGATCGGGCTGAAAGCGGCCGGCGACATTCGCGAGACGATATCGAAGCTCACGACGCCCGCGCTCAAGCCTGCAACCGTGGCCGCTCGCTTATCTAAACGCGCCGACAAGCAAACCGTCGGGCTACTCACAAAACCGCTGGTCGATACAGGGACCTTACTCAACGCCGTATCCAGCGCAGTAGAGGACAAATAAATGACCCCCGGCTCCAACCTCCTCGCGCAAGCCTTGACCGTGATTGCTCCGCAACTCGCGCAATACTGGGCGGCAACCGGTCGAGAAGTGAATACGGTCGGCATATATGTAACTTCGTTTGCTGAGCCTGTCGACGTGTACGGGAGTATCCAGCCGGTACCGCGCGCGCTGTATGAAAAATACGGTCTAGACTTCAACAAAAATTACGTCACGTTCTACACGACCCGAGCAATCGACGACGTATTCCGCGGTCGATCGGGCGATCAATTGACGTTCGGCGGTAAACGCTGGCAAGTCGAAAGCTCGAACGACTGGCAGTTTGTCGACGGCTGGAACGGGCTTTTATGTATCGAGGTCACGGCTGATGACTGACAATCAAATTTACGCAATATTATTCCCTATCATAAGCGCCGGGCTGGCCGCCCGTAACGTCGTCGTTCCTGCGAATAACATTATTCAAGGCTATCAGCCGACGCAACAGGGTCGACCTATTGGTCCGACAGTTTATCTTAACGCATTGCCCGCAACGCCGCTTGGACATCCCCGCCGTGACTCAATATACGATCCCGATACGCAAGTTATGCGCGACGTCGAGGTACAAACTTACCTCGTGCAATATCAAGCAAACGCGTTGTCGCAACAAACGGCAAGTGATGAAACCCAACTTACTGCGATGGGCATTTTAAAAGCCGTTCGACAAGTCTTGCAAAGCTCGAATACTATTGCTTTGCTAAAGACTGACGGGCTGGCTATACTACGCGTTAACGCATTGCGGAACCCGACTTTCGTAAATGATGAAGGGCGCGCTCAGTATGCGCCGTCTTTTGATTTTACGTTGACATACGACGAAGTATATACGGCCGACGTGCCCGTCGTTGATACGTTTGAGTTTAATCTAAACCGAGTATAGGAGCCTTAATCATGGCGATCAACTTTCGCAAATATGTCGACATTACGTCGGGTATCGGTGCCGGGGCGTCAGTCGCTCGCCGCGACCTGATCGGCCGGCTGTTCAGTACAAACCCCCTCATTCCGACGAAATCCCTGATCGAGTTTGACGATATCGAAAGCGTCCTCGCGTATTTCGGATCGACCTCGGAAGAATACAAGCGCGCCGCGTTCTATTTCGGCTGGATCAGCAAGAACATTACGCGCGCGAAAAAGATCGCCTTTGCCCGCTGGGCCGACGTTGCCGTCGCCGCCCAGATTTTCGGCGACACTGATCAAAAGGCGCTCGCGACTTTCACCGCCATTTCGGACGGTACGTTCATTCTCAACGTTGGCGAGCAAAGCGCAACCGTGACCGGTGTCGACCTGTCCGGCGCCGTGTCCCTTGCCGCGGTTGCCGCGTTGATCGAAGACGCGATCCAACTCGAAGCCGGCTCGCAGTTTACCGACGCAACCGTCGTATACAACGCGACGCGCGGGTCGTTTGACTTCACGTCCGGCGACGTCGGCACGGCGGCAATTTCCGTCGAGGCCGAAGGTACCGGGACCGACTTGCTCGGCCCTCTGGGCTGGACCGGCACAGGTGCGATTCTGTCCGACGGCGCCGACGGCGAGACGATCACGGACGTGCTGACCGAATCCGCCGACGCTTCGAACAATTTCGGGACGTTCCTTTTCATCCCGACCTTGACGATCGAAGAAATCGAAGAAGCGGCAATCTGGAACAATACGCAAAATATTCTGTATATGTTCATGGTGCCGACGACTGACGCTAACGCCTCGGCGTACAGTGCCGCCTTGATCGACTATGCGGGCGTCGCAATCACGCTGTCCGAGACCGCCGATGAGTATCCCGAAATGATCCCTATGATCATTTTGGCCGCGACCGATTACACCGCGCAAAACTCGGTTCAAAACTACATGTACCAAATTTTCGCGGTTACGCCGGGCGTCACTACGACTTTGCAGTCGAACGCGCTTGACGCTTTGCGCGTCAATTACTACGGTCGCACCCAGACCGCGGGCCAGCAAATCGACTTCTATCAACGCGGCACCTTGACCGGTTTGCCGGTTTCGCCTAGCGACATGAATGTGTACGCTAACGAAATCTGGCTCAAGGACGCGGTTGGCGCTTCGATCATGGAACTCTTACTCGCGCTCGCCAAAGTCTCGGCAAACGCGAAGGGTCGTATTCAGATTATCAGCCAGATTCAAGCGGTTATCGGCGAGGCCTTGCGTAACGGCACTATCAGCGTCGGCAAGATTCTCACCAATACGCAAAAGCTGTTCATTGGCGAAATCACCAACGACCCGGACGCATGGCAACAAGTCCAGACGATCGGTTACTGGCTCGATTGTGAAATCCAACGCGTCGACGGCGATCCTGTCGAGTACAAGGCTGTTTACACGCTGGTATACAGCAAAGACGACGTCATTCGCAAGGTCGAAGGTCGTCACGTTCTGATTTAACCGGGCCGGGGGTGCAAACCCCCTCCAACTTTTTAGGAGCATACGATTATGACAACCGATGTAAGCGGCTTTGGAGCGCAGGTACAAATCAAAGCGAGCAACACTTTCCCGCAAGGTTTTGTCGTCTCGCAATTCGCCGACGACGCCGACCCTTTCGATATCCCGTCCGTGCAAATTGCCGATAAAGCTATGGGCTTGAATGGCGATTTGATCACATGGTCGAAAGCCAATCCGATCATGATCACGATCAATGTCGTGCCGGGTTCCGAAGACGACAAGAATCTCGCGATTCTTCTCGAAGCGAACCGTGTCGGCAAGGGTAAATCCGGCGCTCGTGACGAGATTACCGTCGTCGCCGTATACCCGAACGAGGGCACCTTGACCCTGTCCGCTGGCATCATCACGGACGGTTCCCCGGGCAACTCGATTGCCTCGGCTGGTCGCTTGAAATCCAAGGCGTACCAATTCGCATTCGAGAACAAGACGGATACACGAGGATAATCATGCTCGAACCAAAATCTATCGAGGTACAGACGCAAGCGGGCGTCACTCGCACTTACACGATTAGCAAATTCCCGGCCGTTGCCGGGCGTGAAATCGTTGCCAAATACCCGCTGTCCGGTATGCCAAAACTCGGCGATTACGCTGTCAACGAGGAGACCATGCTAAAGCTCATGGCTTTCGTTGCGGCGACTCCGCCGAGCGGCGGCGATCCGGTTCAACTCACGACCCGCGCGCTTGTCGATAATCACGTTCCCGACTGGGAGACGTTGGCAAAGCTGGAAATCGCGATGATGGAATACAACGTTTCTTTTTTCGGGAACGGGCGAGCCTCCGGTTTCTTCGAGGGTATCGCCCAGAAGCTCCCAGCGTTACTTACGAAAATATTGACGGATTCATTGCGACAATTGTCGGAGAAAAACAAGCAACGCTCCACGAACTGAAAACCATTTACACGCTGGAAGACGCTTTTAACTTGTGGGAGGTTATCGTCGTGAACCGTTATAATGAGCATCTTGCAATCGAACATGCAAAGAACAAACGATAATGTCCTCAGTCCTCGAAACCTTTCTGATACTGTTCGAATCCAACGCCGACGACGTCGACAAGGGTACGCAAAAGGCTGAAAAATCCTCCAAGTCTTTAGAGGAGGCCTTGCGCCAAGTCGACGGCCAAACCGACAAGGTCGGCGACGGCTTTCTCAAAATGGCTAGTTCTCTGGGCGGCGCGATCGGTGCCGCCCTTTCTGTCGCTGGCATTACTGCCGCGGTCATGTCTGCCGCCGATAACGCTGACGCACTCGGCGAGTTTTCCGATAAGCTGGGCCTGAATATCGAGGAGGTCAACGCGTGGGGAGACGCCGTTCAAGTCAACGGCGGTACCGCCGAAGGTTTTCGGGGATCGCTTGAGTCGCTTATCGACGGCATGGTCACGTTTGCAACGAAAGGTACGTCGCGCGTTTCGCCGTTCTTTGACGAGCTAGGGATCAAGATGGTCGACGCCGAAGGTAAGGCGCGCGATGTCATGGAGGTATTGCCCGAGCTTGCCGACGCGTTTGAGGGTTTGAGCAAACAAGAATCGGCCGGCCTTGGTCGTAAGCTGGGCCTTGATCAAGGTACGATCATGTTATTGCAACAAGGTCGCCGGGCTGTCGACGAGCAAATCGCAAAGCAAAAGGAACTTGGCACGGTCACAAAAGAGGCCGCGGAAATCGCCGGGAAGTTCAACGACGAGTACGACAATACCGCGAAGGTTTTCCGGTCTCTCTTTACCATTGTCGGCTCGTCCGTTCTCCCGGCGTTAACGGCGATCCTCGGCGGCGTGCAACGGTTCGGAGGGTTCCTCGCTAAGAATTCCGACTTCGTGGTCGGCTTGTTGATTGCGCTCGGGTCGGCCGTCTTGATTTACGCATTGCCGCCGTTCGTATCGTTGGCCGTTGCAGTCGTGACCGCGTTCGCCCCGTTCCTGCTAATGGGCGCCGTTATCGCCGGAGTCTCGATTGCCTTTGCGTTGCTTTACGACGATATCATGAATTTCATCGACGGCAATGACTCCCTAATCGGTCAAATCCTGACGCAATTCCCCATGATCGGCGACGTCATTCAAGGCGTTATCGGTTACGTTAAGGCGCTATGGGATGCGGTAAGCTGGGTTTTCGAGTCGATCGTATCGGTCTTGCAAATATCAATCGAGGGCTGGCGCGTATTGTTTGGCGTTATCGCTGACGGCTTTAGCGGCTTTGTGAGCGGTTCTAGCGTCGTGCAAACCATGCTCGCGACGCTTGCCGAAAATTTCCAATCCTTTAAGGATATCGTCGGCGGTGTATGGGACGGCCTGACCTCCAAGGTTCAAGGCTTTATCAATCTGATCCGCAATGTCATTACGCTGATATCGGGCGTCGCTGGCAAGATTACGGGCGTCCTCGACGGGGTCAAGGCCAATCTGGGTATCGGTGAGGCGCAAGCCGCGATCGCCGAGTCCGGTTCGACCGCAATCAACAATACGTCTTCGAACGCTATCTCTAATAGCTCGAAGTCCGTAAACAAGACGACGAGCGTACAGACCGGCCCTATAACCGTACAAACGCAAGCGACTGACGCCGAAGGTATTGCCGGCGCGATTGGCTCGTCTATGGGTCAGCAAATGAGGCAAGCGGCCTCAACTATCGACGATGGGGTCGCCGCATAATGGCTTTGACTGACGCAAATATCGCAACGGCATCGGCTGACGTGGTCGCAATATTCGACCAGAATTTCCAACAATTATTCACGACGGCGCGCCCGATCAAAGCCGTCGTCAAAGAGGACTCGAAGGTTATGGAACATCCGCTCGAAACGGGCGGCACCATTACGGACCATACGATCATTTTGCCGGTCGAAATCGAGTTGTCGTTGATCCCTACACGGGGCGAATACCGCGACGTCTATCAGCGTATCAAACAGGCGTTTTTGAATCGTACCCTATTGGTCGTTCAAACCAAGTCGGGAACATATCAAAATCAACTCATACAGTCCTTACCACATGACGAAGACCCGGACCTATACGACACGATATCGCTCGCCTTGAAGCTCAAGGAGGTACAGCTTGTCGAGGCGCAATTCGCACGCTTGCCGCCGCGATCCGTACGTAACCCGACCAACGCGTCGACCGTCGATCGTGGTCAGCAACAGCCCAAGGAAAGCACGCGCGACAGTTCGATTTTATTCGGAGTCTTTAACCCATGATCGAAATTGAACTCGCACCGGTGCCAAATCAAAAGTTGACGATTCAGCTTAACGACGAGACTTACGAAATCACGTTGCGCGAGACTGGCGGCGTCATGTCGGCTGACGTCAAGCGCGGCGACGAATATGTCGTGCGTGGCGCTCGCGTCGTTGCCGGGACGCCGCTCGTCCCTTACGAATACCTTATCGAAGGTAATTTTGTATTGAATACAGAAAACGAGGAGTACCCGTCGTACCTCATGTTCGGCACGACCCAAACGCTCCTATACGTTACTGCTGACGAAATCGCCGAGCTTGTCGCATGATCGAACTTGACCCCCGCCTTTTGCGTATTTCGGTCGAAGTTAACGGCGTCATGAAAGCGTATGATCAACTCAACATGCGCGCGACGGGCACCAAGTTTGCAAACGCAAATCAAAACGAGTGCGAGGTCGTACTGACCAATCTCGACAAAGCGACGCGCGACTTTCTTTTGACCGAGACGAGTCCCTTTAATGCAACTCGAACTCCGAAACGCTTTATCGTCGAAGCTGGGCGCGTATCGTACGGTTTGGTTAAGATATTCGAAGGCGTGATTGCCTCAGTCGTACCGACGCAACCTCCTGACATTTCGGTCACGATCAAGGCGCTGACCGGCAACGACAAAAAGTCCGAGGTCATAGCGACCGCTCAGCCGGCGCAAACGTCGCTTCGTCGTATTGCAAGTCAAGTCGCGTCCGATTTGGGCCTTGGCCTTGCGTTTCAGGCGACCGACAAACAGATTGCGAATTACAATTTTACCGGCGGCGCGCTTAAACAAGTCGATAAGCTGGGCGAAGTCGGAGCCGTCGACGCCTTTGTCGACGATAGCCGCTTGATCGTGAAGAACCGCGGCGCCGCGTTAACTGGGCAACTTCGCGTACTGAATGTCGATACCGGCATGATAGGCATTCCCGAGGTCACGGAACGCGGCGTGAAGGTCAAATACTTGCTTGACAATTCGTCCGTACTGGGCGGCGCGTTGCGCCTTGAAAGCGCGATATACCCGACGGTAAACGGTGATTACACTATCTACAAACTAGGCTTTGATATCGCAAACCGCGATACGCCTTTCTATTGGATCGCCGAGGCTTCACGTAATGGCCGCTAATCCTCCCAGTCAAAACCCCGCCGACGAGGACTCGCTAGTCGGCACCTTGCGCTTTGCATTTAACAAGTTTATGCAAGGCGTCGACGGCATGTTGCCGGCAAAAATCATCGCGGTGAGTGGCGATCGAAACAATCCGCGCGTCACTGTCGAACCGCTTATCGCATTGGTCACGACTGGCGGCGCCACGATCAAGCGCGCTCAAATCGCAAGCCTGCCTGTGTTTCAGTTTGGCGCGGGCGGCTTTATGCTGAGCTTTCCGCTTGCCCCGGGGAATTTAGGCTGGATCATGGCAAACGACCGGGACATTTCGATATTTTTAAAGTCGTATGCAAACGCCCGGCCGCAAACGCTACGCAAGACCAACTTCGCCGACGCCGTGTTCATTCCCGACATCATGACCGGCTACACAATCGACGGCGAGGACGCCGGAAACGCCGTTTTACAATCCGCCGACGGTTCGGTTAAGATTGCGCTATGGCCTGACCGCGTTAAGATCACGGCGCCGCTGGTGGAGATTGATAGCGCGCTCGTGACCATGTCGGGCGACTTAACTGTAAACGGCGCTGTCGCAGTCGACGGCGACGTGACAAGCGGTACGATTAGCGTTACTAGTCACATTCATAACGGCGTGCAGTCCGGCGGCGGAACCTCGGGACCTCCTGTACCATGACGAGAGTATTTACAGTCGACGAAAATAACGACCTCGTAATCGCAAGCGACGGTCGTTTGTCTATTTCGGTAGAACTTGAAGCCGTATTGCAGGCTTGCGAGCACGCGGCAAAAGCTCAGCTTACCGAAATGGTCCTCGCTGTCGACGAGGGGGTCCCAAACTTTCAGACGATTTGGAGCGGATCGCCGAACGTCTTGCAATTTGAAGGGTATTTGCGTCGCCAGCTACTTCGCGTTGTCGGCGTGCTGGACATTGCGTCACTTTCCGTTACCGTAAGTAACAACGTTTTGTCGTATACTGCCGTCATCGTGACCGAGTTCGGGCAAGGGGCGTTAAATGGCTAATTATCAATATTTGGATAACTCGGGCGTAATCGTTGCCGATACCGCCGACGTCTTGACGGAAGTCGAGAACGAATACAAAAACGCTTTCGGGCAAGACCTGATCGTAACGCCTGACACTCCGCAAGGCGTTCTCATTACCGCCGAGACTTTGTCGCGCTCAAACGTTATTCGAAATAATGCGGCGCTTGCGAATCAAATCAATCCAAACATTGCGGGCGGCGTTTTCCTTGATGCAATTATGGCGCTCACCGGCACGGCGCGCGATCCTGCCGAACGTTCTACTGTTACCGCAACCCTTACAGGCGTCCCGGGCACGATCGTGCCCGCTGGGGTCATTGCCGCAACGAATCCAGACGGCGACGAATTCGAACTCGTCTCGACGGTCGTCATTGGCGTAGGCGGAACGGTCGACGCGCCGTTTCAGTCCGTCGAGTTCGGTCCGATTGCGGCCGGCGCCGGGGACCTAATCGACATTGTCGACGGCATACTCGGCTGGGAAACAATTACGAATGCCGAGGCGGCGACGCTGGGTCGGCTTGAGCAGTCCGACCAATCTGCCCGATTGTATCGCCGCAATACCCTTGCACTCCAAGGGCAAAGCCAGCCCGAAGCGATCACGTCGGGCCTGTACGCGACCGAGGGCGTCAAGTCGTTGACGTTTCGCGAGAACGTGACCAACGCTTCCGATACGATCGACGGCGTATTGCTTGTCGCTCATTCCATTTACGTATGCGTCGACGGGGGTACCGATCAAGACGTCGCCGAAACTATTTTGCGTAAAAAATCAGCCGGCGCCAACTACAACGGCGGCACGTCGGTTGACGTTGTCGAGCCTTCGAGCGGTCAGACGTATACGGTGTTGTTCGACCGCCCGGCCCCGATCCCAGTCCTCGCGCGCGTAACGATTAAAACCTCCTCGGTCGTTGCCGATCCGGTCGCCGCTATCAAAGAAGCGATATTGGCATACGCCGCCGGCGAGCAGTCCGAGGAGCCGGGATTCACTGTCGGCAATTCTGTCTCGGCGTTCGAGCTTGCGTCGGCAATCAATCGCACATACCCGACAATTTACGTCTCGTTACTTGAGATTGCGTACGCGTCGGACGGTATTTATACGACTGACGCGCTACCGATCGCAATTAACGAAATTGCGACCATTCTCTCCGGATCAATTACGGTAATTATCGCATGAGGATACAGGCGCTCGATTTTTCGATAAATCTGCTACAGGCTATCTTGTGGCAGTATAACGACGCTTTGCGCCTGCAATCCCTGCTAGAGTCAAAACAAGATTGGTATAACGAGCAGTATTCGGAGTTCTGGGACGACTGGGTAAGCGACGTATTCGACTTGCGTACAGCGAACGATTTTGGCCTATCGGTATGGGCCGTTATCCTCAATATCCCTTTGACAATCACGTCGGGGCAGGAGCCTAGCGCGAACCTTTGGGGGTTCGGGCCGTTCCGTAAAAATTTCAATCGAGGCAACTTTGCCCCGTCGACGTCCGGTATCCGTTTGTCGACCGAGCAACGTCGGCTCGTATTGCGCTTGCGATACTTCCAGCTAGTGACGCGCGGCGCGATCCCTGAAATAAATACGTTTTTGAAATACGTTTTCGAAGACTTGGGGGACGTGTATGTACTTGACGGCCTCGATATGACTATGGATTACGTATTTACGTTTGCGCTACCTTCGCAACTTCGTTTCGTATTAGAATCCTACGACATATTGCCGCGCCCCGCCGGGGTCGGCGTTAACTATACGATATTGGTTCGCGACACGTTCGGCTTCGGTCCGTTCCATCGTAACTTTAATCGCGGTACCTTTGGGAGTAATTGATCATGGCGTTAGCTAAATTTTTCCGGTTTCCTTTCGCTACGTCTGGGGATAAGGCGGTCATCCCTGACGCGACGCAACCGGCCGGCACCGTAAGTTACGAGGAGGGTTTTGGCCCCGATTACGAACTTGACCCGGGCGTCGATCCTGCCGCAAAGGACGTTCCTCGCGACGAAACGAATCAGCTTTATTTCGACATTACGACTGCCCTCCGCGAGTACCAAACGTTCGGCGTTCCCGACTATATCGAAGCGTCGCAAAATGGCGGCGTAGCGTTCGAGTACGCAAAGTTCGCTCGGGTACGTTGGACCGACGGCAAGGTGTACGTATCGAAGGTCGACAATAACGCCGACGACCCGACCGTCGCCGCCTCGTGGCAGGTGCTTAACGAAAACGTCGATTTTGTGGCAATCAACACGACGGCATTTAACGGCTCAGTTGTCGACGGCGAGGCTGTTTACTGGACCGGCACCGAGTTCGACGAGGCTGTCGCTGATGGTACGACAGCGCAAAATGTCATCGGCTTCGCTGACGTCACAAACGGCCGCGTTTTCGTGTACGGCGTTTATGCCGGACAACTGTCGGCGCTGACGCCGAACGTCGAGTATTTCCTTTCTACAGCAACGCCCGGGGCAATCACGTCGGTACGTCCGGCCGCGAACGCCGTGTCCGTAGGCGTAGCACGCACCGCGACGGGCTTGCATGTGAATCCTCGCCTCGCAATTCCGGTCGCATCCGAAACTGTCGCGGGTATTGCCGAAAACGCGACGCAAGCGGAAGTCAACGCCGGCTTAGATGACGTTAGATACGTCACCCCTTTAAAGTTGCGATCGGGTTTTGCGATTAGCTTGACCGAAAACGGATATATCAAGTTCCCCGCATGGCTCGGCGGTCTCATTATTCAATGGGCTTTGGCCGCTTCCGACACTACGCTTGCCGCCCAAGGCGGCGCCAGCCAAACAATAACGTTTCCGCTGGCCTTTCCGACCGCCGCTTTTGCCGCAATCCCCGGCACTCGAAGCACGTCGGGGTCTCGATTTTACGTTGCGTATAGCACTTTGACGACGACAAGCGTAACTGTATTGTTAGTTAACCCGACCCCTGTCGGTGGCGGTAGTGGTACGGGTCGTGGCGCTATAATCGCTATTGGTCACTAAGGAGAAACTGTAATGATCGCAAAATTTTCAAAAAAGACCGGGGGAGTTTACCCGATCAACGTTTTCAAACAGTTTCCAAAAGACGCGCTCGATATTCCAGACGACCTTTATGCAGATTTCAAATCCGCAAAAATCGAAGGGTTTGACGTGAGCGACGGCAAAGTCGTTGCCAAAGTTAGCGAGCCTCAAAAAACGTCCGATCCTGCCCAAACGCAAATTGACGAGCTTGAGTTTTCAATCACGCCTCGACGATTAAGAGAAGCCGTTCTTACTGAGTCAGGCGCCAAATGGTTAAGCGAAGTTGACGCCAAAATTCAAGCGTTGCGAGCTAAACTAGGTTAGCGATTGTTATGTCAAAACAAAAAATTAATTTTGGCGCGGGTGTCGCGGCGTTTGGGGACTCGTTCACAAATAGTCAAGGGGCGACGGCTCCCGCGTACGGATACATAAATCGGCTTGCCGCGTCGGTAGGTGGCGGCCTTGCCAATTATGCCGTTTCCGGTCAAGGTACTTACATTGCCGCACGCAACGGCATGGGCGCCCCGCTTCGTCGTCGCAACGTCGTTGCGATACTGGCCGGTTTAAACGACGCTCGGCGAGCCGGGCTTGCCGCTAAAGATAAAATTGTTACGAATCTGAGAGCGTTGATAATCATAAATTTGCTGGCAAGCAATTCGCTCGCATCAAGTTTACCCCGTGTTGGCGCGTGGAAAGTTCTTCCGTCGACGCTTGTTAGCAGATCGTCGGCAAAAGGTGGAAGCGCCTTGTATACTGCCGACATTAACGCGGCAATGACTTATAAATTCAGCGGCGACGCTTTTGTGATCGGTTCGATTACTACTCACACTTTATCGAGTTCGTCATATCAAGATTGGGATTTTCGCGTCGACGGCGGCCCTCGTCAAACGTTTGAAAATTACAATCTGACAAACGAAGCGTACAGCCACAATGCGAGAATCATAAGCGGCCTCGGCGCCGGCCCGCATACCGTTCAAATATTGCCGAAAAGCGCGGTACCTTGGTCGGTTATAGATTATTTTGGCGTACCTCTAGCCGAACCTAAAGCCGCCGGCCCTATTTTGGTGGGGCAAATCCCCTATTTGAAAAACTGGGTTTATCTGGGTTTTACCTTAACGCCTGCAATCGTCGACGAGCTTAATCAGGCAATCGCCGACATGGTCGCAGAATTTGAAGGGTACCCGGTCGCTTTGGTTCGGACCAATGATTTTTATAACACGTTAACCGGCTGTAGCGCAGACGGCATTCACCCAAACAACACGGGGTACGCTCAGATATATTCCGCGTTTATGGATAAACTTGAAATCTGGACTTAAGTTTACGGCGGCGTAATTTTACGGTACAGTTAGCCGCAATAAAAAAGGCGCGGGGTGTATCGTGGAATGGCTCAAAATGCTAGTAAGTGCGAAAGCGTGGGAAGTTGCCGCGGCGCTGGCCGGGGGCTATTTGGCCGCTAAGAATATCGAGAACCTTTCGCGCCGCGAGTTTTTTATCTACCTGATCATCGCCGTACTGTTCGGTTTCATGCTGTCCGATTTTGTTGTATTGTGGTTAACGGAACCGGAGCGAGTGTATCGCCTGTCTCCCGGTGCCGCTGAAAAGCTGTATCCGCTTGCCGTGATAGTGTTTTCGTCGGCTTCGTTCAAGTTGCTCGACGTGTTTTACGGGCTGATCGCGCAGGTCAAGGATATTAAGATCAACTTTTTCAAGGGCAAAAAATGATTATCCTAGCGATAGCCTTACTAACCTTGACGGCCTCGACGTACCTCTCATACGCTTGTTTTTGTATCGTGCATCGCATGAATCATCGCACCCCGTGGTCGACGGCCGTCGCGATCGCCATGATTGCCGCGCTCGCCGCTTATTCGTTCCTGCAATCCGTCGCGTACCTAATCGGGGAATTGCCAGCCGTCCCGCCTGAAATCGCGATCGGTAGTATCATTTTCGCGCTGGTCTTCTTGAATGTTCCGCGCATTGATACCGAGCGTCCCCTATGGCACTTGTAAAGCCCGGCTGGATCGTTGAAGCGGAACGTCACATCGGCTTACGCGAGGTCCCCGGCGTCGCTAACAATCCGACGATCGTCCTATGGCTGACACGCTTAAAGGCGTGGTGGCGCGACGACCTGACGGCGTGGTGCGGTACGTACGTCGCTGAGTGTATGCGGGCCGCTAAGCTCGCATTGCCGACGCGCTGGTACCGCGCTAAAGACTGGCTTAACTGGGGAGTCGAGCTTGCGGCTCCGACGTACGGCTGTGTCGTCGTATTCAATCGTAAGGGCGGCGGTCATGTCGGCTTTGTTGTCGGCCGCGATACGCTGGGTCGACTTCTCGTACTTGGCGGCAATCAAAGCGACGCGGTCAACATTGCGCCGTTTGATATGGCTCGCGTCGCCGGGTATCGCTGGCCGTCCGAGATCAAGTTGCTACGGCAAGAATTACCGACCGTTGCCGCCGTCGGCCTGTCTTCTAAGAACGAAGCGTGATACTAGCCGCGCTATTCTGGCAACCGTCGACCGAGGTCCTATATCGGGACATCGCGGGCGCCAAACAACTTTGCAGTACGTTCCGTTTCAAGCTATCCGTCGCGCCCGGCTATGCTGGCAAGGCTGGCTTTATCGAGTTCGACGCCGCCGGTCGTGTGACCGTGTCGCCGGGCTACGTATGGGACGGCGCGAGCGGGCCGACAATCGACACACTTGACAGCGTTTGCGCGGCGCTAGGGCACGACGTCATGTACGAGCTTATGTCGCTGGGGTTCCTGCCGGTATTCGTGTATAAGAACGTCGCGGATATATGGTTTTATGAACGCTTGCAGGCTGACGGAATGCCACAATTAAGGGCGTGGTATTGGTACAAGGCGGTTTACGTGTTCGGCGTGCCGGGGCTTAGTGACGACCAGATCGTCAAGCGCGCCCCGGTGCCGTTCGATATCAGGCGACCGCAATGGTCTCCGGTGCCGGGATATCATCTAGCAATGTGAGCGACCGGAGATATACTTCGGCGTCTCGTCTGGGTTCTCCAATCGAAACAATGATCGTATCGGGAAAATGCCCCCGACTTTTGACGACCCCCGTCTCCCCCGTGTTGTCGTATCTGATAGCCTCTCCCCGTTTAAACATGTCGACCTCTCCAAAAGTTGATTAAATAATTCGTCTTCGTACGCCTTGGCAAGTTGCGGATCGAGTTCGCTTTGCCGGGCCGCATACTCGCCCTCGTAAAACACGCCGCGCAGGAACGTCGCCGAACGTATCCGACGACGCATACGGGCCGGAGACTCCGGGGCAATCGCCCGGAGTAACCTTGCACGCTGGCGGGCGATCATAATATCGGAAACCTCTTAAAAAGTTGCGTAAAGTACGCCTCAGTTTTTAAACACGCCTCATGATCGTAAAGCTCGTTGATTGCTGGATTTGCAAAAAGCATTGTTAAGTCGCGTTCAATAAGGCGGCTCGGGCGCGTTTCGTTGCCGAAGGTGTTCACGATTAAGCCCGATCCATGCGATAAATGTCGTATTGGCACGCAGCCAAACCTTGAGCGGTAGCGACGGCGCGCAATTCTTCGATATCGTGGAAACCGTAAGCGTGCGCGGGGTTAACTGCAAACATCCAGCCTTGACGATCGCCGAGCGTTGCGCTGTATAACCAACCTTGCCGAATTGCTGAGTATGCGTAATACATGTTCGTATCTCCTAGCTATTTGTTCGAAACGCCGGCTTTGATCGCGATGCAACGGCATTCGACGCAAAGCGGATTGTTAGCGTTTTCTTTGAGAATCCAAAGCGCAGGGCGTCCGGTGGGACCGGCGTCGGCGATATGTTGCAAGTCGCGCTTATTTAGCTTGCGTGCCCATTTAGGTTTTTTCGTTGCCATGTTCGTGTCTCCTGATTACGTTGTCGATGGAGAGACTTTATTCTTTATTGACGAAGCCGTCAATAACTTTATTCATTTATTTTTTATATCGAGTTCGACCGACCGATATGCCAGCCCTTACAAAACTTGCATTTATAAACGTTGATTTTCTCTTTGGTAGCGTTCGGCGATTTGCTCATTGATTGACGGTGCGCGTACGCGTCGTTCATCGAAGCGTGGCGTATCTTGCCTTGACAGGCGTTGCGGCGGAGGCGTCGTTTACTAGCCATTATCGTAAATCGTAATAACCGACGTCGCGCAACATGTCGTCGGCCTTGCGGATATACCAATCGTAATCTATGTCGTTCGGGAACTCGTCGGGTAATTCCATACAAGGCCGGGCACCGTAACTCAAGCTGACCGTATTGCCGTTGCTGGCATACACGATAGGCCCCGGCGAGTTCGTGCCGTAATACCATCTGACGACCTTGCCCAGATACTCCGGCCGTTGCGGCTCAAAGCATGACACGTACGCGGCGCGAGCGTCGGTAATGACGGTACCCTTACGCCATTTGCGACCGTCCTTATACCATCCGTTCGCCTCCAATATGGGCACGATGTCGCGTACGAGGGCGTCTTTTAACGGGCCGTGCCCCCACATTTTAACGCCCCCGCCGTTGACTTTCTGGATCGTGACAAACTTCCGGATGTCCCGGCATTCGCGAATCGTGGTCGCGATCAACGTGCCTTTAGACAGGAACTCAGCGACGGCGTCGGCGCATATTTCGACGTCGGGATTTTTCTTCTCTATCAGCCCGGCCTTGGCGTACTCTCCCTTGCGCTTGACCTCGCCGTCGGATTTGACGGCTATATAATTGTTGACGTCGCGGCTGTATATCGCGCGGTACTCGACGGTTTCCATTTCGAGACCAGTTCGCTTTTGCCATTCCGTGACCAAATGCTCGGACAGTGCGACTTGATCGCGGGGACACTTGACGACGATCCCGTCCGTGTTGGCCGATATCACGTTTATGCCGTAATATTCATGCCATTCAATCAACATGAGCAAGGATAGCTGACCCGTTATCGTCGTCTGAATCATCATTTCAGGAGCGAACAATACGGAATACGGCGAACCGGTCTTACCGAACGTGCCGTTAATCATGATCTTGCCGCCCTCGTTGCCGACCATCGCCTCGACGTACGCCGGGCTTGTCGTGTCGCCGGCCTTTTTGAGTTTGCTTTGCAAGGCCTTTGCGGCTAGTCGCTCCTCTTTAATGGCCGCGTATTCGGTAAGGAACGTTTTCCCCATAGCCGGAGGCCATGCGCCCGAGTTGAGCATCAAAGAGGGGTAATAACTGGCGACGTCGTTGTCACGCAATACGAACTGGTCGTCCGAGACGTGGACCGCCTTTTTCTCCTGCGAGTGTAAGCCGCCGATCCCGATGCTATACGTACTCAGCCCGATCGTGATTTGCAGGCCCTCAAGCTCGGGCGGCATGACGACGGCGCCGTTACCGCCCAGCCGGAACGTCGCGGCCCGTACGATATCAAGCGCGCGTTGCAATGGGGGCGTCGCGAACGCAATGTATTCGGGCACTTGATAGTTAAAGCGGAGGTTCCAGTCGACGTCCGGCTTGTATATGCGCCGTCCGAGGGCCTGTTCGCAACGATGCTTTAGTACGGCCTCGGCGAGTTGCGCGTCGGCCTTACTGCGTAAGTCAAGCCCGTAGCGTTTACCCAGTGCCTCGCGTTGCTGTATTTGTGGCAGTAACGCCGTATAAAGCGATTGCAGTACGTCGAGGTCGTTTTCGCAATAATTCACGATTGCCGCGATTTGCGTGATGTCGAGTTCTGACCCGGGATCGTAGGGGAGGTCTTGCATTTTCTTACAGTGGATACGTCCGGCGTATTGCTTTTGACTGCCGATACCGGGCGCGACTTCCATTACGTCAATATGGTCCGAGGGTTTCCATTCTGGAAGGTTAAGCTCCCACGGTTTCACGCCCTCGACGATAATCCGATCGTTGATGATTTTAAGTTGCGCCGGGTCGTACCCTTGAAGCGCGGCCGTTATCATCGGAACGTCGTAATTGTTGCCGTTGAAACTCACGACCGTAAAGAGGTCGAATATGTTGAGTATGCGCTTCCGCGTCTCGATATCGAAACTCTGCCCGGCATACAGGGGAAACCGTACGACGATACCGGCGTCGGTTTTGAATGCAAGTAACCAAAAGTTTCGATAACATTCAGTATCGTAAAACGCGACCGGGCGGCGCGTGCGTTGCGGCGGTGCTGGGATCATGTGATAACCTTTAAACGGGCCTTACCTCGCATACCCCCGCCCAGCTAACAAACTCGGAGTATGCGAGGTAAGGCCCGCCCTTGCGGGCGGGGTAATGGTTACGGTACCAAATAGCCCTCTTGAATCAACAGCGCGTCGGTCCAGCCGGCCGCGACCATTGCCTCATACGTGGCGCCGTTCGCCTTTGCCGTCATGACTTTGGTCGGCGGCGTCAAGATTGCCGGGTTCGGTACGACGGGGATCGCCGCCGGTGCTGGCGCAGGTGCAGGAGCGCCCGGGATCGGAGGCATACCCGGTACAGGTGTTGCGGCGGGCGGTGCTGGCGCAGGCGCAGGAGCGCCCGGGATCGGAGGCATACCCGGCACGGGGGCGCCCGGTACGGCCGGAGGGGTAAAGCTCGCGATCGGAGTCGTCGACGCGCCCGGGGGCAACGCAACGCCCTTGCCGAACCCCGCCGCCTCAACCGGTGGCCCGCTGACAATCTCGGGACCGTAGCCCGAGAACGCGACGTACGTATGATTGAAGTACAGGCCCGGCGACGCGCTCGGCTTGTTGTCGGTCACGCTGGCGAAGACTTGTACGTAATAACCGGGCTTGACCGCGTCCTTTTCGAGAATCTGTTGCGAGCCGTCAGCGTTGAAAACCTTCGGCGCGTAGCCGCCCGAAAAGCGTACGACCCAGTGCCCGGGATACCCTTCGATATCGCAAGGCTTGCGGCCGGGCTGACCGTTGCGTCCCTTGCCGGGGATTTGGCTGTCGCCGTCAACGATTTTCCATGCGAAGTCGTGACGTTGAGCTTCGCCCGCGGCAAAGGCTTCGTGACCTAGTGCCCAGATAGGCGCACCCCACGCTTCATTCGCCCAGTGTTGTACGCCCGGCGTTTTCGGGATCGCAACGCCAAACGAGTAGTCGACCCGAGCTTGACCGGCATTAGGGCCGCTTTTGACGACGAGCGGCTTGCCGTCGTAATCAGTCGTTTGCGGCTCGTACAACGATCCGTAAACCATACGACCGACCGGCGTCGTAAAATCAATACGTTTACCCATGATATAAAATCTCCTAAGTTAGTAATGCGAAATTGCAGGTTAATACTAATTGACGATGTCGTCAACTGTTTGAAAACACTTTGCGCGCTTGCGTACCGTCGTCGGCTTTCAACTTCGTTTCGCCGATCGGAATCTCGGCGTAAGACTTGACGATGTCAACCGGGACCCCGGCGTCGATCGCCTGTTTCGGCGTGATGGGTTTTTCCTTAACGATAGGCACGCCGAGCATTCGCCCGAGCGCCTTAATCTCCTCGTCAGGCTTCGCCCAGCGTTCGCGACCCTGTGACGGCTCAGCGCGATAGAACGGCACCGCGACACCGCGTTTCAGTAGCGAAAGCGTTTGTTCAGCAAGTCCGGTGCGTCGCGCCTCAAGCATGGCGATCGCGCGATCAACGTACCGCAACTCGGCGCCGAGAGCGTCCGGCGGCAAATCGAAGGGCACATTGCTATACGCCACATCCATAGACGCATACGCCGCCGATTGCGCTGAGCGGCAAGCGTGACGAGCGCGACAATCCCGACACTCCGGGCCGACGATGCAAGGCGCGTCCGCTTCGAGCGACTTTGCCTCGGACAGTCTGAGCGCGTTGAAATAGCCGCGAAGCTCGGACGCCATACAAGACCATGTCGTAATCGGAGGCCCGCCGGAATAACAACGCGGCTGTACGATCCGGAACTCGACTTGCGTACGATGATCGCTTACACCATTGATCCCGACAGCCTCAAGCGCGCCGGCGGCGTACTCGATAACTTGCCAGTTTTCAAAGACGTCGACGCGACGATGACCGAACTTGTAGTCCCAGATAATCAGCTTATACGGCTTGAACCGCCAAGTATCGGGCGTCCCCCAGCATAGCGGGTTAATCGTCGCAATCGACAACGTCTCCTCAACGTGCAACGTATAGCCGACGAACTCGGCGTCGGTCGCCCGTACGTCGGCGGTCATCAACTCGGCACCTTCGACCATTTCGTCGGTAAGCATGACGCCGTTCGGTGCAATCTGGCCGGTATCAATCGTACGCCCGGCCAGCATTTCGGCGACCGCCCAGTGTGCCGCGGTGCCGTCCTTTGCCGCTTGCGACTCCTGATCCTCGGGATACATTTCCTCAAGCGCGCGCGACCCGGGGCACTGTACGCGACGCGCCGCCGATGACGGCGCTAAAGGTGCGTGCGTACTCATAGACCGCCCGCCTCGGCGATAGCCTTTTCAATCGTGGCCGATACGGTCGGAATGAGGTCGGGCCGTTGCATTAGTGCCGGAATGCCCGGAAGGCCCGCGGCGGTACACGCTTGCAACGTCTGGGACTCGCTCAGCTTACCGGCCGCGACCGCTTGCGTTACGCGTTGCATGAGTTCCGCGAACGTATTAGAAGGGGACGCAGGTGTCACAGTAGAACCCGGAGGCGTGGCGGCCGTACTGCCAGTCGCTTCTAACGGGGCGGAGGCAGGCGTCGCAGGCGGTAAAGGGGGCGGGGCCGGTACCGCCGGGACCGCCATTACTGCGCGCAATTCCTGTTCTACGTCAGCGATCACATTGTCAGCGACGCCGCGTTTGTATTTCCAAGCGCCGTCCTTAGTTTTGGTCTTCTCGCGGCTATGGATACGATTGTCCCAAGGTAAGCCGTTTTTATCCAACTCAACGCCGGGCGCAGGGGCCGGGGTTTGGGGAACAACAGGGACCGCCGCGCTCTCGGGCGTCGCTACAGGCGGAGCGGGGACGGACGGAGGCGTCGGGATTGAAGTAATCGCCGTCGTATCCTCGGGGGCAATCGTTGACGCTTCGACACCCGCAATAGAGGGGGCAGACGCCCCCTGCGGCGGGGGGATTTGGCCGCCCCCGAATACCGCGGCCGGATCGGGAGGCGTCGGCTGACCTTGACCCGGGAACGGGCCGCCAGTGTGATAACCCGCCAGCGCCTCGGCTTCGACGTGTTCCGCCGCATTGAAAGTTGCGGGTTCTGGAGGAGGAGTGTTGGTCGGCCAGTCCGGTCGTGCTGTCCCGTTAAGGTCGGCTAGCGCGTCGGCGTCAGTGAGAAGAGGGCGCCCGTCGGAACCTACAATCGACGTCGAGATGTCGCCAGCAAGCGCCAGCAAATACGACGCCGAGACACGCAATACATGCACGTCTTTTTCGTCGATAGATAAGGTAATCATTTAAAAATCTCCTTGGTGATTTAGTTGACTGCCAGCGCAGATTAAAATATATTGACGAACACGTCAACAACTATTTATTGGAGATATTCGAATGGCCGTGCCAATTCAAAATCGCTTTTTATTGTTCTCGAATCCTTACGGGGACACGCTCGGCGGCTGGTATGACTTTCAAAGCGCGCACGCTACGCACGAGGAAGCAATCGCCGCCTTTTTCAATAAATACGGCCCGAACGCTTCGAAAGCGTGGTATCAAGTTGTCGACGTAATGGCGCTTAAAATTAGCGAAGAGGGTTCCGTGTGACCCCTCTCCGCTCGTTTCAAAGCCAGTTACGCAACGCCATATATGCCGCATGGCAATCGGGCGCCCGTAACGTCATGCCTGTACTGCCGACCGGCGGAGGTAAGACGGTACTGTTCGGGAACATCATCGCCGAGAACGTGGGGCCGTCCGTGGCGATCGCTCACCGTCAGGAACTTACGAGCCAGATATCCCTAGCTCTCGCGCGCAACGGCGTCCGGCATCGCGTCATCGGCGGTAAGTCTCTACTTCGCAATATCGTACAAATGCACATGGCGGAAGTCGGCCGGGATTACACGCACCAATACAGCCCGGTCGCTGTCGCTGGCGTCGATACGTTATTGAACCTTGATCCTCGGGATCAATGGTTTCAGCAAGTGACCCTCGCCGTACAGGATGAAGGGCATCACGTACTAGCCGCAAACAAATGGGGCAAAGCCGCCGCCATGTTCCCGAACGCAAAAGGCCTGTTCCCGACCGCAACGCCGAAACGCGCAGATCGGAAAGGCCTCGGTCGTCACGCTGACGGGCTGGTCGACGCGTTGGTCGTCGGTCCTACTATGCGGCAACTTATCGACATGGGGTTCCTGACCGATTACAAGATTTACGCGCCGCCGTGCGACGTTGACTTGTCTCATGTCGATATCTCGGACGCGACCGGCGACTTTAACCAAGTGCAGTTGCGTAACGCGATCCACGAGTCCGGGTCGATCGTGGGCGACGTCGTCAGTCATTACAAAGAGATATGCTTGCGTGAACTCGGGCGGCTCGGGCTGGGCGTTACGTTTGCCGTCGACGTCGAGGAGGCCACAAAGATAGCCAAGGCCTTTCGGGACGCTGGCGTACCTGCCGAGGTCGTCAGCGCAAAGACGCCCGATCATGCTCGGGCGGCAATCTTGCGGCGATTTAAAGCGCGCGAGATATTACAGCTAGTCAACGTCGATTTGTTCGGCGAAGGGTTCGACTTGCCCGCAATCGAAGTCGTATCAATGGCGCGGCCGACCGAGTCCTTTTCGCTATTCTGCCAGCAATTCGGTCGGTCATTGCGCCTCATGATATCGGACGTCTTGTCGGGCGCATGGGATACCTATACAGACGAGCAACGCCGGGAATTCATCAAGCAATCGGGCAAGCCGTACGCACTGATCATCGACCATGTATCGAACGTCGTACGGCACGGGCTACCAGACGCCTATCGCGAATGGACCTTGAACCGTGGCGAAGGTCGTCGCGGCAAAAAACGCTCGGACGCGATACCGATCCGGACTTGCCTAAACCCTGAGTGTTTCCGGGTTTATACCCGGGCGGCGGTATGCTGTCCGTTTTGTGGCGATCGTCCGGTACCGGCGGCAAGGTCGACCCCGGACCAAGTCGACGGCGACCTCGTGGAACTCGACCCGGACGTATTGCGCGCCCTTCGCGGAGAGATCGAGCGCGTCGACGGCGCCCCGCTAATACCGCGACATTTTGAGCGCGGTAGCCCGGCGCAGATCGCCATATTCAACAATCACGAGCGCAGGAAAGCCGCGCAAGCGACGCTACGTCAGGCGATTGCCTTATGGGCGGGCTATCAAGACACGCTCGGCTATAGCCAGCGCGAGCAGTACAAGCGATTCTTTTTCATGTTCGGGACCGACGTCGCGACCGCGCAAACGCTGGGCGCCCGAGAGGCCGAGGAGCTTGAATTGTCGATACGCGGCAAATTAGCTATTGACGGCGTCGTCAATGCGACTGTATGATTGTCCGACCATAACTAGGAGATTTGATAATGTCAAAACTTGAAGGGCTACAACACGCCTTACGCGCTATTGAAAGCCAAATTGTAGAGTTACAGGCCGAACGCTGTCGCATTATTGCCGACATTGGCGAGCGAGCAAGGACCTATCCGAACGGAACGCGCGTAACGCGGCGCGACATTCAATATGAAATTGTCGGCGTTAACGTTCACTTGGCACTTTCGCCAAACCCGGCTCTTTGGTATTACGGCAAACGTATCAAAAAAGACGGGTCGATGTCGGACGTTTGGACATGTTTGTACGGCGACGACAGTTTCGAAGTTGTCCCCAAATGACGCTTATGCAATGGGCGATTCGGCACGCCATACCGTACGCCGCGATACACGAACTTGAAACTCTCCTCGGCGTTGCCGACCCCTACAAAGTCACGAGCCAGCCGGGCGCGTCCGAGGGTGCCGTACAAAACCTTGTCAGGCTCGAAGCGTCGACCAAGGGCGTTTATTTGTGGCGTAACAACGTCGGCGCCGCGACGCTAGAAGACGGATCGTTTATTCGATGGGGACTCGCAAACGACTCCTCGCAAGTCAACGCGAAACTTAAATCGGGCGACTTGATCGGGATACGGCCTCTCGCGATTACGCCTCAAATGGTCGGTCACACGGTCGGCATATTTGTCAGTCGGGAAATTAAGGCGGCGGGCTGGCGGTATTCCGGTACCGATCGCGAGGTCGCGCAACTCAACTGGATCAATCTAATCACGTCGCTAGGTGGCGACGCACGTTTTGCAACCGGAGAGGGCACGTTATGAAAAAAAGGCTTTTGATAACCGTCTCAGGGGGACGCACTTCGGCGTACATGGCCTACCGCTTGTTGTCCGAATATTCTGACGTTTACGAAATGGTTTTTGTTTTTTGCAATACCGGCGGCGAACATGAAGAAACTTTGCATTTTGTGCAAAAATTAAATACGTTTTGGGGCTGGCCTATTGTTTGGCTAGAAGCCGTTACTCATTTAGACAGCCTTACCGGCTGTACGCACAAAATTGTAAATTTTGAGTCTTCTAGCCGAGATTGGCAACCATATAGGCAAATGATTCAAAAATACGGAATCCCAAATATCAAATACCCTCATTGTAATCGCGAACTAAAATTGAACGTTGCTCGTTCTTATGCGCGCTCTATTGGCTGGGAAAGCGGATCATACGAAACTGCAATCGGGATAAGGTTAGACGAAGAACATAGACGTCGCAAAGACGCCGCTAAATTTCATTTAATTTATCCGCTTTTGGATATTTTTCCTAGCGACAAAATAGATGTCAACGATTTTTGGCAAGATCAACCGTTTAAATTAAATTTGCCTAAACATTTAGGAAATTGCCGATCGTGCTTTAAAAAATCGCATGTGACTCTAATGAAAGTCATGCGAGACGATCCGAGCGCGTTTAATTTTACTCAGGAAATGGAAGCGTTACACGGTAAAACTAAAGTCGAAAACGGACCGCCCCGGGTATTTTTTCGAGAGAAAAAATCAACGCTCATTCTTTTGCGCGAGTTTTCCCTTTTAGACGTAAAAAATTTACCTCCCGACACTGACGCCGATTACGGCGACGGATGCTCGGAGGAATGCGGTCTAAATGAGGCTTACGAATAATACTTGACCGCCGCGTCAATTAACGAATACTATACAAACGCAGTTAACCGAGGATATGAAGACATGACAAAAAGTAAACGACTAGGGCCGGACGTACGACGCGGCGAGTTGCTAGACATTGCGCTAGATATGGCGGAAAGTCTTGGCCTTGAGCAAATCCGTCGAGACGACATCGCTAAAAAGGCGGGCGTCGCAAACGGTCTCGTGACCCATTATTTCAGCACAATGACCCAGCTTAAACGCGCCGTCGTGCGCGCGGCAATCGAGCGGAAAATCCTCCCCGTGATTGCTCAAGCGTTGGCCCTCAAACATCCCGAAGCCTTGAAAGCCCCCGACGAATTGCGAAACGCCGCTTTAGCCAGTCTAGCCGCAAAATAAGTCACTATCGGGGGTTCGGGGAAAATGCAGGACTTAAAGCGGGTGCTAGGCGCCCTAGCCAACTATCGGCAATTTATCGTATACAAGCTCGTGCCGTCGCAAACGAAGCCGGGCAAAACCGATAAATTTCCGATCAATCATGCGACCGGCGCCATGCCGGAAAAGGGAAGCGGGGCCGCGTCAATCTGGACCGACCTCGATACGGCGGTCGCGGCCGCAACTAGGCTGGGGGTCAATCACGGTATCGGCTTTAGTTTTGCCGACTCTGACCCGTTCTTTTTCGTCGACATAGACAATGCGCTCGAATCCTCGGGGCAATGGTCGGCGCTTGCGTTGCACTTGCTCGAAGCGTTCCCCGGGGCATACGTCGAGGTTTCACAATCGGGCCGGGGCCTGCATATCATCGGTACCGGATCGCCGCCCCCGCATGGCTGTCGGAATACGCCGTACGGTTTGGAGTTCTACCACACCGACCGCTTTGTCGCCCTGACCGGGATTAACGCGCAAGGCGATAGCGGCAAGAATTTCGATTACCTGTTGCCTTGGCTGGTACAGCATTATTTTCCTATGACGGCCGACCTTGATAACGGTATCGGCTGGACCGACGGCCCTGATCCGGAATGGTCAGGCCCTACAGATGACGGGGCGTTGATTGAGCGCGCGCTTAAATCCAAGTCGTCGGCTAGTGTGTTCGGCAATCGCGCGAGCTTTGCCGACCTTTGGTACGCCGACATCGCGGCGCTCTCCGCTTCATACCCGGACCCGGCTCGCGGGTACGACGCGTCCCTCGCCGACGCGGCGCTCGCTCAGCATTTGGCATTCTGGACCGGCAAGGATTGCGAACGCATACTCCGGATCATGCGGCAAAGCGCGTTAAATCGCGAAAAATGGGAGCGTGAAGACTATCTACCCCGGACGATATCGAAAGCCGTATCGCGTCAAATTGACGTGTTACGCGACAAGCCCTCCCAGTCGCTCACTATCGAATACGAGACCGGCAACGTCACGGCGACACCGCAAGCGGTCACGGGGGCGACGTATTTGAGCATCGACCAACAGTTGACCCTGTTCCGGGGGTGCGTATACGTGACGGATCGTCATGCGATCCTAGTGCCCGGCGGTACCTTGTTGAAGCCAGACCAATTTCGCGTACGTTACGGCGGCTTTTCGTTCCCTATGGACCCGGCAAACGAACGCGTCGTCCGTAACGCGTGGGAGTGTTTCACCGAGTCGCAAGCGTTCCGCGCGCCGCGTTCCGATACGACGTGTTTCCGCCCAGACTTGGAACCGGCCATGCTGGTAAACAACGGCGGGCGTATCGAGGCGAATATCTACTGGCCTATAGTGACCAAACGTCAAGCCGGCGACGTGGCACCCTTCATGTCGCATTTGCGTAAGGTACTGCCAGACGAGCGCGATCAAGCGATCATCCTGTCCTATATGGCCGCGTGCGTACAGTACAAAGGGGTTAAGTTCCAATGGGCGCCGCTACTGCAAGGCGTCGAGGGTAACGGCAAAACATTATTTTCGCGGTGCGTCGGCTTCGCGATTGGCGACCGATACGTACACTTTCCGAAAGCCTCGCAGATCGCAAGCCAATTCAACGACTGGATATACGGTAAGCTGTTTATCGGCGTCGAGGACATATTCGTCGCCGAGTCTCAGCAAGACGTTATCGAAGAACTCAAGCCGATGATCACGAATGACCGGCTTGAAATCGAAGGTAAGAACAAGGACAAGGCGACGCTCAACGTATGCGCCAATTTCATCCTTAATTCGAACCATAAGGGTGCGGTAAGGAAGACTCGCAAGGATCGCCGGTTCGCGCACTTCTACACGGCCCAGCAGGAACCCGAGGACCTTGATCGCGACGGCATGTCGGGCGATTACTTTATCAAGCTGTACGACTGGCTCCGGGCTGGCGGGTATGAATACGTGAACGAGTTTTTGCATACGTACGCGATCCCAGACGAATATAACCCGGCGACCAAATGCCAGCGCGCGCCGGTCACGTCGACGACCGAGGAGGCTTTAGCGTTAGGGCTGGGTCGCGTGGAGCAGGAAATACTCGAAGCGATCGAACGCGAGGAGGTAGGGTTCCGCGGCGGCTGGGTTTCCAGCATGGCCGTCGACAAACTGCTAGACCGTGTGAACGCCTCTCGGGCGATCCCTCCGAATAAACGGCGCGACCTCCTGACGAATATCGGATACGACTATCATCCTCAGCTTGTCGGCGGACGTGTCAATAACGCCGTATTGCCCGACGGCGGCAAGCCTCGCTTATTTGTCAAGCGCGGATCAGAATTAGCTAGTATAGTGGGACCTGCCGAAGTCGCTCGCGCATACTGTACCGCTCAGCAAATCGGCGTTTAAAATCTCCTCCCTTGTGCCCGACGCATCCTCCCCGAGCGTCGGGCTTTTTTTTGATTACATAGGGTAAATGCGGTTCCCTTTGGGGTCGTACTTGCCGAGGAAAATGATCCCGTCAACTTGCGGCCGGTACTCGTCGATTCTGTACGGCGCCTCGGGAGGCAACGGGACGTAATACAGATTGTAACTGCCCGTCCCGTCGTTCTTCATTTTAGTAGCCAGCTTGACGACGCTTTCGTCCGTTTGCCAGCCGTACGGATTTGACGCAAAGAAGTGGTGCGTACTTTTACTCATATTAAAATCTCCTAGTTTTTAAAGTGTCAATTTCCCATTGACAAACCCATTATACCCCTTATTGACGGGTTCGTCAATATTATATTTTAAATCATAACTTGTTGTACGATAAGAAAAATAAATGAATAAAGTTATTGACGGCTTCGTCAATAAGAGTATGATGAACCTATCGACAACGTAATTACATAGGGGCACATCATGAGCAAATTCGAAACCGGCAAGACATACGAAACCCGAAGCGTCGGCGATCACGATTGCATTTTCAGCATTAAGATCGTGCGTCGTACCGCCAAGACTGTTCTGGTCTTTATCAAGGGGCAAGCCGGCGCAAAGACGTTGCGGATCGGTACGCACCAAGGCGTCGAGTACGTCAAGCCGTTCGGTTCGTACAGTATGGCGCCAATCGTTAAGGCTTGCTGATCATGAAGCGCCGCATACATCGAAACAAGTGGGGCAATTGGCGCGGCTATGAGGGGCGTCAATGTGTGATTGAGTTCGGTGGCGACGACGTTGCCGCCGGGCATTGGTTACTTACCGGGGAGACCGAACGTCTCTCCGGGTACGCCAGCGACGAAACCATTAAGGCGGCACGTCAAGCCGCATCGGAGGCCTGATCATGGAATTCAAATACAGCGACGCCGGGCGCAAGCTGTCGAAGCGTCCCAAACAGATAAACGATTGCGTCGTACGCGCGCTCGCGCTGGCCGTCGAGATACCTTACGACGTGGCGTACGACATGGCGGCAAGTCACGGGCGGCAATCCGGCCGCGGCATGGTGCACGCTCATATACGCGCCCTATTCGACTCGGTACCGCGGATCGCTGGTCGACATGTGTTTCAGGCCGTCAAGGGTCAGCCACGGATGAACGCGCGACGGTTTGCCGAGGCTTACCCCTCGGGCCGCTGGATCGTGCAGTTTGCAGGCCATTACGTTGCGGTCGTCGACGGGGTGTTTCACGATACCGTCGCGGCCGGATGTCGTCCGACACGTTGCGTTTATTCAGCGTGGGAAGTCGTTCCATAAGAAAAATAAATGAATAAAGTTGTTGACGGCTTCGTCAATAAGAGTATGATGAACCTATCGACAACGTAATTACATAGGAGCTACTGACATGACAACGACTCAATTCAAGAAAGGCGACAAAGTTATCCGGTTCCGCCGCTGGAATGACAATGGCGTATGGCTCTGGGAGCGCCTTACGATTCAGTCATGGGGCAAAAAGCAAGGCACCGCAACGCAAGACAATACCGACGAATTTGTCGAAGACCGTTTTTACGTTGACCAAGTTAACAACGCTCCTTACCGCGATCATCTTTACCTCGCAGACGGTCTGGATATCGAAAAGGTAGGTCTCGAACTTGCCGCCGCGTTTCTTGTTTACGAAATCGAAGCCGCAAAAGCTCGAATTGCTCGTTATTCCGCCCAAGGCTACGACGTCAAAAGTAACGAAAAAGAGTTGGCCGCACTTGAAGCCGCGACGCCCCGGATCGCTAACCGTCTGGACCTTGTCGCCGAATTGCGAGTACGTTAACCAAAACCGCCCGGCTTCGGCCGGGCATTACAGGAGATAGGGAAATGTCAAACAAACATACGCCGGAACCGTGGCAAGTGCTGGAAGTACACGGGGAGGTATTTGTCGCGGCAAATACATACGAGGGGCATCCGTACCATAACCGGACGCGGACGATTGAGATTATGTCGGACGAGGATTACCCCACAAAAGAAGCCGACGCGCACCGTATCGCGGCTTGCGTGAATGCGTGCGAGGGAATTTCAACCGACATGCTTGAACAAGTCGGAAAGCTGATCACTCCTAGCGCCTTGAATTTTCATCAGCTTAACGCTCAGCGTGACGAGTTGCTTGCGGCGTTGAAGTTGACGTTGCCCGTCCTTGAGCATTTTAGAAAAAATTATCCAATTGACGACACGATTTTTCCATTAGCTATCGCCCGCACGGCCATCGCCAAAGCGGAGGGTGGCACATAATGCTAGTTAAGATCAAGCGTCCGTACCCGACGCAATTCGAGGTACACGTCGACGGCAAGTACGTCGCGTTCTTTACGCGTAACCCATATGCGGCCGGGTATCACCTGTACGACGTTACCGGACGCCGGATCGAGTGTATCGGGGCGTCGGCGCCGATCCGGTATATGCGTAAGCATGACAACAAATGGTATTACTACGCGCCCCGTCAATGTGACATGGAGCTATCGTTTAAGGCCGCATGGCGCGCCGGGGCGGTACCGGACGAGACTGCAATAAAAATTCGTACGGAATACGAAAAACATATTGACGAGTCCGTCAATAAGAGTAATATGGTTACGTCGTCAACGTAAACGGGAGTTTAGATCATGAGAGCAACCAAATACAAATCGAGCTACGGCGCCGAAGGTTTCGAAGTTTTAACGAAAGGGTGGATCGGGTGTAGCTGGAAATCTCAATTTCTCAGGGCTACTTGCCGAACCGTAAACGACGGCAAGGAACTATCGGTCGACATCGTTCAACATTACGGCTCGACGTCGCGCGAAATGCGCGGCAGTCTGGTACTCAGCAACGAGAAAGCCGTCGAGTTTGCCGCAAAGCTATCGCCTGAAATGTTCGAGCTTGTCGCTCGTGTTGCCGGCTTGAATCCGGACGCCGGGGAAATCGGCGCCGGGATGCTTGCGAACCTAGTCAAGCAAGCGCGCTCGATTGTTGGTAGGACCGACTGATCGTGACGACTCGGGCCGTATATTATGCACAACGCAACGCCGGAAAATGGCGTACGGCTCGGGTCGCTCACCGTTGCGACTGGCGTAAGGACGGCTTTCGTTGCCGCCACGAGATACGGCCGGGTGGTCGATACTTCGATACTGGCTTGCATAACCCGCATTCGTCATCGGTTCACGGTACGTACAGGATTTGCGAAGAATGCGCCAACGAGGAGATAAATCAATGATAGGCAAAGGTCGGCCGGCGCTCAGCGCGCGGGTCGCTAAGATTATGGAGGCGGATCAAGCGGGCCTGACCTCTAGTGAGTCGGAGTTTCTGGCCGACATGGTAGCCCGTCGCATTTCGTTCGGTACGCCGAGGCAAAACGTGTGGGTGGATCAAATCGGGCGCAAGGTGTTCGGCGCTGACAACTGGGAGGCTTTTCGAAATGGTGGATCATAAAGACACCCCGTCGTATCGGGAAATGCAACGCCGCTTACGGGCGGAAAATCGTCAAATGGCTGTCGCGCTGGTCGTCGGCTTGATGGTGGCAAGTTTCGTACTGGGGGTGCTGGTATGAACTACGCCGGCGTTTGGAAACCGTGGAGTATGGCGGTCGTTGAAATGCGTCACCGCGATTTTAGCGAATTTTGGTACGCAAACCCGTGGCAACTTGCGTGCTTTGAAATGACTAAACGCGATTGGAGCCTGATTGTATGAAGCTGCTCGATTACATCCGCTACCGCCGACAAGGTGTACGCCCCGGGCTTGCCTATCGCATGGCATGGGAACGCCACGGGATCACGCTAGGCGACGTTATCTTGCTGATCGCCATAGTCGCCCCTTACGCATTCGGTAGCGCGACCCATGCGCTCGCTACGGATCGCCTCGAACGTCTCGGGCGCGAGGTCGAAACCGTCAAGGCCCGGGCGTATTCCATGAAGCTAGAGACGGCGTTCATCCAATGCCTTAATCGCGGTACCGTACAGATTGACCGCTGGACCCATACATGCGAGATAAAGAGGATACCGCTATGAACGAACATGCGTGGATGCTGGCCGTTGAGCTATTCGTCATAGCTTTTTTAATCTACATACTTTGGAGGTAATACCATGAGCAATTTTATCGTCGTACGTTTGGGCAATAGCCCGCAAAACCCGCCGCGCGTAATTCACGGTAACGAAGAAGCGGCACGTAAAGAGGCGGCGAGGCTTGCGGAAAAGCATCCCGGGTGCTGTTTCGTGGTCGCTGATATCGTGACCGCATACAGCACGAAACCTAACGCGACAGAACTGTCGATCGGACAAATGCCGCTACTTGTAAAGGTGTTAGAAAATGAGCAATGCCAGCCGAGAGTTTGAAAAAGAATACGCAATCAGAGAAGGCGAGCGCGTGCATGCTGAGAATGAATATTTCAAGCATCGCCCTCAAATCGACAACACCGACCGTCGCCGTGTATTTGATGCTGGCTTTGACCGAGGTTACGAAGCCGCCCAATCCCGCCACGCCTCAGAACGCGAGGCGCTGGTTAAAGATGCCGAACGATTGGCATTCATAGCTAAAGCGGAAAGGACGGTTGCTGGCGGCAAGTGGTGTATTCAAGTTCTCGACCCAAAAGGAAAACCGTTTGCTGAATATTTTGACAATCCGCCTGCTGGAACGCCTATGGGTATTCATCCTGACAGGCTGACCGCATTAAGGGCGGCTGTAGATGCAGCAATCCTCGCCCTTCTATCCGATAGCGGGAGCCAAGGATGAGGAAACTGATTGTTTTGGCACTGTGGTCTATCGGCATAAAGGGTCAGCCGTGCAAGTGTTCATTTTACGAGGCGTCTCATTACAACTCAGACCTAGAGTTCGATATTGAAGATTGGCCATGTACGCACTATCAGCCCGACAACCAGCAAGCAACGATAAGGAGTAAGTGATGACGACTAGCGCCACCATTGTAACAATCGACTTCCTGAAAGACGGGGACATTCAAGCCTTTATCCGTAAATACGGCAGGCCAGCATAAGGACTAACCCATGATTACCAAAGAACTGATTGAAGATGCAAAGACGGCGGGCTTTGAGCCGCATCCAGTACATGGGGGCTTAATTGTTCGTCATAGCAACGGAAGCTGGATCAATATAGAAAAAGGCCTGACCGTTCTTGCCGAACTCCAACGCCAGCGCGAGCGTCAGGCTGTGCCAACAAAACCCGACAACGTACTTTCTTCGTTTTGGGACAAGGCAATGCAAGGCTATCGCTTTGTAATTGACAACGGTTTTACCGCCCCGTCAATGGAGGGTATGCATTATGAGCATGTTCACGTTGACCCGAGCGACGAGTCGGACGCCGGCAAAGTGTCCGTGCTGGTGCCGGACGGCTTTACGATCGTGCCGACCGATCAGCCTAGTCGAGTGCATATAAATCGGATCGCAATCGGATTGGCCGAAACGTTCGGCTATAGCTGGGCGGAACTGTCAGAGTCTGCCCGGGCACGCATTTTCGAGCAGGCTCAAGCCGCGTTCAATATCACCCCCTGATATCGTCGACCGTCTCCACCCGAGGCGCGTCGACCTCCTGCAAGACTCCTCCTAGTATCCTGTCGCGCACCTGTTCGACATCCGTTACCCGCCGGGCGTAAAGCTCGCGCGCCGTGTCGCTCAATTCCTTGACGTTGTCGATCGGACACTTGACGTCGTATACGTAGCCGTGCCGCGGCTTATCCATTGCCCAGACGTGACCGATCGACACGGTGCCGGCGTACGGTAACAGGTAGGCCATTAACAGGCCTTTAAGCGACTCGACGTCGTCGGGATGAACGGTCAGCGATACCGTCGCAAACCCTTCGAGGTTCGGAGCGGATCGTCGAGTCGTCATTCGATCGCCGTTAATGCACTGTTGGCACGTTCCGGACTGTACGTATCGTTCCGCGATATGTCCGTTTCGGCATGGCTTTCCGGTGAAGTATTTCGTCAATCCGGAGGCTTTTGCGGTCGCTCTATCAATAATAATCATCATATAATCCTATAACGTTGAAAAATGGGGTTTCCCGGGGTATCGGCAAGCTACTGAAAGTTAAAAGAAATATTTAAGTTTACCTCTAACCCGTATCGGCCAAACCCTTTTAGCTATAAATGAGCATAATATATGATATGACATATAATATCTATGTACGTTATGTACTGTCAATATTGTATTTATTAAGGGTATTAGGGGTAAAAAGAAGTAAGTAACTGAATATAAAGAGTAAATTTTACCACCCCGAACTGTACCCCGATAACCCCGTACTGATAGATACTTGACGTTGCAGTCAACTGTGAACGATACTCGCGGTCATGACACCCAAACAAACACGGTTCGCAATGACGCTATTCGAGTGTGGCGATCAAACGGAAGCCTATCGCCGTACGTACAACGTTGAAAACATGAGCCAAAACTCGATTTATACGGCCGCATACGAACTCGCGAATCACCCTGAAGTCGTAAAACTGATCGAAGAACGGACGGAAGACGCGGCCCTTGTGGCGACGCTCAACGAGGCTTGGGTCCTCAAACGCTACATGATGCTCGCCAATGCTGACCCGAACGAACTCGTCGAAAGCCGCCTCGTGTGCTGTCGGCACTGTCATGGCATCGACCATAATTACCAATGGGTCGACGCTCGGGAATGGGCCGAAGCGGTCGCCGCCGTACTTGACGACAATGCCCGCCGCGCCGGCTCACGTAACTTTACGCCCCGGGCGATACCGACCAACGACGGCGGCTATGGATTCTGGGGAACGAAACCGCCGGCCCATGACTGCCCTAAGTGTTTCGGCCGGGGCCTGACCGACATCCATATCCACGATACCCGGAACCTATCGCCTGCCGGGAAGTTGCTATACGCGGGCGTCAAGATGACGGCCAACGGTCCCGAAATCAAAATGCGCGATCAGGACGGCGCCCTCGACTTTCTGGCGAAGTATCTGGGCCTCGACAAAAAGGTCCTCGACATCAATCCGCCGCCCGGGTCGACGAGCAATCTCCATAAGCTGTCAGAGATTACCAACGATCCGATACAAGCCTCCAAGGCGTATGCTAACTTGCTGACGGGTACCTGATGGCCTACCCCTACCCGTTCGACTTTAAGAACCCGGATTACCTGAAAGTCTTCGATCATCGGATCGGAGTCCTAAAGCGATTGCGCGAAGCGATTGCCGCCGAACGTAACGCCGGGCAACCTCCAACAATCTTACCTTTGCTGAAAACGTACTACCGCGACAATCCTGCCGACTTTGTTGAGGACTGGGGCACGACCTTCGATCCCCGGAACGTCGAGCGCAAGTTGCCGACGCTAATGCCGTTCATCCTGTTCCCGAAGCAACGCGAGTTCGTGAACTGGACCGTCGATCGCTGGAAATCGCAAGACCCGGGCCTAGCCGAAAAGTCGCGCGACATGGGCGTATCGTGGCTGATCGTCGCGCTCGGCTCGACGCTTTGCCTGTTTTACGAGGGCGTTGTCGTCGGGTACGGTTCGCGCAAGGAGGAGTACGTCGACGGCAAGGACAAGCCGAAGTCGCTATTCTGGAAAGCCCGTCAATTCATCCGCCATTTACCGCCCGAGTTCCGCGGCGGCTGGGACGAGGTGCGCAACGCGCCGTATATGAAAATCAGCTTTCCGGACACTGGGTCGTACATGGCCGGCGAGGCTGGCGATTCTATCGGCCGGGGCGACCGGGCGTCGCTGTACTTCGTTGACGAAGCCGCGCACTTGGAGCGGCCCGAGCAAACCGAAGCGGCCCTTTCTCAAACGACGAATTGCCGTATCGACGTATCGTCTGTCAATGGCATGAATAACCCGTTCGCTGAGAAACGTCACGCCGGGCGCATATCGGTATTCACATTCCATTGGCGCGACGATCCCCGTAAAGACGAGGCGTGGTACGCAAAGCAAGTCGAGAACCTGTCGCCGGTCGTCGTCGCGCAGGAAATCGACATCAATTACAGCGCGTCCGTCGAGGGCGTCGTCATCCCGAGCGAATGGGTACAGGCCGCGATTGACGCGCATATCAAGCTGGACATCAAGCCGACCGGCATCCGTAAGGGCGCGCTCGACGTTGCCGACGAGGGTATCGACTTGAACGCGTTTTGCGGCGCTCACGGTATCGTCGTCGAATACCTCGACGCGTGGTCCGGCAAGGGCGACGACATTTACGGCACGACCGAGAAAGCGTTCCAGATATGCGATGACATGGGGTACGGCTCGTTCGACTATGACGCCGACGGTCTCGGCTCGGGAGTTCGCGGCGACGCCCGGGTCATCAACGAGAAGCGGTCGCGTAAAATCGAGGTTAACGCTTTCCGCGGCTCGGGCGCCGTCGTTGACCCTACCGCCCCGATCCCGAGCGTCGTCATTGATCCTGACGGCAAGGAACGAACGAACGAGGATTTTTTCGGGAACGCCAAGGCGCAATCGTGGTGGAGCTTGCGCGTCCGATTCTTGCGTACGTATCGCGCCGTACAGGCATTGCAACGCGGCGAGCATTACGAGTATGATCCCGACGAACTGATATCGCTGTCGAGCAGTATGCCGAAGCTGACGGACGCTGTACGGGAGTTGTCGCAACCGACGTTCAAGCCGAACGGGGCCGGCAAAATACTGATCAACAAGCAACCGAGCGGCACGAAATCGCCAAACCTTGCCGATTCGATTATGATACGCTTCGCACCAACAACGAAACCCGCGAAAGGGTTTTTCGACTTCGATTAGGGGCGCGCTATGTTAAATTGGTTTAGAAAACGGCTCGGACGCGATACGTACAACGACGAGGAGCCGATCGAGCAGGCCCCGGAAGTCGACGCATTGACTCAGGGCGCCGGCGTATTCTCAACGCATTTTCTCCGCAAGATAGGCGACCGGAACGACCTCATTCAATCCGTAATCGATCGCAATATCCAAGTCGATAGCTTCGTCGACTCTGAATCCGGAATGGCGCTCGACGACGCAAAGACGACCGGCCGTTTACGGTCGTTTTCAATGGCGAACCTGACCATTACCGACAATCAATTCGCGTTCTTTGGGTCGCAAGGGTTTATCGGCTATCAGACCATGGCGATCCTTGCTCAAAACTGGCTGATCGCTCGTTGCCTGTCTATCCCCGCGCGCGACGCTATCCGCAACGGCTACGAGATTGCCGTCGTCGACGGTACCGAACTGACGCCCGAAATCCTTGAGTACATGCAACGCATGGACAAGGCGATGAACCTGACGAAGAACCTACACGACGCGATTTACTACAAGCGCATGTACGGCATCCGAATTGTGAAATTCGACGTCGACTCTCCCGATCCCGAGTATTACGAAAAGCCGTTCAATATCGACGGGGTTCGCCCGGGCGCGTATCGCGGTATTACCCAGATTGACCCTTACTGGATCACCCCCGAGCTAAACGGCGACGCGGCAAGTAACCCCGATTCGCGGCACTTCTATGAACCGACTTGGTGGCGCGTCAACGGCCAGCGCATACACCGTACGCACTTGGTCATACTGCGCGGCCCGGAAGTTGCTGACATCCTGAAACCGACGTACCTGTACGGCGGCTTGTCGGTCACGCAACAGATTTTCGAGCGCGTATACGCCGCCGAACGTACCGCTAACGAAGCGCCGATGCTTGCCCAGACAAAGCGCGAGACTGTGATACACGTCGACGTCGAAAAGGCAGTCGCCAATCAAGCGGCGTTCGAGGAGAAAATGGCCGTATGGGCGAACTTCCGGAGTAACTACGGGATTAAGGTCGCCGGCAAAGAAGAGACGATTGAGCAGTTCGAAACGTCGCTCGCCGACCTCGACGCTACGATCATGACGCAATACCAACTCGTCGCGGCGGCGGCTGGCGTCCCGGTTACGAAGCTCATGGGTACGGTACCGAAGGGGTTCAACTCAACCGGCGAGTACGACGAGGCGAGTTATCATGAGGAGCTTGAAAGCGCGCAAACGCACGACCTGACGCGTATCGTCGAGCGTCATTACATGCTCATGAATCGTTCGTACGTGTTACCCAAGTTCGGCAAAAAGTTCGACGCGTCGCCCTCATGGAAACCGCTTGACGCACTGACCGCCAAGGAACTAGCCGAAGTCAACAAGATTAAGGCCGAGACCGGCGTCGCGCTCATGCAGGCGGGCGCGATCGACAGCGTCGACGAACGTACGCGCATTACGAACGATCCAGACTCCGGGTATACGGGCCTTGCCGAGCCGGCCCCCGAATTACCTCCCGACGACGAAGCCCTATGAGCCTCCTCACAAAGAAGCGCGAAGCGTGGGCGCAACAGCGCGGCGGGCACATGTTCGAGGGTAAGACGCTCAACTATAACGCCGCCGTTATGGATCGTTACGTCAAGGCCTTGTCGAGTCTCGTCAAGCAAATGACCGCCCAGACAATCCGCGAGATACGTAAGCTCGAAGCCTCTACGGCGATGGATAGCGCCGCCGCCATGGATGCGGGCAACGTCGCCAGTCAAGCCCGCATACTCACGAACAAGCTGACGGCGAAATTCGACTCCCTGTTCGGACGCAAGGCGAAGGCGCTCGCCGAAATGATGGTAAACGCCAACACGAAAGCCAGCCGGGCCGCGCTCAATATCTCGCTCAAGGAAATGTCCGGCGGGCTGTCGCTCAAAACCGACATCATGAATAAGACTTTGCGTACGGTACTGACCGCGACGGTCGCCGAGAACGTATCGTTAATCAAGTCGATACCGACCGAGTTTATGACCCAGATTACCGGCGACGTACTGCGCGCCATTACGACCGGAAACGGGCTTGCCGATATCGTGCCGAAGCTCGAAGAATACGAAGGGGTTACGCTACGCCGGGCGCGTAACATCGCGCTGGACCAGACTCGCAAGGCGTACAACAACATCAATAAAGCCCGTATGCAAGCGATCGGGGTCAAGCGGTTCAAATGGGTACACTCTGGCGGCGGGCAGAAACCGCGCGAACTTCATATACAGATGGACGGCAACGTATACTCGTTTGACGACCTGCCGATCATCGACGAGCGTACCGGCGAGCGTGGCATCCCCGGGCAGGCGATCAATTGTCGTTGTACGATGGTGCCGGTAATCGAATTTGAAACGGGAGAGTCTGAGAATGAGTAACGCCGCCGGGATCATGTACGAAACTGACGGGCGCGTTTTGCTCGTCTTGCGTTCTGCCGACTCCGAGCAGGGCGGAACATGGGCTTTCCCCGGCGGCAAAATCGAAGCGCACGAAACGCCCGAGCAGGCCGCGAGACGTGAGTCGTTCGAGGAGGTCGGCCACAATCCGACGGGCGAAATGCGGCAAATTTCCGACGATGGTAATTTCGTTACGTACAAAATTTGCGGCGAACGCTTTACACCGATATTGAATTCGGAACATACTAGCGCGAAATGGGCGACCCGGGACGCTTTGCCGTCTCCGCTTCACCCCGGCGTAATGGAAATAATCGAGGCAAATATGTCGGCACGGAAACCGGATATAAACGGGTTTATTGAGATCAAGAATAATCCAATCTCAAAGGCTGGCGTATTCCCGTACTCGGGCCGCATGATCGGGGGCAATGCCGACCCGAACAAGGTTTACAACGTGTATCGCCCCGTCGAGGAGTTGTCCGACCCCGCGGCGATAGAGTCTTTTAAGCTGATCCCATTCGTCGACGATCATCCGTCCGACATGCTGGGGAGCGAAGAATATGACCTGCCGAACGTCGATGGCAAACCGGCCGACGGCGTCATCGGCGAGAATGTGTACGTCGACGGCGACACGCTTTACGCGAACGTTAAATTTTTCACGGACCGGATCGCTCGCGCGATCAACGCGGGGAAAAAAGAAGTCTCCGCCGGTTTTCGTTGTTTGTATGACTATGCCCCGGGCGTTTTTAACGGTCAGGCATACGACTACATTCAACGCAAAATACGAGGTAATCATGTAGCCCTCGTAAATCAGGGCCGCATGGGTCCGGAGGTCGCGGTACTGGACCATTTCAAAATGACGTTTGACTCAAAGGAGCTAGTTAAAATGGCTGAAAATACCGAAGTTGAAAACAAAGAAGCGACCGCCGACGCCGATATGACTATGGCGGATGCAACGAAAATGCTTGAGGGTATCGTCCCGCAAGTTGCGAAGCTGGTCGAAACGCTGAGCAAGCTCGGCAATCCTACCGCGGCCGCGGCACCTGCCGCCGCTGTCGAGGATACCGACAAGCCTGCCGAACCGGCGCTCGATACCGAAATGCCGACTAAGGCAATGGATGCGCTCGACAAGCTCAATAAGAACCTGACCGCTCTCAACGCGACGATCCAGACCTCGCTTGCCGCCAAGGGCAAGGCCCTCGACGCGAAAGACGTTTTCGCCTCGCTGGCTAAGCGTGACGCGCTGTACGGTTCTGTCTCGAAGCTGACCGGCGCTTTCGATCATGCCGAACTCGACGACGTAGGCGTCGCCAAGTACGCGCTGGACAAGTTCGAAATCACCGCCCCGGCTGGTGCCGAGGTCGCCGTCGTTGAGGCGTATGTCGCGGCCGCTGGTAAGCATAGCGAGCGCGGTTTCGTTCCCAAGGGCAAAGGCCTTGACGCGGCAAGTACCGAGCCAAGTCCCATTCGCAAACACGTCGCAGGTTAATCCCCGGTCGACAAAATCAGGAGCTTTAAATCATGACTTTCCAAACCGCTGTAGATTTGAACCAAGGTTTCGGCGTACCGGGCGAACTGTTTGACGACGGTCCTCACCGCGCGCAACCTTTCGTGCTGGACTCGTCCGACGCCGCTTTGAACGTGTTCGGTCGAGCCTTCACCGTCGTGTCCGAAGGTGTTGCCGAAGCTGGCGGCGCCGACGCGGTATTCGCCGGTATTCTGATCAACCCCAAAGGTCACGCCTCTTACGGTACTGCCGCAGGCGGTCCGCTGGCTCCAACCTTGACCCTGCCGAACGACGTCCCGGCCGAGTTGCTGTCCGAGGGTTCTATCGTCGTGACCTTGCCCGCGGCCGCCGCTATCGGCGACCTCGTGTACTTCACGGACGCAACCGGCGTTCTGACTACGACCGCCCCGGGCGCCGCCGCGCCTGCTAACAGTACCTTGATCAAAGGTGCGTACGTCGATCGCTTCACCGTGTCCGGTGCCGGGCTGGCAGTTATCACGCTGGCAGGCTCCCCACGTTCCGGCGAACCTCTGGCCGCGTAATCGGCTTAACGTCTAACTAAGGACCTTTCAAAATGGAAAACAAAGTACTAGCAAGTGTAGGCCCCCGCGACGTTAAGCCGCTGGTATTGGCCGCGAATCAGATCGACGTGAACACGTTCCGCGACCTGCCGCTTTTGGGCATCGGTCTCGACGAACGTATGCTCGGTAAAATGGCTTCCGGTATGGATGCTATCGAGCCGACCGTAACGACCGCGTCGATCGCGACTCCAATCCAGTTTCTGCAAAACTGGCTCCCGGGTTTCGTCAAGATCATCACCGCCGCCCGTAAGATCGACGACCTCGTCGGCTTGCAAACGGCTGGTAGCTGGGAGGACGAAGAAGTCGTACAGGCTGTTCTCGAACTGACCGGCACGTCGGTACCGTACGGCGACTATACCAATATCCCGCTGTCTAGCTGGAATCTCAACTTCGAGCGTCGCACTGTCGTACGCTTCGAAGAAGGTATGCAAGTCGGTCGCCTCGACGAAGCCCGCGCCGCCCGTGTGAACGTGGACTCCGGCGCGAGCAAGCGCGAAGCCGCCGCCCTTGCGCTGGAAATTCAGCGTAACCGTATCGGCTTCTTTGGTTACAACAACGGCGCCGGTCGTACGTATGGTTTCTTGAACGATCCGAGCCTCCCAGCGTATAGCAACTTGCCTACCGGCGGCTGGGCTACTGCGACATTCCTCGAAATCACCGCGGATATTCGCAGTATGATTCAAGCCTTGCGTACCCAGTCGCAAGATACGATCGACCCGGAAACCGTCGACCTGACCCTCGCAATGGCGACCGACGTCGTCGATTACCTGTCCACGACTTCCGACTTCGGTATTTCGGTGCGTGACTGGATGACGAAGACGTATCCGCGTATCCGTGTCGTTTCGGCTCCTGAGTTGAACGACGCCAACGGGGGCGCGAACGTTGTGTACCTGTACGCCGAGGCAATCGCTGATCAATCCACCGACGGCGGTCGTACCTTTATCCAAGTCGTGCCGAGCAAGTTCCAAGTGCTGGGCGTCGAGCAAAAGGCTAAAGGCTATCTGGAAGACTACACGAA
>NZ_JBPFEB010000107.1:0-53936 GCF_051061225.1 Methylocystis sp.
TTCGAAGACCGGTAAGGAGCTCTACAAGTACAAGACCCCGTCGGGCATCATCGGCAACGTGATCACCTATGAAGCTGGCGGCAAGCAGTATGTGGCGGTTCTGTCGGGCGTCGGCGGCTGGGCGGGCATCGGCCTCGCGGCGGGTCTGTCGAAGTCGAACGAGGGCCTTGGCGCGGTCGGCAACTACGCCTCGCTCGCCAACTACACCGCGCTCGGCGGCGTGCTGAGCGTGTTCGGCCTGCCGAACGACTGATCGGACGGCTTGTAAGAACATCGGCGCCCGGCGAATGCTTCGCCGGGCGCCTCGCGCCTCCCAAAATCAAGCTGCGGCCGTCCCGACGCGGGCGGAGCGTTCACATTCGGCAAGCTTCTGCTTGCTACTTCCGGACGCTGTCCCTTAACTCTCCCGAACGCAGAAGCGGGAGCCGTTGCTTGAGTCCCAGTGAACATCCTGGCGGGAAAATGAAAGCTTTCCGCTGCTACGCTTTGGCTGTGCTGCTGGTGGCGGCGGCGACGGCGGCGCGCTACTGGCTGGACAATCTCCTCCACGCCCAGCCGTTTCCAACCTATTTCCTCGCGGTGCTGATCGCGGCCGCCGTCGACGGCGCCGCATCCGCCGTGTGCGTGACCGTGCTGTCGGCGCTCGCCGCAACCTATCTCTTCATCGAGCCGGTCGGGTCCTGGCGGATCGATCAAAGCAGCGACATGGTCCGTGTCGCGGTGTTTGTCGCCATCGGCCTGAGCGTCGCCGGCTTTGCGCGCGCGCGCGCCAGCGCCTATCAGCGCGCGCTCGAGGCGGAAATCCGCCTCGCGGGGGCGCGCAGCCGCGAGGCCGCCGACGCCGAGCTGAAGGCGCGCGAATCCTTCATCTGCGGCGTGCTCGATTCGCTGCCTCATGAAATCACCGTCATCAGCGCGAACGGCGACGTGCTCACCGTCAACAAGCGATGGGAGCGCTTTGCAACGGAAAACAAGGGATCGAGTTTCGCCGTGTCCGTCGGCGCCAACTATCTCGCGGCAAGCCGCAGGGCGGCGGATCAGGGAGATCCTTACGCAAAGGCCGCTCTCGAGGGCTTGCAGGCGCTCCTCGCCGGCGAGCGATCGGCCTTCGAGATGGAATATCCCTGCCATGCGCCCGATGAGGAACGCTGGTTTGTCATGCACGCCGCGCGGGCCGATTGCGCGCCGGCGGCCGTTGTCATCAGCCACACGGATATGACCGAACGCAGGCGCGCGGTCGACGCGCTGCGCCAGAGCGAGGAGCGCTTCGCGAGCTTCATGCGTTATCTGCCGGGCCTCGCCTGGATCAAGGACTTGCAGGGACGCTACCAATACGCGACCGAAGCGACCATGCGGGCGTTCCAGATGAGCGAGCAAGCGCTTTTCGGCAAGACGGACGAGGAAATCTTCGACGCGGAAACCGCCAGACAGTTTCGCCGCAACGATCAGAAAGCGCTGGTGAGCCGCAGGGGCGTGATCTCGGTGGAGACGCTCGAGCAGGACGACGGGCTCGTGCATCACTCGATCGTCAGCAAATTTCCGATCCGGGACGCCGATGACGCTCCCTATGCCGTGGGCGGCGTCGCGATCGACATCACCGAGCGCGTGCAGGCGGAGCGTCAGTTGCGTTACGCGACCGAGCGTCTCCGCGAGGCGGATCGGCGCAAGGACGAGTTTCTCGCAATGCTGGCGCATGAGCTGCGCAACCCGCTCGCCCCGATCTACAACGCGACATGTCTCCTGCGGCGGGAGGCGCTCGACGAGTCCTGGGATGAGCGGCGGCTCAAGCTCCTTTCCATGGTGGAGCGCCAGGTCAAGCATCTCATCCGCCTCGTCGACGACCTCCTGGAAGTCTCCAGGATCACCAGCGGCAAGATCGCCCTGCGCAAGCAGAACATGGACATCGGCGAAGCGCTGCGAAACGCGCGCGACGTCGCCGATCCCATTCTCTCGGAGCGACGGCATGAGCTCAAGCTGTCGCTCCCGGCGGAGCCGATCATCATTTCGGCCGATCCGGTGCGGCTGACGCAGGTGTTCGCGAACCTTCTGAACAACGCCGCGAATTACACGGAGCCCGACGGCCTGATCAGCATGGAGGCGTCCTGCGAAGGCGACATGGCCGTCATTACGGTCAGGGACAATGGCGTCGGCATTCCAAAAGAGATGCTTCCGCGCATCTTCGATCTTTTCGCCCAGGTCGATCGCTCCTCCGAACGCAGTCGCAGCGGCCTCGGGATTGGTCTTGCGCTGGTGCGCAGTCTCGTGGCGCTGCATGGCGGCTCCGTCGAGGCTCAGAGCGATGGCCCCGGGCGGGGCAGCGTCTTCACTGTGCGGCTGCCGCTTCTATCAAAGAACGCCAGCGCGCCGGAACAGGAGGACGGCGACGCGGACGCCGAACGCGCGCGCCGCATTCTCGTCATCGACGACGACCGGAATGTCGCCGACAGTCTCGTCATGCTCCTCGAAACGCTCGGCGCAACCGTCCGCGTCGCCTACAGCGGCGCTTGCGGACTCGCACAGGTGCCGGCGTTTCAGCCGGATCTGGTGTTTGTCGATCTTGGCATGCCCGAGATGGACGGCTGCGAAACCGCGCGTCGCATCCGCGCGCTTCCCGACGGCGGGTCGATCACGCTGGTCGCGCTGTCCGCGTCGGAGGAAGATCAGATTCCCGCCAACGCGCGCGACGCGGGCTTCGACCGGGGATTGGCCAAGCCCGCGACCGTCGCATCCTTGCAGGATGTGCTGGCGGCGTGAGCAACGGGCGTGGTCTTTCAGACACGCTCGCGCGCATGGCGATCTTTTGGGCAATGACCTTCGTGGAAACGAAAATTTTACCATCGCCCGACGATGGTCGCTGAACCGAAATTGGAGCGACCGTTATGTCCAACATGATGAAATTCGACGTCGCGATGGCCCAGCTCGAGGCCGGCAAATTTTCGTTCCAGATGGTCGACGCCATCAAGGATCATGTCGCAAGGCTCGAAGCCGAGATGGAGGTCCTGCGCGCGAGTCATGCAGACGCGATCTGGGAGCTCAAGCGGCAGGAATACGCGACCTGGCGCCTCGAAGCGGAGACGCGCAAACTCAACGACAGGATTCACGCGCTGGTCAGGGCGAATGAGATCACGGCGCTCGTCCGCCGGGAAAGCGCCGCCTTCTCCGTGAAGGCGCGCGCCTATCTCTCCCTCTCCGCGCGCGTCGCGCGGTCGGCGCTCGATCAGGCGATCGCCGACATCCAGGCCGGCAAGCCGCAGGCCGAACTGGCGCGGGCGCATGCGGCGCTTCGCGCCTTTGTCAGCGCGCATGCGCCGTCCGAGCAGGAGATGCGCGACTTTGCAAAACAGATCGAGCCGCATCTCGACGCGCTCAGAAAGCGGCTTGCTCCCTCGATCGAAAAGACCGCCGCTTATCTTTCCAACCTCAGGAAAACCGCTGCCTGAGAAACGCTCGGGAGAACGGGAGAGCGGGCCTCTCCCGTCTCCGTGTCGCGGCCTATCTGACACGAAGGCGGCCGAGGCGGCCGGATGTGAAAAGGGGTCGCGATGTTTGCGGGGAAAACGGCGCTCGTCACCGGCTCGACGCGCGGGATCGGGTTCGAAATCGCGCGCGCCTTTGCGAAGAGCGGCGCCAATGTCGTCGTGAATGGCGCGAGCGACGCCGCGCAGGTCGAGGCCGCGCGCGTGGCCCTGGCGCAGGATCATGACGTCGGTGTGATGGGCTGGCGCGCGGACGTCGCCAACGCCGATGAGGTCGAAGACATGATCGCCGCGGCGACGCGGAGATTCGGCGGCGTGGATATTCTCGTCGCCAACGCCGGCGTGCAGCATGTGGCGCCAATCGAGGAGTTTCCGATCGAGGCGTGGTCGCGCGTGCTGGCGACGAATCTGTCCTCGGCCTTCTACGCCATGCGCGCGGTGCTGCCGCAGATGAAATCGCGCAAGCGCGGCCGGATCATTCTCATCGCCTCCGCCCATGCGACTGTGGCGTCGCCGTTCAAGAGCGCCTATGTCGCCGCCAAGCATGGTCTCGCCGGCCTCGCCAAAACGGCGGCGCTCGAAACCGCGCGCGACGGCATCACGGTGAACGCCATCGCGCCGGGATATGTCTGGACGGAGCTTGTCGACAGGCAGATTCCGGCGACGATGGCGGCGCGCGGCATGACGCGGGAAGAGGTGATGGATCAGGTCCTGCTGGCGGCGCAACCGATCCGGCGTTTCGTCACGCCGCAGGAAGTCGCGGACCTCGCCGTGTATCTGGCCTCCGACGCCGCGAGCGCGATCACCGGCGCAATTCTTCCCATGGACGGCGGCTGGACGGCGCAGTGAGATTGGGCGTCCTTCCGTGTCGCGCTCAGGGCAGAGGGGCGCGCGGCGACCATGGGCGCCGCGCCAGCCATGACGTCATGACCCGGTCGTGCCAGGGAATCGGGCTTCCCCGTCCATGAAAGCCGAGATGGCCGCCTTTCCGTGAAAAGGCTGTTTCGATCATGGCCGGTCGGCTCCAGTCTAGCGCCGCATGGGCGGACGGGGGGATCCACGGATCGTCCAGAGCGTGAATGAGCAGCGTCGGGCGGTCGATGGCGTTCAGGAACCTGCCACAGGAGTTGGCCTCGTAATAGGCCGTGGCGTCCCTGTAGCCGAACAGCGGCGCGACAAAACGATCGTCGAACTCGAAGATGCTTCGCGCCTCTCTTACCGTGGATCGTTCGGCTGCGGTCATTCCGGCGCCGGGCGCGAGCGCCTCATGTTTGAGCGCCTGCAGCAGATAGCGGTGATAGATGACATTCCTTGGCCGCATCATATGCGCGCTGGTCGCCGCCAGGTCGAGCGGCGCGGAGACGGCGACGGCGCCGAGAACCGGCGTATCGGGCCAGGGCTCGCCCATGAACTTCAACACGAGATTGCCGCCCAGCGAATGCCCGACCAGCACGATCCCGTGGCGCACGAGCTCCGGCGGGAGCGCGCGCAGCGCGGCCGCCAGATCTTCCGTGCGGCCTGCATGGTAACGGCCTGAGGACGTCGCGCGCGACGGGCCGGCGCCGCGCAGGTTCAGACGCATGACCGGCCAGCCCTCGCTCACGAGGCGGCGCGCCGTCGCACTGACATTCCGGCTCTCCTCGGAGCCGGTCAGCCCATGGACGAGGACGATCAGCGGCCTTGCGCCCGCCGCCGCGCGCCCGTCGATCCGGGCGACGAGCCGATCGCCGCCGGAAACGGGCAGCAGCAGCCGCTCGCCGCCCGGAAGATCGGGCGGCGCGGGCGCCAGAATGTTGCGGATGGTCTGAAGATCAGGCCCGAACCAGGGCGCCCGTTCCTCGAACGGCGCAATCGGAAGGCAGGCGCGCGGGTCTTCCACTTGGCTCAGGCGCGTCTCAGGGGGCGCCCTTCATGATGTCGTCGGCGACTTTCTTCTGCTCCTTGCTGAGCGACTCGTAGAAAGGCTGAAGCGCGGCGTCGAGCCTGCGCAGCGAGTCGAGCTGCTCGGAGAGATGCTGGGCGCGCAACCTCATCGAGTCCGGCAGGCTCGCCGCCGCCATTTGCCGGTTTTGATCCTGGGCGCGGCGGCAGTTGAGCGCCTGACGCTCCTTCTCATCGCGAAACACCGTCGCGAAAACGTTCCACTGCGCTTCCTGCGCCGGCGTCAGTTTGAGTTCGGCGCGGATGTAGGCGAGCTGGCCGTCGACGTGTTCATAGGGCCGGCACATCATCTCCGGCGCGGCGGCGCCGCCGCCCTGCCGCGACCCGCCGAGCTCCTGGCCGAAGGCGCCGACCGCGGCAAGAGCCAGCGGAAGCGTCAGCGCCGCGGCTTTCAGGCTGTTTCTCATGTTCAAGTCATCCCGGTTCAGATGTGGGGGCGCCGCTCTCACCAGAGCGCGCCGCCGTAGGAAGCGTAGGAAACCGCCGGCGCGGCCGGATAAGCGTAGCCGACAGGATAGGCGTAAAGCGGAGGAGGGCCGACATAGGCCGCCTCGGCGTAGATCGCTGGAGCGAAGGGCGCGCCGATGAAGGGCCCGGCGTAGAGAGGATAGGCGTAAAAGGCCGGATAGTACGCATAGAGCGGCGGACAGAGCCAGGGAAAGAAAGGATCGTAGGCCGCGAACCCGAAATAGGGATCGGCAAAGGGCGCGTAGACTCCATACGCCCCCGGCAGGAAGAAGGGGTCGTAATAGGCGCTCGCCAGGGCGAGGCCCATGCCGAGCGCAAGGCTGGCGAGGCCCCAGCCATAGCCGTTCCAGCCATAGCCGCCCCAACCATAGCCGCCCCAGTAACCACCCCAGCCGTAGCCGCCTCCGTAGCCGCCCCACCAGCCGTTGGAGACCCAGGGAGAGGCGGGCCAGCCGCCCCAGTTCCTCTGCCCCCATCCGCCAATCCAGCCGCCGTGGCCCAGGCTGGCGCCGACGAAGGGCGCGGCTCCGCCATGGAACATCGCGTTGCGCGCGCCGCCAAGCCCGGCCGCGCCAAGCATGCCGCCGCCAAGCGCGCCGCCGCCGGGGCCCGGACCCATCTGGAGGCCATGACCCGGCCTGCCGAACATGTTGCGGCCCGCGCCCGCCAGGCCTCCGGGGCCTGGCCCAAAGCCCGGACCGCGCATCCCTCTGCCCGGGTTGAACCCCGGTTGCGACAGGCCGCGCATCCCGCCGAAACCGGAAGGACGGCCAAAGGACCCCATGGGACGGCCGAAGCCGGGCAGACCGCCGAGCCCCGGCAAGCCGCCGAACAGGCCGCCCCCGCCCATGCGCGGCCCGCCGCCAAAGCCGCCGCCGCCGAAGCGTGGTCCGCCGCCGAAGCCACCAAAGCCGCCGCCGCCAAAGCGCGGTCCGCCGCCGAAGCCGCCCCCGCTGAAAACACGCGGAGCGCCGCCGAAGCCGCCAAAGCCGCCCCCGCCCATGCGCGGCCCGCCGCCGAAGCCGCCGCCGCCGAAGCGTGGCCCACCGCCGAAGCCGCCGCCGCCGCCAAAGCCGTGTCCACCGCCAAAATGAAAGCCCTGCGCAAGCGCTGGCGCGAGCGTGGCGTCGAGCGCGAAGATCGCCGCCAGCACGGCGACAAACAGGCTTCTGATGCGCCGGTTCATGCCAATCCCTCTCATTACCGTACTGAAATCGCGCCTGTTCGCGAGGACCGCGAACGCCCGGCAAGATGGTGATTGAAAACGGCGCGAGCAGGGCGAGCGGCGCAGGTCACGCCGATGTGAAGAGCGCCCCGCTGGGAGCGGCGGGCAAAATCATGGGAGGGACGGAATGGGGCCGTTGGCGAGGCTACATCCAGCCGCGCTCACGCCAATCCCTGCGGACTTCATGGTGGCGCTTGTTCGCTTCGTGCCGGCCATAGAGGCAGCCGGCGATCGCGCCGAGCGTCCCGTGCCGGCCTGCGTAATGGCCAACCACGCCGCCCACGATCGCGCCCTTGATGCAGCCTTTAGCGAAGGCCGCCTCGCTGGGCGCCCACAGCAGCAGCGACAGCATCGCTATTGTCATCGTCTTCCGCATTTCGCTCTCCCTGAGAGGGAGGCAACGGAGACGAAAGAGGTTTGTTCCTGCACGGCCTTCGCGTCATGGTCCGCTTGCGACGCGCGGCTGGCGGCCTTTCAGCAGGCCAGCCAGCCGCGCGATTTTCGTGGGCGGCTTCTTTAGCCGCCGCCCAACACCTGCACTTCGACCGCGCCGGCGCCGGCGGAAATGAGGCCGATGGCCGTCGCGGCGCCGCGCGACAGGTCGAGACTTCTGCCGGTCCAGACCGCGGGTCCGCGATCATTGACGCGCACCACGACGGAACGCCCCTGATGCGTCACGCGCAGACGCGTGCCCAGCGGCAGGGTGCGATGCGCGGCGGTCATGCCCCACTGATTGAATCGTTCGCCGCTCGCCGTATGCGTATTGGGTTCGAACCGGCGGGGCCCGCCGCCGTAATAGGACGCATTGGCCACGAAGCTGCGGGCGTTTTGCGGCATGGCGAGAGGAACTCTCGGCGCGGCGTTGCCGTAATGGCCAAAGGACGGCTGTGGTTGTGGATCTGCGCTCGAACCGCCCGGCGCTTGAACATCCGCCATGGCGGAGACGGTCATCGAACCAAGGAACGCAGCCATAACACAGATATGCTTCATGCGGTCGTCAACTCCTGTGTGCATCCCACCTCGAATAAAGAAATGCCCGTGCGCACGATGGTAACGCGCAGGCATGAGTTGCATGGATATGGTGGGATGGCTGAGTATCTATCCGCCGATGATGGCGAAATATCCTGGAGAAGCTGGCGGAATTGGACGGAAAATGTGGCAGGCGCCGAAAGATGTTCAGTTTCTTCTGTGTTGCGCCGCCTGCTTTGCAAAGATGTGATCGACAGCAGTCAGCGGGATGTGCGCGGCAAGAGTCTTCTTCCTGAAAAGACTCGGAGTCCTGCATGAAAAACGCTATGATCATGTTCTCGCGGTTGCGAGTCTGGATGCTGTCACGTCATTTCAATCTGTAAGTACGACACTGTTATTTCTGAGGGTTCCAAAACAACACGCGCTCACTTTTTGTCCCGGGAGCGGTGACCCATGCGAAACCTGTCTGACTGGCAAGACGACTCGAAACATTCCTTCTGGTGCGGTCTCGGACGCTGTCGCCTTTGTTCCTGCTCCGCATTCAGGGGGCAGGGAAGTCGCTGCGAGGATTGCGGCCACCATTATGACGAACACGCTACAAGCCCGTTTCGCTGCGCCGGCGTCACTCCGACGCAAGCCGTCGCGAGGCGCGGCGCAAACGAGGGGCGCGCGAATCCATGAGCACAGGCATGATTGGCGTGTGGCTGGACGACGCCACACTGACGCATCTCGCCGGCCGGCTTGTCGACGAGGGGACCATGGCGGCCATGTGGGCGCAGCGGTACGATCCGACCTGTCCCAGTGAGTTTTATCGTGGCTACGCCACGCTTCTGCTCCGGATCGGCGACGCTTTCAGATCGAATGCGACGGTGACGGCCCTGCGCCAATTTGTCGACGCGTTTGATCGGGACATCAAGACGTTGCCTGACGACGAGCGCCGGAATGGCGCGGCATTCGCTCTCATGAATGTTGCAAGCTACGCGCAAGTGGGAACGTCGCCGCAAATCGCCGCGACGCTCGCAAGCGAGACGACATGCATCGCACGCTGTTTTGTCCATAGCCGCGCAAACGGACTTTGATGACAGGCCGGAAAGCGCGCTCACAAGCGGTTAGAAGATCTGCTTCAGTCCGATCAGGATCAAGGCTGCGCCGCCAACGATCGCAGCCTTGTCGGAGATGCGCCTGCGGATGAAGAAATCCGCCAAATGATTGCCGGCGAACAGCGCGGTGAAGCTGACAATGGCGGAAAGCGAACCGACCAGCAGCGGATCGACGCCCATCGCGCCGGCTGTGACTCCGCCGCCGATGTTGTTGATCGACAGGGCGACGCCCAGCACCGTGCCTTCCATGAAATCGATATGTTTGGAATCGTCTATGTCCGCGTCCTGCGGCTTGTTGAGAATCTCGAGCGGCCGCGTGGCTGTTTTTTCCTCATGGATTCGCTCATGCCAACTTTGCAGGCGCGCGTGCAGAATCATCCACAGCCCGAGCGCGACCAGCATGCTCATGGCGAGAAGCGACGTGACATATCTTCCGAGCAGCGCAAGAAGAGCCTGGCCGGAGCAGGCGGCGGCCGTCGAGACGAAAAGCGTGATGGCGGAAATCCACGCGTTGATGAACACGCCGACTTTTGTTCCCTGAACGCTGTAGGCCAATCTGGCCCCGAGATTATCGACGTTGTTGGCGAGCGCGATGGCGAGCGCTGAGACCAGTTGCTGGCCGGGCGCCTGCGCGACGCCCGCGATCAACGGCAGCGCGAGCGCCAGCGCCACAGCGGCGGACCCGGAAACGAGCAACATCACGCTGTCGCCGCGGGTCACACCTTCAGCAGGAGGCTTGATCTTGTCCAATTGCCCTCCGTCGCTTCCCCGACTAGCCAATCTATGTCGCTCTCCGAGCCGAACATCTGCGGAGGCGGGGAATTGCGCATGTTCTTGATAAACCGCCGGCGGCGTTCTAGATTGCTCTCTCAGGTCCGAGGATCGGGCGCCAGCATGTCTTTTGCAGATCCCATTAAGACGGTCGGCCTCTGCTTTTTGAACACCGGCTGCCAAGCCGAATATTTTCTGAAGGCGGACGACGAACGAACCCTTCGCGCGCTGGCTCCGTTTCTGGAGCAGCTCAAGGCGCTTGTGATTTCGCTCGACGGTTTCTCGGACGAAGACACCACTCTTCTCAAGGAGTCGGCGATGCGGTGCGGCGGGTCGATCTTTGCGCCGCCGGAGTGCTTCGGGCGTCATAACCTCCGCCGCGGCTATATTTGCAGCAGGGCTTGCGCTCTGAGGCCGCAGTCCTGACAATCTGCAACGCGGGCCGCCACGCGGTCTCTCGAACGAACTGTCCTGAGTGACAAACTGACGCGCGGCTCTTTCGCGCGCGGCAAGTCGCGGAATTGTCATTGCGCGGGGTTCGGGCCATCTTCTGCGCGTGTTCAAAAGCGCCGCGACGCCATGGCGCCCTGACCTTCCTCCGGCCTTCTCTCCGCACGCGCGGAGGCGGCCGCCCGATCCGACGGAGCAGCCTGGCGAGGGCGCGAGACGGCGGAGGTCAGGTTGGTGGAAGCGGATGAAACGCTTGGCGCGCACAAGATTCTCATCATCGACGATAATGAGGATATCGCAGACAGTCTTGCGAGCGTGCTCGCGAGGGGCGGCGCGACCGCGTGGGCGGCTTATGGCGGGCAAGCCGGTCTGGAAGCCTTCGAGCGATTCAAACCGGAGGTCGTTTTCCTCGACCTCGGCATGCCCGAGATGGATGGGTACGAGACCGCCCGCCGCATTCGGGAGTTGCCGGAGGGGCGGAGCGTCAGGCTCATCGCCCATACCGCATGGTCGAGGGACGCCGTCGAAGAGCGCTCGCGCGCGGCCGGCTTTGACGAGCATCTCGCCAAACCCGCTTCCTACCAATCGCTGTGCGGCGTTCTTTGGTGCAAGGATGACTGCGCGGCGACGGCGCAATCGTGCCTCATCCTGGCGAAGCGGCTCGGCTTGCGGCGATGAGCGTCCCTGCCCTCGGGCGTCATGTGATCGGGCGCACATCCGGGACGTTCGGGACGGGCTAGCTTCTCTCCATCGAAAACCGCAGTTTCGTGGAGGCAGACATGACCAGGTTCAGCAAGATCATCACCGGCTCGATTGTGGCTCTGGCGTTGGCCAGCACGATTGCGGCGACCCCGGCTTCGGCTGGCGGCTATTACTACCGCTCGCGGCCCGACGCTGGCGCGATTGCGGGCGCCGCGGTTGCGGGGATGGCTGTCGGCGCGCTGGTCGGAGCCGCCGCAAGCCAGCCGGCTTACGGCTATGATTATGGCTATGGCTATCCCGCCTATGGTTATGGCCCCGCCTATGGCTACGCGCCGGCCTATGGATACGGCTACGGCTGGTAAACAGCCGTCGCTCCTTCACGCCGCAATCGGTCCCGGTGTTTGCGGCGGCGCGGGAAATCCCTACCCTTTCCGTCTGAACGGCTTGCTCAGGACGAAGGAAGGAAAAAGGCGATGCATTTCGTGATCTCCGCCACCTATGGCCCAACCGACCCGACGCGGGCGATGCTGCCCTTCATCTTCGCCGCGACGGCGCTGCAGGACGGCGACAGCGTGACGCTCATGCTCTTCGCCGATTCGGTCTTCGCCGCCGTCGAGGGAGCCGCCGCGCGGCTCGTGCCCGTCGGGCCGCCCAACAAATATGAGGATGTCGCCGCGCATCCCAACGCGACGATCTTCGTCTGCAAGCCCTGCCTCGAAGCGCGCGGACTCGACGCCGCGGCGCTGGACAAGCGAACGAAGCTCGGCGGCATGGGCGATTTTGTCGGCGCGGCAAGGCGGCCAGAGTCCAAAATCGTGAATTTCTGATCCCTCGCCAGATGAAAAACGAAGCGTAAAGGCTGCGCGGGGGCGGCGTGTCTCAGTTCTGGAACCGCCGTACAGGGCGTGAACAAAATAGGCCCGAATCGCGAGCGCGCGAGTCGGGCCTTTCGAATCTGAAACAAGCCTTAATCTCGACGCGCGTCAGCCCCTTATTTCGCGGATCAGACCCTGGAGGGGCTGAAAGACGAAGCGGATCTCATGGCGTCCTTCTGGAATCGCCACCGCGCGGAACATCACATTCGCCCGCAGAATATCCGCCGGCGCGCCGTCGAGAGTCGCAAACCACCACGGGTGCCAGACATCGTTGAGAACGAGCCAGCCGCCGCCCGGCGGCGCATGGGCTTCCACCGCGATCTTCGTGTTGCCGTAAGACAGGATGCGCGCCCGCGCGGCGTCGGGCGGAAGGCCCTTGCGCGAATGGCAGATGGGCGGCTCCTCCAGCAGAACGGTCTCGCGATAATCGGCCTCCGGCCATTCGCCGCTTTGCTCCAGACCGGCGAAATCGACATGCAGGGCGCAGGTCGCGACCATCACGCGCGGAAAGGCGCTCTTGTTTTCGTAGAGATGCGTCTTGCCGATCTGCGTCAGCTCGGTGAAATCGCCGGGCTTGTAACGCTTGTCGATCTCCTCGATCGGCACGCCCGTCGCGACATAACGCAATCCGAGCATGTCGGAGAGCGGCGAGCGGTAGGCCGGATAGAGCTTCGAAAACTCGCGCTGCTCGGGCAGCGCCAGATGATCGCCGGCGCCGGTCGCGTCTTCGAGGATTTTCAGGCGGATCGGGTTGTAGCCGAGATCATGGTCGAGCCCATTCACAAGAGTCGCGTTCGGCCAGTGGAAGTCGATCGCCGCGAGTTCGACGCGGTCGCGCCGGTCGGGCGCGGCGTTTTCCTGCAAGCGCTCCTTCAGAAAGGCGATGACCGGATCCTTCGTATTCGCGCGCAGCACGTCGAACTGCTCCGGCGGCAGCGCGGTCGATTCATTGGGGCCGTTGCTCACGGCGAGGTCCGCCGTCATCAGCGCGGCGACCGCGCTCACCAGCGCCACGCCGCGCAGCCGCCCGCCGCTGACGGCGAGACTCAGCATGACGGCGGCGGCCGTCAGCGCGGCGCCGAGCGCCAGCGGCGTGAGCGCCTGGGCCAGATGCGCCTTGTGAGCCGCATAAACCGCGGCGAGCGCGAAGAGAGCAACCATCGTCGCGATCAGCGCGGCGGCGCGGGGCCTGCTCTCGCCGCGCTCGATCAGGGTGAAGCCATAACCCGCGAGGATCGCCAGCGCGAAGCCGAACAGGAAGGTCGCGTCGGCGGGTCGGCGCCACAGATCGACGCCGGGGATGTGATAGATCAGCGCGAAGGCCGGCGTGTAGCGGCCGAGCGCATAGAGCGCGAAGAAGGCGAGCGCGGCCGCGAAGAATCGCGCCTCTTTGTTCGCGACGAAGCGCCGCCCCAGCGCGGCGAGGACCGCGACGAGCGTCAGCGCGCCGGCGTACACATCCGTCATGTTGCGCGCGAGATAGAGATCGGGCTCGCCGACCGGCGGCCCCCAGAAGGCGGCGAGAGGGCCGTCGGTCCCGAAGATGTTCGCAGAGAGCAGCGTGAGAAACGACGCCGGCGGCAGCGACCCCTTGTGCGCGCCGTCGAGATCGATTTCGGGCCGGTTGGAATGCGCGGCGAGCTCCAGCGTGAAGGCGAGCGGCAGAGCGATGATCGCCGCGCCGACGGCGGCGCCGGAGAGCAGCGGCGCAAGCGCGCTCAAGATGGGCTTGTCGTCGGTCGCCACGCGGTAAAGCGCATAGGCCGCGAGCGTCAGCACGCCGAGAAAGGCGACCTGATCGCGCCCAAGCACCATGAACGCCGCGACCGCGCCGGCGGCGGCGCCAGAACCGGCGGAGCGCCGGTCGAGCGCGCGCGCCAGCAGCCACAGCGTGACGGGGAGCCAGGACAGACTCATGATCTGCCCGGTATGCTGAATGCGCCACGCCGCCGAGCCTCCGAACGCGAAGGCGAAGGCGGCGACGAGGGCGCCCGCCGCGCTCCAGCCGCGATCACGAAAATACGCCATCAACGCCAGCGCGCCCATGGCGAGCATGGCGAAGACGATGGCGTCCTCGAGAATAAAGGAGGGCTCGGGAACGAGCGCCGCCGCGATGAGAAAGAAGGGCGCGAAGATCAGCGATTGCGGATCGGCGATCTGCGGCATGCCGGCGAAGACATTCGGCGTCCAGAACGGTGACTGGCCCGAATGCAGCGCATGCGCGAGAAAGACGAACTGCGGCTGGAAATGCGCCTTGGCGTCCCAGGGGATGGTCACGCGGCCGGAAAGCCAGGGAAAGGCGAGCAGCGCGGCGCAGGCGAGGAAGAGCGTCGCGGCGAACGCATAGGGTTCGTCACGGGTCGCGGTCGCGGCGATGTCTTTTTGCGAGAGGGTCGTCGTCATGGCCGCTTCTTAGCGCCTGCGCGCCCCGGCGCAAAATGCGCGGGCCGGCGGGGATTGCGAACAGATGCGTTCCCGTCGTCACCACCAGTTCGCGCCAGTGGCGCGGTTCGACCGGATGGCCGCCCGTGAACGCGCCGAAAGCCGGCAGGACGATCTCGCGCCCGCGCAGGCAGAAACAGGGGAGGCGCAGCCGGTCGCGGCCGGGACCGGAGAGCCGCGCCACCGGGTGGATGTGACCCGAGAGCACGACCGGCCCTTCGGCCCCGAGCGGCGCGGGGGCGTGGTGCCAGCCTTCGACCCCGTCGAGCGCAAAGGGCTCGTCCACGCTGACGAAGCCGCACTCCGCCGGCGCGTCGCCCGCATGAGCGTCGTGATTGCCGCGCACCACGACGCAGTCCAGCGCCGCCCGCGCCGCGCGCCACTCTGTCAATTGCGTGAACAAGCGCTGCGTGCGCCCGGCGCGGCCGTGCAGGAAATCGCCCAGCACGACGAGACGCCGCGCGCCATGGGCCTCGACGAGCGCGCCGAGGCGGCGCAGGGTCTCTTCCGTCGTCCCGCGCGGGACCGGCTGGCCGAGGGCGCGAAAACTCGCCGCCTTGCCGAAATGCGGATCGGCGATCCAGAGCGTGCGCGTCTGCGCCTGAAACGCCGCGCGTTCCGGCAGCAGCAGCAGGCCGTGGCAGGGATGGACCGTCGCGCTCATTTGTCGGCGGCGGCGTTGAGCTGCGCGAGCATGCGCTCGATGCGGGCGTTGAAACTCTCCGTGCTGAGGCTCTCGCGAAAACGCTCGGCCACCAGCGGAAAGGCGAGCGGCGAGCAGCGCTCCAGCGCGACGCAATCGAGCCGCCGCGCGTTCAGTCTCACCAGCGCCTCATGCAGCCGCCGCACGTCGAGCTCATCCTCCAGCAATTCCCGCTCCGCCTGCTTCAGCAGGCCGTTCTCCGGATCATATCGGCGGAAGACGTCGTAGAACAGGCTCGACGACGCCTGCAACTGCCGCACGCTCTTGCGTTCGCCCGGATAGCCGTTGACGACCAGCCCCGCGATTTGCGCAATGTCGCGGAAGCGGCGGCGCGCCAGTTCGGCGGCGTTGAGGCTTTCGACGACCTCCGCGCGCGTCGCCTCGAGGCCGCGGGCCTCGATGAGACGGGGCAGATCGGCGGCCCAGTCGCGCGCGGCGCCGCTCAGCAGCTCGAAGCCGTAATCATTCACCGCGATGGAGAAGGCGCCGGGCGCGATCTGCGCCGCCCGCCAGGCGAGGAGGCTCGCGAGCCCCAGATGCGCATTGCGTCCGGCGAAGGGATAGAGAAACAAATGCCAGCCTTCGCGCGATTTCAGCGTCTCGGCGAGCAGGCTGTGCGGGGTCGGCAGGGCGGACCATTTTTGCTGCAATCGCAGCAGGGGACGCGCCGCGCACAGTTCGGGCGAGTCGATGTCGCCTTGCGCGGCGCGCGCGAAGGTCTCTTCCACCGTCCCGAGCTTTTGTCCGCGCGGCGCGGGGCCATATTGCACCAGGACGCTCGCATCCGCGACGATGGCCCCGATGTTGAGCCGATGGCGCAGCGCCAGCCGCTTGTCCGTGACGCGCCAGACGCCGTCCGGCCCCGGCGCCGCCCGGCGGTAATCCGGATAGGCGCGCAGCGTCGGGCCGCCCTGCCGCACGAAATCGAGGCACCAGCGCCAGTTTTCGTCGGAAAGCGTCTCATAGGCGACCGTCTCCCGCACTTCCGCCAGCAGCTCTTCGGGTCGAAAGCCGCCACCCAGCCCCACGGTGACGAGATGTTGCGCCAGCACGTCGAGCGGCGCGACGGGCGAGGAGCGGCTTTCGATGCGGCCCTTGCGGATCGCCGCCTGCGCCGCCGCCGATTCGACGAGTTCGAGACTGTGGCTCGGCACCAGCGTCACACGAGAGACGCGGCCCGGCGCATGGCCGCTGCGGCCGGCCCGTTGCAGCAGCCGCGCCACGCCCTTGGGCGAGCCGATCTGGAGCACGCGCTCGACAGGCAGGAAATCCACTCCGAGATCGAGGCTCGACGTGCAGACGACGGCCTTGAGCGCGCCCGCCTTCAGCGCGCGCTCGACGGCGTCGCGCTCTTCCTGCGCGAGAGAGCCGTGGTGGATGCCGACGCGCTCGGCCCACTCCGGCCGAAGCCGCAAGAGATGCTGGCGCCAGAGCTCGGCTTGCGCGCGCGTATTGGTGAAGAGCAGCGTGCTCTCATGCGCCTCGATTTCGGCGACGACCTGTGGCGCCATCTTGAGTCCGAGATGGCCCGCCCATGGAAAGCGCTCCGGCGCCTGCGGGATGAGCGTGTCGATGACCAGTTTCTTCTTCAGCCGCGCCTCGATCAGCGCGCCCGCGCCCTGCGGGCCGAGCAGCGCGCGTTTCGCAGCGTCGAGGTCGCCGAGCGTGGCGGACATGCCCCATGTCGTCAGACCGGGCCGGAAGCGGCGCAGACGCGCCAGCGCAAGCTGTGTCTGCACGCCACGCTTGTTACCGAGCAATTCGTGCCATTCGTCGACCACGACGCAGCGCAGTTCGGCGAAATAGTCCCGCGCATTTTCGCGCGAGAGGAGAAGCGAGAGACTCTCCGGCGTCGTCACCAGCAGCGTCGGCGGCTTGCGGCTCTGAGCCGCGCGCTGGCTCGAAGACGTGTCGCCAGTGCGCAGGCCCAGCGTCCAGCGCGGCGCCGTGGCGTCGAGAACATGCAGCGCGTCGAGCGCTTCGGACAAGGCGCGGGTCGTGTCGGCGGCGAGCGCCCGCATGGGCGTGACCCAGAGCACCGTCAGCCCTGTGGGCGGCTCGCGCAACGCCTGCCAGGCGCCGAGCGCGACCGCCAGCGTCTTGCCGGCGCCTGTCGTCGCATGCAGCAGGCCGCTCTCGCCCGCCGCCATGCGCGCCCACACCTCCCTTTGAAAGTCGAAGGGCCGCCAGCCCTTCGACTCGAACAAGCGCGCCACGGCGCTGTGTAGCGTCGTACGGTCAAGCATGGCGGACCGGCAGCAGTTCGCGCAGCGTCTGGAGCGTGTCGGCTTCCTCGACCGGCTTGTCCAGGCGCCAGCGCAGCATGCGCGGAAAGCGCACGGCGACGCCGCTCCTGTGGCGCCGGCTCTCCGCGATGCCCTCGAAGCCCAGTTCGAAGACAAGCGTCGGCCGCACGCTGCGCACGGGGCCGAAGGTCTCGACGGTGGTCTTGCGAATGATCGCGTCGACGGCGCGCATCTCGGCGTCGGTGAGGCCCGAATAGGCTTTGGCGAAGGGCACGAGAGACCGCTCGCGCGCCTCCGGCGCATCGCTCCAAACCGCGAAGGTGTAATCACTGTAAACGCCGGAGCGACGCCCATGCCCGCGCTGCGCGTAGATGAGCACGGCGTCGACGCTCATCGGATCGAGCTTCCATTTCCACCAGACATTATCGCGATCCGAGCCCTTGCGCCTCCCGACGCCATAGGCGCCCGAGCGAGCCTTCAAAATCATCCCCTCCACGCCCAGCGCGCGCGCCTCTTCGCGCTTGTCGGCGAGCGCCGGCCAGTCGGGCGCGCTCAACACGGGACTGAGTCGCAAGGGCGGCAGCACGCCGAAATTGCGCGCTCGAGACAGCGCCGCCACGACCAGCGCCTCCAGCGCCCGGCGCCGTTCGATCTGCGGCAAGGCGCGCAGATCCGCGCCGTCCCTTTCGAGAAGATCGTAAGCGATGAAAACAACCGGCAGGTCGCGCAGGTTTTTCGCGCTCACCGTCTTGCGGCCCAATCTCTGCTGCAACAGCGCGAATGGTTGCAAGCCGGAAAGATCCTCGGGGCCGGACGCGTCGTCGGCGCGCAACACGACCAGTTCGCCATCCAGCGCGACGCCGTCCGGCAGCCAGCGACTCATTTCGGCAAGCTCGGGATAGGAGTCCGTCACCAGCTCCTCGCCGCGCGACCACACTTGCCACTGGGCGCCGCGCTGGACGAATTGCGCGCGTATGCCGTCGAATTTCCATTCGATGATCCAGTCGTCGACGGGACCGAGAATGTCCGCCATGTCCTCCACCGCATGCTGGAAGGGATGCGCGAGATAGAAGGGATAGGGCTGGCCTTCTTTCAGCGCTTCGTCTTCATCGGCGCTGACGGGCGCGGTGAGCGCGGCGAAATCCGTGGCCGATGGCGCGCGGCCGGCCTGCGTATAGCCCATCATGCGTTGCGCCATGCGTGTGGCGTCGACGCCGGCGGCCTGCGCCAGCGCCTGCGTGACCTGAAGACGGGAGACGCCGACGCGCAATTCGCCCGTGATGATCTTGAAGAACACGAGCCGCTGCGGCTGCGGCAGCTTCCGCGTCCATTCGCACAGCTGCGCATATTTTTCCTCTTCCGGCGCGGCGCGCAGCGGCAGCAGGCGCGCGCGCAGCCAGCCGTCGAGCGAGAGATCCTCGCCGCCGCCGCCGAGCGGCAGCAGCAACGCCAATGTCTCCGCGAGATCGCCCACCGTCTGATAGCATTCGTCGAACAGCCATTCCGGCAATTGCGCCTCCTCGAGCGCGAGTCGACGCAGGAGCCTCGTCGGCGCAAGCTGGCGCGGCTTGCCGCCGGCGAGAAAGTACACCGCCCAGGCGGCGCTCGCATGTTGCGCCGGATCGTCGATGGCGGCGCGCAGATAGGCGCCGAGCGCCTGCTGCTTGCGCCTGATTGCGGTCGCGGCGTCGAGATCGCGATAGAGCGCGGCGAAATCCTTCACGGCGCCGCCTCTTCGGACGCGCCGCTCTCAGCTTCCTCCTCGCCATACTCGGTATGGAGCGTGCGTGCGTCGAGCCCGCCTTCGCGCAGATAGCGCGTCAGCGCGCCAACCGAACCATGCGTGGCGTAAATGCGCTCGGCGCCCGTGGCGTGGATCGCTTCGATCAGCCCCGGCCAGTCGGCGTGGTCGGAGAGCGCGAAGCCGCGATCCACCCCACGCCGGCGGCGATTGCCGCGAATCTGCATCCAGCCGCTGGCGAAGGCGTCGGAATAATCGCCGAAGCGGCGCATCCAGCCCGTGCCGGCGGCCGAGGGCGGCGCCAGGATCAGCGCCTGAGCAAATGCGTCCTTGCCTGAGATTTCCGACACGCGCCGGGTCGCCGGAAGCGCCACGCCCTGCCCGCGGTAAATGTCGTTCATCGGCTCGATGGCGCCGTGACAGACGATCGGGCCGATCGTCGGATCGAGATGCGTCAAAAGCCGCTGGGCCTTGCCGAGCCCATAGGCAAAGACGACGCTCGCCCGCCCGGCGGCGGCATTCTCGCGCCACCAGCCATTCACCTCCGCCATGATCTCGGCTTGCGGCCGCCAGCGATAGATCGGCAGACCGAAGGTCGATTCGGTGATGAAGACATGGCAGCGCACCGGCTCGAAGGGCGCGCTGACGCCGTCGGCTTCGGTCTTGTAATCGCCGGAGGCGACCCAGACCTCGCCCTGATACTCCAAGCGCGCCTGCGCCGAGCCGAGCACATGGCCGGCGGAATGCAGCGAGACGGTCACGCCATTGACGTCGATGCGGTCGCCGTAAGCGAGCGTCTCGATCGAGACGTCGCCGAGACGCCGCCTGAGGATCGGCGCGCAGTCGGTCTGGCACAGATAGGCTTGCGAGCCCCAGCGTGCATGATCGGAATGGCCATGAGTGATCAGCGCGCGCGCGACGGGCCGCCAGGGGTCGATATGAAATCCGCCCGGCGGGCAGTAGAGGCCCTGCGGCGTTGCGACGATGAGATCCATTCCGCGCGTGTTCGGTTCTGACTGTCAAAATGGGTTGCGTCGCGCCGGTAGACAAGGCGCCGCAAAGCCGGAGGCTGGCCGCCCGTCATGGGGCCGCGCCAGCCTCGCGCCAGACGTCTGGCGCCATGTTTGCGTGCCACCGCTTCGGGAAACGCTTTGAACGGATGCTGCGACATGGATATTTTTCGTGAAGCGGAAGGCGTCAATTTCGGAACATTGCCCGGCGCTGTCGACACGCTCCTGCAACAGGGCGTCGTCGCCTATCGCAGCGACAGGCTGCGCGCCGACCGGCTGTTTCGACAGGCGCTCGACCTCGCGCCCGAGGCGCTCGCCGCTTATTTATGTCTTTATAAAATCCATACTTACATGGGCAATCTGGAGGTCGCGCGGGAGGCGGCGCAGGACGGCCTGCGCGAAGCCGCGCGCCAGGCTGGCTGGCCGGCCGATCCGACGCTCTGGCCCAGGGGCCAGTCTCACGCCGACGGCCCGGCCCGCTTCGCGCTTTTCACCCTGAAAGCATTGAGCTTCATCGAGCTGAAACGCGGCGAGCGCGCCGCCGCGGACGCGCTGCTCGGCATTCTTGCCGAGGTCGATCCGACGGGCTCGGTCGGCTGGCCGGTCATCGCGTCGCTGGCGGAGGGCGCCGCCTGACGAAGGGACATTGCGTCGCAAAATGTCTCAAATCCGACGGGCGTCGCGACAGGCTTTCGCCTATATGATGATCGCGGCTGTCGGGCCGCGATTGTCATTTGTCAAAAGGCCCCCGTGTGAACGCGCCCTCGGTCCGTCTCGCGTCGATCGCCGCACCCGCCGCCCCTGCGCTGCTGCGCGTCGTCGGCTTGCGAAAATCCTATGCGACGCCGCAAGGGCCGCTGCCCGTGCTCACGGGCGTGAGCCTCTCGCTCGCGCCGGGCGACACATTGGCGCTCATGGGCGAATCCGGCAGCGGCAAGAGCACGCTGCTGCATCTCATCGGCGCGCTCGACCACGCCGATGACGGCGAGATTTTCATCGACGGAGTCGAGACCGCGCGTCTAGGCGAAACGGCGCGGGCGGCGCTGCGGCGGGAGACCATCGGCGTCGTCTTTCAGCAGTTCAATCTCATCGCGAGCCTCACCGTCGCCGAGAACCTCGCATTTCAGGCGCGGCTCGCCGGCCGTTACGATCCGCTCTGGCAGGCGCGCCTCGCCGCGCGCCTCGGGCTCGAACCGCTCCTCGCCCGCTACCCCGAGCAGCTTTCGGGCGGGCAGCAGCAGCGCGTCGCGGTGGGTCGCGCGCTGGCCGCGCGGCCGCGACTGCTGCTTGCCGACGAACCGACCGGCAATCTCGACGAGACGACCGGCGACGCCGTTCTCGGGCTGACGCTCGAACTCGTCGCCGAAACCGGTTGCGGTTTCCTCATGGCCACGCATAGCGCGCGGCTTGCGGCGCGCCTGTCGCGGCAGGTCCTTCTCGAAGCGGGGACGCTGGCGCCGGCATGAGGCAAACGCTTCTCACGCTGCTCGCCCTGATGAGCCACTGGCGCCGTCACAAGGCGAATCTGGCGACGCTGCTTCTCGGCCTGGCCATCGCCACGGCGCTGTGGAGCGGCGTGCAGGCGCTCAATGCGCAGGCGCGCAAGAGCTATGACAGCGCGGCGCGCGTCTTCTCGGGCGGCGAGACGCAAAACCTCATCGCCGCGCGTGGCGGTCTGTTCGATCAGGCGCTGTTCGCGCGCCTGCGCCGCGCGGGCGTGAAGGTGTCGCCGGCGCTCGAAGGCGCGCTGCGGATCGGCGACAAAACCATCCGGCTGATCGGCCTGGAGCCTGTCACGCTCCCGCGCGCGACGCCGCTCGCGAGCCTGCGCGAGAGCGGCGAAGCGACCAGCATCCTCACCGGCGAGGGACGCAGTTTCGCCGCGCCCGAGACGCTGGATGAGCTGCGTCTGCACGCGGGCGCGCGGGTCGTCACCGAGCGCGGCGTTCGGTTGCCGCCCGTCTCCGCCATCGACGCGGCGCCGCCTGGAACGATCGTGGTCGACATTGGCGTCGCGCAAAAGGCGCTCGACAAGCCGCAGCGCCTCTCGCGTCTGCTCGTTTCACGGGAGACGCCGCTCGACGCCCAACGCCTCGCCGATCTCGCCGGCGACGCCCTGCGCCTCGTCGAGCCCGACGAAGAGAACGATCTCTCGCGCCTCACCGACAGCTTCCATCTCAATCTGACGGCGTTCGGCCTGCTCGCCTTTCTCGTCGGCTTCTTCATCGTGAGCGCGTCCTTCGGCCTCGCCTTCGAGCAGCGCCTGCCCATGATGCGCACATTGCGCGCCCTTGGCGTTGCGGCGCGTCCGCTGGCGGCGGCGCTCCTTTGCGAGCTGCTTCTCTTCACGCTTCTTGCGGGGGGACTCGGAGTCGTCGGCGGCTATCTCATCGCCGCCGCGCTTCTCCCCGACGTCGCGGCGAGTCTCGAAGGCCTCTATGGCGCGGAGGTCTCGGGACGGCTCGCGCTCGACGCCGGCTGGTGGGCGTCGGGCTTCGCCATGGCGGGCGGCGGCGCGCTGCTCGGCGCGGCAGGCGGCCTTTTGAAGACCCTGCGCCTGCCCGTGCTCTCGGTTGCGCAGCCCATCGCCTGGCGCGAGGCGCATCAGCGCTATCTGTGGCGGCAGGCGGCGTTTGCGGCGCTGGCGCTCATCGGCGCCCTGCTCGCCTACCGCGCGGCCACGGGACTCGTCATGGGCTTCCTCGTCATCGGCTTCACCCTGCTCGCCGTCGCGCTCTTTCTCCCCGTCGCGCTCGCGGGCCTGCTGCACATCGGCGCGCGTCTGGCGCAACGCCCGCTCGCGCGCTGGTTCTTCGCCGACGGGCGGCAGGAAATCGCCGGCCTGTCACTGGCGCTCAAGGCGCTGCTGCTGGCGCTGGCCACGAACATCGGGGTCGGCGGCATGGTGGAAGGCTTTCGGCAGACCTTCACCGGCTGGCTCGACACGCGCCTCGTCGCCGAAGTCTATTACGAGGCGGCGACGCCCAGGGACGCGCAGGAGATCGCGGCATGGGCGCAACAGCGGCCCGAAATTTCCGCCATCCTGCCGGTCTGGCGCGCCCGGACGCGGCTCGCCGACTGGCCGGTCGAAATCATCGGCATGGCGCCGCATGAAACCTATTCCGCGCATTTCTCGCTGCTCGAACAGGCCCCGGACGTCTGGCGCGCGCTGCATGAGAGCGACGCGGTGCTGATCAGCGAACAGCTCGCGCGGCGGCTCGGCGCGCGCGTCGGTTCGGCGCTCGACATCCCGACATCACAGGACTCCTGGCGCGCAACCGTCGTGGGAATTTTCCCCGATTACGGCAATCCGCGTGGCCAACTCCGCCTCGATCACGACCAGCTCGCGCGGCGTTTCGCAGACGCCTCGGGCGTGCATTATGCGCTGCGCGTCGCGCCCGCGCATGTCGCGCAAGTGATGCAGGACATGCGCGCGCGCTTTGGAGCAAGGCTCGCGCGCCTCGTCGACAACGCGGAAATTCGCAGGATCTCGACCGGCATTTTCGAGCGCACCTTCACGGTGACCGCGGCGCTGAACACGCTGACCCTCATCGTCGCGGCCATTGCGCTGTTCGCCAGCCTGCTGACGCTCAGCAATCTGCGCATTGCCCATATCGCGCCGGTCTGGGCGCTCGGCGTCACCCGCAGGCGCCTCGCGGGCCTCGAACTGCTGCGCATCCTGCTGTTTGCGGCGGGGGTCGCGCTGCTCGCCATTCCACTCGGCCTGTTCATGACCTTCGCGCTGGTCGAGATCGTCAATGTCGCCGCCTTCGGCTGGCGGCTGCCCCTGCATGTCTTTCCCGCGCAATGGGCGGAGGTGTTCTGCGTGGCGCTGATCACGGCCCTCGCCGCCGCGCTCGTTCCTGCGATCCGGCTCGCGCGCAGCGCGCCGGTCGATCTCCTGCGGGTTTTCGCCAATGAAAGGTAAGGCGCTCACGCTCCTCGCCCTGTTGCTGCTGCCGTCGCTCGCGCAGGGGCAGGGCTACGCCGGCATGGGCGCGCCGGCGCCCGGCTTCGACACGCCGAAGCGTGGGACGCCCATCGTCTTCCCAAAAGATCACGGGCCGCATCCGACCTTCCGGACCGAATGGTGGTATCTGACCGCCAATCTCCACGGGATCGACGGCGCCGCCTATGGCGTGCAATGGACGCTGTTTCGCCATGCGCTGGAAGCGGGCTCGGGAACGGGTTGGGACGACCGCAACGTCTTCATGGCCCACGCCGCCGCGACCAGCGCGACGACCCATGTCTTCGCCGAAACCTCGGCCCGCGCCGGCGTCGGACAGGCGGGCGTCGAAGCGGCCCCCTTCAAGGCTTTCATCGACGACTGGGTGTTCGAATCTCTCGACGAGGCGTTCACGCAGGCGCGACTCGTCGCGTCGGCGCCACGTTTTTCCTATGCGCTGACGCTCACGCGCAACGGACCCTTCGTGCTCCAGGGCGACGCCGGCTTCAGCGAGAAGTCGCAGGAAGGGCAGGCGTCGCATTACTACAGCCAGCCGTTCTTCACGGTCGGCGGGCGGCTGACGCTCGACGGCCATGAGACGACCGTCACGGGCCGCGCCTGGATGGACCGCGAATGGAGCAGCCAGTCGCTCGCGCCGGATCAGAAGGGATGGGACTGGTTCTCACTGCATCTCGCGAGCGGCGACGAAGTGATGCTGTTTCGCTTTCGCGGGCGTCGCGACTATCTCTCCGGCAACTGGATTTCCCGCAGCGGCGAGACGAACCTCCTCACGGCGGAAGATATTTCGCTGGAGCCGCTGGCGCGGACGGCGATCGGCGAGAAGAAGCTGCCGACGCGCTGGCGCGTGCGGGTCAAAAGCCGGGGCCTCGACGTCGAGGTCGCGCCGCTCAACGAAAAGAGCTGGATGGGCGCCGCTTTCTCCTATTGGGAAGGCCCCATCGTCGTTTCCGGTTCGCACAGCGGCGAGGGCTATCTCGAACTGACGGGCTATTGAGTTCCGGACGCGCCCCGCCCGTTGCGCAAGTCTGCGAGGAAAGCCTCGACGGTCTCGAAAAAGACGCTCGGCGGCGCAGCGAATGATCTTCCCGCCATGCGGGACAGGGCGGCGGCGCGGCGGCGTGAGCCGGGCTCGGCGTAATCGCGCACCGCCTGACGCCAGCCGGGGCCGTCCAGCGGATCGAGATAATCTGGCGCGTCGCCCGCCGTCTCACGAAAAACGGCGAGGTCGGATGCGATGACCGGCGCGCCGCAGGCCAGCGTCTCGACGACGGGAAGGCCAAAACCCTCGCCAAAAGACGGCATCAACAGCGCGCGCGCCCCGGCGATCAGGCGGCGCAGACCCGGCGTCGACAGCCCGCCCGCCTCGATGACGGACGCGCGCAAGGCCGGCGCGCGGCTCATCATGTCGACGACAGTTTCGTTCAGCCAGCCGCGCTTGCCGACGACGACGAGCTTCGGCGGACGCGCGGTCCGCGCCAGTTCGCGCCAGACATTGAACAGCAGCAGATGATTCTTGCGCGGCTCGATCGTCCCGCACACCACGAAATAATCGGCGCCGGCCAGTTCCTCGGGCGGAGCCTGCGGCAGGGTGAAGACAGGCGCCGGCGGCAGAGGCGCGACGCGGACGGGCAGGTCGTGGCGGCCATTCTCGGCCGCGAAGCGCTCGAAGCGCCGCGCGACCGTCTCAGACGCCGCGAGGACGCCGGCCGCCCGCCGGCAGATGGCGCGGTTGCGGCGCGGATGCAGCGCCGCCTCGCGGGGCCGGAAAAATTCCGGATGATCGACCTGCAGCAGATCATGGACGAAGGCGACCATGCTCACATCCGGCCGCGCGGTCAGCCAGTGCACATACCAGGGCCGGTCGAGGAGAAATTGCGTCGCGTTGAGATAGACCGCGCCCGCAGGCGCCGCCGTCGGCGGGCGGCCCAGCCGTAGACCCCAGTCGAGCAGCGCCCGGCCATTCCGCAAGATCTGCTCTCCGGCGGGCCGTCGCGCGAGACGCAAGGGGCGCCGCGCGGCGTCGTACGGGGCGGTCAGCGCGGCGACGAGCGCAAGATAGACGGCGTCCCGCGACACATCCGCGTCCTCGCGCCAGAAGGCTTCGATGGCCGCGATGGCGGCGAGCGCATCGTCGCGGTCCGCCAGGCGCGGCCCCAGCGCCGCGCAGGCCAGAGGCGTCGCGCCGGCTTCGATGAAATGCCGGGCAAGGGCGAAATCCACCCGGTCAATGCCATTGGGCGCGAGATTGAGCCCGCGCGTGACGAGGCGGGTGACGTCATAAACAACCGCGGGGCCGCTCAGCGGCATCTCGCGGGGTCCTTGCGGCATCTCCACGCGCCGAGCGTCTCATTGGCCTCGCGCACGGCGCGCTCGGTCTCCTTCTCGAGGCAGGCGCGATAAGTGAAGACCGAGCGGACGTAGAGCTGCACGTCTTCCTCGCACGTCCCCGTCGCGGCGGGCGCATCGACGCAGGCGGGCTTCAGGGGCGGGGCGCAAAAGCCGAAACCGACGCCCTCTCCGGCGACGCCAGTCGAGAGGAGCGCGGCGCCTCCCGCGTGAAACAGAACTTGCGTCAGCGTCAGCCGGCGTCTGGCGTCATTTTGCAAAACCATTCGACGGCGTCTCTCACAGCGAGCCGCGCCGGCCGCGTTTCATAGCCAAGGTCGCGCCGCGCCTTGCCGTCGTCGAAAAACATCCGCGTGCGGGACATCCTCAGGCTGTCGCAATGCAGGAAGGGTTCGTAGCCCATGAGCCGCGCCCCCCATTCATTGACATAAGCCAGAGGCATGAGCGGTCCCGCCGGCAGTTTGAATCGCGGCGGCGCGCGGCCGGTGACGCGGGAGATTTCGGTCAGAAGGTCGCATAAAGTCAAGTTCTCGCCGCCGAGAATATAGCGCTCGCCGATGACGCCGCGCGCCATGGCCGCGATATGGCCCTCCGCCACATCCTCGACATGCACGATATTGAGGCCCGTCTCCACATAGGCGGGCATGGCGCCGCGCACGGCCTCCGCCACGAGACGGCCTGTCGGAGTGGGCTTCACATCGCCCGGCCCCAGCGGCGCCGCCGGACAGACGATGACCGCGGGCAGCCCTTCCTTCTCGATCATCTCCTCGACCAGGCGCTCGGCGACGATCTTGCTCTGCTTATAGGCGCCGATCGCCTTGTCGGGGGCGAGCCGGTTGACCTCGGTGCAGACACGGCCATTGGCCGCGGCGAGAGTCGCCACGCTGCTCGTGTGAACGATCCGCTCGACGCCGGCGCGCAGCGCCTCGCGCATGACGATCTCGGAGCCGGTCACATTCACGTGAAAAACGGGAGCCGGGTCCGGCGCCCAGAGCCGGTAATGCGCGGCGACGTGAAAGACATATCGCACGTCCCGCATCGCCGCGCGGACGCTGTCCTGATTCGTGACGTCGCCCGGCGCGATCTCACAGTCGTCGGGAATGTTGTCGCGCGGGCTCGATGGGCGCGCCAACGCGCGCACCCTATGGCCCTTTGCAATCAGGAGCTTGGCCAGGGCGCCGCCGATGAAGCCACTCGCGCCCGTTACTAAAACAAGACCGTCTCTATTCATTTTCCCAGCGCCAACCCCATGTCGAAGTCGAATGGCGCTATGACGACACCACAACCCGCCGCCGCAAGTCTACAGATGGTTGTAACTCTTGGCGAGCGTCGCCGTTTTTGGGCCTCGCCCGCTGAACGCAGCGGGACGCCTCTACCGCGCCGCCGGCTGCGGCAACTCGCTTTCGGCGGCGGCCTCGCGCGGCGGAATGACGGCTCTGGACGCCTCGCTGAGGCGCTCTTCGCGCCGCAAGCGGCTCAAGTCGCCGCACACGACGCCCATGAAGGCGAGGAAGGTGCAGGCGGACATCAGGCCGATCGCCAGATCCAGCCCGACGAAGGAGCCGATCTGCGCAGTCGTCAGGCCCGGCCCCCAGGCGGCCGCGAACAGCGCCCAGCCGGCGACAAGAAGGCGAAACTCCGTTGCGCCCATGCCCCCGTAGGACAGGCGATGCACGCTCTCGGTCACCACCCGGAGATAGGTGTAGGAGCTCATCAGCAAATAAAGCGACAAAACCAGCAACGCCGAGGGGATGGTGAAGAAAGGAGACAGGCCCAGCCCGACGATGATGAGCGTGTGGGCGATGAGATCGGCGGAATGATCGATGAAATAGCCGTAATGCAGCCGTTCGATCTGGCGGTAGCGCGCGAGCGTGCCGTCGAGCGAATCGCCGAACCAGTTCAGGAACAGCCCGCCCACGACGAGGATGAGGCCGCCGTATGACCAGCGGCACGCCAGGAACCCCAACGCCGTGAGGCCTGCCCCGACAAGGCCGAGCGCCGTCAGGCGGTCCGGGGTCGCGGCCGCCGGCAGACGGCGCACCAGATCTGCGAGAATCCGTCGCTCCGCGGCAGCGAGAAAACTATCGTTGATTCTGAGGCAGGCCAACGAAGACTCTCCCGGATGAATACCGCGATTCCGCGCAATGAAGGAAGCGTGAGTCTTAGCCGCGCTATTGTCAAGATCAAGATGCGGCCTCGGAAAAAACAACCTCCGGTTGTTTGCGCGTCCCATCAATGCGCGATGCGGCCGATCGCATAGGCCTGGACGGCGGGCTGCGCGACGGTCTGGATCAACTGCACCACTTTGCCGATCTCGGCGAGCGGGGCGTTCGAGACATAGATGATGTCTTTGTCGTGCATCGCGAAACGGCGCGCCGCGAACAGCGCGCCCGGGTCACGCATGTTCAGGTGATAGGCGACGGGAGCCATCTGCTCCGCAGGAAGCCGGTGGGGCGCATTGGCGAAGCCCCGGACGACCTCCGCCGGCTCATAGCGCAGAACGAAGAGACCATTGGCGTCGGCGCGATTGTCGTTGAGTCCGCCCGCCTTGCCGATCGCCTCGTCCAGCGCCACGCCGCGCGCGTCGAAGGGAATCACCGCATTGACGCCGGTGGCGCCGGCGACCGTGAAGGTCTGCGGCCGGCTCTCAACGGTCAAGATGTCGCCGGCGCGGATGAAGATATTCTCCGAAGGATTGGCGAGCAGGGCCTGCAAGGGCGCCCGCGCCGTGCGACCGCCGCGCGTGAGGCTGATGAAGGTCTCGTGCACCGGCGAGCGATACCCGCCGGCGGCGGCGATGACGTCCAGAAGGCGGTCGCCGCGCGCGCTGAGCGGCACGCGCGCGCCATTGGCGACCTCGCCGGTCACGGTCGCGGTATTGCTGATGTTGCGGGAGATGTTGACGAGCGCCTGCGGCTCGATCGCCTTCCCCTGGAGACGCTCGACGACGGCGGCCTCGACCTGCTGCTGCGTGCGCCCCGCCACCCGTATGCGTCCGGCGTAAGGCACTGTGATCGAGCCGTCGCGCCCGACGGTCTGCTCGGGGATCAACGAGGATCGCGCGCCGGGGCTGACATGGCCGCCGTCGCTCGCGGAAAACAGACCGCCCGACGCCGCCTCCCAGACCGTGACCTGCAAGGAGTCGCCCACGCCGATCACCTGCGTCGCCGAGGGCCGGTAATCTCCGAAAAACCCTCGCAAGGTGGCCGGGGGCCGCCGCGCGAGCCAGTCCAGGGTCCGGTCGTCGATCTCGACCCAGACGAAGGGCGCGGCCCCTCTCTCATCCGTCCATGTCGCCCCCCCCTCGACCATCTGGTCGCGCGAGGGGCCGCTGGCGGGCGTCAACCCGCATCCGGCGAGGACGGCCGCCAGCGCGAAAAGCACGAATGTGCTGGCAAGGACATGGCGCGACGATTTCAAGGCAGCTCCGCGAAAGGGCGAGGTAACGCCGTAACCTAAAACTTGACTTTTGAACTAACAGTTAAGGCAAGGCTGATCAAGTTGCGACCAAGTTGCTGGGACGGTTCATTTTTTGTTGATGATTGCTCGAAGGTTGGGCCTACGGCTCCCGCCCCGGCGCCGCCGCGATCCTGCGGCCGTCGAGGACCAGCTTGCCGACGAAGCCAAGGATCGCGACCCCGGCGAGCGACATGACCGCAATGTCGACGGCCGGCAATGCGTCGTCGCGCATGGCGGGAAGATCGACGGCGAGGGCGAAGAGCGGCCAGAGGGCGAGGAGCAGCCGAAACTCCGTCACGCCAATTCCGATGAAGGCCATCCGTTCGGCGCGCCGGGCCGCGGCGCGAATATAGACATAGGAAGAAAAGAGCAGATAGCAGAAGAGGATGATCGTGGCCGACCGGACCGTCAGGAAGGGCGATCCGCCATAGGCGAGAATGAGCAGCAGGTGCGAGAAGATTTCGCACAGATGATGCGTCATGCCCTCCGCTGACGTCTCGCCGCCCCGCCGCTGGCGGGCGAGCGGGAGATCGACGGACAGGCCCAGCCAGTTGACGCCCATGGCCGGCGGCACGACCCAGACAAGCCAGCGCCAATGCGACGCGGCCATGAGGGCGGCCGCCGCGACGACCGCGCCAACCGCCCCGACCAGGGACATTTGGACCGGCTCGACGTCGCCGGGCAGCGACGCCGCCAGCCATGACGTCATCCGCCTCTCGCTCGCGCCCAGGAGGGTTTGAGCGGGTTGAGGCGACGCCCCGGTGAGCCACTCCAGAATTGCATGCATCGCCATCGCTGCTCCGCTCAGCGCTTCTGCGGCCCCCTCCCCCTCCGGCCGCCTCGCAATGGGGCCGCCGGGCGGGTTATCATCGGCTCAGGCGCGGCCTAGACTGTCAAGTCGAAGCTGTGGGCGCAAGAGGGGCCGAAAATGGGCGACAAGGTTCTGGTGTCGAAGGAAGACGGCGTCTTGCGCCTCGCGTTCAACCGGCCGGAGAAGAAAAACGCGCTCGACCGCGAGACTTACCTCATCCTTGTGGACGCGCTGGAGCGGGCGGGCGGGGACCCGGGCGTCAGCGCCGTCGTTTTCTGCGGCGCGGGCGGCGACTTCACGGCGGGAAACGACCTGGCGGATTTTCGCGACTTTCTGGACACGCCGGGGGACTTTCCGGCGCTGATCTTCGTGCGCGCGCTCGCCCGCTTTGAAAAGCCCATGGTGGCGGCGGTCGCCGGCGACGCCATTGGCGTCGGCACGACGATGCTGTTCCATTGCGACCTCGTCCATGCGGCCCCGGAGGCGCGCCTGCGCATGCCCTTCATCGATCTCGGTCTGGTGCCGGAGGCCGGCGCGAGCCTCCTTGTCCCGCAGCGGCTCGGCATGGCCCGCGCCTCGCAATATCTCTTGCTGGGAGAGCCCTTCTCCGGGGAGGAGGCGCATCGGCTCGGCGTGGTCAACGGCCTCGCGCCCGCGGAACGGGTTCTTGATTCGGCCATGACGGCCGCCCGGGCGCTCGCGGCCAAACCGGCGGAGGCGGTTCGCGCAACCCGCAGGCTGCTGCGCGGCGACCCGGCGGCGCTGGTCGCGCGCATCGACGAGGAGGCCGCGCTCTTTGCGAAAGCGCTGGCCTCGCCCGAGACGCGCGCCCGGCTCGCCGCCTTTTTCGCGCGCTGAGACCTACCCTTCGAGATTGGCGTAATTCACGAGACGCGACGCCCGCACGAGGATGTGCCGCATCTTCTCGCCCGAGCGCTGACAGGTCTCGGTCAGCCGCGCCATGTCGGCCGGCGGGCCGTCCCGAAATTGCAGGCGCACGGACGCCACGCTGGCCAGGGCAATCACGTCGAGCTCCGCGACGAAGGCTTCGAAGCGTTTGCGAAACGTCGGGCTCAGCACTTCATACGCGGCAAGCGCCGAATGGCGGCCCGGCAAGGCCGATTTGCGGAAATATTCCTGATAGCTCACCGGGCGCCAGACGCAGAGGTCTTCATAAAGCTCCGGCATGACCGGGAGCTGCTCGAGGATCATGACCAGCTCGTTGAACAGATTGAGATAGTCATTCGCCAGACCGGATATCGGACTGACGAGCGGTTTGGAGTAGCTCTCCTCCGCCGCCGACGCGTCGACCGGCTCCACAAACTGGGTCTCAAGAGTCATTATCGCCCCACTCCGCTTTCAAGCGTGAAGTTGACAATAAATGTCATAAAATTTCCTTGCCGCCCGCCCGCCTCCCGGTCTCTTGCGAATGAGGCGCGGGCCAAACAGATGATTTCAGGCTATGGTTGCATCTCGCAAATGAGGATCACGCCGCATGTGCGGACGCTACGCGCTCACCTCGCCCCCCGAGGCGATCCGGCAACTGTTCGGCTATCCGGAGGCGCCGAATTTTCCGCCCCGCTACAATATCGCGCCGACACAGCCGATCCCCATTGTGATCGCGGGGCGCGAGGGTGGAGCGCCGACGCGCCGGCTCATGCTGGCGCGCTGGGGCTTCCTGCCGGGCTTCGTCAAGGACCCGCGCGATTTTCCCCTCATCATCAACGCGCGGGCGGAGACGGTCGCGGAGAAGGCGAGTTTTCGCAACGCCCTCAAGCGGCGCCGCTGCCTCGTGCCGGCCGACGCCTACTATGAATGGCTGAAGCTTTCGGCCGGGCGGCGCGTCGAGCGGAAACCCTATCTCTTCCGCCGCGCCGACGGCGCGCCGATGGGGCTTGCGGGATTGTGGGAGACCTATAACGGGGCTGACGGCGCGGAGATCGACACGGCCTGCATCCTGACCACGCAGGCCAGCCTGGCCACGGCGGCGGTTCACGACCGCATGCCGGCCATTGTGGCGCCGCAGGACTTCGCCGCTTGGCTCGATTGTGACGGGGTGGACGCGAAAGAGGCCGCCGCGCTGCTGAAACCGGCGCCCGAGGACGCGCTCGACTTCTTCGCGATCGGCCCGGAGATCGGCCGCGTCACGAGCGACGGCCCGCACCTTCAGGAGCCGCTCGCCGGCGCCCTCTTCAGCGAGAGAGCCCCGACCTGAGTCCCGCTTTCGCGGGGAGAGGGAGCCTGGTCGCTGAGCATCAAAGCGCCGGGCGCGTTCCCCTCCCCCCGCGGGGCGAGGGATCAGACCGGGATGTGCTCAGAGCAGTTTTCCGGGATTAAGCACGCCCCTGGGATCGAGCGTCTGCTTCAGCGCGCGCATCACATCGAGCGCGACCGGAGTCTTCACCCGCGCCAGAAGATCGCGCTTGAGCTGGCCAATGCCATGCTCGGCGGAAATCGACCCGTCGTATTCGGCGACGAGCCCATGGACGATCTCATTCATCTCGTCCCATTGGGCGAGAAAGGCCGCCTTCTCGGCGCCCGGCGGCTGTGAGACGTTGTAGTGCAGGTTGCCGTCGCCCATGTGGCCGAAGGGAATGGGCCGCGCCTGCGGAAAATGCGCGGCGATGCGACGTCCCGCCTCCTCCAGAAACGCCGGAATGCGCTCGATCGGCACGGAAATGTCGTGCTTGATGGAGCCGCCCTCGCGCTTTTGCGCCTCCGACATGCTCTCGCGCAGGCGCCACAGAGCCGCCGCCTGATCGAGCGACTGCGCAAGCATCGCGTCGCGCGCGTGACCGGCGTCCAGCGCCTCCGTCAGCGTTGCAGCCACGACGCGCTCCGCCTCGCCTTCCGAAAAGCCGGCGATCTCGATGAGCGCGTACCAGGGATGGGGCGCGTCGAGCGGATCGCGCGCGCCGGGGATGTGACGCAGCACCAGCTCCAGCCCGATGCGCGACATGAGTTCGAACGCCTGCAGGCCCGGCCCCGCGTGGTCCTTCACGAAATTCAGAAGCGCGAGCGCCTTGCCCGGATCATCGAGGCCCAGGAACGCGACGGCGCGCGAGCGCGGGTGTGGAAACAGCTTCAGCGTCGCCGCCGTGATGACGCCCAGCGTGCCCTCAGAGCCCACGAAAAGCTGGGTGAGATTGTAGCCGGTGTTGTCCTTGCGCAGTTTGCCAAGCGTCGACAAGAGCCGCCCGTCGGCAAGCGCCACTTCGAGCCCCAGCACAAGATCCCGCGCGGCGCCATAGGCCAGCACATGCACGCCGCCGGCGTTGGTGGCGAGGTTGCCGCCGATCGTGCAACTGCCTTCGGAGGCGAGCGACAAGGGGAAATAGCGGTCGACGGATTCGGCGACATCCTGGGCTCGCGCGAGCGTCACCCCCGCTTCGAGCGTCATGGCGTCCGAGGCGGGATCGACCTCGCGCACGCGATCGAGTCTTTGCAGGGACAGCAGGATCTGGCAGCCGCTCGCGTCCGGCGTCTGCCCGCCGACGAGTCCGGTGTTTCCGCCCTGTGGAACCACGGCGACGCCCTGCTCGTTGCAAAGCGCGAGCAAGCGCGCAACCTGCGCCGCGTCAGAGGGTTTCACGACAGCAAGGGCGCGGCCATGATAGAGGTCGCGCGGTTCGGACAGGAAAGCGTCCATATCCGCCGGGCCAGAGATGACCGCGGAAGCTCCGACGATCGCCCGCAGGCGATCGTAGAGGTCGGGCGCACGAGACCAAGCACTCTGAGACAGAGAAGCGCCCTCTCGAATGGCGGCCCGTCAGTAGCGACGACGGGCGCGCGAGTCCTTCTTGCGAGCGTAGACGTAAGCGCGCGCGGCGGAGGGCGCGCTCGCGAGGACGATGCTACACAATGTTGCGGCGATCAGCGCATTCATCATGACTATCTCCTTCCAGTTCGGGAGACCGTCGAGGCCCCCGTCTACACCGGACCATCTCGCAAATCCTATGCCTGATTTTAAGCTTCGGCAACGGCTTTGCCATTCGCCCGGTCGAATCCCTCTTTGTTTTTCCTCCGTTGAGATATTCTCGTCACAGGTCCGTTACCGAAAAATTAAGGGATTCACCCTAGAAGGCTCCGTTTTGGCCGCTTTTGGCCCTCCCCGCGCGAAAAAACCGCAACAATCTCGACATGGGGAGCGTAGCGGAACTGGTCAACCGGCGTGATGTTTTTTGCCGCGAAGCCGCCGTTGACCAAAATGGCGGCGTCCCGCGCGAAACTTTGTGCATTGCAGGAGACCGCGACAACCCGCCGCAGCGGCGAGCGGGCGATCTCCATGGCCTGCGTCGGCGCCCCGGCGCGCGGCGGGTCGAAAACCACACAATCAAAGGGGGCGAGCTCCTGCGCCGTGAGCGGCCGCGCGAACAGATCGCGCGCCGCGCCGCCGAGCGGCTTTAGTCCGGACGTCGCGCGCGCCCCCGCGCACATGGCGTCAACCGACTCGGCGGCGCTGTCGAAGGCGCTGACCCGCGCCTCGCGCGCCAGCCGGAGGGCGAAGGCGCCGACGCCGCAGAAAAGATCGGCGACGTTCCTGGCGCCTCGCGCCGCCTCCAGCACCAGCCCGCCAAGGACGTCCTCGCCCGCCTGCGTCGCTTGCAGGAAGGCTCCCGGCGGCAGGGGAACGCGGGCCGGGCCGACCGCGACGAAGGGCGCGCGCCGCAACGCCACGAGGCGGCCGTGGTTGGTCAGCCGCGCGAGGTCATGCGCGGCCGCCGCCTCGATCAGCGCCCCGCTTTCATGATCCTCCAGCGGCCCCGCGCCACGCAGCTCGATATCCATCCCCTCCAGCGTCGCCGTGACGGCGATGTCGAGCGGCTTGCCGCGCGGCGCGAGGACATGGGCAATCGCGCGGGCGGCCGGCAGCGCGCCGGCAAGTTCGGGCGCCAGCAGCGGACATGAGTCGATTTCGACGATTTCATGCGAGCGCGCGGCCATGAAGCCGACCCGCGCCTCCCCCCGCGCCATGCGGGCGTGGAAGGTCGCGCGCCGCCGGCCGGCGCCATGGGCGTCGATGACCGGCGCGACCGGAAGCGACAGACCGGCGTTGCGCAGCGCCGTCTCGACGAGCCCGCGCTTCCAGTCCGCATAGGCCTGCGCGCGCAGCGCCTGCACGGCGCAGCCGCCGCAATGGGCGTAATGCGGACAGACAGGCGCGACGCGGTCGGGAGAGGCGTCGACGATCTCGGCGAGCCGCGCCTGTTCGCCGGCGACCTCCGCGAGCACGGTTTCGCCCGGAAGCGCATAGGGCACAAAGACGCGCGCGTCGCCGTCGCGCGCGATCCCCTCGCCGCGATGGCCGAGGCGTTCGATGGTGAGGCGTTTCATGAGCAGCGTGTATCAGAAATCCGCGACCCGCGCCCCTTTTTCGCGGCTCGCGTCAGACACAGGCCTCGAGCGCATAGGCCTTGAGGAAGGCGGGATTTTTCCAAAGCCCGTGGATATAGGCGGTCGCGTCGCAGCCCTGTCTGCTCAGCCCCTCGACCACTTCCGCCCGATCCCTCAGCACGTTGCTCACGGCGTATTTGCGAAGCATGTCCAGCTCGCGCGGGCCGGCCCCTCTTGCAAAGGCGAGCGCCACGGCAGTCCTGACCTGAATCCGCTCTTCCCTGGAGGTTCTCGAAACGTCCAGCGGCGAGAAATGGAGCAGCTCCCTCAGCTTCGGCGCGAAGATCATCTTCGAGTTGAACGCCTCGATCAGATCGGGCTCGGCTCCCGCAAGGGCAAGAAAGCGCCGTGCGATCGCGTCTTTCTTGCCCTGCAAATGATTGCCGCCAAGAACCTCGTCGAGATTGTTCTTGAATTTGTCCGCGCGGATCGCGGGCGCCGCCGAGGGGAACTGTTCCATCTCGACGTCGAGTTCGGACAATTCGCCCACATCGACGCTTTGCAGCTCTCCGTCTGACGAACTGCCGGACGCCGTCCCATGGACGGAAGGGGAGTGACTCTGAGGGCCGCCAATGTGGATCCTGATGGAGCTCGAGTCGGACATGCTCTTGTTTCCGCAAAAAGCCGTGGTGGATCGGGTCTGCCGGGGCCATGCGCCCGCATGCGACCTCTCACCCTGGTGCAAATTTCAAGCCAGCGCGAACGTGACCTTATGGCTTCGCGGGAATCGGGGATAAGCGAACGGATCAGCATCGGATGCCGCCATCCGGGACAGCTTCGGGCGGACGCCCGCGCCGTTCTTTTGGCGCAGTGAGCGCGTCCGAGAGTTCGATCGAGACTCTCATGAAGTCGCTGAGGAAATGCGCGAGTTCCTCCTGCGAAAGATCCTCCGCGTCACGGGCGGCGGTGAAGACGAGCGCCCCCGCGCTGTCGAGCGCCAGGACGCCCGACGCCCGCTCCAGATTTGCGTTCATCAGGCTGGCGCGCAGGATCTGATCATCCGTGGCGCCTGATATGAGCGACGTCGTCATGCCAATGCGCGGGCGAAAGCCATCTTGCGCGGCGAACACGCAGCTCCGGTTTCCCGCATAGGAGAGCGTGAGCGCGCCCTGGCTGTCCAAGGTGAATTTCTTGCCCAGACAGCCGCCGATCCGGGTGAGCATCGCGCCGATGGTTTCTCGATTGGTGATCATTTTCTTCCGCGCCGCCGTTCAAACCGAAAGCCAGCCCATCAGGCTCTGATCCTGGTGAGGTGCGGCTCCTGCGTCCCTGAAGCCTCCGCCTGACGGCCGCCGGTCTCCACAATTCGAGCAAGGATAGTCCTCGCCGCCTCGACAAAGACCGCCACCGCTTCGCCAAGACCCTTGCCGCCATTCGCCCCAGGCCGATGTTTGGCGCGAAGCATCAGAACCTCCGTCTCGCGGTCCAGGAACAGGACGCCATCCGCGACGAGAGAAGGATCGACGTTGAGGCCCATCGCCTTTCTCAAGACAGCGCCCTGATCAGCGGCGGCAACCATCATCAGGGCCGTCTCGATCACGACCTCGGCGCGGCCGGGAGCAGGAAGGATGAAACACTCGTAGAAATCATCAAAGGGAATGATCAGCTTGCCGTCCACGACGTCGACGCCGATCTCGCGCCCAAGCTCGTCCAGCGCCGTTGATACACGATCCATTGCTCACTCCCTGAGAGCGCCGCGCGGGCTTTACGCGCCGGGCTTGGTTGTCGCGCCATCGTGATCGTCGACGCCCAGCTCGGAATTGATGCGCGCCTGCAAGGCGGGATCGGCCGGAGGAAGGGTTTTCATCTTTTCGATCTGCTGGCGCGCGAGCTCGACGATTTCACGCTCCCGCGCCGTCAGCTCGAAGCCAGCCGCGCCTGTTTCTCTCTTTTCGTCACCACTCATATCACCCTCCGCTGGCCGCTCCCCGCCGCGCCTCTCCCAAAATCCTTCACCGCCTGCTCCCCGTCAACTCACCTCTGTCATGACGATGATCGTATTCGGACCTGCCTCTTCCCTGGAGAGCACCTTGAAGTGTGTGCCGGGAGGAAACAGAATCCCGACGCCGTCCTGGGCGGCATTTTCGGAAAGTTCCGACACGTCCTTCCCATGCTCGCTACGGCAGACAAAAAAGGTGTTGCCTTTGAAGCCCGCGGTTGCGCTGGTGCTGGTGAAGGCGCTTTCCGTCACGATTTGCCCCGGCTGGTATTTTTCGAGCTGATGAGGCTCGAGATTGCCGCCACGCAATGTCAGCCCTTGCCAGTCCGGGAGTTGCGCAAGCGCAAAGACGCCCACTTTCACAATGCTCGCGCAATAGCCCGTCATGGCTCCATTGGTCCGAAGCGCCGCGTTCGTCTCCTTATATCCATATATCCATCGCCACAATAGGCGGTGACAGACCGAAAACTCCGTTCATCTTCAGATTTGTATTCACTGCCACGCTCGCCCACGAAATTGACGGCCTTATTCTTGTGAGTTGCCTCGAAATGCGCGAGATCCACCTCCTCGACAAAGTTCTGGCCAGGTGCGGGAAGCCTCTCCATGAACGCCCAGAAATCCAACCCTGGGCTGTTCAGTTGCGCCAGTGCGAATCTCGAGAACATCGGGTCCGCGTTTGCGTCCAGACTCGCCTTGAGCTTGCCGAGATCCTCCGTCGTCGCGCCATGTCCGAAAGCCAGACACAGGGCGCTGCGCGTCTCGAGGCGACGGGCGGCGTCCGGTTCGGTTTGTCCTTTATAACTCAGGAAGGGCCGCAGTTTCGCCGCCTCTTCTTCGTCGCCAACGCGCCGGCCGAAATTCTCGGCGACCGCCCCTCCCGCTCTGAAATTATCCGCGATGGACGCCTTTTTATTCAACACCGACACGATCAGATTCGACGGCCTCGCCGCGCCCTCCAAATGAGGCTCCGCTCCTCCGAGTTCAGCAGGTTCGACGCCGAGGTCGCCCAGCTTCTCAATCGCCGCATCCGTCTCATCCGAAACATTCTGACCGGTCTTATTGTAGATCTCGTCGATGACGCTCGATCTGTCGTAAAAATTCACATCCGTCATCGCGTTTGCTCCCCAGCCTTTCGTAAAGGCGCCCTCATGTCGGCCTCTTTCACCTCGAAAGGCCGCGGTTCTTCCGCTGGAATCCTTGCATCCTTCCCAAGCCGCTAGCCCACCTCCTCCATGACGATGTAGGTGATGCCTGCGACCTCCATCTTGTCGAGAACCTTGAAAGGCGTGTCGGTCGAAAACACAATCTCGGCGCCGTCCGCCTTTGTTCCACCCTGCTCGGAGAGTTCCGACACGTTCTTCCCGTGCTTGCTCACGATGATGAATTGCGTGTTCATCTCCGGGAAGCCCCGATCGGCGCTGGTGCTGGTGAAGGCTTTTTCGATAACTGTCTCGCCGACCTTATATTTGCTCTGTATGTCCTTCGACAGATTCACGCCGCGCATGACCAAGCCATGCCAGTCCGGCAGTTGCGAGAGCGCATAATTCATCGTTTTCACATATTTTTTTGTAGCGTCGGAAGGAATGGCGCCGGATCGGAGGTCCTTGTTGACATCATCGTAGCCAGTATTGCAGTAATTCGTCACAGTCGCGAATATCTGAACCGCGCGGTTCGTCTGACTGACTCCAAGCTCGTCCTTGTACTTTTCGACAAATCTGGCGGCTTTTTTACTTTCCGTCGAATTTCTGATTGTGACATCCCCTTTGCTCAGGAGAGGGGCGCCCGGCTTGGGAAGCCCGTCGATAAAAGCGTTTGAATCAAATTGCGTCCGGTTCAGTTGTCCCAGAATAAAATTGCGCGCGAGGGGATCCCGATTGGCGTCCAGATACGCCCGCAGCTTTTGGAGATTCTCGGCGCTGGCGCCATGAGCAAAGGCAAGACACAGGGCGGAGCGCGTCATCAGGCGATCCGGCGCACGTTTTGCCGATTGGGAGCCGCCATAGTGCAACTGCGCCTTGAGCGCCTTCGCCGCAATCTGACTGTCGAGCCGGTTCGAGAACTTTTCGGTCGCGGCGCCGTTTCTGAAATTCGCGGCCATGGCCGCTGCCTTCTTCTGTTTTTTGCCGAGGATGTCCGTAATACGCGCGGCGGGCCCATGCGCCCCGACGACCGGCGCGGCATGCCCGTGCCCGTGAGTCTGCGTCGTGACGCCATGCGCGCGCAGAGTCTCGACAGAGGATCGCAAGGACTCGGGAATGTCTTCCTGTTTGGTTTGCTCCCTGATTCTCGAAATCAGGGTTTCCGACGTATAGAAATCGACGTTGCTCATGGATTGCTCGCCAGTTCGCCCGGTGCATGCGCGTGCAGCCAGCGGGAAAGAACGCAGCGGCGCCTGCAATCTTAAGCTAAGCCATTAAAGGCCGGGTTCGCAACATTCATTGGAGTTGTATTTTCACGCTTCTTGATTTCCGGCGCGCGGAGAGTCAGGCGTGTGAGCGTCACGCCTCAGGGTCTTGAAAAGATTCGCCTGCGCGCGGAGCGGCGCGCGCTTGGGCAAGTTGCGCGCGCCTCGATTTGCGCCGGTTGCGTAGCGGATCCTCACGCAACCATTCGCGGCCGAGTTGTTTAGCGAAGCGTCGAATGACAGCCCTGGTTCAACCTCTGTCCAGCGGGCCGTGTCGCTTGCGCCCGCGCGCTGCGAGGGGCGATTGCCCGCGCTGCTATGCCCTGATCAAACCCTCGGCGCCGCCGGGCGCTGGAAACGCGGCGCTTGCCTTGCCGGACGATGCGCCGACGCCATGCAAGAGCGCGGCGAACCCGGCCGCCTGCCTGATGAAGTCGCTCATGAAACTGGCCAGAGCCTCCTCGGTCAGGCCCTCCGCATCCCGCGCCGCGGTGAGGATGATGGCGCCAAAATCGTCGAGGGCAAGAACACCCGCCACTCGTTCGAGAGTCGCGTTGAGAGCAAGCGCGTGCGAGATCTGCTCCTTGTTCGCGCCGGAAACGAGCGGCGCCGCCATGCCGATGCGCGGCGGGAAGCCGCCCGCGGCGAAGACGCAGCTTCTGCCATCGTCATAGGTCATCGCCGCCACGCCGTGGCTGTCCAGGGCAAGATCGGCTCCAATAAGCTGGCCGACGTTTTTTAACTTCGCGCCGATGCTCTCGATCGTTTCGCTCATTTTTCCCCGCTTTCGCGCGCCGGCGCTGCGGTGTCGTCCTCGACGCCCATCTCCGAATTGACGCGCTTCTGAAATTCAGCGCTCACTGGTGGGAGCGTCGCCATCTTTTCAATCTGTCGGCGCGCCCGCTCGATGAGTTCGAGATCTTCCGCCGTCGGCTCGAAGGGTTTGCCGGAGGTCGTTGAATGTCCGCTCATCTGGAGGTCTCCTCTCCCCACGGGGGCAAGCACAAGCTGTTACCCTCTGATAACGAAGGAACGGGGATCGAAGGGCGTCTCAGGCGGAGAAGGTTGCGCGTCCCCGCCCTCCCCCGTCAATGTCTCGATCAGGCCGCGCGCCGCTTCAATGAACTGAGCGACCGCATTTCCGAGGGCGTCCGGGTTTCTGGGATCTGCGGCGGTGAACGCCTTCAGGGTCAGGACCGAGCCCGTGGGATCGAGGGAGATTGATCCGTCTGCGGTCACAGAGGGGTCTGCGTTCAGCTTCAAGGCTTGCCGCGAGATGTTCCCTCCCCTGTCGCCCTCAACCATGATCAGGGCAATCTCCATCGAGATGCGGCCGCCGGCCGAGGGCGACAGAATGCATTCGAAAAACTCGTCGAAGGGAATGAACAGCGCGCCATCCGCCAGCTCCAGGCCGAGCTCCTTGCTCAACCGACCGAGCGCGTCCTTGGCGCCATCATGATCGTTGGGGGCTTCGTCGCTCATCAATCGGCCTCGCGCATGACGATATAGGTGATTTCGCCAATCTTCTCCTTGTGGAGAACGTCAAACTGCGTGTTTGGCCGATACATGATTTCTATGCCGTCGGTGTCACCCTTTTTGCCAGATAGGTGAGACACGTCCTTGCCGTGCTTGCTCTCGATGATGAATTGGACATTTCTCTTGTAGCCGGCGTCTGCGCTGGCGCTGGTGAACGCTTTCTCCGTTACGGTAGCGCCTGGCTGATACCGGTCAACAACATCGGGCGGAAGATCCGCGCCTCGCATTGTCAGGCCTTGCCAATCCGGCAATTGGCCGAGGACAAATGCAGCCGTCTTGATAATGTTCTTTTCTTCATCAGGCAGTTCTTTACCTGAACGTAGTGCATCATTCATCCAGCCATAACCATTTTCGCAGTAACATGAAATGGACCCCAAAATCGCGGCGTTCCGCATCCCGGCGGTTGAATCCAAGTCTACGTTCTGCCCTACCAACAGATCATTGATGTAAAGCTGCGCGGCCGGTTCGAAGACTCCATACATCCCGTTGATGGCATTTGAATTGAGATCCTTGGCCGGGTTGAACGCATCGGGATCGAGCAGACTCTCAATGAACGCGCCTGCGTTTCTGTGCGTGCTGTTGAGTTCCGTCAGGACGTTGCTTCGAACGTCATCACCGCAGCCATCCAGGAACTGCCGCAAATTGCTCAGCTCGGCTGAACTCGCCCCATGCGCGAAAGCGAGCGAAAGAGCGGCGCGCGTTTGCAGGCGGGCGCCGGCGCTCGCTGCTGATTGTCTGCCTTTGTAATGGAGCAGCTTTTTTAGATCTTTCGCGCCGGCGGGATTGTCCGCGAGCCGGTTGGCGAATTTTGTCTTGACGGCGGGGTTCGAGAAATTGGCGGCGATGGCGTTGGCCTTCGCTTTCGTTTTGCCCAGTGTCTTGGCGAGACCGGCGGATGGATTGGCCGCAACTCCCAGTCTGGGGGTCGCAAGCGTTATCACGCTATCCGAGCGCGCGACGCCACGCTCCCGAAGCTGCGCAACAGCGTTGGAGAGAGTGTTGGAGGCGCCGACTTTCGTGTCCTCGGACACCCTGCTGAGCACGCGCGCGTGCGTGTAAAAATTGATATTGCCCACGCCGGCGTCTCCCGAAACACTGTCCTGATGTCCGCATGCTAAAACTTAACCATAACAGTTACAAGACGCCACGACGCGCGGCGGCCCCTTCGCTGCGTGATGTCAGACGCGGTCCGCGTAAAGAAGGAATTCGCGATTGCCGTCGCCGCCTTCGATTGGCGAAGGAACGACGCCAGCGACGCGCCAACCCTGGGCCTCGACATCGCGGCGGGCGGTCTCGCAGACTCGCGCGTGCACCTTTTCATCGCGCACCACGCCTTTTTTATTCGACGCGCGGCCGGCTTCGAACTGCGGCTTGATGAGCGCGACGAGCGTCGCGCCCGGCGCGGCAAGCGACAGCACATTTGGCAAAAGCGCAGCCAGGGAGATGAAGCTCGCGTCCATCACAATCAGCGCGGGCGCTTCCGCAAGTTGCGCGCGCGTCAATGTGCGCGCGTCCTGACCTTCCATCGATGTCACGCGGAGATTGCGTCGCAGCCTCTCGTGCAACTGATCGTGGCCGACGTCGACAGCCACGACATGGCGCGCGCCGCGCGCCAGCAGCACATCCGTGAAGCCGCCCGTGGATGCGCCCACGTCGAGACAGAACACGCCCGAGGGGTCGACCTTGAAGACGTCGAGCGCATGGGCGAGTTTCACGCCGCCGCGCGACACCCATGGATAGGGCGCGGATGCGACGATCTCCGCATGATCGGCGACCGGCGCGGATGGTTTTGTGATGCGCCGGCCGTCGACGGTGACGAGCCCGGCCTCGATCGCCTCGCGCGCCTTGGCGCGGCTCTCAAAAAATCCGCGCTCGCACAAAATCACATCGGCGCGCTTGGCCGTCATCACTCGCCCGTCTGCAGCAGCGTGCCGGCGCGGCGCGCGCTTTTCAGAAGAAGACCAAAGGAGACGCAGGCGAGCGAGAAGAGAACGGCGTCGATGGCGAGCCCCTGCGCCAGGAGATCCCAGCGGATGACGTGATCGATCAGCACGGCGCGCAGCCCCTCGAACACATAGGTCGGCGGCAGCGTCCAGGAGATCGGCTGCACCCAGGCGGGCAGCGTCGAGACCGGATAATAGACCGCGCCGAGCGGCTGCACGAAGAACATCAGCGACCAGACGAGATTCTCCGCGCCGAGCCCGAGCCGCAGCAGAAGGCCCGACACGAACAGCCCGATGCTCCAGGCAAAGAACATCAGCACCACGAAAAAGGCGCCGAAGGCGACGCCGAGCGCCCAAAGGTTGAAGCCAAAAAACAGAAGCGCCATCAGCGTCACCGGCACGACGCCGACAAAAAGGCGCACGATGCTCATCACGATGAGCGAGACGACGAATTCCGCCGGCCGCAGCGGGCTCATGAGAATATTGGGCAGGTTGCGGGACCACATCTCCTCGATGAAGGAGAAGGAAAAGCCCTGCTGGCCGCGCAGCAGGGTGTCCCACAGCAGGATCGCGCCGATGAGCGTGCCCGCCACCTGCGCCGCGCCCCCCGGCGCTTCAAGCGCGCCCGCCTTCACGAGATAGGTCTGCAAAAAGCCCCAGGTGAGCATTTGCACCAGCGGCCAATAGATGATGTCGAGGAGGCGCGTATAGGAGGCGCGCAGCAGATAGCTGTAGCGCAGGAGCATCGCGCCGACGCGCTTGGCCGAGAAAGCGCCTCCCATCACGCCGCCCCCGCGCGCCCACGCGCGACATCGAGAAAGACTTCTTCAAGATTGTCGCGCCCGTAGCGCGCCAAAAGATTGGCGGGAGAATCGTCGTCGACGATGGCGCCTTGCTTCAGCATCAGCACGCGATCGCAGAGCCGCTCGACCTCGCCCATATTGTGCGAGGCGAGCAGAATCGCACAATTATGCGCAGCGCGATGCGCCTCGAGCCGCGCGCGCACCCAATCGGCCGTGTCGGGATCGAGAGAGGCGGTCGGCTCGTCGAGCAGCAGCAATCGCGGATCGTTGATTAACGCCTTGGCGATCGCGACGCGCGTTTTCTGGCCGGCGGAGAGCTTGCCGGTCTGGCGGTCGAGAAGCTCGCGCAGCGCCAGCGCCTCGGCGAGCTCCTCTACCTTCGAATCCACACCCGCCACGTCGTAGAGCAGGCCGAAGACGCGCAAATTCTGCCGCACGGTCAGGCGGTGCGGCAGATCGACGTAAGGGCTTTCGAAATTCATGCGGCCGAGCACTTCGTAGCGCTCGCGCAAGAGATCGCGGCCGAAGACGCGGATCGAGCCGGCCGTGGGCTCGATGAGCCCCATGACCATGCCGATCGTCGTGGTCTTGCCGGCGCCGTTGCCGCCAAGGAGCGCCGTCACCGAGCCCGGCGGCAGCGAAAAATCGAGCGGCCCGACGACGCTACGCTTGCCATAGGTCTTGCAAAGGCCCTGAACCGAAAGCGCCGGCTCTAGCGATGAAGGGGACATGGAGGGGTTATGGCTTGTCGAGACGGCCCCGGCAAGGGCGTCGCGGCGCCCAAGAGCGCCGCCCTGGCCGTCACTTCTGGCAGGCGGGGCAATAGAAGGTCGAGCGGCCCGACTGCACGGTCCGCGCGACGGTCCCCTTGCAGCCCCGCGTCGGGCAGGCGGCCCCTTCGCGGTCATAGACGCGGAAGGAATGCTGGAAATATCCCAAAGACCCGTCCGCCTGACGGTGGTCGCGCAAGGAGGAGCCGCCCGCCGCCAGGGCCTCTTCGAGCACGCTTCTGATGGCTTCCGGCAGGCGCGCGAGCGCTGCGGTGGGCTTGCCGGCCGCTGTCACAAGCTTGTCGCCCCCTAGTAAGGGCGAAATTCCCGCCCGGTGCAGCGCCTCGCAGACATAAATATTGCCGAGCCCCGCGATGAGGCGCTGATCCAGCAGCAAAGCCTTCACCGGCGCTATTCGGTCGCGAAAGGCGCGCGCCAGAAAGGCGGCGTCAAGCGTCTCGCTCAACGGCTCTATGCCGAGGCCGCGAAAGAGCTTGTGGGCGTCGAGCTCCGCCGTCGGAACGAGCAGCATGAAGCCGAAACGGCGCGGATCGTTGTAGGTCACGCGCGCGCCATTCTCCATATGGAAGACGACATGGTCATGCGCCGCGCTCTTGTCGCGCGGGTGATGGAAAAAGCCCTGAATATCGCCGTCGACGCGGAAGGAGCCGCTCATGCCGAGATGCATGACCAGCGTCTCGGCGCCGACGAGATCGGCAAGAAGATATTTGGCGCGGCGCTCCAGATGGAGAATGCGCCGCCCCGACAGCCTCGCGGCGAAATCGGGCGGAAAGGGAAAGCGCAAATCCTTGCGCCGCTGCTCGACGCGCGCGATTCGCGCGCCGGCGAAGGCGGGCAAAAGACCGCGCCGCACCGTTTCGACTTCGGGCAGTTCCGGCATTCGGTTTTTTGTCGTTGGCGGACGAACCTTCCAGGCTCGCTATAATAATGCAAGCCTGCTCGCGGTCTACCGGCCAGGCCCGCTACGTCGGCAGCACGGTCACGGGCGTTCCCAGAGCCGCGCGCGTGTAAAGATGCACGATGTCCTGGTTGATCATGCGGATGCAGCCCGACGAGACATTGGAGCCGACCGTCAAAGGCTCGAGCGTGCCGTGGATGCGATAGCCGAGATCCCGCCCCTCGCCGAAAAGATACATGGCGCGCGCGCCCAAGGGGCTCAATGGCCCGCCCTTCACGCCGAGGCCGCGCGGGGTGGGCTCGAGACGGGCGCGGATTTCAGGATCGCGCGCGATCATTTCCCGCGGCGGCACCCAGTCCGGCCAATCCCTCTTCATATTGATCCGCGCCGGGCCGGACCAGCCGAAGCCCTCGCGGCCCACGCCAACGCCGTAGCGGGTCGCGCGGCCAGGCGCCTCGACAAAATAGAGGTGGTAGGCCGCAGGATCGACGACGACAGAGCCGACCGGCTCCTCCCATGGGTAGTCGACGGTCTGGCGCAGAAATCTGGGATCGATCTGCCGGTAATCGACGGCGGGGACCGCAAAACGCTCTCCCGGATAAGGCGCGTAGGTCGCAGCGTAATTGGGTCGCCCCAGCGTGCGGGTCAAACCGCGACCCGAGGAGCCGAAGCCGCCGGGCTCAGGGAAGGATCTCGGGGCGTAGCAGCCCGCAAGACTGGAGGCGCCGAGGGATAAGAGCGAGAGAGAAAAAATACGCCGGGTGAACATGGGACGCATTACCGAGCCGTGACACGGGCGCCTTGGTTACCGAGGGCCCGACCGTGATTCACCATAAGCGACGCTGGTAAATAAAATGGGTTGGGGCCGTTGGAGAACCGCGAGCCTTCAGGGCGCTTCGAGAAGATGCGCGCCCGAAGGCGCGCGGTCCGGAGCGGCCCCGCCCATAGCCATCCCGCTAACAAGCGGCTATACCCACCGCGTCTTCGAAAGTCAGGCGAGCGTTAAATGACCGATTCCAATTCCGACCGAGGGGGTTCGACCCATTTCGGCTATTCCGAGGTGCCCCTGTCCGAGAAGCAGGGCCTCGTGGACGATGTCTTTCATAAGGTCGCCCGCCGCTACGACGTGATGAACGATTTGATGTCGGGTGGACTCCACCGGCTCTGGAAGGACACGTTCGCGGGCAAGATCGACGCCCGAAACCGCAAGGGCTTCAAGCATCTCGACGTCGCCGGCGGCACGGGCGACATCGCCTTCCGCATCGCCCGGCAGTCAGGCGCCGACGCCGAGATCACCGTGCTGGACATCAACGGCGACATGTTGGAAGTCGGCCGCGACCGCGCCCGCGAGAAGGGCATCGACGGCAAGCTCGAATTCGTCCAGGCCAACGCCGAGTCCCTGCCCTTCCCGGACAATTCTTTCGAAGCCTATACGATCGCCTTCGGCATCCGCAACGTGCCGCGCATAGGTGTCGCGCTCGAAGAGGCATACCGCGTCCTGAAGCCCGGCGGGCGCTTTCTGTGCCTCGAATTCTCGCAGGTGAACGTGCCCGGCCTCGACAAGATCTACGAGGCCTATTCCTTCAACGTCATACCGGTCGTGGGCAAGCTCGTCGCCGGCGACGGCGAGCCCTATCGTTACCTCGTCGAGTCGATCCGGCAGTTCCCTGCCGCCGACGAATTCGAGCGCATGATCCGCAAGGCGGGCTTCCGGCGCACGGGCTACGAGCGCCTGACGGGCGGCGTGGTCGCGATCCATTCGGGCTGGAAATACTAGAGCCGCCGCGGATGCTCCTTCCAACCGGCAATTTTCTGCGACTGGCGCGCGCCGGCTATATTCTGGCGCGTGAAGGCGTCTTCACGTCGGTCGACCCCAACCTTCTGCCGCCCGCCGCCGCGCCTTTGGTGCGTCTCGCCAATCTCTTCGCCAAGGGCAAGGGCGAAAACGCCGGCGAGGCGCTGGTCCGCGCGCTTTCTCAAATCGGCCCGTCTTATGTTAAGCTCGGCCAATTCCTCGCGACCCGGCCAGACGTCGTCGGCGGCGAGATCGCCGATGCGCTGACGGCGCTGCAGGACCGCATGGCGCCGTTCGGCCGCGACAAGGCGATCGAGATCGTCGAAAAGGCGCTCGGCAAAAAGATCGGCGACGTCTTCATTACCTTCGGCGAGCCGGTCGCCGCCGCTTCCGTGGCGCAGGTGCATATGGCGACCGCGCTCTATGAGGGGAAAGAGCGCAAGCTCGCCGTGAAGGTGCTGCGGCCCGGCGTCGAAGGTCAGTTCGCGCGCGATCTGCGAGACATGTATATGGTCGCGCGGCTCGCCGAGCGCTGGTCTTCGGAAGGCCGCCGCCTGCGCATGATAGAGGTCGTCGATACGCTCGCGCGCACGGTGAAGCTCGAAACCGATTTTCGGCTGGAGGCCGCCGCCGCTTCCGAATTCGCGGAGAATGTCGCAAAAGACCCCGATATCAAAGTGCCGCACGTCGACTGGGACCGCACGGCGCGCGAGGTGCTGACGCTGGAATGGATCGACGGCGCGCCGCTCTCGGACCTCGAACGAGTCGCTGCGGAAGGCCACGACCTCAAAGCGCTCGCCGCCCATGTGCTGCAGTCCTTCCTGCGCCACGCGATGCGCGACGGCTTCTTCCACGGCGACATGCATCAAGGCAATCTCTTCGTCGATAAGCATGGCTGCCTCGTCACGATCGACTTCGGCATCATGGGCCGGCTGGGAACGAAGGAACGCCGCTTTTTGGCGGAGATTCTCTACGGCTTCATCACTCGCGACTACAAACGCGTCGCCGAAGTGCACTTCGAAGCGGGCTATGTGCCGGCAAAGCACTCGATCGAGGAGTTTTCCCAGGCCCTGCGCGCCATCGGCGAGCCGCTGCATACGGTCAACGCCTCTGATATTTCGATGGCGCGGCTTTTGACGCTGCTCTTCGAGGTCACAGCGCTTTTCGATATGCGCACGCGCACCGAGCTCGTGCTCTTGCAAAAGACCATGGTCGTGGCGGAAGGCGTCGCCCGCTCGCTCGACCCGAAGCTCGATATTTGGAAAACCTGCGATCCCGTCGTGCGCTCGTGGATCGAGGAAAACCTCGGGCCAAAAGCGAAGATCGAAGACGCGGGCAAGACGATTGCGGAGCTCGCGCGTCTCGCGACGCATTTGCCCAAGACGCTGGCCGACGCCGAGAGGGCGATCGAACGGGTCTCGCGGGCGGTGGATGAGGGCGTCGGCCTTTCAGAGCAGGCGTTGGCCTCAATGGCCGACGGGCGGCGGGCGTCCGACGCCCGGCTTCTGCTCGGGCTTACGGCGCTGACCATTCTGGCGGCGTGGCTGCTCGGCTGACCCCAGACCGTTAGCCGACGGCTCACGGTCCGGAGCGCTCAGTGCCGCCGCCCGTTTGTCCAGGCCTCGACGAGCCGCGAGGCCACCATCAGTCCGACGCCTGCGCCGACGAGCAGCGGCAGGTTTCGCGGCGCCGAGCGCAGCACGGACGCGGCGGCCTTGGGCGCCGCGGTCTTCGCCATATCCACTAAAGCGCCCGAGACATTCGGAGATTGCAAGGCGCGCAGGATCGCGGCCATCGGCGAGGCTTGGGCCATCGCCTCTAGCTCCTCCCGCACGCGCGCCTCCCGCTGCTCCTCGCGCCTTCGCGCGTAGGCGTACGCAAGGGCCGAAATGACGAGAAAGACGCCCGCGACGGCGAGATTGCCAAAAAGCGGTCCCAGCTCTTCATTTGCCCAATAGACGCCGGCCGCCATTGCGAAGCCTGCAGCAACGAGGAGCGGAACCGCCGCCATCGCAATTCCGGAGAGGTGCGTCATTCTGGCGCCGACGGCGTTTTCTACCCTCTTCAATATAGGCTCGAACATTGACGACCCCACGCGAGGAAAGAATTATCTGCCCATCCTCCACAGTGCGCCGAGGAAAAAGCCGGCGAAAGCGGCAAGCATCACGGTCGTCGTAGGCTGCGAGCGCGCCGAGGTTTCGATCGCCGATTGGAAATTGCCGAGCACTTCGCCGGTGCGCTGCGCCGCCAAATTGCCGCGCTCCGTCATCCTCGAGATCGCTTCGTTGGCCCTGCGCTGAACGCTCCGGCCCATCTGCTCGCCGGCAATCGCCGCCTGTTCGGCGAGCGCGCCGGTGGTCATTTCACCATGCCCATTGTGTTGCCGCTGCTGCACAGTACGTTCCTCCGCCATTGCCGCCTCCGACGGTTCGAGCAAGTGGGGAGTCAACGCGACGCGTGGGGAGTTGTTCCTGGGCAGAGGCGAACGCCGGGGGGCGGCGGAGCGGCGCGATTGCGGCCCCCTCCCCTTGCCATAGGGCGTCTGAAAAGACGCCGGTCTTTCGACGGGCTATGGCGGGGGAGGAAGCTTTCAAGTCCCCCGCGTCAAGTCGAGAAACTCGTCGCGTGTCCGCGGATCGTCGCGAATGACGCCGAGCAGCTTGCTGGTGGTGAGTTGTGAACCAGGCGTGTTGACGCCGCGAAGCGTCATGCAGTTATGCTCGGCTTCGATCACGACGCCGACGCCCGCAGGCTTGAGAATGTCCTGGATGGCTTCGGCGATTTCGGCCGTGAGCTTCTCCTGAATCTGCAGCCGCCGCGCGAAGCCGTGAACGACCCGCGCGAGCTTCGAAATGCCGACGACGCGGTTGGTCGGCAGATAGCCGACATGGGCGCGGCCCAAGACGGGCAGCATGTGATGCTCGCAGAAGCTGACGACGCGAATATTTTTCAGCACGACAAGCTCGTCGTACCCGCCCACTTCCTCGAAAGTGCGCTGCAGGTAATCCCGTGGGTCGATCTCGTAGCCGGAGAAGAGCTCCTTATACGAGCGCGCCACGCGCGCCGGCGTATCGCGGAGTCCCTCGCGGTTGGGATCGTCTCCCGCCCATTCGATGAGAACGCGCACGGCCGCTTCTGCGTCGCCCTGAGTTGGCTTGGCCATTCCTTCCAGTCTCCCGACCGCTTGCCGGAGCGCGAGAAGAAAAACCGCTCCGTCGCAATAGCTTGCGTCGGAGCGGCGGATTTGGCAATCGGCCCGTTCAGTGAGGCATCACGCTGCGCCCGAGGCCGCCGATGGTCGAGCCCACCGAGTTGATCGTGCGCTTCATGAAGCCAAAGGCGCCGCCTTCGTTTTGCGGTGGAGGCGGCGGTGGCGGCGCAGGCTCGGGAGCCGCGGGCGGCTCGGCGGAGGCGACCGGCGCGCTCTCCATCGGCGCAGCATTGCGCGGCTTCGCGCGCTTGGCTGTCGCCTGCGGCGGCTTGGGCTTGGGCTTAGCAACTTTTGCAGGGGCGGCGGGCTTGGGTTCGACCGGGGCGACGGCCGTCGGCGCGGCAGGCTGCTGCGGCTCGAAGCGATTCGAGGGCTGCAGGGCCGCGCTTCGATCAGGCGCTGCCGGCGGCGCCATTCGAGAAACGGCGCCCGCGCCGGTCGACGCGATTGGCGCAACCGCGGCTCCCGCAGCGGCGGCCACCGGCGCGACGGCGGCGGACGCGGCCGGCGGCGGGGAGACCGGCTCGAGGCGCTCGGGGGATGAGGCCGGTGACGGATCTGCGACCGCCGGAAGCGAGGCCGTGGCTTGGGATGTCGAAGCGGCGGCTGGAGCCGTCCCGGAAGCCGGCGTCTCGGCGGCCGGCGGCGCTATTTCCGCCTGCTCGGTCGTCGGAGTCACCGTGGCCGCAGCGGCGTCTCGAGCCGAATCGGCGACTGGCGGTTCGAGCGCCGCCTGATCGGCAGCCGGCTCCGATTCGGCCGGCAGGGCCATATCGGCGACCGCTGGCTCCTCCGTGGCGCGCCAATCCGAAAGCGTCCACCCGATGCCCGCGAGGCCGATGACGACGATCGCGACCGAGAGATAAACGAGCTTGCGGCGCCCGCCGCTCGTCTCGCCTTCCGGGGCGAAGTCCTCGACGGACGGCTCCGCCGACCAATCATCTACTGCGTGGAACGCCGGGGCGATCGGCGGCGGTTCGAAACTCTCGGCGCCGACCTGGTGGAGGCGCGGCGCCGGCGACGCCGCGCCGATATGCGGCGCATCGGCCGCTTCGGGCCCAAGGCGCACCGCGGGCGCCACGGAAGCGCCGACCGGCTCCATCTCGCGCTTCAAGAGTTCCTTGAACTCGGCGAAGGCCGCCTTGAGTTCCTTGTCGTCGGCCTGTTGGTTCATGGCTACTCACTTAGCTGACATCCAGCGCCGCTCCCATGACGGCGCCCTCAAAAGGCCAATCCTGCGATGGGCCCGGTTCAGCGAATTCGCTATCAGAATCGAAACTATAAATTGTGGCGGTTATTCGCCGCTTAAGCTCAGCTGCCGCCGGAACAGCGCCCTGGGCGCCGCGTTTTGGGGGCATCGGGCGGGCTTCCCCGGGCCCGCCATACGATGAGGAGATCCACATGGACTGGAATCAGATCGAGGGAAACTGGAAGCAGTTCAAAGGCAAAATTAGGGAGAAGTGGGGCCAGCTTACGGACGACGACATCAACCAGATGGAAGGCAATCGCGAACAGTTCGAAGGCAAGATCCAGGAAAAATACGGGATCGACAAAGAAGAGGCGAAGCGCAACATCGACAACTGGCTGAAGACAATGCATTGACGACAAGCAGGCGGCCGGGGCGACCGGCCGCCTTTGCCGTTCTTTCATTTTACTGCGGATCGCCCGTGAATCGCGGTATTATGTAGCTGATGCAAGTTATCGAAGTAGCTGGTTTTTGTGGCGTTTGCTACCCATTACCGGATGGCGGACCCCCACATTTTGACGACCTTGCGCCGCAAGCGCGATGAGATGGAAGCCGCAATCCGCGCCTATGAGAAGAAGACCGAGGCGCTTCGCCGCGACCTCGCCCAAGTCAACGCCACGCTCCGCATGTTCGAGCTAAACGGCGAGCAAGAGGTCTTCCCGGTCCACATGGACCTAAACCGCATCTTCAAGCGGTTTGAGATCGGGCGGCTGTGTCACGAGGCGCTTGCGGCAGCGCCGGAAGGGTTGGACACGCGGGAGTTGGCTCTATTTGTGATTAGAGCGAAATCATTCGACGAAAACGACGCAGTCCTTAGAAAGGCCATCAGCTACAGGATAGTTCAAGCGCTGAGAATGCAGGAAAAAAGGAGGCGCATCGCAAGCAGCGGGAAACGGCGAGGTATCAGAGTTTGGATCGCAATCAATCAAAAACCAGCAAGTTCATGATTCATTGATAAAAAGGAATGTGTCTCAGCATGAGACACTGTGGCGCTTGCTTAGTTTGCCGTTCGTGAATAAGTTCCCGCTTGTGATGCTCCTGGGTTCTGAATCCAATGGGGCTTACAATGATAGAAGAAACACACGAAAACATTCCCATGACGTGGCATAGATTCCTAGTTGTCATTGCTGTGTGCAAAGCAGCTGTTGGGGGCGCTGGCGCCGCATTGGCTCTGCTTGGGGCATACAATGTTGCTGCGGCCATTTCCGCGCATGAGTGGCTTGTGCAGGTGCAGCATGCATACACGTTCGATGCCTTCGCTGTTGGCGGCGGCG
>NZ_JBPFEB010000108.1:0-23196 GCF_051061225.1 Methylocystis sp.
GCGACGGAGCGATCTGGTACACTGGCCAAATGGCCAATCTTCTCGGGCGACTCGATCCGAAGACCGGGCAGTTCCGGGAATACCGTTTGAAAATGCCCGACTCGGGGCCGCATGGGCTGGTCGCTGACGCGACTGGCGCAATCTGGTTCACAGCAAGCTTCAAAGGCTATATCGGCAAGCTCGACCCCGCGTCCGGCGATGTTCGCGAGTTCACGCTGCCCGACCCGGCCGCTCGGGACCCGCATACCCCCGTTTTCGACCAGAAGGGAGTTCTGTGGTTCACCGTCATCGGGGGGAACATGCTCGGCCGTCTCGATCCGGCGACGGGCGAGATCAAACTCATCCCGTCACCAACAGCCGATTCGCTTCCCTATGGCTTATTGGTCAATTCCCAAGGAATTCCCTTCTTCGCCGAGTTCGGCTCAAACAAAATCGCGCGCGTCGATCCGGCGACGTTGAAGATTCAGGAATTCACCCTCCCGAACCCCGACGCGCGCCCGCGGCGGATTGCGGCGACGAGTGACGACGCCATTTGGTACACGGACTACGCCAGAGGATATCTTGGCCGCTTGGATCCGAAGACCGGCGAGGTCTCGGAGTGGCCGTCGCCACGTGGGCCAGACTCCGGCCCCTACGCGATCGCCGTCGTCGATGATGCCATTTGGTACGTCGAGTCGGCGGTCTCGCCGAACATGCTGACGCGCTTCCATCCCAAAAGCCAGACATTCGAGCGGTGGCCGATACCCTCGGGCGGTGGCGTGGTCCGCAACATGGCGCCGACGCCTGGCGGCGGGCTCGCGCTCGCATGCAGTGGGGTCAACGCGATTGCGCTCGTCGACATCACCAGGAGAGCGCAGTGAGCATACCGGTCGTGATTTCCGAGGGCAGCGAATTGCTCAAGTCGACCTATGCGCGTCGCGGCTTTCTTCCAGACGCCGATCCCCTCGCCGCGTTTCCCTTTGGCTCGCCCTACGCCGCGCTGGACGAGATCGGGCGCGACCTGCCCAGCCTGCTTTACGACAAGGGATTTCGGACCTATGCGCGCGCCCTGCATATTCCGAAGTGGAAAGACCCCGTTTCCGCCGAGACGCTGCCGCAGCTTCGTCTCTACTACGTGCGGGTGGGCTTCCTCGCTTCCGCCTATGTCAACCAGGTCGGCGAGGCGCCGGCGACGACTCTTCCCCACAACCTTGCCGGACCTCTTGTTGACGTGGCGAGGCTGCTCGGGCGCCCGCCGATCCTGAGCTATGACGGCTATGCGCTGTACAATTGGAAACGCTTCCGCAAGGATGGCCCGATCACGCTCGGCAACATCGACACCATTCAGAATTTCGTCCACCTGTACGACGAGCGTTGGTTCATCCTCGTCCATGTCGAGATCGAGGCGATTGCAGCTGAGATTCTCAGTGCGATCGCCTCTATCAAGCAGCAGTTGGCCGGTGACCGGGAAGCGGATCTCAGCGCCGAACTGTGGCGCATTGCAAACGCGGTGAGCCGACAGGTCGATGTGCTCAAGCGCATTCCCGAGCACATGGACGCCACGCTGTACTACAGGACCTTCCGGCCTTACATCCGCTTCTTCGAAAACGTGACCTATGAGGGCGTCGACCACGCCCCCATGCAGTTTCGGGGCGAGACCGGGGCGCAAAGCAGCATCATGCCGACGTTGATCGCCTTCATGAAAATTCCCCACCGCCGCTCCGCGCTCACGGATCACCTCAACGATATGCGCAACTACATGCCGGCCCAGCATCGAGCGCTGATCGAGGAGGTCGCGGCCCTGCCCGACCTTGACGCCCTTGAAGTCAAGGAGCCGTACAACGCCATCCTCGACGCGATGGCGGCCTTTCGCCGTGTCCATTACCGCTGGGCCGAAGAATATATCAGTCGCTGGACTGACGATCCGCGGGGAACCGGCGGCACCCCCTATATGGAATGGCTGCAACAGATGCTGGTCGAAACCGAGGCCCACCGCCTTTGAGCTGCAAAGGCAGGCGAGACGGAACGGCAGCGCCAGCCAAGGAGTTTGAAAATGCAAGCGATTGCTATAGACGATTACGCCAAAGCGGATCTGAGGCTGAGCGACTTAGCCCGACCCTGGTCCCGGCGACGATGAGATGCTCATGCAGGCCGGCCCGCGGGAGTTAATTACTTGGATTGGCGAATCCGCCAAGGGCAGTTGGGGCCCTTGATCTGTCCGCCCTTTCCCGAGGCCGCGACTCGGAGATCGCCGGTAAGGTTGTGTCGGGGGGCCTCATCTAGGGCAGGAGCCCCGATCTTCGGGTACAGCGAGCCAAGCGAGGCTGCGGCTATCCGGGCTTTTGGCGCAAGAGGGTTCAGCGCAGCGAGATTTCGAGCGCGGTGTTGGGGATGGGGCGTCCATCTGACGCCGAAGGGCTGGCTCTATAGTGTGTCTTGCTTGGAAGCCGCGGAAATCATCTTATGGATTGGGGAAGATAATTCGCATTGGATCGGATCAAGCGCCCGCGCTTGCCCATGCCCTTGACCCCGACTAAGCGCGCCTAGGTCAGCCACCTGATGTGGCGCATCGGAGGAAGCCTCATTGCCTTGGCAACCGGAAGGCGCCCCTCGGCATACGCACAAAGCCGATACGTTGCACCTCTGTAGGCTTTGGGCCGAGGTGGCGAACAGCGTCTTGGCCGAGACCGGCGACGAAGGCCGCGCCGTGCGCTCGGCTAACGCCGCAGTCGCAAAGGAGAGGCGGCGATCGACCCATGAAGTCATGCCCGGAAGGAACATAGACAAGGCGGGTTTCGACCGGTGATTGAAGGCTAGGCCCGCGAGCCGCTTTCGTGCGATCAATTGCAGAAGATGCAAGCTTAGGACATGTCAATGCGCCCCAGTGGACTATCCGTTATCGTCGCTTTCGCTCTCGGTTTGGCGAGCTGCGCACCTCGCTATGACTGCCGCACGAAATCAGTTCAAGACAGGCTTTTTGTCATACTGCGTGACAATTTTTACGACGTGCTCAGCAAGACGGATCAGCCCGAATTGAAGGGCTTGGCCGCGCTCGCGGGGTTCGTAGGGCTGGTCGCAGGCGTCGCCGAAATGGCCCAACCAGACGGCGTCGACGAGAAGTCCCGCTCTCGCATTCTAAACCAGCTGCGCGCCTTCCCGGAGACGGCGCGTTTCTCCCTCAATTCCTTGACCGAAGACGACAGCGAAAAATCTCGTGAGAAGCACAAGTGCAGCGCGAACGTTCATATTGAGGCGACGATCCCGGAAGAATTTGCAGATGCCCTGAGGCAGCTCCCGTTTCTAGGGATAAACGCTAAGGGGGAGGTGAGTGGCAACATCGACGTGGGCTTCACCGTCCAGCCCGACCTAAGCGGCAAAACCGATTTTGTAGTCAGAGCCAATTGGTAGACAACAAGATCGAGGCGTCAGGCCAAATGCCCGACTTATCGACATAGCCATTGACGAGCTTCATCCACCGATTTTCTAGCGTCGGCGCCAACCGCGATCGCGACCGCCCTTCGCTGTCCCACGATCAGGACGAGGCGCTTCCCCCGCGCCACGACCGTCTCTGACTAACGCCGGAAGATGCGAGCAGGGCATCAAGGAAGGCAAGGGCGCGGTCAGATGGACACGGTAGTGCCGCGCGATAATTACTCGTCATCTGGGGAAGACCGGGTAAGGAGGCTTTCATGCTGGTTCGTTCGTCCACTTTTTGGATGGGAACGCTGGTCGCGGCGATGCTCGCCGGCCACGTTTCCAACGCACATGCGCTGACAATGAAGCAATGCAGCGCCAAGTATCGAGCCGCACAAGCAGCCGGCACGCTGAGCGGGATGAAGTGGAGCGATTTCCGCAAGGCGGAATGCGGTGTGGATGCCTCCGCAGGTCCGACAAACGCGCCGGCTGCTGCACCGCCTGCACCTGCCCCCCCGACGGCGACTGCTGCGCCCCGACCCGCCGCCACTCCCGAGCATGGAGACCATAGCAACGCCGTGTTTCCGTCGGCGGTTTCATCAAAATATTCGAGCGAGCCCGCCGGCAAGGCCCGGCTGCACACTTGCCTCGATCAATATAACGCGAACAAGACCAGCAACGGCAATGGTGGCCTCAAGTGGATAGAGAAGGGCGGCGGATACTATAGCGAATGCAACAAGCGCCTGAAGGGCTAGGCGGAGGCTTTCGTGGCCACCTGATTTCGGCGCTAACATCAAATCATCTACTTTACCGTCGCTACGTACTCGCGACGAGACCGATAGACGTTGGATCGTTCCGCTTGGTGATCCGGTGCGACGCCACCGCGTAACGAACGCCGAGCACGAAATGCATGTTGTCGTTCTCTCCTACAAACGCGCGAGAGAGCAAATGCTTGACAGGCTACCAGCGCAGAAGCCAACTTTTGCATTAGAGCGGGTTCGTCGTTTTTCTGATTCCACGCTGGATTCCCGAATGGCATTCTTCTGATTTCTTCGGTCGTGGAAACGACGGAGGCGGAAGATAGAGCATGCCTACAGCCAGGACTTGCGTGATCGTGTGATTGACGCCGCGTTAAAGGGCATGTCGTCGCGCCAGACTTCGGCGCGCTTCGGGGTGGGCGACGCGACGGCGGCCGTATGAGTGCGCCGAGCGACAGACCGGCGACCGCACTGCTCACAAGCAAGGACAACCACGCCGCTCGAAGTTCGATGTCAATCTGCACCGTGAAGTCCCGGAGCATCCGCCTGACGTCGGCGTCGGGCGCGTCTTCCAGCTGGCCAAGCAGACGCCGGCCCACCTCGAGATCGGGAACAGCTTGAATATCAACCAGCGCGGTCATGGATTAGCCCCGTGGGGAAAGGCGACGCTTGCCCAAAGCCGAGGCCACAGCTCGGGCCAAGGCCGTCGGGAAAACCGCCGCGCTGACTCTACCATTGACGATTGGGCCGGCCACCTGGCCGTGGGTCCCCTCATTAGCGTTCTATATTTGTTCTAGATCTTGCGCTAGGCTTTCTGCAGGCATTCTGATTCGGCGGCCCCATGGCGACAGTGATCATTACGGAGAAGACCAGCCAAGCCAAAGACCTACGGGCCGCCCTGGGCGCGCGCTTCGGGCAAATTCTCCCGGCTGAGGGCCACCTCCTCCGCTTGGCCGAACCCGAGGAAGTTAACGCGGCATGGAAGAGTTGGTCCTGCGTCGTCCTTAATCCCGAGGGGCTCTATCCGACCCGCCCAGCCACGGGGGGAAACAAAGGGCCAAAGCTGAAAGCCATCGCCGCGGCGCTCAAGGCCTGCGACGACGTTATTCTGGCGACCGACTGTGACCGTGAAGGCCAGTTGATCGGTCAAGAAATCCTCGAACACCTCGGCTATCGCGGACGGGTGCGGCGGGCCTTGTTCACGGCGCAGGATCCGAAAACGCTGCAGCAAGCCTTCGCTCGACTGAAGCCAAACGCAGAGATGCGCCCGCTCTACGAAGCTGCGGTGGCTCGCCAGCAGGCGGATCAGATCTTCAATCTTTCGCTCACCCGCACCGCAACGAAGACGTTAGTTCCGCCAGGCGTGCGCGGGGTCATCGGTATCGGTCGAGTGAAGACGCCGACGTTGGCGATTGTCTGCCTGCGTGAACTGGAGATCCTCAATTTCCGGCCCGAAGACTATTTCGAGGTTGTGGCCGTGGCGACGGTCGCCAACGGCGACTTCTTGATGCGCCACGCGCCTTCCGCGAAATTGCGCATCAAGGAGCGCGCCCAGGCCGAGGCGATCGCAAAGGCTGCGGCGGGGTATCAGGGACCGCTGGGTGTCTTGGTCGAGGAGAAGCGACAAGCGCCGCCTCGTCTATTCGATCTTCCCTCCCTGCAGAAGACTTGCGGCCAGCGTTGGGGATGGGCAGCGGATAAGACGCTCGCCATCGCGCAGGAGCTGTATGACGGCGACGGCAAGAAATTGATCACCTATCCTCGCGCTGAGGCCCGTTACTTAAGCGAAAACCAGATCCATGACGTGGCGGCGATCGTCGCCGCGCTTACCCGCCTGCGTGGCTTTGCTCACCTTGACATCGCGTCGCCAGTGATCCGCCGGGGGAAATCGGGCCATTTCTGCGACAAAGCGCTCGAGGGCGTTTCGCATCACGCCATCGTGCCCAATGTCAACGTTCTCGACGATCTGGAGAGTCGCTTACCTCGTCTAAACGACGACGAAAAGCGCTTGTTCGCTTTGATTTGCCGGTCCTACTTGGCGGTCGTCATGCCGGATTACGAATACCGGCAGACTGTCGTGACCATGCCGGTTCCTTTGCCAAACGGGAGCGCGGCAGAGTTTCGGGCAGTCGGCCGCGTTCCTCTGCGCCTGGGATGGAAGGCAGTTTATCAGAACGGCGAGGCGGAAGCGGACTCAGAGGCGGAGCAGACGCTGCCACCCATCGATGATGGTGACGCCGCAGCCCTGTCGGAAACGAAGGTGGAGGCGAAGAGAACCCAACCTCCGCCTCGCTATAACGAAGGCACGCTGGTGGACGCTATGCAAAACGCATGGCGCTTTGTCGAAGATCCAGCTTTGCGTGACCGGCTCAAAGAAGCCAAGGGCATAGGGACCCCCGCCACCCGGGCGGAAATCATAAAGGGATTGAAGCGTCAAAACTTGCTGATCGCAGAAGGCAAGCTGGTCACGCCAACCCCTGCGGGACTTCAACTGTTCGAACTTCTGCGCAGTTCGGCTCCTGCGCTCGTCGATCCCGGCACAACGGCGCTATGGGAGATGCGTCTCGACGAGGTTGTCACCGGGAAGGCGGATTTTCGCGCGGTGATCGACGGCATCGCCGCCGTAGCCGCCGATATGATTGACGCGCTCCAAAAGCGATCGAGCGGAACCATCAATTTGAAAAGTTCCACGCAAGCTCGTCGACCCGGGAGGCGTTATACCGGAAAGACTAACAATCGGACCGAGATTAAGGGCCTGCGGCCGAGTCGAACACGGCGCCTATCGACAAACCGCCGAGCAACGACAAACAAGGATATCGGCTCAGTCGCGAACGCTGAAGGCGCGAGAGATGGAAAACGGAAAGCGCCTACTGCGAAAATGGTCGCCTACGCGCAGACGATCGCGCGCAATAAGAAGGCGCCCTTGCCTGAGGGCTATCAGCAGGATTTTGACGCATGTCGGCGCTTTCTTGATGAGCATGCGAAATAACAGGATCGCGACAGCGCGAATCTATCGAGAAGTGTGAGCATGAGGAATCCAGATTGCAGAGTCTCGATCGCCAAATGGCGTTGCATGGCCCTCTAGAGCGCGAATTGCGACCCAGGCGCAAACGATTGCGTCCAGCTTATCCTCGACTTTCTTCAGATCGGCGACACGCGTGCCAGAGGCAAGCGAAAGGGAGGGCATTTTTTCTCGGACGCCAGCTATCTGCTTGTCCAGCAGTTCAAGGATATACGCCCAGACTTCAAAAAGGCGCTCTCGCCGCTTGATTGCGTCGAGGGTCGGCCAGTATCGGCGTGTCTTCGAGACCTTGTAGCATAACCGTTCGGGCGCATTGGCGAGCTCCACCAGAGCTGGGTGAGGATAAACCTCGATAAGCCCCGGTGTTCCGACGGAGTCGGTCTGCAGGGGGAAGCCGGCCTCGGCAAATCCTTTTGTGAGTTCGTCACTAATGCGTCCTGGCCGAATGCTGCTCGGACTATGGGTTCCGCATCGACGTGCGCCATAGGTGCCCGAGACGGCATTATCCGAAGTGCGACGCCCGGAGATTGGATGACGCGCGAGAGGCATATCAATCGCTACAAGATCCGGCAGGAAACCACAGAGTTGTCGCGATGACTCGAGCAGTCGAATTGGATCTGGGCTATTGTCATTCGGGAAAGCCTCAGACCCATCTGCGAGAGCATAAAAATCTTGGTAGGAGGGGGCGACGGCAACCAAGCGCCACGGCGCGCCCGCATTGGTCTGACTTGCCAGCGCCACGCCGCTCGCTTGGGTCAGCGTCCAAGCCGCATCAATCCCTAGCACCGCCCGCATTCTAAAATCTCGCATTACCCCCGGACCGAATTCTCAGGTAGCTAGGATGAAGCCAAGCCGCCGATAGGCGTAGCGATGGTAATCTACACTTGAAAGTCCGTCATCAGGCGAGCGTCGCGAGAATTAAGGGAGAAGAGCCAGGGCGAGGCAACTGACGCGGATTCGTAAATTCAACCCCAGGCAGCCAGCTTGAAGCAAGAGTAATTTGTTCTCGGCTAGTGCCGTGTGCATAAGTCAGTGTGTTGCGGGTGCAAAAGTATGTGCGAAACAGCGGGCCGAAATGGCGTCCGCGGCATCTCGTCAGCCGGGGGGACCTATGAAATTTGTCGGCTTCTGGCAGCTCTGGGCTTTGCTTTCCGCCGCCTTTGCCGCTTTGACCGCAATCTTTGCGAAAATCGGCATCGAAGGCGTCAATTCGGATTTTGCCACTTTCATCCGCACGATCGTCATCATCTGCGCGCTTGCCGTCTTCCTCTTAGCGACGGACCAATGGCAGCAATTCAGTTCGGTTTCGGGCCGCAGTTACCTGGTCTGGCGACCGGTGCGTAGTGGGTCTGCTACTTCCGCGCCCTCAAGATCGGCAAGGCTGCGCAAGTGGCGCCGATCGATAAGCTCAGCGTCGTCCTGGTCGCCATCTTCGGAGTGCTCATCCTCGGGGAGCGCCCGACCGTTCCCAATTGGATCGGTATCGCCCTGATCGCGGCCGGCGCGATCCTTGTCGCCTATCGGGGGTAACTGCTAATTTGCCGAGCTATATGTGATAATGTCCTTTATCAAATATTCGGAAGCTCGTTATGGATGCACCCCGCCCAGAACCCGATGAGGTCGTTCAAGGCCTCGAAACTACCTCGGACAAGATTCGGGCGCTCGCCCGCGCGGGATACCTGCGGAGTGAGATCAGCAAATTTTTGGACATCCGCTATCAGCACGTTCGCAAGGTGCTGCTCGACGCTGGCATCGAGGGCGGGCTTAAGCGCAATGTCCAATTCGAGCGGCCGCCCGTCGAGATTGAGAGCGTCCCTGAAGTTCAGGGACCCACATCATGGGACGCATTGATCCAGGGCGGCTTTCAGGACCTCGGTGAGTGGCTTCCCAGCGACGACGGCGAGTTTGAACTGAGCGCCCAGGCCCCCACCGCTCCCGGCGTGTACGCCTTCGTCGTTGATGGCTGGGTTCGATATGTCGGACTGAGCCAGACAGGCCTCCGCACGCGCATGAGTCACTATCGGCGCGGCCATGTACGTCAAAAAACGAGCGCTCGCGTGAAAGGCCTCATCAAGGCCGCGCTTGCCGAGGGAAAACAGGTCAAGGTTCTTATCGCCGTGCCGGAAGAAGGCAGCCAATGGAATGGGCTGCCGATCAATATCGCGGCCGGACTTGAAGCAGGGTTGATCCGAATGATCCGTCCCGAGTGGAACATCCTGGGGGCGTCGTGAACCAGCTCGTTCCCGTCAACTCCCAGGTTCTTGCGCTCGTTCGTTCTGCCGGTGAGCGCGCCCAGACCCGCTTCTGGGAATTCTTCGTCAACAACATCCGCAACCCGCACACGCGGCGCGCCTATGGCCGTTCGATCGGCGAATTCCTCGCCTGGTGCGAGCAGCGCGCGTGAAAGTCGGCAAGACGCCGGTGCTCGATCCGGAGGAGGCGCGCACTTTGCTCGACAGCATCGACGTGACGACGGCCGTCGGCAAGCGGGATCGCGCTCTCATTGCGCTCATGGTCTATTCCTTCGCGCGCGTCGGCGCAGCGCTCGCCATGAAGGTGGAAGACGTTTACGTGCAGAACCGCCGGCTTTGGGTGTGGCTGCATGAGAAGGGCGGCAAGCGCCATGAAATGCCCTGCCACCACAATCTGGAGACTTATTTGCACGTCTATATTGATGGCTGCTGCCTGGCTGGCGATCCAAAGGCGCACTTGTTTCGGACGATCGGGCGTGGGACCGGCGAGCTGACCCTCACCCCCCTGCCCCAGGCGAATGCTTACGTCATGATCCGCCGCCGCGCTTTAGCGGCCGGTATTGGCACCAAGATCGGAAACCACAGCTTCCGAGCCACGGGCATCACCGCGTATCTCAAAAACGGCGACACTCTTGAGAAAGCCTCCAGCATGGCGAACCATGCCTCGACCCGCACGACACAGCTCTACGATCGGCGGCGCGACGAAATGAGCCTCGATGAGGTGGAACGGGTGGTGATTTGAGACGCGTTTAAAAAAGCCTACATGGCCGGGTTTAGTATCGGCGCGCGCGAACAGACCACGATCCGTTTCGAGCCGCGGGTCATCGCCACGTAAAGGTTCCGCGCGTTGAGGTCGTGGGCATTCAGGATCACGGCGACTTCCGCTTCGAGCCCTTTAAGCAGGAGCGTGCTCCCGACCGCCCGACGTGGCAACGGGCGGCCCAGAAGCCGGTTCTGCTCACGCATGTGGAGGGCGGCCTCGTGAAAGGTCTTTCCATCAGGACCGTCGCACATGTCCAGCGCCCGCAGGCAGGCCTGAAAGACGGCGGGGCGAAATACCCGCACACCGATTTCCTTGTTCATCTCCACCAGCAGCGCCGCGACGCGCTTGTGCGTGGGGTCAGCGAGAAAGTCGATGGCCGTTCGTTCTGTCGCAGAAGCCTCTCGACGCTCGGCTCCGCGCGTGATGGTGTCTACACGACGCACGAGGTCCGCAGCTCCGACGTTCGTCATGATTTCTTCCGCAAAGGAAGCAACCTTTACGAGGGCATCGCCTGCATTAAGATCAAAGCCAGCAGCAAAGTTTACGAGATCGCGTAGATCGACGGCCTCTACAGTGATGGCCCCGGGCGTCTGACTCGCGAAACGCCGCTGGCTGCTCGGATTGGTGCTTTCCCCAATAATCAGAACGGAGCCTTTGCCTGCGGGAGGTCTTGTCTTGCACGCTTCTAGAAGTTTTGGATGGTCTCTCGAAGTCCCTTCGAGCGGGACCCACGTGACGTGAGCCGGCAATGTGCGCAGGTCGACGGGCGTTCTGGCGATAAGTTTAGCGCGGGCGTCGAGTAGCCATTGCCCTAGGGCTTCCGCACCCGAGTTGATCCAGCGCCATGGCGTATCGAGCACGCCGACGGCCGTGAAATATCCGCAGACATGTTTGTCCCACTCGGCTAGCGGGTCGTCGCCGAAGCCGAAGATCGCTTGCATGTCGTCGCCCATCACGCAGACAGGCAGACAGGAGGAGGCGTAGTAGACGATCGCATGCTGCCGGATCGAACAATCTTGATATTCGTCAACGAGCAGGTGCGCATAGCTCGCTGCAATCACGTCGTTGATGTGCCGGTTCTTAAGGAGGTTTGCAGCGGCGGCCCGTATCGCTGGGTAATTAGGCCGCGCCCCAGTGACGATGGCCGGGTTGTGTCCTGCCCTTTCCGGAAATGTCGTGATGAGGCGGATCGCCCAGCCGTCAATAGTCGAAAGTCTGTAGGCAGAAGGCTTCACGCCGGCTTTGTCGAGGCGTGCGCGCAGGGCGACCACGCCGGCATTTGTATGCGTCAGGATCAGGACAGGCTTCGGTGAGCTATGGCTCCTCAGGGCATCAGCAATGAGTTGGGTCTTGCCACAGCCCGCCGGAGCGACAACCAGCCCGCGCCTGATGGTTAGAAGGTCGATGTCAGCGGGTGCCATTCGAAATCCACTGGAAAATCCCCTCCATGAATTGGCCAAGCGCCGGGTCGGCGTGAGCGAGGTCTGGACCGACGAGGTCGTGAGCCGCTTCTTCCATGATGCTGACGGATTTGAACCAGCCTTTCGTTCCTTTATACCGGGCAGCTTTGCCTAGGATAGCACGGCTCTCCGGTGAAATTTCGGCAGTGCATTCAGCCCGAATGGCGGCAAGGTCCTTCGTGTTCTGTGAGGCGGATTTGATGTGGTCATTCACGAGCGATTCTTCCTTCGCCGCAACCGCGAGGTCGAGCAGTTTCGCCACGGTCTGCGACCCTACGCTCAGGAAGAGTTCGTCTTCCAGGGCTCGCCCATCACGCCAGCGAAACGTCTGGCCGCCTGCGTCGACAAATTTCGCTTCGAGCTCTGGAGTAGGATGAACGTCACTATCGCGCATCGCGGCAACCCGGTAGCCGAGCGACTGAAAGGCAAGGGCACGGCTGAAAAGCTCGTTGCCGCCCCCATCGACGAGTGCACAGCCACACGCTGCGATGGGCGGATGACCGTTTGCCGCTCGCAATCGGTCAAGGCCGCGGATCAAGCCGACTTCGCTCGCACCTTCGCAAACAAACACCGTCTTCGCGAGAAGCGCGTCCGGATATTTTCTGATCGTGCCCTGAACGTCGCTTTGGAGGCCAACCGCTAAGGCATGGTGATTGTCTCCGTGCTGTCGCAAGACGAAAAGCTGGTCAGCCGACAGCTCCCGCACTGCTACCGGAGAATGCGTGGTCATGAAAACCTGGAGTGGCGGAGACTTGTCCTTCGCGCCGAGGGCGGCGAGCAGCATTAGGATGCGATGCGGCTCCAGCCCATGCTCCAGTTCATCGATAAGAATGATTGAGGCCTGCGTCGCCGCCTGGCGTTGGATGCCAGCGATCAGGAGACGCGTTGAACCGAGGCCAAGGCCGCGTAGTGGAACACCCCATTCATCGTGGAGCGAAATCGCGCCGCCGGCGAAGGACACCGATGCCGCGTCGAGCAACGCCTTTGCTTCCGCACCGATAGGGATACCAAGATCCTTTGCCGCCTTTGTGACAGCCGCGAGCGCTTGAGCCAGTTGCGCGCTGCCTCCCGCGCCAACAAAGGCGGCCCGAACATCACGGGCGGCCTTGGCCAACTCTTTCGAGATGTCGGCGCGTTCGTCTGACAAGCGGTTGAGTATCGAGCCGCGCCGCCAACTTAGATTTTTGTCGTTGATCGCCCCTAGACGTGTCGGTGAGAGTCGGACGCGGTCAGCCCAGTTCAAGGAACGCGATTGTCCCTGGGCGGCGGCGCGGCTAGAAACTAGCGACCATTGGGGCTCGAGATCGTTCTCGACGAGCAATTGCACGATAAGAACAGTTTCGTGGCCTGCTTCAGGCTCCGACAATATCTGGCCAGAAGCGGCGTCGAAGCCGCAAAGGTAAAGCCCATAGGTATCGATATTTTTCAGCTCGTCGGGCAGGGTACCGAGCGTCACGCAGATGCGAACGGGTTTTTCGATGTCGAGGCCACAGAAATCCGAGTCAGTCATTTGCAGCGAGCGTCGCGCGCCGATGCAGTAATCAATCGCGTCCAGAACTGTTGATTTCCCGCTGTCGCCAGACCCGATGAGGCAATTAACCCCTTCGCGCGGCTGCCACTTAAGAGCTTTCACACCGCGGAAATTCTCGATCTCGATGGCTCTAATTGTCGTCATGTTCCCGGATCATTTCCTAGGCTGAATGCTTCGAAGATTAAGACAATTGACGACATTTGTCTTAAGAAGATCATTATCGGACTTCGCAAAAGCTAGAGCTTTTGCAATGGTAACAGCGAGAGGCTTCGCAGCCCCCAGTAACCCACCCATGGTCGATAGGCTTACACCGGAACAGCGCAGCGACCTCATGCGCAAGGTGCGGGGGAAAGACCCGGCTCCCGAAATGATCGTTCGTCGCCTCACGCATGGAGCCGGGTTCCGCTTTCGCCTTCATCGCAAAGACCTACCGGGAAAGCCAGACCGGTGTTTCCCGGCTCGCCGGAAGGTGATCTTCGTCCACGGCTGCTTCTGGCACGGCCACCACTGCAAATTTGGACGCTTCCCCAAGTCACGCCCCGAGTACTGGCTTCCCAAGATAGCTCGGAATCCGGAACGCGATACGGCAGCCGTCGCCACCCTTGCCGCGCTCGGTTGGAAGGTCCACCGCGTTCAAGATGCAGGCAGGGCGTGGGCGGGAGCGAAGGCTTTCAACGACAAACATGGAGATCCCCGTGACGTGAGCAAGCTGTGGCGGTGGCTATCGACAATTGATAGCTTAAAATTAGTAGATGCGCTGCGACACGGAAACAATGGAAGTGTGTTGGTTCCATACTACAATAATTATGCTAAGCTGCTTCCCGCAACCGCGAATATACTTTTAGAGAAATACGGCGGAGATCCGAAAAACATTTGGAAAAATGGGAATATAAGCGAAGTTAGAAGGCGATTGGAGGAATTGCCGGGCATCGGACCGAAATTGAGTCGAATGGCGATGCTTATTTTGCTGAGGGATCACGGGATATTTGGAAAAGACGCTCTTCCCGGCCTCGACGTTGCGCCTGACACGCATGTTATCTGCGTCTTTAAACGATCCGGCCTCATACCACGGACCGGAGCCAAAAACAGGGCCGTCGCTGCCGCGATAACCGCTGCAAGAGAGCTGCATCCGACCTTCCCTGGCGAGCTTGACCCCCCTGCATTTATAATTGGATCAAATTGGTGCCACCCAAGCAACCCAAATTGCGAGGAATGCCCCCTTGTTAAAGACTGCCCACGAAAAGGGCTCGTTTGAGTAAAGCTGTCGCGATGAAATAGCTGCACGCGGAAAGTCAACCGGGCCTCGCCGAATGGCTGTAGTCCAACATAACGTCCTTTATGTTGCGTTAATTTATTACAAAGTTCAAGCTACGGCGGCTCTCCCGGATTGCGCCTTGTACCAAATATTGGTATATTATTCGGCGGAGGATTCATGATGGCCAAAAACACATCTTTCGTCATCGGCGATCACTTCGCTTCGTTCGTCGAAGCGCAGGTCGCCGCCGGACGCTACGGCTCAGCTAGCGACGTGGTCCGCGCGGGCCTTCGGCTCTTGGAAGAACAGGAAACGAAGATCGCCGCACTCCGCGCAGCGCTCATCGAGGGCGAGACAAGCGGCGCGTCGACGCCCTTCGATTTTGAGGCGTTCATCGCGCGTAAGCGTGCGGACGACGCCCCGCATCCATGAAGCGTTTTACGCTCTCTCCACGGGCTCAGGCCGATATCGAGGACATCTGGGACTATACAGTCGAGCACTGGAACGTTGACCAGGCCGAGGTCTACCTTCGCAAAATCAAGGCGGCGATCGAAGCCGTCGCCGATGAGCCTCGCCTTGGCCGGCCTTGCGATGAGGTGCGCGCCGGTTATCGGAAATATCCGGCCGCCTCGCATGTGCTCTTTTACCGGATGACGCCGGAGAGTATCGATATTGTGCGCGTTCTGCACAAACACATGGACTTCGAACGTCATCTATGAGGAAGCGCCTTCTCTGATTAATCAAACGCAATACTAAAGAAGAAACTATGGACAAGAAGGCCCTCAGCGAATCCGACATTTGCGCCAAGTGCATCACGCCGGCTGTCATTCAGGCCGGCTGGGATGAGGCAACCCAGATTCGTCGCGAGGTCTCTTTCACCAAGGGCCGCATCATTGTTCGCGGCAAGCTGGTCACGCGCGGCAAGGCGAAACGCGCCGATTACGTCCTCTATTACCAGCACTTCCCCATTGCGCTGATCGAGGCCAAGGACAACACCAGCGCGGTCGGCGACGGAATGCAGCAGGCTCTGGATTACGCGCTTACCTTGGATATTCCCTTTGTGTTTTCATCTAATGGCGACGGCTTTGTGTTCCATGATCGCACCGGCCTCAGCGCCCAACGCGAAACCACTCTTCAGCTTGAAGCATTCCCCGGCCCCGCCGACCTTTGGACGAAATACCGCGCATGGAAAGGACTAGCCGCCGAGCAGGAAAAGATCATCCTGCAACCCTATTACGACGACGGTAGCGGCAAGGAACCCCGCTACTATCAGCGCAACGCCATAAACGCCGCCATTGAGGCCATCAGCAAAGGGCAAAACCGCATTTTGCTCGTTATGGCCACGGGCACCGGCAAAACCTACACCGCTTTTCAGATCATTTGGCGACTTTGGAAGGCCGGGCAGAAAAAACGCATCCTCTTTTTAGCCGACCGCAATGTGCTGGTCGATCAGACCATGGTCAACGACTTCCGCCCTTTTGGCGCGGCCATGGCCAAGCTCAGCACCGCAGCCAAAACCATTGAGCGGGCTGATGGGAGCATGGAAGTCCTTACGACGGCGATCGACAAAACCCGTCGCATCGACACCGCCTATGAAATCTATCTCGGCCTCTATCAAGCGATCACCGGTCCCGAAGAACGCCAGAAGCTGTTTCGCGAGTTTTCACCCGGCTTCTTCGACCTCATTGTCATCGACGAATGTCACCGGGGCAGCGCCGCTGAAGACTCGGCCTGGCGCGAAATCCTCCAACACTTTTCGGCGGCCACCCAGGTTGGCCTTACGGCCACGCCCAAAGAAACCGAGTATGTTTCGAACATCCATTACTTCGGCAAGCCTGTTTACACCTACACGCTGAAGCAGGGCATTCGGGACGGCTTCCTGGCTCCCTACAAGGTCATCAAGGTCCATCTCAACGTGGACGTGGAAGGCTATCGCCCTCAACAAGGCGAGGTCGATGAGTATGGCCACGAAATCGAAGACCGCATCTATAACCAGAAGGACTTCGACAAAAACCTGGTGATCGACGAGCGCACCAAGTGCGTCGCCAAATGGGTGTCAGACTACCTTAAACAGAGCGGCGACCGATTCCAGAAAACGATAGTCTTTTGTGTCGATACCGAGCATGCCGCCCGCATGCGCCAGGCTCTCGTCAACGAGAACCAGGACCTGGTCGACCAGAACGCCCGCTACGCCATGCGTATCACCGGCAATGACGCTGAAGGGCAGGCCCAGATTGGTAACTTTATTGACCCGGAATCAAAATATCCGGTCATCGTCACCACGTCCCGCCTGCTTTCTACAGGGGTCGACGCGCAAACCTGCCGGTTGATCGTTCTCGATCGTGAAATCGGCTCCATGACTGAATTCAAGCAGATTATCGGTCGCGGGACGCGCGTCCATGAAGAGACCAAGAAATATTACTTTACCGTCATCGATTTCCGCAAAGCCACCAATCACTTTGCCGATCCAGACTTTGACGGCGAGCCAGTCCAGATTTACGAACCCGGCGAGGGCGATCCTGTGACGCCGCCGGATAATGCGCCGCCGGCTGGCGACGAAGACCCCATTCCCGCGCAGCCAGGCGCAGACGAAACCGTGGTGGACGAGCCACCCGACATCACCCTGCCCCCAGGTACGCCGACCCCTCCGGCCAAGTTCTATATCAAAGGGAAGCCGGTCACGGTCCTCACCGAGCGCGTCGAATATCTCGACGAAAGCGGCAAGCTGGTCACCGAGTCCCTCCGCGATTACACGCGCAAGGCTATTCGCGAACACTACGCAAGCCTCGATGAATTCCTGCGTCGCTGGAAATCCGCCGAGCGCAAGGAAGCCGTCATCGACGAGTTGGCGCAGGAGGGCCTGTTCTTAGAGCCGCTCATGGAAGAGGTTGGCAAGGACCTCGACCCCTTCGACTTGATTTGCCACATCGCATTTGATCAGCCGCCGCTGACGCGGCGTGATCGCGCCAACAATGTGCGCAAGCGTGACGTGTTCACCAAGTACGGCCCGCAAGCTCGCGCTGTCCTGGAAGCGTTGCTCGCCAAGTATCAAGACGAAGGCGTCGTGATCGGCCTCGATAACGTCAAGATACTGGAAATCCCACCTTTCAATGCTATGGGAACCCCGTTCCAACTCATCCAGGAATTCGGTTCCCGAGCCAGCTTTGAAAAGGCTGTCCACGAATTACAATCCGCCCTCTACGAAAGAGTTGCCTAACCTATGTCAGCAAGAACGGTCGTCAAATCTATTCAAGACATTATGCGGCAGGACGTTGGCGTCGACGGCGACGCTCAACGCCTCTCCCAACTTTGCTGGATGTTCTTTCTCAAGATCATCGACGACCAAGATCGACAACTGGAGGTGATGCAAGACGACTACCGGTCGCCCATCCCGGAAGCCCTGCAATGGCGAACCTGGGCGGCCGACCCGGAAGGCATCACCGGCGAGGCCATGCTGACCTTCGTCAACACAGAGTTATTCCCCAGGCTCAAAGAACTTCCAACCACGGGAGCCAACGCCAACCGAGCCCGCGTGGTGCGGAGCGTGTTCGAGGACGCTTATAACTACATGAAATCTGGCCAGCTTATGCGCCAGGTCATCAACAAAATCAGCGGCGTGGATTTCAACAATCTGGCCGAGCGCAAGCACTTCGGCGACATTTACGAACAATTGCTCAACGACCTACAAAGCGCGGGCAATGCGGGGGAATATTACACCCCACGCGCCCTCACCTCCTTCATGGTGGACCGCACCGATCCTAGGCCAGGCGAAATCCTTTTGGACCCTTCCTGCGGCACCGGGGGGTTTCTCACCTGTGCCATTCGCCATATGCGCGACCACTATGTGAAGAAGGTCGAGGATGAGCAGAACATGCAGGCCAGCTTGCGGGCCGTGGAGAAAAAACAGCTTCCGCACATGCTCTGCGTTACCAATATGCTGTTGCACGGGATCGAAGACCCGAGCTTCGTGCGTCACGACAACACCCTTGCGCGGCCATATATCAGCTACGGCCAAGCCGACCGCGTGGATATCATCCTCACAAATCCACCGTTTGGTGGAAAAGAGGAAGACGGCATCGAGTCCAACTTTCCTCCGCACTTCCGCACCAAGGAAACCGCCGACCTCTTCCTCGCCTTGTTTATCCGCCTCCTGAAGCCAGGCGGTCGCGCCGCGATCGTTTTGCCCGACGGCTCGCTATTTGGCGAGGGTGTGAAAACCAGGCTCAAGGAGCATTTGCTCGAAGAGTGTAACCTCCACACGATCGTGCGTCTGCCCAACAGCGTGTTCAAACCTTACGCCAGCATCGGCACTAACCTGCTGTTTTTCGAAAAGGGCGAACCAACGAAGGAAGTCTGGTTCTATGAGCACCGTGTCCCCGAAAGCCAAAAGGCTTACTCGATGACGAAGCCCATCAGGTTCGAGCATTTCCAAGATTGCGTTGATTGGTGGGGCGGAACGAAACGGACTGGACGCCGGGAAACCGAAGTCGCGTGGAAAGTGAGCATCGACGAGATCAAGGCCCGCAACTACAACCTCGACTTCAAAAACCCCCATACCGTCGCCGATGACCACGGTGATCCGGAGGAACTGCTTGAAGCGCTTACTGCGGCTGAGGCGGAGACGGGTCGCTTGCGCGAGCAGTTGAAGACGATCCTCGCCGAGGCGCTTGCACGATGAACGCGGAACGTCTGCTCGAAGGGTTCAATCTCCTCGGAGACGAGCCGGAAACAGTTCAACAGCTTCGGAAGCTGATTGTTGCTCTAGCCGTCGCGGGCAAGCTCACGTCGACGAGTGAGACAACCTCTGATGCGATAGCCTTGATGAAGCTCATTGAGGACAGGCAACATGAGCTCATCCGGAAGGGGCAATTACGCAAGCAAAGTAAGGCAGATAAAGTTACCGCTGACGACTTGCCGAGGGGCTTCTTGAGCCCGGAGAATTTTGTTCGCCTCGGTTCTATCGCGCGAATCGAGAAAGGCCTGACCGGCATCATGAAGGCCAAATCCGGGCCTTATCCACTGGTTGTCACGGCAGAGGAGCGTGCAAGCTGCGATCATTTTGACTTTGATGGCGCGGCCGCAATTGTTCCCTTGGTATCTTCAGCAGGACACGGAAAGGCCAGCCTTCAAAGGCTGCATTATCAGGAAGGCAAATTTGCTCTTGGAACCATTCTTGCCGCTGTTTTTCCGCACGCGCCCGACCTTATCTCGGCTCGCTTCCTGTTCGAATATCTGACGGCTTTCAAGGAAGAATTGCTGGTTTCGCAGATGATTGGAACGGCCAATGTCTCTTTGAGCCTCGGCAAGGTTTCTGACGTTCCTGTGCCACTCGTCTCACCGTCCGTGCAAAGAAAGGTCGATGAGTTGATGGCTCTATGCGACCGGCTGGAGGAGGCGCGGACAGGGCGAGAGACACTGCGTGACCGACTAGCGGCGGCGAGCCTGGCCCGTCTCAATGTAACCGATCCGGACACCTTTCATGACGATGCCCGCTTCGCACTCGACGTTCTCCCGGCCATCACCACACGCCCTGACCAGATCAAGCAACTACGCCAAACCATCCTGAACCTTGCCGTGCGTGGCAAGCTCGTGCCGCAAGATCCAAAGGACGAGGCGGTGAATAAAGCCATAGAAAGGGCACAGCTAGAAAAAGAATCAATGAACCGCGGACTAACTCGTGTCACAAGATCTTCTAACCGCTATAGAGAGTTGCCGGCACCAAATATAATAGGATTGTTTACGCTGCCCGCATCTTGGCAGTGGGTATGCTGGGAAAGCATTCTAGCTTCCGGAGACGGAGCCTTTAAACGCGGCCCTTTTGGTAGCGCCTTAACCAAAGCGATTTTTGTCAATTCTGGTTATAAAGTTTACGAGCAATATTGCCCCATTAATGATGATTGTTCGTTTGCGCGTTATTATATAACGCCAGAGAAATTCGCTGACCTAAAGAGTTTTGCTGTTAAGGCAGGTGATTTTCTTATCAGTTGTTCTGGCGTGACATTGGGTCGTATAACGCAGGTTCCAGATAAATACGAAGAAGGTGTTATAAACCAAGCATTGCTTAGAGTAAGAACCGACAAGCGGCTTATTGAAGATGCGTTCTTCAAGATGCTATTTCGTTCTCCGTATTTTCAGCAGAAAATATTCAGCAACTCCACAGGAATGGCGATACCAAATGTTAAAGGTGTTGCGGAGTTGAAGGCAATTCCACTCCCCCTTCCACCCCTCTCCGAACAACGCCGCATCGTCGCCAGGGTTGATGAGCTGATGGCGCTCTGCGACCGATTGGAGGCTAGCCTTGCTTCGGGTAACGATATCCGCGGCCGCCTGCTTGAAGCGTTCCTCGTCGAAGCGTTGGCACCGCATGAAGGGCACGAGCAAGCTGCGTGAGTGGACGCATACCATTCAAGAATGGGATGCGGTCGATGGAACATCAAAGGCCATCACAGTTACAATCACCTCACGACTTCCATCATCCTTCTGGCCAAACACGTATCGGAATTGCGTTTCACTGTTGATTTTCGGACCAGTCTTGAATTGCGGATGAGCAAGTGCGGCGGCCTTTATTTTTTCGAGAACGTCGGTGAACCCCTTGTTGCGATTGAATATGATGACGGCCGTCTTTGTGTCACGCCAAGATAGATAGGAAAGCAGCTGATCGAGCGTTTCGGCGAAACTTTTTTCACCGCGCCAGAATTTGCACTCTGCAATAAAAATATTTCGGCCCTCGGCTCGGATTAGGATGTCTGTTTTCCCTTGATAATTGAAGGTTTCTCCAGTCGCTTGCCCTTCATATTGTCCATTGAGTTGCACGAGAAAGTGCTGACGGATGTCTTCCTCACCCATCGTTGCGAAAGATGAGGGGCTGCGTTCCATGACGTGGGTCATGTTGGTAATCACACCAAGAATGTTGGCATATTCTGTTTCGTCGAGCACTGGCTCTGGCTTGAACGGGACGGTGCTCGCAGGGGGAAGGCGTGGCTGAATCTTTCTACGCACATTCGGTGCAACATAAGTCTGTGGCGCGTCCGCGCGTTTCTTTAAGGGGAAGCCAAGCCCAGCAACGAGTGATTGATCGGCAAGAAGCTTCCCGCGTCGTTGCTCTAAGTGACCTTTTGCGATCTGGCGGATCGACGCATTGAAGGGGTCAATGCTTGATCTCAGCCAATTGAGATGCTGCTTTACCGCGTCGAGCTGTTGCGTTAGCCCATTCTTCACTTGTTCCGCATTCAGCTGTGCGCCTTCAATTTGCAAAACCAATAAACCGTCCTTGACTTCACCCCGTGGCAGCACGGACGACCATGTACTTGGCTTCACCCGGAAGAGGCCCGCATCTCCAGTAAAGGGAACCGATAATTCCACGGCCGTTCCGGTCATAATGAGCGGCCCGCTGTCAAAATGACCATATCGGAAGCTGTCATGAACCTCGACTTGTGTCTCACGCTGGTCGGCGACGATTTCGCCCTCGTGCAGTTCGGGCGTCTCCAAGCGAAAAGTGTTCTCAAAATAGCCGCATAGGTCTTCGATTGAGGACGACAGAACGCGGTTAATGTCGAGCGCGTTTATTGCCTCTTTGATCTGAAGCTTTTGATGCTCAACAACGGCGAAAATATCCGATCCATGAAACAGATAATCGTCTTTCCGCATGCACGATACCCTCATCTCCGTCGTCAGCTGGCGTCTTTCGCCTGACAAATAATCATGCCGCTGCAATTGTCAGTTCGGCTTCAACAGTGTCCTCATCGGCCTCGACATCCTCACCTTCTTCCTGAACGCTGCCGGTATAGGCAGGTGATGGAGCCGCCGAGCTGTTCAGCTTTGCTGCTACACAACTATGCAACGCGTTGATTTTACGAACGCCTATAGCGCATGGCTAGAACTATTTCAGCGCATCCACCCGCACAAACGCACGGTCGCGGGCTGGGCGAAACCGAGGCCCCCTACCCGGTTTCGGCCTTTTCGGCTCCCGCCTCTAGGGCAAGCGCGCCCGTCTTCGCCACCTATCCACACGTTTTGGGTCCCCGCCACGCTACGCCCGGCTGAATTCCCCCCCCTATTGCGATCGTAGATCACGGTGCAGGTGGCGCGCGGGAACGTCTCCGCCGCCTTTTCTTCACGGTTCGCCCGCGTGCGGTCCACAAGCGGCCTCTGATGTGGGGACGTTGACCGGTCCCGCCGAGCGGTCAACGCGGCTCGCTTCCGCGCTGCGCTTGTCCAGCTCCGCCCCGCTTTGCGGCGCGCCCCCTTTTGGAGATGGGGCGCGGCGTTTGATCCCTCGGCTCATTGGTCCCGGTCCCCCTGCCCCCACGAGGCCGCAATCGCGCGGCCCGCGAAACAAGGGGGAACCGCCATGAAGGATCAACGCTTCGACATTCACCAACACATCACCAATCAGATCATTGCCGCGATCGAAAACGGCGCGGGAGAATTCCGCCTCCCCTGGCACCGTGCCGCCGGCAACATCATTCGCCCCGTCAATATCGCCTCGAAGAACGCCTATCGCGGCGTGAACGTCCTCACCCTCTGGGCCGCCGCCGATGCTTCCGGCTACAGCTCCGGCACCTGGGGCACCTACAAGCAATGGGCCGGGGCTGGTGCTCAGGTTCGTAAGGGCGAGAAAGCTGTCAATGGCACCCGAAATTTCCCCACTTTTGGCGAACGAAAATTCCCCAGTCTGGCGGGTCGGGCGATCAGCCTGCGAGGTGATCAGCGCCTCCGTTTTTGGGCGGCCGTCCGCGGCGTTTCAGGGTCGCCGGGACAGG
>NZ_JBPFEB010000109.1:0-4400 GCF_051061225.1 Methylocystis sp.
AATCGAAAACCTCTTCGCCAAACTCAAGGACTGGCGACGCATCTCAACCCGCTACGACAGATGTGCTCACACCTTCTTCTCCGCGATCTGCATCGCAGCAGCCGTCGCCTTCTACCTCAATCAATGAGTCCTGACCCTAGATCGAGCTGGTGAAACGGCAACCGGCGGAACTGCACGACAGCAAGTAGCGAGATGCCGTAAGAGCCCGCCACGGTGCGCAATAACGCCAGTTCCTCGGCGGCGCGAATAAGCTTCGCTCCAGAGAGCCGGTGCATGGCCAGGCTCGCAAGCGGGGCAAAGAAGAGGGCAATAGAGAAGCCGAAGGACAGCATCGACCAGAAGAGCTGGTCGAACCAGGCAAGCCGGTCGAACAGCCCCAACCAAGTAAGTATCCCGGCGAGACCGACAAAATCAAAGAAGCTGATCAGGCGAACGTCAATGGTCTTGTTGAGTTCATGAAGAATGGCGATGGCTGGCCCCGCGACGAAGAACATCAATAGGTAAACCATTCCGGCGAGGGATGAGGTATTGCCCATGAGCAACTGCAGCTGAAACACGAATACCGACAATAGCCCCTGGATGATCAGGAATCCAAGCACGGAGCAGAAGGTTGCGATCGCATAGTTACGATGTCCGAACAAGCGCAAGTCGAGCACGGGATTGCGCTCCCCGAGCTACTAGATTACAAATGCCGGCATCGCGATTTCGACAACGATCAAGGCTGTCACAAGGATCGGCGAGGCGAACCAGTCAAAATCGTTGCTCATGTTGAGGACTGTCTGGACGCCATAGACGATGACGGTAAGCAGGGCGACGCCTACGAAGGCGAATCGCACGATTCGCACGCTGAAACCCCGGCCATGAAGCAACGCGCCCACAAGTGCGGCCACGAGCATGCCGACGACGACGTTGGTATAAAACACCCAGCGCCAGCTCATGAATTCCGCGAACCATCCGCCAAGAAACACGCCGATCGTTAGGGGCGTCATGCTCAGCACGCCCCACAATCCGACGGCCCAGCTCCGTCGGCGCTCGGGAAACTCCCAGAGCGCCAGCGATTGCGCGAGCGGGAGGGTCACACCGCCGGCGAAGCCAAGCGCAATGCGGCCCGGCAGAAACATCCAAAGGGTCTCGCTCGCTGCGCAAGTCCATGCGGCGCAGGCGTAAAGAAGGAAGGCGACGACATAGACGCGATAATCGCCGAAGCGGCCCGAGAACCAACGCGCAAACGGCAGGCCAAGCGCCAGGCCAACCATATGGTCGGTCGTACAAACCGAGTTACTGCAACTGGTCATCAAAACGATCCGCGCGCTTCCGAACTCGCTGCGCGCGTCGAGTGGCCATTCATTGAACGAGAGCAACTCGCCGGGCGCGGGTGGGCGTCCCGTTTTGTTCCGGAACTCCTTCTCGAGGTCATCGAGCAGGTAGCTGCCCCTGGCCGCCTCGGCCGCTCGGTCCCCGGCAAAGCTCTTCGCGCGCCGATGCAGGTCGCCCTTATCATTCGTGCTGACGGCCTCGTAGCGCTTGCGGTAGAGCGGCAGGCGCTGCGCGAGCTGGGGGTCTTTCAGTTACGGATGCGGCTGTGATGGGAGCGACTGCACCAGCTCGAGCAGGTCGTTCTGGGAGGACGCGAGCTTGAGCGCGTGGCAAAAAAGGTTGTAGCCAGCCGTGCGGGCCAGCTCGAAGGTGTTACGCGACGGCGGCCGCTTCTCTCGGTCGAACAGCGCGACATATACGTTGAGCGCGTCGATGAGCTGCGCCCACGTCGCGAGCGCCTTGACCGCCTGGACCACGTCAATGGCTGGGGCGTCGTAACTGCCGCTCTTCAGCCCCGCTTCGAAGACGCTGCGGAATTTTGCGACCCGATTGTAGGCATGTCGACCTCAGTCGATGTCCGGATTCACATTGCCCGACTCAGTGGTCTCGGTCTCGGTGGTCTGCTCGGTCGAAATCTCGACGCGGCGCTCGCTCTTGTACTCCTGAGACGCCTTAATCACCGCCTCCCGGAAGTCCTTCTTGGTCTCGTTCGACTCTCGCTGGGCGTCGTTCGTGAGGTTGGTGGTGACGGTGTTGCCGATCTTAATCTTGTCGCTGATTGGGATGTCGAAGGTCGAGCTGGTGTTCAGTGCGAACGAAGTGTTGTTGAGCGCCTTGCTGACAATCTCGGACTCCGCGCGCGAGGTGGCGGCCGTGTCGGACTTGGTGACCCCCAGGTTGTCCTCGATCTCCTTCTGCGAGCGGGTCTTCTTGACCACCATCTTCTTGCTGTACTTGCCGACCTCCTTGGAGGCGAGCGGGATGGTGCGCACCAGCTCGCCGGCCGAGTAGCTGTTCGGCGCCCACTCCTGTCGGTAGGTGAGGAGCACGCCGAAGTTGACGCTGCACTCGGCGCCGTCCGCGGCGAAGTACGTGAACGAGTAGCGCTCCTGGAGCTTTCGGTTGAGCTCGGCGGCGAGAGCCTCGGCTGCGGTGTAGCGGTCGAGGTCGGCCGCGACGTCGCCCGAACGCTCGACGCGGTCCTGCACCGCGTCGAGGATGCGCTGGCCCTTCTGGCGGAACGCCGCGATCACATCGAGCCCGCCGCAGGAGGACGAGGCACTCCCGCTCTTCGCGTCCGCTGCGCGCACCGGCCCGCCGTAGCCCCGCACCTTCCATCACATTCCTTGCCGCCCCGCACGCGGGAGCGGCCCATCCCGCTGGTCGGTATGATGGCAGCGGCGGGATGAATTTTGACCCAACTGTGGGGCGTCTCCAGGACCAGATGAGACAGAAAGGCCGAACCTCGGAGGCCGACACAACGGCATGTGTCGCAAGTAGCCGCTGACCCGTGCGCGCCACACGCAGCACGGGGAGCTCGGGCGCGAGACGCGTGAGACCATCGGCACGCCCAGCGACCTCGCTGGGGCTGGGGACCTATGGGCTCGCAACCGGGAGGATCAAGGTGGTTATCCCTTCAGATTCGAGAACACAAAAACACGCGTGCGCATGATGCGCGCACACGCGGGGACGCCCTGCAGGAGCTCGTCGCCATGGTCGAGAGGATGGCGGAAGAGAAACGGTCAGCGCGGCAGATCGTCGAGGCCGGTCGGGCCTACGCCGCAGACCGTGCCGCGGCCCCGCAGGCGGTGCTCGTGTGGCTCGCGGCGTGCTCACCTGAAGGGCGCGCATGGGCGGCGCATTGGCGCGCCACGAAGGGCAAGACCCGCCAACCGATGCAAAGGGAGGCTGGCGCTTCCTGAGCCGGTGGCCCCCGTCGATACAGGCTGCGGAACGAGACGCGCTATGAGCAGTCGAAGAATATTGCTGCCATCGGGTTGTCGGAGGTGAAAATGAGTAGGAGTTCTGAACTGCGCCAGAGCGGCGAAGGCGGGGGAGCCAACGAAAGCCAAATCTCGAAGGATCGGCCGCCGCTACCCTCCCAGACAGCCCCAACCTACGACCGCACCGCGATCATGGCCGACGCTGGCGCCGGTTTTGGGATGGCCCGCGCCTCGGACTGGGTTGGACCTTCTGGCGTCGCTTGGCGACGGCATGGGCGGCTGCGAAGATACGGCGTGGCTTGGCGCTGGCGGCGTAACCCGGTCCTTGAATCCGCGCTAAATCCGGGCTAAAGGCGCGTTGTCAGAGTGCCGAATGCGCCAGACCAAAAGAGAGCGCAACGGCTGGATGGGGAAAGAACTCAGTCTTTACTCTGACAGACGCCCGCACTCCTAACCGAGGCGGGCGTCTTCGTTTCTAGCGCCTAGTCCAGGTGGACCGGGCAAATCCGCTTTCGCAAAATGTGGGATTTCCCCACGTTTGAGCCGTAGCCGAAGTGATTTCAGCGCCTTGTGTGGAGCATTTCAGGCCGCCTTCGCCTTGGGAGCTTTCACTCCGTCCAGCAAGTTCACGGCGACATTTCGCTCTGCGAGCACGGCCTCGAGGAGCCGGCCAAGCATCCATTCGGGACGCATGCCGAGTTGGCCGGCGAGCTCCTGGGCATCGGCGAAGGCCTGGTCGGAGATCGCCACGGAGACCGCCTTCTGCCCGGGCGCTTTGCGCCCGAGCGTGATGCAGTAATCGGACAGCATGCGGTAGACGTGTCGGTCGCTGATGTGCGCCTCGTCCATGCGGGCGATGGGGGCCTTTTGATACGGCGCGCGATAAGCGCGGGTGGGCTTTTTCGGTTCGGCCATTGGCACACCTCCGCCGCAAGCATATAGCCGCGATTGCCTTTCACAAGTGATCGGCGTAACGTTTCAGACGCAATCCAGATACACAAGAACGCCCCGACCACGGATGGACTGGCGGGGCGTTTTGCGTTCTTCTCCCCTCAACGCGGAAGCTTGTCCGCCAAGATGTCGATCTTGTGGATATCAGGGGGGGAGGCGAGGAGTTCTGGCGCCTTCGCCATCAACGCC
>NZ_JBPFEB010000110.1:0-64605 GCF_051061225.1 Methylocystis sp.
TGGTTGCCGCAGAAGGCGATCGAGAAAGTCGCCGAGCTTCTCGGGATGCCGAAGATTCGGGTGCTCGAGGTCGCAACCTTCTACACGATGTTCAACCTCGAGCCGGTCGGAAAGTATTACATCCAGCTCTGCGGCACGACGCCCTGCATGCTCTGCGGCTCGGACGATCTCATCAAGGTGCTGGAGCGCCGTGTGGGCCCGCAGCGCAAGGTGACGGCCGACGGCATGTTCTCCTGGCTCGAGGTCGAGTGCCTCGGGGCCTGCTGCAACGCGCCCATGGTGCAGATCAACGACGATTACTACGAGGACCTCACGGCCGAGAATTTCGAGAAGCTGCTCGACGCTCTCGCCGCCGGCCGCCCGGTGAAGACCGGCTCGCAGAAGGGCCGCGTATCGTCGGAGCCCGAGGGGGCGCTTACGAGCCTTTCCTCGCTCTACGGCCAGAAATAGACGGAGGCGAAGAAGTCAAATGCTCTCCGACGCAGATCGCATTTTCACAAATCTCTACGGCCTCGGCGACCGTTCGCTCGCTGGCGCTCGCGCGCGCGGCCAGTGGGACGGCACCAAGGCGCTGCTCGCCAAGGGTCGCGACAAGATTATCGAGGAGGTGAAAGCCTCTGGCCTTCGCGGGCGTGGCGGCGCGGGCTTTTCGACGGGCCTCAAATGGTCCTTCATGCCGAAGGAAGTCGACCCCAAAAGGCCGCATTACCTTGTCATCAACGCCGACGAATCCGAGCCCGGCACGTGCAAAGACCGCGAAATCATGCGCAACGACCCGCATACGCTGGTCGAGGGCGCGCTGGTCGCGTCTTTCGCCATGGGCGCGCATGCCTGCTACATCTATGTGCGCGGCGAGTTCATCGCCGAGCGCATTGCGCTGCAGAAGGCCGTCGACGAAGCCTATGAGGCCAATCTCATCGGCAAGAACAATGTCCACGGCTATCCTTTCGACCTCTACGTGCATCACGGCGCCGGCGCCAATATCTGCGGCGAAGAGACGGCGCTGATCGAGAGCCTGGAGGGCAAGAAGGGGATGCCGCGGCTGAAGCCGCCGTTCCCGGCCAATGTCGGCCTCTACGGCTGCCCGACCACGGTAAACAATGTCGAATCCATCGCGGTCGTCCCGACGATTTTGCGTCGCGGCCCCGCCTGGTTCGCCGGCATCGGCAAGCCCAACAACACGGGCACTAAGCTCTTTTCGATCTCGGGCCACGTCAACCGCCCATGCAATGTCGAAGAGGCTATGTCCATCTCCTTCCGCGAACTGATCGACACCCACTGCGGCGGCATTCGCGGCGGCTGGGACAATCTGCTTGCGGTCATTCCGGGCGGTTCATCGGTGCGCTGCGTTCCCGCGCATCAGATCATCGACTGCCCGATGGACTTCGACAGCCTCGTCAAGCTCGGCTCGGGCCTCGGCACGGCGGCGGTGATCGTGATGGACAAGTCCACCGACATCATCCGCGCCATCGCCCGCCTCTCTTATTTCTACAAGCACGAGAGCTGCGGCCAGTGCACGCCTTGCCGCGAGGGCACGGGCTGGATGTATCGCGTCGTGCAGCGCATGGTCGAAGGCCGCGCCCACAAAAAAGAGATCGACATGCTCTTCGACGTGTCGAAGCAGATCGAAGGCCACACCATTTGCGCGCTGGGCGATGCGGCGGCATGGCCGGTCCAGGGCCTCATCACCCATTTCCGCGAGACGATCGAAGAGCGCATCGATCGATATACGGCCAATCCGCACCCCGAGCCCATTCGCGAGGCGGCGGAGTAACCATGAGCAAGCGCGTTATGACTTCGGAGAGAGCGAAGTGACAAAGATTCTCGTCGATGGCGTCGAGGTGGACGTTCCGGGAGAGTTCACGCTTCTCCAGGCATGTGAGGAGGCGGGCGCCGAGGTGCGACGCTTCTGCTATCATGAGCGTCTGTCCATCGCCGGCAATTGCCGAATGTGCCTCGTCGAGGTGAAGGGGGGCCCCCCGAAGCCGCAACCCTCCTGCGCCATGTCGGTCAAGGATCTGCGTCCGGGCCCGAACGGCGCCCCGCCGGAGGTTTTCACCAAATCCCCCATGGTGAAGAAGGCGCGCGAAGGCGTGATGGAGTTTCTGCTCGTCAACCATCCGCTCGACTGCCCGATCTGCGATCAGGGCGGCGAATGCGATCTGCAGGACCAGGCGCTCGCCTTTGGCGGCGACTCCTCGCGCTTCTACGAAAACAAGCGCGCGGTCGAGGACAAATATATCGGCGTCCTCGTCAAGACAGAGATGAACCGCTGCATCCATTGCACGCGCTGCGTCCGCTTCACGGCGGAAGTCGCTGGCACCGGCGACATGGGCGCCATTGGCCGCGGCGAGGATATGGAGATCACCACCTATCTCGAAAGCGCGATGACTTCGGAGCTGCAGGGCAATGTCGCCGACCTTTGCCCGGTCGGTGCGCTGCTGCCCAAGCCGCAGAGCTTCCGCGCCCGTCCGTGGGAATATCAGAAGACCGAGACCACCGACGTCATGGACGCGCTGGGTTCGGCGATCCGCATCGACTCGCGCGGCCGCGAAGTCATCCGCATTCTCCCGCGGGTCAACGACGCCGTGAACGAGGAATGGATTTCTGACAAGACGCGCCAGATCGTCGACGGCCTGAAGACCCAGCGTCTCGATCGCCCCTATGTTCGCGAAAACGGCCGTCTGAGATCCGCTTCCTGGCAGGAAGCCTTCGAGCTGATCTCCGGCAAGCGCAAGGCCTCGGCGCCGGGCCGAACCGGCGCCATCGCGGGCGATCTCGCCGCTGTCGAGGAAATCTTCGCGCTGAAGCTGCTGATGCAACAGCTCGGCTCGCCGAACTTCGATTGCCGCCAGGACGGGGCGAAGCTCGACCCGAAGTTCGGGCGGAGTTCATATATCTTCAACTCGACGATCGCGGGCGTGGACAGGGCGGATGCTCTGCTGATCATCGGCTCCAACCCGCGCAAGGAGTCACCCGTTCTTAACGCGCGAATCCGCAAGCGCTGGCTCAAAGGCGATTTCAAGATTTCGCTCATCGGAGAGAAGGCGGAGCTTACCTACGACTACGACTATCTCGGCGCGGGCCCGGAGTCGCTTCTGCGATTCATTCAGGAAGGCAAGCCGGTCGGCAAGCTGCTGGTGATCGTGGGGCAGGGGGCGCTCGCTCGTCCCGACGGCGACGCCATTCTCACGCTTGCGGCGCAGGCCGCGCAGAGGCTCGGCGGCGTGGCGGAGGGGTGGAACGGATTCTCGATCCTGCATACGGCCGCCTCTCGCGTGGGCGCGCTCGATCTTGGTTTTACGCCGGCTCAGGGCGGCCTCGATGCGGCGCATATGGCCAAGGCGGGTGCGATGGACCTCCTGTTCTTGCTCGGCGCGGATGAGATCGCGATCGAGCCAGGCGCCTTCGTTGTCTATCTCGGTTCCCACGGCGATCGCGGCGCTCATCGCGCCGACGTCATTCTGCCGGGCGCCGCCTATACGGAAAAGTCGGGCCTTTATGTGAACACCGAAGGCCGCGTGCAGCTTGCCTCTCGTGTCGTTTTCCCGCCGGGCGACGCCCGCGAGGATTGGGCGATTCTTCGAGCGCTCTCTGGCGTCGTCGGCCATGCGCTGCCTTTTGACTCCCTTGCGCAACTGCGCAAGAAGCTTGTGGAGGCCCATCCGCACTTCGCGCGGATAGACCAGATCGAAGCCGGCAATCCAGCGGATGTCGGCAGGCTCGCCGGTCAGCCGGCGGTCGCGATGAAAGACCCTTTCGTCAATGCGATCGCCGATTTCTATCTCACCAATCCGATCGCGCGCGCCTCGGCGGTCATGGCGGAATGCTCGGCCCTCGCCCAGGGCCGACAGGCCCAAGCGGCGGAATAGGAGCGAAGACGTGAACGCCATCACTGCCTATCTGGCCGAGAGCCCGGTTCTGCTCGCGATCATCAAGAGCGTGCTGATCGCGGTCGTTCTGCTGATCTACGTCGCCTATGTCATTCTCGCCGACCGCAAGATCTGGGCCGCGGTGCAGTTGCGCCGCGGGCCGAACGTGGTTGGCCCCTGGGGCCTGCTGCAGAGCTTCGCAGACTTCATCAAATTCGCGCTCACGGAGCCGGTGATCCCCGATACGGCGAACAAGGGCATCTTCCTGTTCGCACCCTTTATCATGGCGACGCTATCCATCGCCGCCTGGGCGGTGATTCCGGTCTCCGACGGCTGGGTGGTCGGCGACATCAATGTTGGCATTCTCTACATTTTCGCGCTGTCGTCGCTCGGCGTCTATGGCGTGATCATGGGCGGGTGGGCGTCGAACTCGAAATATCCCTTCCTCTCGGCGCTGCGCTCGGCCGCCCAGATGGTGTCCTACGAAGTCTCGATCGGCTTCGTCATCATCACCGTGCTGCTCTGCGCCGGCTCGTTGAATCTGACCGACATCGTACGCGCGCAGGATACGCCCTATGGCATGGCCGGCTGGTATTGGTTGCGCCTCTTCCCGACGTTCGTCATCTTCTTCGTTTCCGCTCTCGCCGAGACGAACCGTCCGCCGTTCGATCTCGTGGAAGCCGAATCCGAGCTTGTCGCCGGCTTCATGATCGAATATTCGGCGACGCCTTACGTGCTGTTCATGCTCGCCGAATATGTGGCGATCGTGACCATGTGCGCGCTGCTGACGATACTGTTCTTCGGGGGCTGGCTGCCGCCAGCGAACATCGCGCCTTTCACCTATGTGCCCGGCGTGATCTGGTTCATCCTGAAGGTCAGCTTCTTCTTCTTCTTCTTCGCCATGGTGAAGGCTTTCGTGCCGCGCTACCGGTATGATCAGCTGATGCGCCTCGGCTGGAAAGTGTTCCTGCCGATCTCGCTGGCCATGGTCATCCTCGTCGCCGCTGCCCTTCAATTCGGCCCCGGCCTGATCGCGAGCTAAGCCATGAGACTGGACACAGCCGCAAAGTCGCTCTTCCTTACCGAGTTCGTCGGCGCATTCTTCTTGTCGATGCGCTACTTCTTCAAGCCGAAGGCGACGATCAACTATCCGCACGAGCGCAATCCGCAATCGCCGCGCTTTCGCGGCGAGCATGCGCTGCGCCGTTATCCCAATGGCGAGGAGCGCTGCATCGCCTGCAAGCTGTGCGAGGCCATTTGCCCCGCCCAGGCGATCACCATCGAGGCCGGCCCGCGCCGCAACGACGGCACCCGCCGCACGACGCGCTACGACATCGACATGGTGAAGTGCATCTATTGCGGGTTCTGCCAGGAAGCTTGCCCGGTCGACGCCATTGTCGAGGGGCCGAACCAGGAATTCGCGACAGAGACGCGCGAGGAACTCTACTACACCAAGGAGCGCCTGCTTGAGAACGGCGCGCGTTGGGAACGTGAGATAGCGCGCAACATCGCGCTCGACGCGCCTTACCGGTAAGGAACGAATGCGAGCCGTCCAGGGCGGCTCATGATGAGAGGACGAGGCCGTGGCGGCTGTATTTTTCTACCTCTTCGCGACGATCATGATCGCGTCGGCCTGTGTGGTGATCTTCGCCCGCAATCCGGTGCATTCGGTGCTGTTTCTGATCCTCGCCTTCTGCAATGGCGCGGGTCTCTTCCTGCTGTCGGGCGCCGAATTTCTCGCGATGCTGCTCATCGTCGTCTATGTCGGCGCAGTGGCGGTGCTCTTCCTCTTCGTCGTCATGATGCTCGACGTCGATTTCGCAGAGCTCAAGCAGGGGATTTCCAAATATCTGCCGGTTGGCGCGGCGGTCGGCGCGGTGGTCCTCGCCGAGCTCGGGATGGTCGTCCTTGGCTGGCACCCGGCGAGCGCCTCCAAGAATTTGCTTGAGACGCCCATCGCCGCCAATGTGTCGAACACCGCCGCGCTGGGGCAGGTGCTCTACACGAAGTATGTGATCTTCTTCCAGGCTTCGGCCCTGGTGCTGCTGACCGCCATGATCGGGGCGATCGTGCTGACCCTGCATCACAAGCCGAACGTCAAGAGGCAGAGCATCGACGCGCAGAACGCGCGCAACGCCAAGAATGTCGTCGAGCTCAAGAAGGTCCCATTCCGGACCGGCGTTTAACGAGGAAAGAGCATGACCATCGGCCTCACCCACTACCTCGTCGTCGCCGCGATCCTGTTCACGCTCGGCATCGCGGGCATCATCCTCAACCGCAAGAACATCATCGTCATCCTCATGTCGGTGGAGCTGATCCTCTTGTCGGTGAACCTCAATTTTGTGGCCTTCTCGCAGTCGCTTGGCGATCTGGTCGGCCAGGTGTTCGCGCTCTTCGTGCTCACCGTGGCGGCGGCGGAGGCCGCGATCGGCCTCGCGATCCTCGTCGCCTTCTACCGCAACCGCGGCACGATCGCGGTCGAAGACATCAATTCCTTGAAGGGCTGATCCAGAGCGATGATCCAAGCAATCGTCTTCCTGCCGCTCGTCGGCTTTCTGATCGCCGGCGCCATCGGGCGCAAGATCGGTCCGCGTCCTTCTGAGCTCCTCACGACGGGCCTGCTCTTCGCCTCCGCGATCATGTCGTGGATCGTCTTCTTCGACGTCGCGCTCGGCCATAACCACGGCTTCACGCCGGTCCTCGGAAACTGGATGACGGTCGGCGCCCTGAAGGTTGATTGGGCGCTGCGAGTGGACACGCTAACAGCGGTGATGCTCGTCGTCGTCACGACCGTGTCCAGCCTCGTGCATCTCTATTCGATAGGTTACATGCACGAGGATCCGTCGCGCCCGCGCTTCTTCGCCTATCTGTCGCTCTTCACCTTCGCCATGCTCATGCTGGTGACGGCCGACAATCTCGTGCAGATGTTCTTCGGCTGGGAGGGCGTCGGTCTTGCCTCTTACCTGCTCATCGGCTTCTGGTATGAGAAGCCCTCGGCCTGCGCCGCCGCCATTAAGGCCTTCGTGGTCAACCGCGTCGGCGACTTCGGCTTCGCGCTCGGCATCTTCCTCGTCTTCCAGCTGACGCAGTCGTTGACCCTCAACGAGGTCTTCGCCGCCGTCCCGGGCCTCGAAGGCAAGCCGATCCACGTTTTCGGCATTGACGTCGACGCGCTGACGATCGCCGCCTTCCTGCTGTTCATCGGGGCCATGGGCAAGTCTGCGCAGTTCTTCCTGCACACGTGGCTGCCCGACGCAATGGAGGGCCCGACCCCGGTCTCGGCTCTCATTCACGCCGCCACCATGGTCACCGCCGGCGTCTTTATGGTCGCGCGTCTGTCGCCCGTCTTCGAGCACGCGCCTGCGGCGCTCGAGTTCGTCACGCTCATCGGCGCAGTCACCGCCTTCTTCGCCGCGACGGTCGGCCTCGTTCAGAACGACATCAAGCGCGTCATCGCCTATTCGACCTGCTCCCAGCTTGGCTACATGTTCGTGGCCGAAGGGGTCGGCGCCTATTCTCTCGGCGTGTTCCACCTCTTCACGCACGCCTTCTTCAAGGCGCTGCTCTTCCTTGGCGCCGGCTCGGTCATCCATGCGATGCATCACGAGCAGGACATGCGCAACATGGGCGGCCTGCGGAAGGACATTCCTTTCACCTTCGCCATGATGACCATTGGCACGCTAGCGCTGACGGGGTTTGGCATTCCGCATACGGAACTCGGATTCGCGGGCTTCTTCTCGAAGGACGGGATCATCGAGGCCGCCTATGCCGCAGGGGAGCACAGCACGGCTGCGTTGATCGGCTTCGTCTCGACGGTCGTCGCCGCGGGGCTGACCTCCTTCTACTCCTGGCGACTGGTGTTCATGACATTCTTTGGTCATCGCCCGGCCCATGAGGTCCCGCATAATCACACGCATGACGAGCCGACAGCGCCAGAGCTTGCGCACGCCGCCGGGCTCAACGACCACGATCATGCTCATCATCACGACGACGATGCGCATGGCCACGACGATCACGGTCACGGGCGCCATGCGCCACATGAGTCGCCGCTCGTCATGCTGATCCCACTTGCGGTTCTCGCCGCGGGCGCCGTTGGCGCGGGCTTCATCTTCGAGCCCTATTTCGCCGGCCATGCCTACGACGAGTTCTGGAAGGGCGCGCTCTTCACTGGTGAGCGCAACCACATTCTCCATGCGCGCCATGAAATCCCGTCTTGGGTCGGCTTTGCGCCCTCGGCGATGATGGCGCTGGGCTTCCTGGTTTCGCTCTATGTCTACGTGCTGAGGCCAGGCACAGCCGCGAGGCTGGCAAGCGCTTTCCCGCGCCTCTACCAGTTCCTGCTCAACAAGTGGTATTTCGACGAGCTCTATGACGCGATCTTCGTGAAGCCGGCCTTTGTGATCGGGCGTCTGTTCTGGAAGGGCGGCGACGGCGCCATCATCGACGGGCTCGGGCCCGACGGCGTGGCTGCGCGAGTCGCCGACGGCGCCAAAATCGCGGTAAGGCTGCAGACTGGCTATATCTACAACTACGCTTTCGCCATGCTGATCGGCGTCGCCGCCATCGTCACCTATTTCGTCGCCGGAGGGCTGCGCTGATGTTCGGGTTCGGGATCCTTACCGGCCTTACCTTTCTTCCGCTGGTCGGCGCGGCCTTTCTGCTGACGCAGAGGGGGGAGGACGAAGCGACCCTCCGCAACATTCGCTGGGCGACCTTCCTGACGACGCTCGCGACCTTCGCGCTGTCGCTCTATGTCTGGGCGGGCTTCGATACGGCCAACCCGGCCTTCCAGTTCATCGAGGAGAAGAACTGGTTCGGCTCCGGCCTGAGCTACAAGCTGGGCGTCGACGGTTTCTCGATGCCGCTCGTGCTGCTCACCACCTTCATCATGCCCTTCGCGATCCTCGCCTCCTTCGAGTCGGTCACGAAGCGCGTGAAGGAATACATGATCGCCTTCCTCGTGCTCGAGACGCTGATGATCGGCGTGTTCTGCGCACTGGACCTGGTGCTCTTCTACCTCTTCTTCGAGGGCGGCCTCATCCCGATGTTCCTCATCATCGGCGTCTGGGGCGGCAAGCGTCGCGTCTATGCGAGCTTCAAGTTCTTCCTCTACACGCTCGCCGGTTCGCTGCTGATGCTCATCGCCATCCTCGCGATGTACAATCATGCGCACACCACCGACATCATGGTTCTTCTGAAGACCGACTTCCCGAAGGACATGCAGATTTGGCTGTGGCTGGCGTTCTTCGCCTCCTTCGCTGTGAAGATGCCGATGTGGCCGGTGCACACCTGGCTGCCCGACGCGCACGTCGAGGCGCCGACGGCGGGCTCGGTCATTCTGGCGGCGATCCTGCTGAAGATGGGCGGCTACGGCTTTATCCGCTTCTCGCTGCCGATGTTCCCGGACGCCTCGGTGCATTTCGCGCCGCTCATCTACGCCATGTCGGTCATCGCCATCGTCTACACCTCGCTGGTCGCGCTGGTGCAGGAGGACATCAAGAAGCTGATCGCCTATTCGTCCGTCGCGCACATGGGCTATGTGACCATGGGCCTGTTCACGATGAACCCGCAGGGCGTGCAAGGCGCGATGTTCCAGATGATCTCGCACGGTTTCGTGTCGGGCGCGCTCTTCCTCTGCGTCGGCGTGATCTACGATCGCATGCACACGCGCGAAATCGCCGCCTATGGCGGCCTCGTCAACCGCATGCCGGTCTACGCATTCGTCTTCATGCTGTTCACCATGGCCAATGTCGGCCTGCCGGGCACGACAGGCTTCATCGGCGAGTTCCTGTCGCTGGCGGGCGCCTTCAAGGCCAACAGCTGGGTGGCGCTGATCGCCACGAGCGGCGTGATCTTCTCGGCGGCTTACGCGCTCTATCTCTACCGCCGCGTCGTTTTCGGCGCGCTGGAAAAGGCGAGCCTGATGAGCATCACGGATCTCACGCCGCGCGAGATTGCGATCTTCGCGCCGCTCATCGCGCTGACGGTCTACTATGGCGTGCTGCCGGGGCAGATCCTGTCCTCGACGCAGGCCTCGGTCGATCATCTCATCCAATCGCATACAGCCCTGCTCGATGCGGTGAAGCTCGCCGCCGCCGGCCACTGACGGACTGCTGAAATGTCATTCCTCGCAGAACTCGGTCTTCACTTCCTTCCCGAGACCATCCTGGCCGTCGGCGTGCTGGTCCTGATCCTCATCGGCGCCGCGCGCGGCGAGCGGGGCTTCACGCTGGTCGACGAGATGGCCGTGGGCATTCTCGGCCTGGCGACGCTCGCCATCGTCCTGTCGACCAAGCAGGGCGACGCGACCGTCTTCGACGGCGCCTTCATCGACGACGGTTTCTCCCGTTTCGTGAAGGTGCTGACGCTCATCGGCGCCATGGCGTCGATCCTGATGTCGGTCGACTGGCTGCAGCGCAACGGGCTCGAGAAATTCGAATATCCCGTGCTGGTGATCCTCTCGACGCTCGGCATGATGCTGCTGATCTCGGCGGACAACCTCATTGCGCTCTATCTCGGCCTCGAGCTGATGTCGCTGGCGCTGTATGTCATGGCCGCCTTCGCGCGCGACGACGGCCGCGCTTCCGAAGCCGGCCTGAAATATTTCGTGCTCGGCGCGCTCTCGTCCGGCATGATGCTCTATGGTTCGTCGCTGCTCTATGGCTTCGCCGGAACCGTGTCCTTCGCCGGCATTGCGCAGGCCGTGACGGCCTCGCCTCCGGTCGGCGTCATCTTCGGCCTGGTCTTCCTGCTGGCGGGTCTCGCCTTCAAGATGTCCGCCGCGCCGTTCCACATGTGGACGCCGGACGTTTACGAAGGCGCGCCGACGCCCGTGACCGCTTTCTTCGCCTCGGCCGCCAAGATGGCGGCGGCCGCGATCACGGTCCGGGTCGTCATTACCGCCTTCCCGGCGATCACGACCCAATGGCGCCAGATCATCGTGTTCCTCGCCATCGCGTCGACATTGCTCGGCTCCTTCGCCGCTATCGGCCAGAACAACATCAAGCGGCTGATGGCCTATTCCTCCATCGGCCACATGGGCTTCGCGCTGATCGGCCTCGCCGCCGGCACGGAGGCGGGCGTGATGGGCGTTGTTGTCTATCTGACGATCTATCTCGTCATGACGCTCGGCTCCTTCGCCGCCATTCTCGCGATGCGGATCGACGGCAGGAATGTCGAGAACATCTCGGACCTCGCGGGTCTCTCGCGCACGAATGGCCTGATGGCCTTCTTCCTCGCCATGCTGATGTTCTCGCTGGCTGGCATTCCGCCGCTCGCGGGCTTCTTCGCGAAATATTACGTGCTGCTCGCCGCCGTGGACGCCGGGCTGTATCCGCTCGCCGTCGTCGGCGTGCTGGCCAGCGCGGTGGCGGCCTTCTACTATCTGCGCGTGGTGAAGGTCATGTATTTCGATGAGCCGGCGCCGGGCTTCGACCGTTCGCCGCTCGCGGTGCGCGCGGTGCTCGCCGTGTCGACCATCGCCATGCTGGGCTTCTGGCTCTATCCGGCGCCGATCATGGACGCCGCGAGCGCCGCGGCGAAGTCTCTGTTCTGATGAGGACACGCGCGTGCAATTGGGTCTGATTGCGCGCGCGCAGGGCGCCCGCCTGCTGTCCTTGGCCGAGACCGATTCGACCAACGATGAGGCGCGTCGCCTCATCGAGACCGGCGAGCGGGGGCCGCTCTGGATCGTCGCCGCGCGCCAGACGAAGGGGCGGGGCCGCCTCGGGCGAGAATGGATTTCCCCCGAGGGCAATTTATATGCGAGCTTCGTATTTAGCGATTTTCCGGAAACGCGGCTCGCGCCGCAACTGGGTTTTGTGACAGGCGTCGCCGCCATGAGAGCCTTGGGCGCGTCTGCGGGGCAGGGAAGTTTCAAGCTGAAATGGCCAAACGACATGCTTTTTGACAGCGCCAAGCTTGGCGGAATTTTGCTCGAGGGCGTCAGCGGCGGCGCGACGCCGGTTGCGATCATCGGCATTGGGATGAATATCGCCCATGCGCCGGAGGATCTGCCCTATCCCGCGCGCGCGCTGTCGGACCTCGGCGCAGGCGCGCCCACGGCGGCGAGCGTCTTCGCGCGCTTGACCGACTCGCTGTGCGCCGCGCTGGATGTGTGGCGGCGCGGCGAGGGCTTCGACGCGATCCGCGAGGAATGGCTGCGCTCGGCGCATGGCCTGGGTGAGCGCATTCGCGTGGCGCTGGCGGGGAGCGAGACCATCGAAGGGGTTTTCGAGACCATCGACGCCACGGGGCGTCTCATGCTGCTGACGGATCAGGGACGGCGCGCCATCGACGCCGGCGATGTGCTCGTCGGTCCGCGCGCCGCGGGAGCGGGCGCATGACGTCGGCTCAGGACGCGGATTTCGTCTTTGTGCCCTTCGGCGGCGTCGGCGAAATCGGAATGAATCTTGCGCTCTACGGCTATGGCCCGCCGCGCGCGCGCAAATGGCTGATGGTCGATTGCGGTCTCGGCTTCCCGGGCTCCGATCTGCCGGGCATCGACGTTGTCTTTCCCGACATCGCCTTTGTCGAGAAGATCGCGAAGGACCTCGTCGCCATCTGCATCACGCATGCGCATGAGGACCATATTGGCGCACTGGCGACATTGTGGCCGAAGCTCAAGTGCAAGGTCTTCGCGACGCCGTTCGCCGCCGGCCTGCTGGAGGTGCGCCGGCTGAGCGAGCCGGGCGCGCCGAAGATCGACATTCGCACAGTGCAGGCCGGCGCCGTGCTCGATCTCGATCCCTTCCGTGTGGAGTATGTTGCGGTCGCGCATTCGATCCCCGAGGCCAATGCGCTCGCCATTCGCACGCCGCTCGGCACGGCGGTGCATACGGGCGATTGGAAGATCGATCCGGAGCCGGGCGTGGGCAATCGCATCGACGAGGCGCGGCTGCGCGCGCTCGGCGAGGAAGGCGTCGACGTCCTCATCTGCGACTCGACCAATATTTTGCGCGAGGGCGACAGTTTTTCGGAGAGCGACGTGGCGCGCGTGCTGCGGCCGCTCATCGCCGAGGCGCCGGGCCGCGTGCTGATCACGACCTTCGCCTCCAATGTCGCGCGCCTGCGCGCCATCGCGGAAGCGGCGCAGGCCTGCGGGCGCACGGTGGTGGTGGCGGGCCGCGCCATGGACCGCGTCGTGCAGGTGGCGCGCGACTGCGGCTATCTCGACGGCCTACCGGGCTTTCACTCCCCCGAGATGCTTCCCAATCTGCCGCGCGAGAAGACCGTCGTCATCGCCACGGGCAGCCAGGGCGAGCCGCGCGCGGCCATGATGCGCGCCTCGATGAACGATCATCCCTGGATCAAGCTGGGGCAGGGCGACCGGGTGATCTTCTCGTCGCGCACCATTCCCGGCAATGCGCGCGACGTGCATCGCATCATCAACAATCTGTGCAATCTGGGCGTCGAGGTCATCACGGACCACGATCACCTCGTGCATTGCTCCGGCCATCCGCGCCGGGGCGAGGTCGCGCAGATGTATGACTGGGTTCGCCCGAAGAGCGCCGTGCCGGTGCATGGCGAGGCGCATCATCTCACCCAGCATGTCGCCTTCGCCAGATCTCGCGGCGTCGGGCAGGTCGTGTCGGCCCGCGACGGCGACATGGTGCAGCTCGCGCCGGGACCGATCGCCATCATCAATCAGGTGCCGCACGGTCGGCTGCTCAAGGATGGCGACGTCGTCATCAGCGAGGACGACGGGGCGGTGCGCGAGCGCAACAAGCTCGCCTTCGCGGGGGTGATTTCGGTCGCGCTCGCCGTCGACAAGAAGGGCGACCTGGTCGGCGATCCTGACGTGGTTTTCGCGGGCCTGCCGAAGAAGGGCAAGTTCGGCGAGGACATGGGCGAGGTCGTCGACGAGGCGCTGTTCGCGACCTTCGAGGGCCTGCCGCGCGCCCGCCGTCGCGACGCGGATGCGGTGTCGACCGCCATCGAGCGCTCGGTGCGCGGCGCCGTCAGCTCGGTCTGGGGCAAGAAGCCGATCGTGCATGTGATGGTGGTGTCGGCCTGAGAAGTTGGCGCGGATTGCGGCTCGTCCCGCAAGGGCGGGAAGAGCATAGCCGCCAGGTCGCATCGGCGTTCCCGAACGAATAGCAATCTGCGTGTTCTCATCCCTCCCCTTTGCGGGGAGGGTGGCGCGCGGAACGCGCGACGGGTGGAGTTCGCGCCACAATACGACTGTCGCGGATGACCCCACCCGACCCCGCTTCGCGGGGCCACCCTCCCCGCAAGGGGGAGGGATGGGGGTGCATCAGCATTGCCGGCGAAACCCGAGTGTCGGGGTTGAAGGGCGCGTCCGCATTCGCGCTTTTCCCCATGATTGGCTAAACTCTCGCGGGCGAACGCGAGTCGGGCATGAGCGGGAAATTTTGCTTTTATGAATTCTTCGCCGGCGGCGGCATGGCGCGGGCCGGGCTCGGACCCGGCTGGCAATGCCTCTTCGCCAATGATTTCGAGGCGAAGAAAGCCGAAAGCTATCGCCTGAACTGGGGCGGCGAGGCGCTGCATGTGGGCGACGTCGCGGCGGTGACGACCGCGCAATTGCCCGGCTGCGCCGATCTGGCCTGGGCGTCGTTTCCCTGTCAAGATTTGTCGCTCGCAGGCGCCGGGGCGGGGCTCGAAGGCGCGCGCTCCGGCAGTTTCTGGCCGTTCTGGCGGCTCATGAAGGCGCTCGGACGAGAGGGCCGGGCGCCAAGGACTATCGTGCTGGAGAACGTCTGCGGGGCGTTGACCTCGCATGGCGGCAAGGACTTCGAGGCCATCTGCGGCGCCCTCGCCGGCGAGGGCTATCATTTTGGCGCGCTCGTCATCGACGCGGCGCTCTTCGTCCCGCAGTCGCGGCCGCGATTGTTCATTGTCGCGATGCGGCAGGACATGGCGGCGCCAGCGTCGCTCACGACCGGCGAGGCGATCGAGTCGCCTTTTGTCACGCGTGCGCTGCATGCGGCGCATGCGCGTCTTCCCCAAGACTGTCAGTCGCATTGGCGTTGGTGGCGGGCGCCGGCGCCGCCCTTGCGCAATATGACTCTGTCCGAGCTTGTTCTGCATAAGCCCTCCGATGTGAGATGGCGATCGCCCGAAGAGACCGAGGCGCTGATCGCCATGATGAGCCCCGCCAATCTCGCAAAGCTCGAGGCGGCCAAGCGGGCGGGGCGCCGCATGGTGGGGACGCTCTACCGCCGCACGCGTTGGCAGGACGGCGTGAAGGTTCAACGCGCCGAGGCGCGTTTCGATGGGATCGCCGGCTGTCTGCGGACCCCTACGGGCGGGTCCAGCCGGCAGTTCGTTGTCCTTGTCGAAAAGGGCGCGGTGCGCGTGCGGCTGATGTCGGCGCGTGAAACGGCGCGGCTGATGGGACTTTCCGACGACTATGTTTTACCGGAAAGATATAACGACGCCTATCATCTCACTGGCGACGGCGTCGTGGTTCCGGTTGTCCGGCACATCGCGGCTGCTCTTCTGGAGCCGTTGCTGGCGGGACGGATCACGAGAGAAGCGGCCTAGGCTTGCTTTCGCGGGGGTCGCATGAACGCGCAGACCAGCGCCCAACGCTCCGCCACGATGCGCGCGGTCAAATCCCGCGACACGTCGCCCGAGCTTGCGGTGCGCGCGTTGCTGCGCGGCTTTGCGCCGGGTTACCGGCTGCACCGCAGCGATGTTCCCGGCAATCCCGACATCGCCTATCTCGGGCGCAGGCAGGCGATCTTCGTGCATGGCTGTTTCTGGCATGGGCACGATTGCGCGCGCGGGGCGCGCATGCCCAAGGCCAACGCCGATTACTGGCGCGCCAAGATCGCGCGCAATCGCGCTCGCGACGAGAAGCATCGCGAGGCGCTCGCCGGGCTCGGCTGGCGCGCTCTCACGATCTGGGAGTGCGAATTGAAGGACAAGGCGGCGCTCGAGACAAAGCTGCGCAATTTTGTCCTGTCTTCAAACAAAAATTGAATGCAGACATGCGGCGTCGACTAACGACATTCCATGTTTGGGCGCGAAAGAAGGCTGCGCGCGCGCTATTCTTCCTCAAATCTCTTTGCGGGGAGGAGGGCCATGTTCGTTGTATCGTCGACCACATATGGCATCAGCCAAAGACTGCTCGCCTATGATCGGATGTCGGACGCGATGGCGCGGGCCGCGGAAACGCCGAGCGTCGAGAGCGACAAATCGCAGATCTACAAAGTGCCGGTCAGCGACACGCGCGCGGCCGTCTCGGCCGTCGGGGCGGGCAAGGGCGTCTACGTGGACGCCGTCGCTCAGCCGCCAGTGGAGGCGCCGACCGCCGAGCGGAGCGTCGCCGAGCGCGGCGCGGAGAACGCGAAGGCGCAACTGCTGGCGGCGATGATGCAGAACACGGGGGCGTGACGCACGCGTGATCAGACGCCCATCCTGTCGGCAGGCCAGCAATTGGCGCTGCAGACGAGACGGTTCGGCGCGCGACCGTCCCGGTCGCGGCGTCGTTCAGGAGGCGATCAGTCCTTGGCGCGCTCGACGTAGGCGCCGTCTTCCGTCTGGATGACGACGCGCGTCCCGCTCTGGATGTGCGGCGGCACCATCACGCGGGCGCCGTTGGCGAGCTTCGCGGGCTTGTAGGAGGAAGACGCGGTCTGGCCCTTCATGGCCGGCTCGGTCTCGATGATCTCCAGCGTCACGCGCTGCGGAAGCTGGATCGCCACGCACTGGCCGTTGAACATGGAGAGGATGCACTGCATGCCTTCCTGAAGCCACTGCGCCTGGTCGCCGATGACGTCGCCGGGAACCGCGATCTGCTCGTAGCTCGCCTGGTTCATGAAGTGATAGCCGTCGTCGTCACTGTAGAGGAAGCTGAAGTCCTGATCCTCGACGAAGGCGCGCTCGACCTGTTCGGTGGTCTTGTAGCGGTCGGAGACCTTCACGCCGTCCGAAAGGCGACGCATGTCGATCTGCGTCGTCGGCGTGCCCTTGCCGGGGAAAAAGCTTTCCGCGGTCAGCACGACATAGAGCTGGCCGTCCTCACGCTCAATAATATTGCCCTTGCGGATCGAGCTGGCGATGACTTTCACAGGTTCGGTTCCTTCATTGCCGGCGATCGCGCCGGCTCGCGTTCATTGCCCGCCTCTGCCGGGCTGGTCTATGAACGGGGTAAGATCATATTTCGCGCGCGTCGGCAAATCCCGCCGCTGGAGCACGGACGCGCTCAGGGAGGTTTCATGACGCGCTCTTCGCCCTGGTGGGCACGGGATGTTTACGCCGATCGCAAGCCATTTCTCAAGGCGCGCGCCGCGATTACGGCCGCGGCGCGGCGATTTTTCGCGTCCGAGGGCTTCACCGAGGTCGAAACCGCCGCGCTTCAGGTTTCGGGCGGCAATGAAACGCATCTCTCCGCCTTCTCCACCGAGTTGATCGCGCAGGACGGCGGCCGCAGCCGCCTCTATCTCCACACCTCGCCGGAATTCGCCTGCAAGAAACTGCTGGCCGCGGGGGAGGAGCGGATTTTCACGCTGGCGCGCGTGTTCCGGAACCGCGAGCGCACGGCGCTGCATCATCCGGAGTTCACCATGCTCGAATGGTATCGCGCCGGCGCGCCCACCCTGCGGCTCTATGAAGACTGCGCCGGGCTGCTGGCGGTGGCTGTCCGTGCCGCCGGGGCAAGCGATCTCGCCTGGCGCGGGCGCGTTTGCGACCCTTTCGCCGAGCCGGACATCGTCACGGTGTGCGAAGCCTTCGGGGCGCATGCGAGCATTGATCTCGAAGCGCTCCTCGGCGATCGCGACGGCCTCGCCGCGGCGGCCGCACGGGATGGAATTCGCGTCGCGCCCGACGACACATGGTCGGATATCTTCAGCAAGATCCTGACCGAGAAAGTCGAAAGCAGACTGGGGAGCGAACGGCCGACCCTGCTCGTCGATTATCCGGTCAGCGAAGCCGCTCTGGCGCGCGTGAACGAGCAGGACCCGCGTTTCGCGGATCGCTTCGAGCTTTACGTCTGTGGAGTGGAGCTCGCGAATGGCTTCGCCGAACTGACCGATCCCGCCGAACAGCGCCGCCGCTTCGAGGCCCAAATGGCCGAAAAGTCGCGCATTTATGGGGAGGTCTATCCGATCGACGAGGATTTCCTGGCGTCGCTATCCGCCATGCCGCCCGCGTCGGGCGTGGCGCTGGGCTTCGATCGCCTCGTGATGCTCGCAACCGGCGCCGAGCGGATCGAGCAGGTGCTCTGGACGCCCGTGGCGGAGCAGGGGACGGCTGTCTGATCAGCGATGCAGGAGCATCACCAGCGGCAGGACGCTCGCGACCCCCGTGAGAAGGCAGCCAAGAAACGCCGCCTCCACATAGAGGCGGGCGGTTGAGGCGCGCCCGACCGTCGCGCGGGACTCCCAGCGCAGCCCGGCAGAGGCGGGATAGCGAATGGCGATGCGGCGGGACGCGGGAAAGGGATCGAAAGCGTCGATAGACATGGGCGCCTACCTTTGTTGAGAAAGCCTACTAATTTTATGGACTAAAAATCACATGTCAAGGCGTGTTTTGGCATATAATCACGATTTGCAGATGTTGAATGACTCGTCGCGCTCAGTTCGGTGACGGCTCTGGAGAAATTGGCGAATTGCCAGTAGAGCGAAGGTCTGGGGCGCGCCCATCCCTCCCCCTTGCGGGGAGGGTGGCCCCGCGAAGCGGGGTCGGGTGGGGGCCAGCCGCACCAGCGCCGGAGCGGCAAGGCCCCCCCACCCGGCGGTCTCCGACCGCCGACCTCCCCGCAAGGGGGGGGGATGGGGATCGCCGGCCGGCGCTTTTCCCGCGCAAGGCGCGCGGCCAACAGGTGAAATGAAGGCTGGTCGGGAGCTCTCCCTCCCCCTTGCGGGGAGGGTGGCGCCGCGAAGCGGGGTCGGGCGGGGTCAGCCGCAGCAGCGCTGGAGCGGCGAGGCCCCCCACCCGGCGGTCTTCGACCGCCGACCTCCCCGCAAGGGGGAGGTATGGGGATCATCCGCCAGCGCATTGCCAAGGAAGCACGCGAGCAATTGAAGTTGACCCCGACGAGAACGCTCCGCTCCCTCTCCGACCTTGCCGAGGCCGGCCTGGCCCTCGACGCCGAAGCCGCCGACCTGCGAGCCGTCATGGCGCGATACAGCGTCGCCGTGACGCCGGAGGTCGCCGGCCTCATCGACAGGGACGATCCCGCGGACCCGATCGCGCGGCAGTTTTTGCCCGATGCGCGCGAGCTCGCGACGCTGCCGCAGGAACTGGCCGATCCGATCGGCGACGACGCGCACAGCCCGGTTCCCGGCGTCGTGCACCGCTATCCGGACCGCGCGCTGCTGAAGCTTCTGACCGTCTGTCCGGTCTATTGCCGCTTCTGCTTCCGGCGCGAGACGGTGGGGGCGGGCAAGGGCGATCTGCTGGGCGACGCCGAGATCGACGCGGCCTTCGCCTATATCGCCGATACGCCGCAGATTCGCGAAGTGATCCTGACTGGCGGCGATCCGCTGATGCTGTCGGCGCGGCGCCTCGCCATGGCGGCGCGGCGGTTGGCGGACATCGGCCATGTGGACATCCTCCGCGTCCACAGCCGCGCGCCGACGGCGGCGCCGGGGCTTGTCACCGAGGAGCGGCTCGCGGCGCTGCGCGACAGCGGCAAGGCGCTCTATGTGGCGCTGCACGTCAATCATCCGCGCGAGCTTTCGGACGCCGCCCGCGCCGCCATCGCCCGCCTGCGGGCGGCGGGGGCGACGCTGCTCTCGCAAAGCGTGCTGCTGGCCGGCGTCAACGACGGGGCCGACATTCTCGAGCGGCTGATGCGCGATCTTCTGCGCCTCGGGGTGAAGCCCTATTACCTGCATCACCCCGACCTTGCGCCGGGCACGCGCCATTTTCGCCTCAATATTGAGGCAGGAAAGCGTCTCCACGCCGAGCTTTCCCGCAGGCTCACGGGGATCGGCGTCCCGGCCTATGTGCTCGACATTCCCGGCGGCTTCGGCAAGACGCCGGTCGCGGGGATCGAAGCGGACGGCTCAGGCGGCTATCGAGTCACGGACCGGCTCGGACGCGTGCATGTCTATCGGGATGACCTCTAGACTTGCCCGGTCGCGCCACCGATTCGCCGCGCCTCTCGGAGAAATGCGCTTGCGCAGACTGTCCCTTGTTTTCATCCTTTGCATTCTCGCCCTGGCTCCGCTGCGCGCGGCGGCGGAAGACGCCCCGACGACGCTCGATCAGGTCAACGCCCGGCTCGACCGCACCCGCAGCGCGCTGGACGAGGCGCACAAGTCTCTCGAAGACCCCAATCTCTCCGACCGCGCGCTGCGGTCGATGCGCGACAAAATGGAGCCCTTGCGTCGCGAGCTCGAAGAGACGATCGACCAGCTGACGCCGCGTCTGGCGGCGGTGGAGGCGCGGCTCAAGGAGCTTGCTCCCAAACCGGCCGAGCCGCAAACCGCCGCGGCTCCCGCGCCGGCGCCAGCCCCCGCGGCGGCCCCGGCCCAGCCGCCCGCGCAGGCGCAGCAGAAGCCGCCGCCGCTGCCGCCCCAGCGGCCCGCGTCGCCCGCGCCGGCGGGCAAGGACGCCGGCAAGGACGCGGGCAAGGCCGACGCCGCCAAGCCGCAACCGCCGCCCTCGGCGTCAACCGCCGCGCCGCCCGCCGAAGCGGCGGCGGGCTCCGCCGAGGCCAGCGCCAGCGCCGAACTGGTCGAGCAGCGCAAGACATTCGATTCGATCGAGGCGACCCTCAAGCGGGCGCGCGCCATGCTGCTGGAGACGCGGCAGATCAATCTGCAGATCGTCGCGCGCCAGCGCGATCTTTTTGCCAGGACGCTGTTCCTGCGCACCAATGGGCTGTTCTCGGTCGACCTCTGGCGCGCGGCGCTGGCCGATCTGCCCGTGGTCGCGGGGGAGGGCGCGAGCTTCCTGTCCGACCGCTTCGCCAATTTCTCGAACCGGGTCGAGAGTCGCAAGGCGCAATTCATCGCCATCGTGCTTGTGATCGTCCTGCTGCTGCCGCCGGCCTTCTTGCTGTCGCGGCGCGTGCTGACGCGCAATCATGCCGGGACGACGCCGACGCGGCTGCGCCGCGCCGCGGGCGCCGGCTGGACCGCAATCGTCGCCGCCGCCGTGCCGATCGCCGCCGCCGCCGCCCTCGACGCGGCTCTGGAGGGGATGGACCTTCTCGACGCCTCGCTTCAGCCCGTCTGGTGGCGCGTCTTCGAAGCCATTGCGCGCGTGTCTTTCGTCTATGGCGCGGCCCGCGCGGTCTTCGCCCCCGCCAACGCCGCCTGGCGCGTGATCGACCCCGGCGACCGCCTCGCCAGACTGTTCGTGCGGCTTCTCACCGCGGCCGCGATCGCCCTGTCGATCACGCGCTTCGCCGAACACATCGAGGAGGTCGTGCAGGCCAGCCTGCCGGTCGTGATCGTGACACGCGGCGTGGGCGTCATGGTCGTGGCGCTTCTCCTGCTCTGGGCCGTGATCGCGCTGGCGCCCCGCAAGGTCGTCGCGGAAGGCGAGGCGGGCGCGACGCGCGAAGGCAGGGACTGGCTGGCGCTGACCCGCTTCGTCGGCGCGCTGCTGCTCGTCGCCATCGTCGGGGCCTGCGCCTTCGGCTACGTCACGTTCGCCAATTTCGTGATTCTCCAGGCCGCCTGGACCGCGGGCGTCGCCTTCACGCTCTATGTCGTGGTGGTTCTCTCCGCCGGCGGCCTGGAGCACGCCTTTTCCCCCGGGGGAATTCTCGGGCGCAGCCTGATCGGCGGACTGGGCGTCAAGCGCGACCAGCTTGCGCCGATCGGCGTTCTCCTCTCCGGCGTGGTCACGATCATCGCCTGGGGCGCCGCGGCGATCGTCGCGGTCGCGCCCTTCGGCTATGAGTCGAACGACATATTGGCGACGATCCGCAACGCCTTCTTCTCGTTCAAGATCGGCGACGTCACCATCTCGCCCTCGTCGGCGATCGCCGCCGTTGGGTTGTTTTTCGGCGTGCTGGCGGCCGCGCAGGGGTTGCGTCGCTGGCTGGACACGCGCCTTCTGCCCTTGACGCGGCTGGACGTCGGCCTGCGCAGTTCGATCAACGCCACGCTCGGCTACCTCGGCGTGATCGCGGCGGCCCTCGTTTCGATGTCGAGTCTCGGCATCGGCGTCGAGAAGCTCGCCATCGTCGCGGGCGCGCTTTCGGTCGGCATTGGTTTCGGCCTCCAGTCGATTGTCGGCAATTTCGTCTCTGGCCTCATTCTCCTGTGGGAGCGCGCCATTCGCGTCGGCGACTGGGTCGTCGTCGGCGACGAGCAGGGCTATGTGCGGCGGATCAACGTGCGCTCGACGGAGATCGAAACCTTCGATCGCGCGACGATGATCGTGCCGAACTCGAATCTGATCACCGGCATCGTCAAGAACTGGCTACGCGGCGACAGGATCGGCCGCATCAAGGTGGCGCTGTCGCCGCATTCCGGCGTCGATCCGGAAGTGATGCGGGACATCCTGCTCGCCGCCGCCCGGGCGCAGGATGACGTGCTGCGCATTCCGGCCCCGCAGGTGATGTTCCTCGGCATGGAGGCGTCTGGCTTCAAGTTCGAGCTGTGGTGCTATGTGGCGGACGTCGAGAAATCCTCGCGCGTGCGCAGCGACCTGCATTTTGACCTGCATCGCCGCCTCGCCGAAGCGGGGATCAAGATGGCGGCAACGGCCGAGCCGCCGAAGACCATTCTGCAACTGCCCGAACTCGACAAGCTCGCCGCGGCCGCGGCGGCCAGCGCGCTGGCGATAGAGGCGGGCATCGTCGAACTGGTGAACGGCGACAAGGAGCCGGCGGTGGACGCGCCCCGGCCGGAGCCGGTGGAGGTGCGGGAAGAGGTTTAGCGCCTCGCCGGCGATCCCCCTACCTCCCCCTTGCGGGGAGGTCGGCGGTCGAAGACCGCCGGGTGGGGCTCCTCGCCGCTTCGGCGCTGTTGCGGCTGACCCCGACCCGACGCCGCTTCGCGGCGCCACCCTCCCCGCAAGGGGGAGGGAGAGTTCATGCCCAGCGTTCGTTTCATCCCTTCGCCGCTCGGCTTCGCGGGAAGGGGCGCCGGCCGGCGATCGTCATACCTCCCCTTGCGGGGATCGTTGCGAAACCTCCCCAGTCTCAGGCCAGCTTGTCGCCGAACAGAAACTCCATGGCGCGATCCAGCCGGATATGCGGGAGCGGCAGCGCTTCCCGATCCTTTGCGATCTTCGCGACCGGGGGACGGAACTTCAGGAAGCGATACTCGGCCTCCTCCTCGTCGAGCGCCAGCGCGTCGCCCCGGAACACTAGTTTCGGATCGTCCGGCAATTCGCCCGGAAAGATCGCGCCCTCGGCGATTCCGTCAAAAACGTCGTCGCCGATGCGCTCGCCTTCGATGGGCGTGCCGACGATGGCCGAAAGCTTTTCGCCCTCGTGGCGGACGATCGCCTCGCGGGTCGCGCGCACGGCGGCCATGGCGATCACGTCGATCTCCGCGCCCACCCCCTCCGCCCGCGCAATGGCGCGCGCCGTCAGATGGCGCAGGATCGCCTCCAGCCGGTCGTGGCTGGTGTGATGCAGATGATCCGCCTTCGTCGCCGCGAAGAGAATGCGGTCGATCTTCGGCCGAAACATTTGTGAAATCAGATTGGAGCGCCCCGTGCGGAAGGCGTTGAGCACGTCCGTGAGCGCGTTTTCGAGATCACGCACGGCCGCCGGCCCGGAATTGAGCGCGGTCAACGCGTCGACCAGCACGATCTGCCGATCCAGCCGCGCGAAATGATCGCGGAAGAAGGGCTTCACCACATGCGTCTTGTAGGCCTCGTAACGGCGCTCCATCTCGCGGCCGAGGCTGCGATAGGGCAGTTCCTCCCCCTCCGCCACCGGCAGCGGCGCGAAGGTCAGCGCCGGCGAGCCTTCGAGGTCGCCGGGCATGAGGAAACGCCCGGGCGGCAAGGTCGAGAGGGCGAAGCGCTCGGTTTTCGCGAGGCGCAGATAGTCGGTGAAGAGCTTCGCGAGCTTCTGGGCGGTCTGCTCGGAATAGCGGCCTTTCGGATCGGCCTGCGCCGTCGCGCCGCGCCAGTCGGCGGCGATGGGCGCGCGGGCGGCGGCGCTCGCCGCCTCCAGCGTCTCATGCGACCATTGCGCATAGGTCTTGCCCAGCAGCGGCAGATCGAGCAGCCATTCGCCGGGATAATCGACGATGTCGATGTCGAGCCGCGCATGTTCCTGCCCCAGATGGCGCAGCGACCAGGCCTTGCAGTTGAACTCGATGGAGACGCGCAATTCCGAAATGCGGCGGGTCGATTGCGGCCAATGGCGTTCTTCGCCGCTGGTCAGCGCCTCAAGATGTTCCTCATAGGCGAAGCGCGGCACGTTGAAGTCGGGCTGCGGATCGAGATGGGCCGAGACGATGCGGCCCTCCGAGAAGGCGCGGAACACCGGCAGATGCGCCTTGCGCCCCGCCGCCAGCGCGCGGGTGAGGTGATGGACGAGCGAGGTGATGAAAACGGTCTTGCCCGCGCGCGACAGGCCGGTGACGCCCAGCCTCAGGCGCGCCCCGGCCACGAAATCGGCGAGGCTCTCGGCGGCGACGCGCGTCTCGAACCAGATATCGGAAATTTGCGAGGACACGGAGGCTCCGGGAAGAGATGGTGGGCCTTCATCTAATCCAGGAGGCGACGATTTGGGAGAGCGCAATTGCGCGCGGCCGCCGCCGTTTGTCTGCCCCCTCCCCAACTTCGCGGGAGAGGGAGCGGATTGTGGCCTTCATCAGGACTGTGGGTCTACCGCTTCGACATCGGCACATAATCGCGCCGCTTCTCGCCGGTGTAGAGCTGGCGCGGGCGGCCGATCTTGGAGCCGGAGTCCTCGATCATCTCCTTCCACTGGGCGATCCAGCCCACCGTGCGCGCCACGGCGAACAGCACGGTGAACATCGCCACCGGGAAATTCATCGCCTTCAGCGTGATGCCCGAATAGAAGTCGATGTTCGGATAAAGCTTCTTCTCGATGAAATACTCGTCGGAGAGGGCGATGCGCTCCAGCTCCAGCGCCACGTCGAGCAGATCGTCCTTCACGCCGAGTTCGTTGAGGACCTCGCGGGTCGTGCGCTGCATGATCTTCGCGCGCGGATCGTAGTTCTTGTAGACGCGATGGCCGAAGCCCATCAGGCGGAAGGGATCGTTCTTGTCCTTGGCGCGGGCGATGAACTGCGGGATGCGCTCGGGCGTGCCGATTTCGGCGAGCATTTTCAGCACCGCTTCATTGGCGCCGCCATGCGCCGGCCCCCACAGCGAGGCGATGCCCGCCGCGATGCAGGCGAAGGGATTCGCCCCCGACGAGCCGGAGAGACGGCCCGTCGAGGTCGAGGCGTACTGCTCGTGGTCGGCGTGCAGGATGAAGATGCGGTCCAGCGCGCGGGAGAGAACCGGATTGACCTTGTATTCCTCACAGGGCACGGCGAAGCACATGCGCAGGAAGTTCGACGTGTAGTCGAGGTCGTTCTTGGGATAAACGAACGGCTGGCCGATCGAATATTTGTAGGCCATCGCCGCCAGCGTCGGGATCTTGGCGATCATGCGCGTCGAGGCGACCATGCGCTGCACGGGATCGGCGATATTGGTCGAGTCGTGATAGAAGGCCGAGAGCGCGCCGACCGAGGCCACCATCACCGCCATCGGATGCGCGTCGCGGCGGAAGCCCTGGAAGAAGCGGGCCATCTGCTCATGCACCATGGTGTGGCGCGTGATGCGGTAATCGAAATTCGCCTTCTCCGCCGCCGAGGGGAGCTCCCCGTAGAGCAGCAGATAGCAGGTCTCCAGAAAGTCGCCGTGCTCGGCGAGCTGGTCGATCGGGTAGCCGCGATAGAGCAGCACGCCCGCGTCGCCGTCGATGAAAGTGATCTTCGATTCGCAGGAGGCCGTCGAGGTGAAGCCGGGATCGAAGGTGAACATCTCCGTCTCGGCATAGAGATGACGAATGTCCACGACGGACGGTCCCAATGTCCCATCCATGACCGGTAGATCGATGGTCTTGTCCCCGATAGTGAAGGAACCCTTATTGTCGGCCATTGCGCACCTCACTTGTCGACCTGGGCGCGCGAAAGATCGGCGCCGGGACTCGCCCAGCGAACGCTCGTTCAAAATTGCGTCGCAACGCTGGCAGGCCTTGACCTTTGCACAGACTGGCCGGGGGACGGCCTCTTGTGCGCTGCAAAAAAGCTATATCAACCGTCGGGGCTGTCAAGCTTTACGCGGCGACGGACGCCGACGGTCGCGCCCACAATGGGTTCGCATACGCTCCCTCTCCCTGCCCCGCGGGGAGAGGGAGTCCCATTAAGCGCGCCTGTCAGGCGCTCTGGTCGGCGATACGGGCGAGGCTCTCCTCGCGCCCGAGAATTTCGAGCACGTCGAAAATCCCCGGCGAGGTGGAGCGGCCGGTGAGCGCGGCGCGCAACGGCTGGGCGAGATCGCCGAGCTTGACGCCAAGCTCCACAGAAAGATCGCGCACGACCCCTTCGGTGGAGGCGGCCGTCCAGTCGGACAGCGCGGCGAGCTTGGGGCCGAGCGCGGCAAGCCGCGCTTTCGCCTCCGGCGAGAGAAGCTTCTGCGCCTTGTCGTCGAGCGGCAGGGGCCGCTGCGCGAACAGAAAGCCGGCGCCGTCGACCAGTTCGTTCAGCGTCTTCGCGCGCGCCTTCAGCCCGGAGAGCGCCGCGCGCAGTTGCGCGCGCTTGCGATCGTCGAGCGCCTGCGCCACCGCCTGGCCGCCTTCGAGATAGGGCAGCGTGTCGACGAGACTCTCGAACAGCTCATCGTCGGGCGTGTCGCGCAGATAATGCCCGTTCATGTTTTCGAGCTTGGCGAAGTCGAATCGCGCCGGCGAGCGATGCACCTGCGCGAGATCGAAGGATTCGATCATCTCCGGCAGGGTGAAGAATTCCTTGTCGCCCTGGCTCCAGCCCAGCCGCACCAGATAATTGCGCAGCGCCGCCGGCAGATGGCCCATGGCGCGATAGGCGTCGACGCCGAGCGCGCCGTGACGCTTGGAGAGCTTGGCGCCGTCCGGCCCGTGGATCAGCGGAATATGGGCGAAGGCCGGGGTCTCCCAGCCCATGGCTTCATAGATCTGCTTCTGGCGCGCGGCGTTGGTCAGATGGTCGTCGCCGCGGATGATCTGCGTGACGCCCATATCGTGGTCGTCGACGACGACCGCGAGCATGTAGGTGGGCGTGCCGTCGGAGCGCAGCAGCACGAAATCATCGATGTCCTTATTGGGGAAGACGACGCGGCCCTGCACGGCGTCCTCGATCACCGTCTCGCCCTCCAGCGGGGCCTTCAGGCGGATCACGAAGGGCGCGCCGGCGGGCGCCTCGGACGGATCGCGATCGCGCCAGCGGCCGTCGTAGCGCGGCGGGCGCTTCTCGGCGCGCGCCAGCTCGCGCATCTCCTCCAGCTCCTGCGCCGTGGCGTAGCAGCGATAGGCCTTGCCCTTCGCCAGCAGCTCCTCCGCCACCTCGCGGTGACGCGGGGCGCGGGAGAACTGGTAGACAATGTCGCCGTCCCAATTCAGGCCGAGCCATTTCATGCCGTCGATGATGGCGTCGATGGCGGCCTGCGTGGAGCGTTCGCGGTCGGTGTCCTCGATGCGCAGCATCATCCGCCCGCCATGGAGCCTGGCGTAGAGCCAATTGAACAGCGCGGTGCGCGCCCCGCCAATATGCAGGAAGCCGGTGGGCGACGGCGCGAAGCGGGTGACGACATCGGACATGGGCGGAAGAGAATCCTCAGGACTGCGGGAGCGCCCCTCTAACACGTGGGCCGCGTGGGGGGAATAAGGTCGACCGGCGGCGGAACACAAGACGCGAAGGTCTCTCACGCACGGCGGCGCCATGCGCGCGCCGCGCGCCGCTCTACTTCTTGAGGGCGCACAGCGTTCAGCAGGAGCCTTTCATGGAGCATACAGTCTATAAGGTTGTCGAACTCGTCGGCGCCTCTCCCGACAGCATCGAGGACGCCATCACCGCCGCCATTCAGCGCGCGGGGCTCAGCCTGCGTCATCTCCAATGGTTCGAGGTGATGCAGATCCGCGGCCGCATCGACAAGGGCAATGTCGAGAAATATCAGGTGACGCTCAAGGTCGGCTTCGCGCACGATCTGGAGCATGAATAGAAGGCGCCGGGGGCGCGCAGCCGCGCGCCTCCGCCGCCGTCGCGTCAATGCCGGCGGCTCTTGCCGTCCCCGCCCAGATTCGTCCAGAAGCGGGCGCCGGCGGCGAGGATGTCCTGTGTGTCCGTCATCACCCGGCGCGCGTCCTCCGCGGCCATTTCCATATGTTTCATGGTCCAGTTCTGGAAAAGGCTGGCTGTTTCGGTCAAAGACCGGGCGGAGGTGAGTCGCGAGGCGAGATCCGCCGCCATGGACGCCTCGTTCTGCATCCGGTCCAGCCACTTCCGATTGGAGTGCTGCAGCTTGTTCCAGAACTCCGACTGCGCGCCCGCCACGTCCTCCATCCGCTGACGGCCCTCGGCCATGAACTCGGACGCCATCGCTCCCGTGCGATCTCCCTGGCGCTCCTCCTGCTGCTGGGTCATTTTATGTTCCCTCTGCTAGAGTTGTGTTATGGCCAGCCGCCCCGGCAAGGCTATATAGGTCGCATGTTCGCGACAGGCGTCCCCCGGCGCGCGGACTTCTTTCGCGCCGGAAGGGCTGGCGCGCACTCGACAAAGGCCGCCGTCTCCTGTATGGGGAGCAGCCTCAACTAAAACAGCGTTCCGAAACGCTCGTCGGCCATAAGGCTACAGACGAAACGGCAGGAGTTTTGACCCATGAACATCATCGAGCAGCTCGAGGCCGAACAGGCCGCCCGGCTCATCGAAGGCAAGACCATCCCGGACTTCCGTCCCGGCGACACGGTGATCGTGAACGTCAAGGTGAAGGAAGGCGAGCGCTCCCGCGTGCAGGCCTATGAAGGCGTGGTGATCGCCCGCAACGGCGGCGGCCTCAACGAGAGCTTCACCGTCCGCAAGATTTCCTATGGCGAGGGCGTCGAGCGCGTCTTCCCGATCCATGGCCCGCTGATCGACTCGATCAAGCTGGTCCGCCGCGGCAAGGTCCGCCGCGCCAAGCTCTATTATCTGCGCGATCGCCGCGGCAAGTCGGCCCGTATCGCCGAGCGCGTGGATCACAAGGCCAAGACCGCGGGCTGAGACGCGCCGCGCTGACAACGGATTGCACCGCCCGGCGCCGAGAGGCGCCGGGCGGTTTTGTTTCAATACCCGCCGCTTCCGACCAGCGGATGAATGCCGCCCAGGTCGTCACGGCTCTTGCCATGAGATGGCGCGCGGATCTGCTTTCCCGCCGCGGAGGCCTTGGAGACGGAGGGTCGACCGGCGCCGGCCTTCGACGCAGCGGACGCCGGCATGGCGACGGCGCAAAGCAAGATCACGGACAGGACGTAGCGCATGGGTTGCTCCCATGGGTGAGGTCTAGGGGCCAATGCGTGGATCATCCGCCTTCGTCGGGCGCGCGTCTACAGCCCCTACTTGTCAAGCTGCCCGTTGAGAATCCACCGATGCCCGAAGGGATCGCGCAGGCTGGCGTAGCGCGTGCCCCAGAAGGAGTTCGTCGGCTGGGTCTCGATCTTGGCGCCGAGCTTGGCGGCGCGCGAGCAGACGTCGTCGACTTCCGTGGCCGAGTCATATTCGAGGCTGATCGAGACCGTCGCGCTGTCGCCCGGCATGGGCACGCGGGTCTGGCCGAATTCGGGGAAGAAATCCGCCAGCATCACCGAGCCGCCATTGATGCTCAATTCACAATGCGCGATGCGCAGACCATCCACCGATGGCATCAGCGCGCGCTGCTTGGCGCTGAAGGCGCCCGTGTAAAAGGCGATCGCCGCGGCGGCCGGGCTGACGGTCAGATAGGGCGCAACCCTCGGGCGCTGGTTCATCCATCTTCCTCCGGAAGGACGACGATGGCGTCGCCCCAGTCTTTTTTGCGGTATCTTTCATAGCGGGCCTTGTCCCGCTTGGGCAGGGAAATTTCGCGTAAACCCGCGCTTTCGCAAAGCTTCAGCGTCACGCCAGCCTTGCCGTGGCGCGCCGGCGCGAGGATGCGGCCCGAGGGCGCGAGCCCGGTGCGGGCCGCCACGAGATAGGAGAATTTCTCATCCTCATAGGGCGCCTCGGCCCCTTTCAGCTCCTTGTGCGCCCGCGAGCGCGGCAGGCGCGCGGAGAAATGACACCAGTCGGGCGCCGCGAGCGGGCAGGGCCGCCCGTGCGGGCAGGGCGCGAGAATCGCCGCGCCGCGCCCGATCAGCCGGTCGCGCAGGCGCATCAGCCGGGCGTAATCGCGCGGCGTGCCCGGTTCGATGATCGCCAGCGCGCCCCCCGTTCGCGCCCATAATGCGTCGGCCACACGGTCGAGATCGGCGTCGCCGAGTTCGGTCAGCGCATAGGCGACCGTCACCAGATCGCGCGGTTCGGCCTCGCCGCCGAGCCGGGTCATGTCGCCCGCCAGAATGCGCGCGCCCGCGACCGGCCCCACGGCGCTCGCGCCGGCCAGCGTCGCCGCGAGCGCCAGAAAGGCCGGGCTGCGGTCGACCATGTCCACGCTCTGGAGATCGGGCCACAGCAAGGCGGCGGCGTAGGCGGCGGCGCCGAGGCCGCAGCCGACGTCGAGAAGGCTTATCGGCGCGAAATCGGGCTGCTCGGCCGCGAGCCGCCCCAGCGCCGACACGACCGCGGCGTAAGTCGCCGGCATGCGCGTCAACGCATAGGCGAGGGCGTCGGTCTCGTCGCGGATGGCCTGGGCGGTGGGCTTGCGGGCGCGGTAGCTCTCAGAGAGCCGCCGCGCGCTTTCGGCCAGCGCCTTGCGCGGCCGATGCTCCAGCTGGGCTGTGATGGCCGCCGCGAGGCCGGAGGGCAGGGCCAAGGCGGGGCGCGAACTCTCTTCCATGGCGCTTGCGTTACGGTTAGAAGAACCGCAATTCAAGGGGCAACGACCCTCTCCCCGCTCTACCGGGAGAGGGACATTGGGCCGCGACGGCGGCAAGAGGGAAGACCATGGCAGAATCGACCGGGCCGCGCACGCTTTACGACAAGATCTGGGACGACCATGTGGTCGACCGCCAGGACGACGGCGCCTGCCTGCTCTACATCGACCGCCATCTCGTCCACGAGGTGACCAGCCCGCAGGCCTTCGAGGGTCTGCGCATGTCCGGCCGCAAGGTCCGCGCGCCGGGCAAGACGCTCGCCGTGGTCGACCACAACGTGCCGACGACCGACCGCTCGCTGCCGATCGAAGACCCGGAGAGCAAGGCGCAGGTCGAGCAGCTTGCGGCCAACGCCCGCGAGTTCGGCGTGGAATATTACAATGAGCACGACCGCCGTCAGGGCGTGGTGCATATCGTCGGTCCGGAGCAGGGCTTCACCCTGCCGGGCATGACCATCGTCTGCGGCGACAGCCACACCTCGACGCATGGCGCCTTCGGCTCGCTGGCGCATGGCATCGGCACGTCGGAGGTCGAGCATGTGCTCGCCACGCAGACGCTGATCCAGAAGAAGGCGAAGAACATGCTGGTGCAGGTCGACGGCAAGCTCGCCGACGCTGCCACCGCCAAGGACATCATCCTCGCCATCATCGGCGAAATCGGCACGGCCGGCGGCACCGGCTATGTGATCGAATATGCCGGCGAAGCCATCCGCGATCTGTCGATGGAAGGCCGCATGACGGTCTGCAACATGTCGATCGAAGCGGGCGCCCGCGCCGGCCTCATCGCGCCGGACGAGAAGACCTTCGCCTATCTGAAGGACCGCCCCAAGGGTCCGAAGGGCGAGGCCTTCGACATGGCGCGCAAATATTGGGAGACCCTCTTCACCGACGAGGGCGCCCATTTCGATAAGGTCGTGAAGATCGACGCGAGCAAGCTGGCGCCGACCGTCACCTGGGGAACGTCCCCCGAGGACGTCGTCGCCATCGACGCAACCGTGCCGACGCCCGAGTCCGCCAAGAGCCCGCAGAAGCGCGCGGCCATCGAGCGCGCGCTGGCCTATATGGGGCTCAAGGGCGGCGAGAAGGTCACCGACATCGAGATCGACCGCGTCTTCATCGGCTCCTGCACCAACGGCCGCATCGAGGATTTGCGCGCCGCCGCCAAGGTGGTGGAGGGCAAGAAAGTCCATCAGCGCGTCAACGCCATGGTCGTGCCGGGCTCGGGCCTCGTGAAGGCGCAGGCCGAGGCCGAGGGTCTCGACAGGATCTTCACCGACGCCGGGTTCGAGTGGCGCGAGCCGGGCTGCTCCATGTGCCTTGCGATGAATCCCGATCGTCTGGCGCCGGGCGAACGTTGCGCCTCGACGTCGAACCGCAATTTCGAGGGCCGTCAGGGCTTCAAGGGCCGCACGCATCTCGTCTCTCCCGCCATGGCGGCGGCGGCGGCCATCGCGGGGCGTTTCGTCGATATTCGCAAGTGACGTGAGTCGGGATCGCTGCATTGAAAAAGGGGCCGCGCGGCCCCTTTTTTGCGTCTGCGCCATATGCGGCCCAGCCGGTTTCGACTTCGGCGGGAAGCGCTCTACGCGACGTTCTCCAGCCGCGGCGCGTCCGCCCAATTGTCCAGATAGGGCGCCAGCTCCTCGATCGGCCGGGGCTTGCTGTAGAGATAACCCTGTATGAGGAAGATGTTTCTGCTGGCCATGAGCGAGAGCTGCGCATGGGTCTCCACGCCCTCGGCGACGAGATCAAGCCCGAGGTCGCGGGCGAGCGTCGAAATGGCGCCGATGATCGCCTGCGTCTTCGCCGACTCATTGGCCTGAAGCGAGAACGCCCGGTCGATCTTCACCTTGTTCACCGGGAAGCGGTTGAGATAGCTCAGGCTGCTGTAGCCCGTGCCGAAGTCATCGAGCGCCAGACGCACGCCCAGCGCGGCGATCCCGGAGAGCTTCGCTTCCAGATCGGCGCTGTGCGAAAGGAAGGCGCTTTCGGTGATTTCGAGTTCGAGGCGATCCGACGGCAGGCCGGTTTCGCGCAGAGCCACCTCGATGAGCGCCAGAAGGTCGGGCTGCTGAAATTGCAGCGGCGCCAGATTGACCGCGACGCGGACATGCGCGGGCCAGTCTCTCGCATCGATGCAGGCGCGGCGCAGAACCCACGCGCCGATCTCGATGATCAGACCGCTATCCTCCGCGACCGGGATGAACACGGCCGGCGAGACCAGTCCGCGTTGCGGATGGCGCCAGCGCAGCAGCGCCTCCATCGCGACGATCGCGCCGCGCCGCGAATCGACGATCGGCTGATAGTGAATCAGCAGCTCGTCCCTGGCGACGGCCTGGCGCAAGTCCTCCTCGATCTCGCGCCGCTTCGCCATCGCCTCCTGCATCTGCGGGACATAGGAGGCGACGCCGCCGCGCGCGCGCGCCTTCGCGTCGTAGAGCGCCAGATCGCTGCATTTGAGAAGCGCGCTTGGCGTGTCGGCGTCCGCCGGCGCGACCGCGACGCCGATGCTGGCGCCAACGGTGACGCGATGACCTTCAAGGAAGAAGGGCCGCCGCAGTTCCGCCAGAACACGCTCCGCCATGGCGGCTGTCTCCGGCGCGCCGGGCGCGGCGCGAATCAGCACGCAATATTCGTCGCCGCCGAGCCGCGCGACGAGATTGGGCGCCGGCGCGCAGAGGCCGAGCCGCTCGCCCACCTGCGTCAGCAATTGATCGCCGATGACGTGGCCGAGCGTGTCGTTGACCTCCTTGAAGCGGTCGAGATCGATGGCGAGCAGCGCGGCCTGAAGCCCCTCGCGCTTGAGACGTTCGAGATCTTCCGCCAGCGTCTGCTGGAACTGATAGCGATTCGGCAGTCCGGTCAGCTCATCGAAATGCGCGATGCGTTCGATTTCGCGACGGGCGTTCTCCTTCTCGGTGACATCCTCCACCACGGTGATGAAGGCCCCGTCCACCGCGCGTTCGCAGTGGAAATCAAAGAAGCGGGCGCCGATCTGGTAGGTGAAGGCGTTGGCGCGCGACATGGCGGCGTGTTCCGTCCAGTTGGCGGCGAAGCGCGTCGCCTCGTCGTCCGCCATGCCGCCGCTCCGCCCGATGGCGTGAGCGAGCGCCTCGAGCCGGATCGGCGTCGCGGCGGCGACAATGCCGAAGAATTCGACGATGCGGCGGTTCATCACCGAAATCGTGAGCGTCGAATCACCCATGCAGAGGCCGTGGGTCATGGAGTTCAGCGCAATGCTGAACTTCCGCCGCTGACGCATTGCGTCGGCGCCGTTGCGCAACGCCGATTCGAGATGGCCGTGCAGGAATTCGGTCGTCCGGAAGACCGACAGCGCGCCGAAGAACAGAAAGGCGGAGACGCCCCAGTACCAGGGCGGGAAATTCACGAGCAGCAGCGCCGCCAGCGGCATGCAGGCCCCCATGACCTGCCAGAAAACGATATTGGGCCGGGCGGCGTTGCGGCTGGCGAGATTGCCGACGACGCCGGTCATGATGATCACGCCATAATAGCTGATCATCTCGCCGTGGTGGAAGTTGAAGAGGATCGCGACGCAAACGCCGAGCAGGGTCATGGAGACAATCGCGCCGGCCGCATAGCGGCGCTCCCATGCGCCCGCGTCCGCGCGGCGATTCCGGATCGGCGTGCGCTGATGCGCCCACAGGACGCGCAGCCGGTAGAGGCCCGCGAGCGACAGGATGACGACGAGCAGGAAGTAATGCGCGTTTCCTGTCGACAGCCAGGCGATGACCGGAACCAGAACGCCCGACAGAATGCCGGTGACGAGCGTGTGCGTCGTGTCGAACAGCGTCTCGACGAGGTCGGCGTAGATTTCCGCGTCAGGTGGGGTCTGGGGCGTTCTGGAGAGCTTCATCTGGGGCTGTCTGGGCCGGCGCTGATCCGCCCGCAGATTAAACTCCGTCTTCCTGCTTCGAGGCTTTCTCCGCCTGCCGGATCAGTCGTTGCTGGGCGCGGACGAGCCGCTCCATGTGACGCAGGTCGCGTTCCTCGACGCGCGCGGATGTCTCGGCCCAGAGGTCGGTGATGCGGAGAAGCTCCTCATGGGTGATCGGGTAGCTTCGGCGGCGCGCCTCGGCGAGCGCCCGCCGCCGCCGCCATTTCGCGTCGCCGGCGTCCCGCATCCAGTCGAGGGCGGCGGCCCGCGCCCCGCCCGCCGGGGCGAGCTGATCGACGACCCCGAATTCGAACATCTGGCGGCCGGTGTAGGTTTCCCCGCTGCTGATGATGCGCTCGGTCAGCGCGGGGCCGATGCGGCGCGTCAGCAAGGTGACGGCGCCCATGCCGGGAAAGGTGTTGAACGCCACTTCGGGCAGGCCGAACAGCGCGTCCTCCTCCGCGAGAATGAAATCGAAGGCGAGCGCGGCCTCCATGGCGCCGCCGAGGCACTGGCCGTGCACGGCGCAGACCGTGACGATCGGCAGATCGAGGCTTTGCGAATAGCTGTAGACGAGATCGACGCAGGCGTGCGCATAGGCCAGCAGCGTCTTGACGTCGCGCCCGCGAATGGCCGTCGCGAACGTCGCCAGATCGCCGCCCAGTGAAAACACGCCCGGCCGCCGCGCCGCCATGACCAGATAGCGAAAGGGAAGGTCGCGCATGCGGCCGGACCGCCACAGGGCGCGCAACGAGTCGCGCAATTGCAGCAGTTCGAGCAGCATGGGCAAGGTGTAGCACTGCGGCGCGTCGGCGCGGTAAGTCATCCAGACCGAGGCCGTCTCGGCGTGGCGCGCAATCTCCAGGGTCTCAAACCGCCAATCGGGAAAGTCCGCGGGATCTTTCGGGCCGAGAGGGACGATGTCGGCCATCTTGCCAATGCTCCTGTTGCCACGACGGCGTGATCTTGGCCGTAGTGCGTAACAGGCGGCTGCGCGGGGCGCAATCCATCTAAAATCATACAGTTGCGGCGGGCGCTTAGGTCAGTCGACGGCGAACCAGGCGGCGAGTCCGGCGGCCTCGTGCTCCAGAATGTCGTCATGAATCGCCCATTTGCCCGGCGCGTCGGCGACGAAGGCGACATGCTTGGTCTTGCCGGCCGGGATGATGACGCCATTGCGCCAGTAGGGCTCCCAGCCGTCGTCGAGATCATGCAGCAGACGCATGGCGTGGCCATGCGCATGCATGGCGAGCGGAACCTTGCTCTTGTTGACGTAGCCGAGCGTGACGGGCGTTCCCCGCTTCACCCGGAACAGCGGCGGCCCCTCATAGGCTTTGCTCTGTGCGCCGTTGATCGTCCAGCCGCCCGGCCCGACGTCGATGACGAGATCGACCTTCTTCGAGTTGTTCAGCTTGATTTCGGGCGGGAGCGCGGGGTTTTGCGGCAGGGAGTAAATCAGGCCCCGGCGCTCTTTTTTCGCGCCTTTCGAAGTCGCGACGAGCAGTTCGCTTTCGGCGCCGTTGGCGCCGCGCATGACGACGCGCGCCTTATCGCCTTCCTTCGCCGGCATGTCGAAGATGAGCTCGAAACGCGCGCCGGGCGCGACCGGAATGCTGCGCCGCACGGGCTCGAAGGCGTCGCAGGGCTGGCTGTCGATCGCCGTCACGAAAGGCTGCGCGCCGTCGAAGGTGAGAATCATGATGCGGGCGTTGGCCAGATTGGCGAGGCGCAGCCGGACGCGCGCGTTCGCGGCGAAGTCCTGCGTCGCGGGCGCCGCCCGGCCGTTGACGGCGAGCAGCGCGCCGATGCGCCCGGCGCCCCGCGCCTCCTCGTCGGCGTTGAACCCGCCCTCGATCCTGCCCTGCGCGTCGAGGCGCCAGTCGTCGAGGACGAGCAGAAGGTCGTGGTCGACGGGCAGGGGCTCCGGCTCGTCGACGATGAGCAGGCCCTTGAGGCCACGGCCCATCAGCTCGGGCGTCTTCCCGAAAACGCTCGGCCGGTAGCAGAAGAGGCCGGGCTCCGGGAGCGGGCGCCGGTACTCGAAGGAGGCGCCCGGCGCGACGGCGGGCTGAGTCAGGGGCGCGACGCCGTCCATGGCGTTCTCGCCGCGCATCCCATGCCAGTGGATGGAGGCGGGAAGGTCCAGCCGGTTGACCAGCCGCACGTCGAGCTGCTCTCCCTGCGTGTAGCGCAGCACTGGGCCGGGCGTGACGCCGTCGAAGCCGAGAATGTCGGTCTCGCCGTTCGGCCCGATGGCGGCCTTTCCGGCGCGCGCCTCGATGATCCGCGGTCCCGCGGGGCTGGCGCCACGCGCCGGAAGCGCGAGAACAGTGGCGGCGACGCCGGTCAGAAAGGCGCGGCGGGTGGCGGGCATGGGCAAAATCCATAAAGGCGCGGCGGCACGCAGCTATGGCGCAGGGCCGGGCAGGGGGCAAGCGGGCGCCGCCGCGCTCTCTTCATATTGCGGAAGCGGGCCGCTTCAGCCGCCCTGTTCGATCCGGCAGGTCAGCGACGGTCTGCCCGGCAGGTCGAGCGTGGCCTGGTCGCCCTTGTTCCAGAACTGCGCCTCGCCGGTTCCGAACGGCCCCGTATAGCGCGCGCCGGAGGCGGCGACAGCCTGCGTGAGCACCGCGGTCTTGTCGCGCCAGGCGAGGAAGGCGAAGGCGGGGGCGCTGTTGACGAAAGTGACCGAGACCAGCGCGTCCAGGCCGGGGCAGTCCCCCACGAAGGGGCCAAGGCTGATTCCCTCCGCGTCCTTCGCCCGCGCGCCGGAGTAGCCTTGCCGGAGGTGGAAGATATGGTCGATCAGCGTCCGCTGAAGGCAGGGCTTCGCGTCGCGGCAGGCCGCGAGCGTCTTGCGAAAGCTCGCCTCGCTCTGGAGAAGGTCCTTCTTCCCGGCGGCCTGCGCGCCGGCCGCCGCGAGGTCCGCGAGCCGGGCGGATTCCCTGTCCAGCGCCGAAAGCGTTGCGTCTTCACAAATGAATTTGACCGGGGCTCGGGAAGACGCCGCACAGTCCGCCGGCGCCGCCACGGCGACGGTGGGGCAGAGCAGGAGCATGGCGAAGGCTGCGCAGCGAAACATGGGCCTGTCTCCGGGCGATCTGGCGGCGTGGGACTCTAGCGGAGCCGGGCTGAATCGTCCCCTCGCGCGCGCCTTTATTTTTTTCGAGCATCCCGCCGCGACCATGTTATAGAGCGGCGCCCGCGCTCGCGGGCGATAGGTTTCGCGGCGGGTCCGTATGGGGCCGCTCTCGCGGGCGTGGCGGAACTGGTAGACGCGCCGGATTTAGGTTCCGGTGACGAAAGTCGTGGGGGTTCGACTCCCTCCGCCCGCACCAAAGGCCGCAGTTTCGCGGAAATTGACGAAATAACCGCCCGTGCGCGCGCCGGCGGCTTTGAAGTTGTAGAAGGCGATCGACATGCAAGTTACCCAGACCTCATCGGAGGGCTTGAAGCAGGAATTCAAGGTCGTGCTGCCGGCCGGCGACCTCGCCGCCAAGCTCGCGGCCCAGCTCGCCGAGGTGCAGGCCAAGGCCCAGATCAAGGGCTTCCGCCCCGGCAAGGCGCCGATCGGCCACCTCAAGAAGCTCTACGGCAAGAGCATCATGAGCGACGTGCTTCAGGAAGCGGTGAACGAGGCCAACCGCAAGATCGTCGAGGACCATCAGTTCCGAATCGCCGTCGAGCCGAAGCTCGATTTCCCCGGCGGACAGGACGAGGTCGAGCGCGCCCTCGCGGCGGAGGGCGACTTCGCCTTCACCGTCACCTTCGAGACCCTGCCGAAGTTCGAGGTCGGGTCGCTCGACGACATCGCGCTCGAGCGTCCGGTGGCCGAGGTCGCTGACGACGACATCACCACCGCTCTCAAGAACCTCGCCGATCGCGTCCAGGAATTCGAGCCGCGCGCCGAGGGCGCCAAGGCCGAGACGGGCGACAAGCTGACCATCGACTTCACCGGCAAGCTCGACGGCGTTCCCTTCGAAGGCGGCACGGGCGGCGACATCGACATCGTGCTGGGCTCGGGCACCTTCATCCCGGGCTTCGAGGACCAGCTCGCGGGCGCCGGCGCCGGCGAAGAGCGGGTTGTCAAGGTGAAGTTCCCCGAGGATTATTCGGCCACGCATCTCGCGGGCAAGGACGCGGAATTCGACGTGACCGTGAAGGCCGTCGCCGCGCCGAAGGCGATCGAGATCGGCGAGGAGCTCGCCAAGAAATACGGCTTCGAGACCTTCGACGCCATGAAGGAGGCCGTGAAGGGCAATCTCGAAGCGGACTTCCACAAGGTTTCGCGCGACAAGCTGAAGCGCGCGCTGCTCGACGCGCTCGACAGCCGCTACTCCTTCGACCTGCCGCAATCGCTCGTCGACCAGGAGTTCAACAACATCTGGGCGCAGCACGAGGCGGAGAGCCAGCGCGCCGGCCAGCCGGTCGCCGAGGAGGGCAAGACCGAGGAGGAGACCCGCGCCGAGTTCCGCAAGATCGCGGAGCGTCGCGTGCGCCTTGGCCTCGTTCTTGCTGAGATCGGCCAGGAGGCCGGCGTGAAGGTCGAGGACAAGGACCTGACCGAGGCGCTCGTCGAGCGCGCCCGCATGTTCCCGGGCCAGGAAAAGCAGGTTTGGGATTTCTACCGCAACAATGAGCAGGCGCTCGCCCAGTTGCGCGCGCCGATCTACGAAGAGCGCGTCGTCGATCATATTTCCAAGCTGATCAAGATCACGGACAAGACCGTGACCAAGGACGAGCTCTTCAAGGAAGACGAAGAGTAAGAGGCTGCGAGGGGGTGGGGCGGCGCGCCGCCCGCCCCGGCCCTTTTCCCGCAGGCGGGAGGAGGGGGCCGCGCCCCCGTTTCCCTCGTCCCGCGAGGGCGCCAGGGTCGGCGAGCGGACGGGTTGGAAGCCTAAGCTTCGTTTGCGTCCCGCCGCGCTCCGGCATATGAGGGGACGAGGATTTTCGGCCGGAGGGCGGCGGCGGCCCCGGTCGGCAAGGCCACACAATGGCCCCAGGAAGGCGATGCGATGCGTGATCCGATCGAGGTCTACAACCAGTATCTCATTCCCCAGGTGATCGAAAACACCTCGCGCGGCGAGCGCGGGTTCGACATCTACTCGCGCCTCTTGCGTGAGCGGATCATCTTCCTCACCGGGCCGGTCGAAGACCACATGGCCTCGGTGATCATCGCGCAGCTTCTCTTCCTCGAATCGGAAAATCCGAAGAAGGAAATCTCGCTCTACATCAACTCGCCCGGCGGCGTGGTGACGTCGGGCCTCGCCATCTACGACACGATGCAGTTCATCAAGCCAAAGGTCTCGACGCTTTGCGTCGGCCAGGCGGCGTCGATGGGGTCGCTTTTGCTCTGCGCCGGCGAGGCGGGTCTGCGTTTCGCGCTGCCCAACGCCCGCGTCATGCTGCATCAGCCATCCGGCGGCTTCCAGGGCCAGGCGTCCGACATTCAGCGCCATGCGGAAGACATTCTGAAGGTCAAGAAGCGGCTGAACGACATCTATGTCCGCCACACGGGCAAGGATTACGAGACGATCGAGCGCACGCTCGACCGCGACCACTTCATGTCGGCCGACGAGGCCAAGGCCTTCGGCATCGTCGACGTCGTGCAGGAGAAGCGCTCCGACGACGAGACGGACGCCAAGAGCTGATACGCAATTAGGGAGAAGGCGCGGAAGGGCTCCCGGGAGAGGAGCCGCCGCGCCGGGGCGCTCGGGGATTCAAAGGGCAATCGGGGCACGCATGTTTCGCAAGATTTTGATCGCCAACCGTGGTGAAATCGCCTGCCGCATCATCAAGACCGCGAAGAAGATGGGCATCGCCACGGTCGCCGTCTATTCGGACGCCGACGCTGACGCGCTGCATGTCGAAATGGCCGACGAGGCGATCCATCTCGGCCCTCCGCCCGCGGCGCAGTCCTATCTCCTGATCGACAAGATCGTCGCCGCCTGCAAGGAGACGGGCGCCGAGGCGGTGCATCCGGGCTACGGCTTTCTCTCCGAGCGCGCGGCCTTCGCCAATGCGCTGAAGGCGGCGGGGATCGTCTTCATCGGCCCCAATCCGCGCGCCATCGAGGCGATGGGCGACAAGATCGAGTCGAAGAAATTCGCCTCGGCCGCGAAGGTCAATGTCGTGCCGGGCTATCTCGGCGTGATCGAATCGCCCGAAGAGGCGGTGAAGATCGCGAAGGACATCGGCTATCCGGTGATGCTGAAGGCGTCCGCCGGCGGCGGCGGCAAGGGCATGCGCGTCGCCTTCAACGACGCCGAGGTCGTCGAGGGCTTCACCCGCGCGCGGTCCGAGGCGGCGTCCTCCTTCGGCGACGACCGCGTCTTCGTCGAGAAGTTCATCGTCAATCCGCGCCACATCGAAATTCAGGTGCTCGGCGACAAGCACGGCAATGTCATTCACCTCAACGAGCGTGAATGTTCGATCCAGCGCCGCAACCAGAAGGTCATCGAGGAAGCCCCGTCGCCGCTGCTCGACGCGGCGACCCGCGCCGAAATGGGCGCCCAGGCGGTCGCGCTGGCCAAGGCGGTGGATTACGACTCCGCCGGCACGGTGGAATTCGTCGCCGGTCAGGACAAGAGCTTCTACTTCCTCGAAATGAACACCCGCCTGCAGGTGGAGCATCCGGTCACGGAGCTCATCACCGGCATCGACCTCGTCGAGCAGATGATCCGCGTCGCGGCCGGCGAGCCGCTCCAGCTCAAGCAGGAAAACGTCAAGATCAACGGCTGGGCGGTGGAGAGCCGCATCTACGCCGAGGACCCGACCCGCAACTTCCTGCCCTCCATCGGCCGTCTGGTGAAATACCGCCCGCCGGAGGAGAAGAAGGACGGCGGCGTGACCGTGCGCAACGACACGGGCGTGACCGAGGGCCGCGAGATCTCGATTCACTACGATCCGATGATCGCCAAGCTCGTCACCCATGCGCCCGACCGCCTGCGCGCCATCGTGGCGCAGGCCGACGCGCTCGACCGTTTCGTGATCGACGGCATTCGCCACAACATTCCCTTCCTCTCGTCGCTGATGCAGAGCGCCCGCTGGCGGTCTGGCAATCTGTCGACCGGCTTCATCGCCGAGGAATATCCGGAAGGCTTCTCCGCCCCGGCGCCGACGGGCGACATCGCCTGGACGCTCGCGGCCGTGGCGACGCTGATGGATCACATCGGCAACGCCCGCAAGCGCCAGATCAGCGGCCAGCTCATGAGCGGCCGGCCGGTCGAGTTCACCCGCGACCGCGTCTGCATGCTCGGCGACGCGCGTTACGACGTGAATATCGAGGAGCAGGGCGGAGCGCTGGTGGTGCGCTTCGCGGAGGGCGACAATCGCGCCCATCGCGTGTCCTCCCAGTGGCGTCCGGGTCAGGAGCTCTTCGTCGGCGACGTCGACGGCCGCACGGTCTATGTGCAGGCCCGGCCGATCCTCAACGGCTATGAGCTGTCGCATCAGGGCGTCAGCATTCCGGCCCGGGTCTACACCCAGCGCGAGGCGGAGCTCGTCGCGCTCATGCCGAAGAAGAAGGACGCCGGCGCCTCCAAGCATCTGCTGTGCCCGATGCCGGGCCTGGTGAAGACCGTGGATGTGGTCGAAGGTCAGGACGTGAAGGCCGGCGAGGCGCTGTGCATGGTCGAGGCGATGAAGATGGAGAACGTGCTGCGCGCCGAGCGCGACGTGACCATCAAGAAGATCCTCGCCAAGCCGGGCGACAGCCTCGCGGTCGACGCGGTGATCATGGAATTCGCGTAAGCGACACAGGAGTAAATGAAGACGCGGCCTTCGGGGCCGCGTTTTTTTTTGCCTTGGCGACGGGGGCGGCGCGCGCTGCGTCGCCCGGCCTTTACGGTTGCGTCGCGGCCGCGCAGGCGCCGTCCGCCGCGTCGGCGCCGGCCACCAGATTCTCCTTCACGATCTTGTCCGCGCGCGTCTTCGCATCGGCGAGATCGCGGTCGAAAACCTCCGTTGAATATTCGCCGGTGGAGGTCTTCACGATCGAGTCGTTCATCGGCTTCGCCTCGGCGCTCACATTGATGGAGGTGACCGTCGAAAGGCCCGGCCGCAGCGGGGTCTTCTTCAGCTCCTCCGGATCGATGGCGATGCGCACCGGGACGCGCTGCACGATGCGGATGAAATTGCCGGTGGCGTTGTCCGGCGGCAGGGTCGCGAAGACGCTGCCCGAGCCGGGCACGAGGCCCTCGACGGTTCCATGGAAGAGCGCGCTCGATCCGTAGAGATCGACCTTGATGATCGCCGGCTGGCCGGGGCGAATCCGCTCCATGCGATTCTCCCACAGATTGGCTTCCACCCAAAGGTGATCGAGCGGCACGATATTCATGATCTGGTCGCCCGGACGCACGCGCTGACCCACCTGCACGCGGCGCTTGGCGACATAGCCCGCCGCCGGCGCGCGGATGCTCTGGCGCAGAAATTCGATATAGGCGTCGTTGAAACGGGCCTTGGCGAATTCGATGTCGGGATGCGTCGTCGGCGTCACGCCGCCGACGCGCGATTCGACCGCCTGATACTCCGCGCGCGCCTCGCGCAGATCGGCCTCATGGGCGGCGAGCGTGTCTTCGGTGTTTTGCAGAAGCTGACGCGAGGCGGCGCCGCTCGTCGCGGCCTGTTTGTAGCGCGCCAGATCGTGGCGCGTGCGCTCGCGAACGGCGGCGCGCGCGGCGAGCTTCTGGCAGACCTGACGGCGATTGGCGAAGAGCGCGCCGACATTGCGCACGGCGCGCGCGAGCTCCGCCTCCGCCTGTCCCAGCGCCGCGCGGGCGCGCTGCGCGTCGAGCTGGATCAGCACGTCGCCCTTGTTGACGAGCTGGGTTTCCTCGACGAGGACGCGCGCCACGACGCCGGTCGCGTCGGCCTGCACGGGAATGATGTTGCCGGTGACGAAGGCGTTGTCCGTCGTCACCCAATCGCGGTCATAGGTGACCCAGCGAAAGCCTGCCGCCAGCACGCCGACCGCGACGCCCACCGCCAGCGCCTTGAGCAGGAAGGCGCGGCGGGCGCGGATGCTCTTTCGGGACAGCGGCGGAACCGCGATTCGCGGCGCGTCTGTATTGTCAGAAGACAAGGTCAGCCTCCTCCGAGCGACTGCACGGCTTCGACGACGGGCGTGAGCGGATCGGTCTCCGGCGCCGGCTTTGGCTCATAGGCATGCGGTCCCGCGTCATAGCCGCCGCCGAGCGCCTGAAAAAGATCCACCGACGCCACCAGCCGGTCGCCCTCGATGCCGCGCTGGATGAAGACGGCGTCCAGCATGTCGGCGTATTCCTGCACATATTCACGCTTGTCGCGCAGGCCGTCCCGCAGGCGAATACGGGCGAGTTCGAGCTCCGTGCGCCGCGCCTTGATGAAGCGGGCCTGCGACTCGTATTCGGTCCTTGCGCGTTTGAGCGTCGCCAGCGCGTCGGCGACCTGCTGGGCGGCGGTGAGCAGCGTCTCGTTATAGGTGTCGACCGCCTGATCGTAATCGGCGCGCTGCGATTCCAGATTGCCCGTCAGCTTGCCGCCCTGAAAGATCGGCAGGTGCAGACCCGGCGTCACGCTGTAGACCATGGCGCCGGGGTTGAAGAGATAGCCGCCCAGTTTCGCGAATTGGGTGGATGTGACGGAGGCTTCCAGGCCCGCTGACACCGAAAGGTCGACGGAGGGCAGAAACAGCGCCTTGGCCGCGTGAATGCGCTCGGCCCAGGCCTCCGCCCGCCGCAGCGCCGCCATGAGATCGGGCCGATGGGCCAGCAGTTCGATCGGCAGGGTCTTCGGCAGCGTCGGCTGAGCGGGCGCGACGGTCTGTCTGGCGGCGAAGAGGCCCCGGGCGGCGTCCGGTCCTTCGCCCATGAGCCGGGCGAGGGCGTTTTCCTGAATCTCGATCGCGGCGACGAGCGCCGCCTCCCGGCGCACGGCGGCTTCCTCATTGGCGCGTGCAATCTGCACCACGTCGAGAATTTCGATGCCGGTATTGTAGCGCGTCTCGGCGAGCTGGCGCAGTTCGCGGCGCATGCCGGTCAGCTCCTTCGCGAGCTTGAGCTGTTCGGCGAGAATAAAGCCGCGCAGGAAGGCGCGCGCGACGCTGGTCGTCAGCAACAGGCGCGTCTGCTCGAATTCGCCTTCCTGCGCGAGCGCGTCGCCGATGGCGGCGTCGAGCAGGGCGCGGTTCTTGCCCCAGAAGTCCAGCTCCCATTTGGCCGAGATCGGGTTGAGGAAGGCCGCGGATTTTTCCTTGCCGCCCTGCAACGGGTTGAGCCCCGCCGCGACGCCGTGCTCGGCGTAGCGATACTGCTTGTAGGACAAGTCGGCCTCGACATAGGGCGTGAGCCGCGAACTCGCGATGTCGACGGCGGCTTCCGCGTCTCGCAACGTATCGGCGGCCTTGCGCAGGTTCTGGTTGTCCTGCAGCGCCTTGTCCATGATCCCGTCAAGCTCGGCGCTGCGGAAGGCCCGCCACCATTGCGGGCTCGGCCAGCCCTTTTCGCTGCTGACGCTCCTCACGTTCCCGGCGGCGATCGTGCGGTCCATCGCCGGCGGCCCCATGAATTCGGCGCGCTGCTCCTGCGCGGCCGGCGCGCAGCCCGCGAGCGCCAGCATCAGCGGCGCCGCGCCCATCAGCCGCTTGGATCCCGGCCGGGGGCCGGGAAGCCGGGTTTTCATGCGATCGGGCATCAGTGGTCCGCCGTCACCACTTTGCCGTCCGTCTTGATCGCAGTCGCGACATGGGATGTCGGGTCCTTTTTCAGCCGGGCGAACCAGACGAGGACGCCGAGCAGGAACATGATGCAGGCGCCGAGCAGAAAGGCGTCGTTGAGGGCGAGAATCCCCGCCTGTTGCCGGATCATCCGCGCGATGTGGCGCCTGGCCGCCGACTCGGACATGCCAAGGTCCTGCAACTGTTGTGTCAGGACCGGGAGCGTGTCCAGCGAGGTGAAGCGCCGCCCGCCAAGATAATCAGACAAATTGAGCTGATGCCATGGCGTGCGCCGAAAATAAACCACGCTTTGAAACGCAATGCCAATGGCGCCACCGACGAGGCGAAACAGCAGGAATTCCTCGGCCGCGCGCTTGTAACGCGCGCCGGTAAGTCCGTAGGTCGCCAGCGTCGAGGCGGGCGCCGACAACGCCGCCACGCAGAGCCCCAGACAAACGACCGGGATCATGAGGGCGGCGTATGACGCGTGTTTGTCGAACATCCCCAGCCAGGTCAGCACCGCCGCCGCGCTCATGGCCATCAGGCTGATCACCAGCCGGACGTCGATCTTCTTGGACAGCTCGTACATCACGCCCGCGAGCGGCAGGCCCGCGACGATCATCACAAGATACATGCGGCCCGCGAGCGAGGACGAATATCCGAGCAGGAGCTGCATCTGCACGGAGAACAGCGACATCAGCCCCTGAATGGTGAGGAAGCCGAAAAAGCCGACGGCGACCCCGATGGCGTAGGACGAGCGCGCGAAGAGCTTCACGTCGATGAGCGGATTCCGCTCCCCCAGCTCCCAGATGACGAAGACCGGGACAGCCAGAATGACGACCAGCAGCGCGCCGCTCAGAAGGGCTGAGTCGAACCAGTCGAAATCGTTTCCGAGGCTGAACATCATCTGGACCGCGATCAGAATGACGGTGAGCAGCGCGAAACCAACGGCGTCGAATCGCACGATCTTGCGCTTGTGCGCGCGCCCATGCAGGAGCGCGGCGACAGTCGCCGAAATCAGAAAGCCCAAGGTGGCGTTGGCGTAAAAGAGCCACCGCCAGGAAAAATATTCGGCCCAGAAGCCGCCCAGGAACACGGCGAGCGTATAGGGCAGGATGCCCAGCGCCGCCCAGTAGCCGAGTCCGAGCTTGTAATATTTTTGCGGGAGCTCGCCGAGCGCGGCCGACTGGCTCACGACGGCGAGCAATCCGCCGAAAACGCCGAACAGGCACCGCATCGGCGCATAGATGAACACCGAGGGGCTGGAGACGCAGATGAGGGACGCGACCGCGTAACCGAGATAGCCCAGCGTCAGCAGGCGATATTCGCCGTAGCGGCCGGAGAGAAAGCGCGCGAGCGGCACGCCCAGCGCGACGCCGATCAGATAGAATGTCGTTCCCCACGCCCCGAAGCTCGGCGTGACGCCGTCCAGCGAGCCGGCGAGATAGGGCGTCATGATGCTATGGCCGGACACATTCGACAGCACGTCGACATAACCCACGCCAAGCGCGGCGAGCAGCAGCATCAGCCGCCCACCGCTCAATCTGTCGAATGTGCTCATCAACGCATTGTCCCATATGGGCGGAGAGACTGGCGGGGCTCCACCCGGCCAGCCAAATCTAGGGGGTTCAAAACCTATTGGAAATAAGGATATATCTATTTACGCTATCGGCATTCTCTATGGATTCAGGATGGATCGGCTCAACTATCAGCATCTCTTCTACTTCTGGAACGTCGCGCGCGAGGGCAGCGTGACGCGGGCCAGCGAGAAACTGCGCCTCGCGCAGCCGACGATCAGTGGCCAGCTCGCCGTGTTCGAGGATGCGATCGGCGCCCAGCTTTTGCGCAAGGAAGGCCGAAAGCTTGCTCTCACAGAAAAAGGACGCACGGTTTACAATTACGCGGATGAAATATTTGCGCTCGGACGCGAACTCACCAACACGCTGAAGGGACAGGCCGGCGCATTTGGCGCGCGATTGAGCGTCGGGATCGCCGACGCGCTGCCCAAACTCCTTGTCTATCGTCTGATCGAACCCGCGCTGCAGTGTCAGGAGCAGGCGCAGGTCATCTGTCACGAGGACAAGGTCGAACGCCTGCTTGCGGAATTGTCGCTGCATGGCGTCGATCTCGTGCTCGCCGACGCGCCCGCGACAACCTCGCCGGGCGGGCGCGTTTATAATCATCTGCTGGGAGAATGCGGCGTCGCCGTCTTTGGCGCGCCGGCGCTTGCCGACCTGTATTCCGAGAATTTTCCACAGTCTCTCGATGGCGCGCCGCTGCTGTTCCCGACGCCGACGACGGCGCTGCGCCGCTCCCTCGACCTGTGGTTCGAGGCCCGACGCATCTGCCCCGCGCTTCGCGCGGAGATCGAGGACAGCGCCCTGATGAAGACATTCGCGGCGGCCGGCGTCGGACTCTTCGTCGCGCCTGTCGCAGTGCGGGACGAAATCGAAAAACGATATGACGTGAAGCAGATCGGCGAATTGCAGGGGATCACGGAGAGGTTCTACGCGATCACGGTCCGTCGAAAACTGGACCATCCGGCGGTGACCGCCATTCTGGCGCATGCAAAGGATTTGCTCGGCGCGCCTTGAGCGGACTGCGACGGCTTCCCTCGCTCCGCGTGCAATGGCGAGGGCAAACTCGCCTTATGGTTGTAATTATGATTATGCGCAACCAATGAGGCGTGCTACCATGTGCAGAGGTTGCGCGCGAGACGGATCAGGTCAGCGCGGCAAAACGCGACGGGATTAGTGCTGCGTCAGAGTCCCTGGAAAGCCTTCGACGGGGGATACCCATGTATTCCATCACATCGCTCTGCCGCCTGACCGGCTTGAACGCCTCCACGCTGAGATCGTGGGAGCGTCGCTATGGCGTTCCGGTCGCCAGCCGTACGGACAATGGCCGACGTCTTTATTCACGCTCGGAGGTCGAGCGCCTGTCCATCCTCGCCGGTCTGGTGAAAGCCGGGCACATGATCGGCGACCTTGTCGAGAAATCGAAGGAAGATCTCGCGCAGATGGCCGGCGGCGATCGCCCGCGCTCACGGGATGGCGTGTCGGTTTACCGCGAACGACTCGCCGCCGCCGTCGCGGCCAGGGACTATCACGCCGTGCGCCGCGAACTGGTGGAGGCCATTACGCTTCTGCCGGCGATAGAGGCTGTCGACGACGTGATCGCTCCGTTCGTCCGGGAAATCGGCGCCGCCTGGCTTGCCGGCACGCTCAGCGTTTATGAAGAACATATCGTGACGGCGCTGACGCGGCAGGTTCTGTTTGTCGCAGGGGCCAACACATCATGGCCGCGGGCGCGTCCGACGATCGCCTTCACATCGCCCTCCGACGAAATACACGAGATCGGCATTCTGCTCGCCTGGTTTCTGGCCGGTTCGGCTGGCCTGAACGCCATCTATCTGGGGCCGCTGCTCCCCGCTGGCGAGATCCTTGGGGCCGCTTTAGCGGTGAAGGCTGACATCGTCGCGGTCTCGACGGTCAATCGCCTGGCCGATGACGACGTGGCCGCAAATCTCGTGGCGCTCGCAGATCATCTCGCGCCACAGACGGGCCTTTGGGTCGGAGCCCCGGAAGACCATCCCATCCACAGCGTCATCGGCAATGACAACCTTCGCACATTCGATAATTTCCGCAGCTACTGGTCCTCGCTGACGCTGTTGGGCTAGGGGCGCTTTCCGCCAGTGAGGGCGCCAGTTTGCGTGGACAGCCCCCCGTTGGGTGTTGCATTGGGAGGCCGACTCATGCTTCAAGCCTCGGGCGGACGTTGACGCTCAGTCGCTTCGTCGCAAAGGATGCGGGTGTAGCTCAGGGGTAGAGCACAACCTTGCCAAGGTTGGGGTCGAGGGTTCGAATCCCTTCGCCCGCTCCAAAATGGCTCCCTCGCCGCTCCAGAACAGTTGACGCGCCGCTTGGCGGAGCCTTTGTCGAGCCTCCGCTTACAAGCTGGGACGCCTCTCGTTAGTCCAGGATGCGGGTGACATGCCCCATTTTGCGGCCGGGGCGCGATTCCGTCTTGCCATAGAGGTGCAGGCAGGCGCCGTCGTCGGCGAGGATCCCGGCCCATGTGTCGGCGTCGGCGCCGATGAGATTGCGCATCACCACCTGACGGCCATGTCGGCGCGTGGAGCCGAGCGGCATGCCCGCGACCGCGCGCATGTGCTGCTCGAATTGCGAGGTCACGGCGCCGTCGAGCGTCCAGTGGCCGGAATTGTGCACGCGCGGCGCAATCTCATTGACGACGAGACGCTCGCCCTGCGCGTCGGCGACGACGAACATCTCCACGGCGAGGACGCCCACGTAATCGGCGTCCTGCGCGATGGCGCGGGCCATGTCGATTGCTTGCCGCGCCGTCGCCTCGCTGATCGCGGCCGGCGCCGTCGTCGTTGCGAGAATGTGATGCTCATGAACGTTTTCGCAGACGTCATAGGCGCGAAACGACCCGTCGACGCCACGCGCCGCCACGACGGACACTTCCTTCACGAAAGGCACGAAGCCTTCGAGAATGCAGGGCGCGCCGCCGAGCGTGGCGAAGGCTTGCGCGAGATCGACGCCTTCGCGAATGTGAGTCTGGCCCTTGCCGTCATAGCCGAAGCGGCGCGTCTTGAGGATCGAGGGCCGGCCGAGCGCCGCCACGGCGCGCGCGAGGCTCCCGGCGTCGCTCACATCCGCGAAATCGGCGGTGGGAATCCCGAGGCCGCGGACGAACTGCTTCTCGATCAGGCGATCCTGCGTGAGCGCCAGAATTTTCGGATTGGGCCGGACCGGGCAATGCGCTTCGAGCACTTCGGCCGTGCGCGCGGGCACGTTCTCGAATTCATAGGTGACGACGTCCACCGCGTCGGCGAACGCCGCCAGCGCCGCCTCGTCGAGAAAATCGGCCCTGGTCCGCGCCGAGCAGACATCGAAGGCCGGATCGTCCGCGACGGGCGAGAATACATGCGATTTCAGCCCGAGCCGCGCGCCGGCCAACGCCAGCATGCGCGCGAGCTGGCCGCCGCCGAGAATGCCGATGGTCGCGCCGGGAGAAAGCATGGTTACGCCTCGTCGCGCGGCGCCTCGGCCACGCTGTCTGTCTGTTTCTTGCGGAAAGCGGCAAGCCGCGCCGCCAGGCCCTTGTCCGAGCGGGCGAGGATCGCCGCGGCGAGAATGCCGGCGTTGATCGCGCCCGCCTTGCCGATGGCGAGCGTTCCGACCGGCACTCCGCCCGGCATCTGCACGATGGAGAGCAGCGAATCCATGCCCTTGAGCGCGGCGGATTCGATCGGCACGCCGAGGACGGGCAGATTGGTCATGGAGGCCGCCATGCCCGGCAGATGCGCCGCGCCCCCCCCGCCCGCGATGATCACGTCGAAACCCGCCGCCTCCGCGCCCCGGGCGAAGTCGAACAGCCGTTCCGGGGTGCGATGGGCCGAGACGATCCGCGTGTCGCAGGCGACGTCGAGCGCCGCGAGGGTCTCGACGGCGTGACGCATGGTCGCCCAGTCGGACTGCGACCCCATGATGACCGCGACAGGGACTTTCGGCTTCGCCACTTGCTATCCATCGGCTCGAGCGTGGGAAGCCTCGCCCCATAGACGATGGGGGGGCGGGACGCAAGGTCAGCGTGAAGGGCGGGCGCGGGGGCCGAACCGAAGATGGCTGTGGAAAAGCGCCGCTTCTGCTTCCTCTCGGCCTGGCTTGGATTAATATCAACGTGTTCAGCCATTTCTTTCCTGATTGAAAATAAAGAGCTTGAATATGTCGCAAGGTCTTTTGCCGCCACAGCCGGCGGCCCCCGCCCAGCCGTTTTTTGGGGTTGTGCTGAAGGGGGCAAAGGCGCTCTCATGGATCGTCGCCCATCTGGCGGTTTTCTCGACCGTCGCCGTCGCCGCGATCGCCGCCTGGAATATTTATTCGGCGCCGTTGCGGATCAAGGACCTCCAGATTCTGGGTCCGTTGCAGGACAGCGACGTCATCAACGGGGAAACGCTGGCCTACAATATCCGCGACCATGTCTTCCATGTCTTCGAGAATGCGAAGGTCGATCAGAAGATCATGCATCTGGAAGTGGGCGACCCGCAGCCCATCAAGGTGGATTTGCCGAACCAGAAGTTCACTGTCGGGCAGGTTTCCGACTTCATCAGCAGCCTGTTTCATATCGACTTGCCAGTCATCACCGGCACATTGGCGCTCTCCAACATCCGTGGCGCCGAGGGGGGCGCTGGCCAGCAGTATCGCCTGATCCTGAGAAAGAACGGGAGAACGTCGTTGCTGTTCGATGGCGTCGGCGCCATCCCGGAATTGATCGAAAAAGCCTCCATCGCGATCATCGAAGAGATGGATCCCGTCGTCGCGGCCAATTATGTGCGAAAGCTGGGCCCGAGCATGCGCCTCGACGCGATCTACAAGGCGCAGGCGGCCGTGCGCGCAACCACCCGGAAAGAGTCGGGCTTCTGGGGGGAGCCGGCGGGCGGGCGCCAGGCTTGGCTCGTGCTCGGCTACGCGCTCGGCGACGAGGGCCAGTTCGAGGACAGCGACGCCGCGTTCCGGCAGGCGATGGATCACGGGGACGAAAGAGAGCAAGCCCGAGCCTACGACGGACAGGCTTATGTGCGCATACAGGCCGCGCGGACATCCACCGGGGCCGCCCGCAAGCAGAGGCTTTTCGGCGACGCGTGGGGGTTTCTGGAGCAGGCGTTGCGCGCGGAGCCCGGTTACGACTCCGCTCTGTTCCATATGGGGGAGATTGAAGCGGCGCGCGCGATGGACGCCGTGACGGAAGCAGGTTGCGACGAGCGCCCGTTTTCGGCGGCGAGCGCCTCCTTCGCGAAGGTCACGACGAAAAAAGCGGACTTTGCCATCGCCTATTATGAAGAAGGCGTGCTTTGGCTCAATTTCCTGAACTATCTTCAAAACAATCATTCACACGCAAACTGCGCGACCGGTCTGACAGCGAAGATCGACGCGGCGATCAGCCGGACGGACGAGTCCTTCAGGAGGGCGCTGAGGTATCAGATCGACTTTGCCCCCGTCTGGTTGCAATGGGGCCTCCTGACCTATCAGCGGGGCCAGATGACCAGCGACCCGCACGCAAAGGGCGCCCTCCTGGATCAGGCGATCGGGAGATTTTCCAGGTCCTTGTCGCTGGGGTCGTCTGATCCTTTCGTGGTCAGACGGCTGAGCGACGCAATCTTTGAACTGGAAAGCGCCGAAGAGCATTCCGGGGAAGCGGGCGACGCGACGTACCGCGCGAGGGGAATCGAGATTTTCTGTAAACTCTTCCCTTCGCTCGCCTGGCCCAACCCTGAGGAACGGGCGTTCCTCGAGAGCCGTCGCCAGCATTGGTGCGGTGAGCGCGCGGCGCGCTCCAAGTGAATCTCGGCGACGCGCGCTCTTCGATCGAAGTCGTCGTGATGTTTGCGCGCTTAAAACTCCGGCAACGGCCCACCCAGCGTCACGCGCAGGGCCGGCGGCTCCACGGGCTTGAAATGCCGGTCCATCACCCCGACCGCGCAGACCGCCGCGGGCGCGACGCCGCCGGCGCATTGGGCGTAGAGCGGGTCCGTGGGCAGGAGCGATCCATAGCCATAGGTGATCTGGTTGGAGCGTGAGTTGAAGATGTTGAAGGCGTCGAGCTGAAGCCGCCAGCCATCCTCCCAGCGGTAGCCGAGTCGCGCATTCATCGTGCCCGTCGCCGGCCCGGTGAGGTAGCCGTCCTCGGTCAGGGGCGCCCGGCCGAAGTAGCGATATTTCAGACTCCCGAACCAGCCCGTCGCCTCGCCCAGCTCCAGCCCCGCCATCGCCACGACGGCCGGGGCGTTGATCAGATAATTGCCGGGCGCAGTGCCGAAATAGGCTCCATAGGGCAGGGCCTCGGGCGTCAGCAGCTCCAGCCAGGAGAGGAACTGCGGCTGATCGAACCCGCGATAGCGGACATGCACGAGCGACACGTCGCCGTCGAATGTGATCCAGGACGCCGGGCGATAATGATTGGCGATCTCGATTCCATAGCGGCGGCTCGGGCGGCCGAAGACGGTCGTTCCCGCGTCGCCGACAAACTGGTTCTCGGACTCGAGATTGAGCCAGAACAGGCTGACGCTCGACTCCAGCCCGTCGATGATCCTGGTGCGCGCGCCGATTTCCGCGCCGCGCGATTTCACCAGCAGCGGAATGCTGGCGACGCGCAGCAACTGATCATCGTCGCCGAGCTCGGTCGTCGCATAGCGCAGCACCGTCCCGCGCGCGTCCGTCGAATGGAAGCCCTCGCCATAATTGGCGAAGAACTCCGTCTTGTGAAACGGCCCGGCGATGATCGAGGCCTTCGGGCTGACGATCGCGGCGCCTTTCACGCCCTGATTGAAAGGACCGGCCCAGACGAAAGCAGGGAGCCCATTGCTCGCCAGGACGATCGGCGCAGCGGAGAGCGGCTGGAGATTTTGAACCGCCGCGTTGTAATAATCGAAGCGCAGGCCGCCGATGGTGCGCAGCCACGGCGTCCAGCGGACGCTGGTGTCGGTCCACAGGCCGACGCTGCCCTCGCCAACCGCATTGTATCCGACCGTATCGTAAATCTGACGGCGGACGCTGTCCTGAAGTCCGAGACGAATGTCGTCATAGCGGCCCTGCACGCCGATGCGCGTTTCCACCGGCAGGTCGAAGGACTCCCAATGGGCGCCATGGCGCGCGTCAACGCCGACGATGCTGCGCGCGTCGAACTGGCGAAACTGATCGCCGAGATCGGGATGTGCGAGGAAGTAAGTGGAATTGGTGTAGAGATCGAGAGTCTGGCGCACCGCATAGGCTTCGACGCGGTCATATTGATTCCCCTCCTTCCGGCTCCAGCGGCCGGACAGTGAAAAGCGGGAGGTTGCGCCGCCGTCCGAAGGATCGAGCGTGCCCCACAGCGACAGCGCGCCGGAGGAAACGGCGCGCGCGGCGATCTGATCGGTCGCGTACCATTTGTTGGCGTAACTCATGAAGGTGACGGCGGCGCCGTCTTCCTCCGTGCCGCGCGACCAGCGCAGGACGCTGTTGATGCGGCGCAGATTGTCGCCGCGCCGCCATGGCCCGTTGTAATATTGCGTCTCGACCGCGCCATAGGCCGAGCCGCCGGCGACATCCCTGTAGGGCGCGACGGCCAGCGCGCGCGCATAGCCGAAACTGCCGCCCGTGAGCTGGAAGAAGCCTTTATCGATCTTGTCCCTGTATTGCAGATGGATCGAGCCCGCGGATGAAAAGTCTCCATCCGGCGCGTCATAGGGGCCCTTGTGGGCGAGCACATAGGCGAGCAATTCCGGGATGAGAAAATTGGAGTCGGCATAGCCCTGCGCATGGCCATGCGTGCGCATGTTGAGCGGCATGCCGTCGAGATAAAGCGCCAGATCGGTGCCGTGATCCAGATTGAAGCCGCGCAGAAAATACTGGTTCGCCTTTCCGTCGCCGCTGTGCTGCGTGACGACGAGGCCGGGCACGATTTCGAGCGCTTCCGACGCGCGCGAGAAGGGCAGGGCGTTGACCTCCTTGCCGGTGAAGAAGGCTTCGCTGGCGGCGGTCATCGGCGGCGGCCTGGGGGCGTTCGACGCCTGCTGCGCCGGCGCTGGCGCCGCGGCCGCCAAGGTTTCCGCCGCGCGCGGCTTCGCAGTCGCGGCCACACGGGCGGGGCCGCGACTGTGCGCGACGGGATGGGCCGCGATGGTGATGGTCGGCAGGGATTGTTGCGCCTGCGCGGCGGCGGAGAGGGAACAAGCGGAAACGAAAAGGAACAGACGGCGCGACGATAGCATGGCTGACCCGCAGCGAGCGTGGACCGTCACTGCGAATGGCCATCCTCCGCCGCTGACCGCGACGGAGTGAGAGCCGCCCCGGTGCACCCCGCCCGGCGCTTTCGCGCATGACCACGACTAACGGCAGGTCTCCTGGCTCGCGGGTTATCGCCTCGAACCGCCTTCCCGGGCTTGCGCCCAGTGGCTTGATGGTCCTGGCTCGCCGCTTACAGTTGCGGGGGCAGCCGCGGCTTTGGGCGCATCGCCCGCACCGCATTCCCTTTTGATCCCCGAAGGGAACCGTTGCCGCGAGAAGACATGTCCGGAGGCGGGTTTGTCAAGTTCTGGAATATGCAAGGCTTCCAAACTGGCGCCCTGACGCCGCCGTTTCACGCCTCTTCCTCGATCGGCAATTGCGCAATCTCCGTCGCGCCGTCATTGAAACGGGCGGCGACATAATGCCCGACCGCCACCGCGCCCACGCACAGCGTGACCGAAACGGCGACGTTGATCATCGCGCGCGCCAGCGCTCCATTGCGAAGGAAATCCAGCGTCTGCAGGCTGAAGGCCGAAAAGGTGGTGAAGCCGCCGCAAAGCCCGACCATGACGAAGAGCCGCATATTCTCCGAGACCGGAAAGCGGCCCTGCGACAGGGTCAGCGTTCCGAAGAATCCGATTGCGAAGGAGCCTGTCACATTGATGAGGATGGTTCCGAAAGGCAGGGTCTCGCTCATGGGCAGCGCCCAGAGCGACAGGAGATAGCGGGCGAGCGTGCCAATCGCGCCGCCGAGCATGACGAGCAGACAGGTGACGAGAGACATGCGCGCTCCTCGCATTGGCGGCGCGAGTGAAACCCGCGACATCACGGGCTGTTTCCGCGTCGATTTTCATCGTCCCGACGCCCCGCTCGCGCTAAGAGAAGGCTTCTTTCTCACCTCGAACAGATTTCCAGGCCATGGACGAGCAATTGACACAGGCGGTCGCCACGCTGGCGGTGGCGATGATCGTCGCAATCGGCGCGCGGCGGGTGAAGCTTCCCTATACTGTCGGTCTCGTCATCGTCGGCGCGACGCTGACTCTGACCAAGCCCGACTTCGGGCCGCATCTGACCCGCGATTTCATCTTCGACCTGATCCTGCCGCCGCTCCTCTTCGAGGCGGCGCTGTTTCTGTCCTGGCGCGAGCTGCTGCGGGATTCCCTGCCGCTGCTGACGCTCGCCGGGCTCGGCACGCTGATCTCGGCGGGCGCCGTCACCGCGGCCTGCGTGGCGCTGCTCGGCTGGCCCTTGCCTTCGGCGCTCGTCTTCGGCGCGCTGATCGCCGCCACCGATCCCGTTGCCATCATCGCCATGTTCAAGGACAATGACGTCAAGGGCCGGCTGCGCCTCCTCGTCGAGAGCGAGAGCCTGCTCAACGATGGCGCGGCGGCGGTGCTCTTCGTCATGGCGCTGGCCTGGGCCGAAGGACATGGGGCGGGGCAGGGCGCGGGCGAGATTGCGCTCACGCTGGGGCGCATCGTGTTCGGCGGCGTCGCCGTCGGCGCGCTGGTCGGCGGCGGCGCGATCGTCATCGCCATGGGCACGGCGGAGCATCTCGTCGAAGCCGCGTTGACCACGATCGCAGCCTTCGGGTCGTTTTTCGCGGCCGAGCATTACGAGGTGTCGGGCGTGCTCGCGACCGTCACAGCCGGGCTGATGATGGGCAATCTCGGGCTGCTGCGGGAGGACAACCGCAGCTATCTTTCCTTCAAGGGCCGCGAATTTGTCCACGGCTTCTGGGAGTTCGCGGCCTTTGTCGTCAATTCCATGGTGTTTCTGATGATCGGCGTGGACGTCGCCTCGACGCCGTTCCGCGAGTACGGCGCGCCGCTCCTTCTGTCGGTCATCGTCATCGTGCTCGCCGCCCGCGCGCTGACCGTCTATCCGCTGAGCGCGTTGTTCCTGCCGACGCGCTGGCGGATCAGCTTCGCCGAGCAGCATGTGCTGTGGTGGGGCGGCCTGCGCGGCGCGCTCGGCCTCGCCCTCGCCCTCTCGCTGCCGGAGGCGCTGCCCGGGCGCGACGTGATCGTCGTGTCGACCTTCGCGGTAGTCGCCTTCTCGATCGTCGTGCAGGGTTTGACCATGCCGCCCCTGCTGCGCGCTCTGGGCTTCATGCCCGGCGGGCGTCAGTGAGGGAAATTGTAAATCCGCCAGATCGCCAGCGAGACAGCCAGCGCCGCGACCACCGCCAGCGCCGCGATCACCGTGAGCAGCGCCGACGGCAGGATCGGCCGCGTCGGCGCCGCCGGCGCGTGGGTGAGGCCGGCGATCCGGCGCAGGCGAGTCCGATAGGCGTCGAACTCCGAGTCGAGGCGTTCGGGCGGTCCAGAAAATTCCAGGCGCGACATGGCTGCTTCTCCAAAATCAGACGAGCGGGCCCGCCGCGCTGTCTCATTTCGGGACACATGCGGCCGCTCGTGATTTCGGTTTCAAGACAGGCGCCAGCTCTGCCGCCGACGCGGATGTTCATCGCGCGGTGGTCGCGTCAGGCGATGATGTCCGGCGTGATCTGATCCTCGAGGAAGACGAGGCGGTCGCGCAGCGCCAGCTTGCGCTTCTTGAGGCGCTGGATTTGAAGCTGATCGGGCGCGCCGACCGCAATCAACGCGTCGATCGCCGCTTCGAGATCGCCGTGTTCGAGCCGCAGACGCTCCACCTCCATCCGGATAGCGGATTGATCGACCTCGCCGGGATTGTCATTCATCGCCGCAACCGCCCCGCCGCAAGGCTTTTTCAGATTCGATCCCGGGATTATCGCGCCGCACCCAAGAGCGGTTCAAGCAGAAAACGCTTCAGGCTGAGGCAAAACCATAGGCTTCGCGCATTTCGGCTATGTCTCCGATTTTTCGCCACAGCGCCGACCAGTCATCGGATTCGGCGATGGGCGCCCATATGGCCTCCACCTCCTCGATCAGCATGCCGCAGGGAGCGCTTCGCCTGAAATAGGCATGGTCAAGCCCTGCGTCGGCGGCCGGCTCGTGCTCGGCGAGGGCCGCGCGCAGGGCGGAAAACTCCGGAGTCTCATAGAAGGCGGCCGAGGGGCTGGCCTTCGCCCGTTCCGCGCTCGCGAGCCCGCCCCGCCAGTCGAAATAGGTCTGCTCGAAGGGCGCGCGGGTCGCCATGAGGAAATCAGTGAACGCCCGCGCGAGGCGGGCGTCGGCGTCTTCGCCAGCCGGCGCGAGCCCCAGGCGCCGCAGGAGGGATGCGCGAAATTCCTTCTGAATCGCGCTGGCGAAGCCATCCAGAGTTTTCTGCGCGGCGTCGAGGCCGGTGAGGTGCAGGAGACATTCAGCGAGTCGCGCCAGATTCCAGTGCAGGGCGCTGGGCTGGCGGCCGAAGGAATAGAGCCCGCCCTCGTCGAAATAGGCGGCGGTGAACAAAGGATCGTAGCTCGGCGCGAAGCGCCAGGGGCCGTAATCGAAGCTCTCGCCGGTGACGTTGATATTGTCCGAATTCAGCACGCCATGCACGAAACCCGCCGCCATGTAGCCGGCGCCGAGCCGGGCGACCCGGGCGGCGACCTCCTCCAGAAACGCACGCGCCCTGGCGGGCGCAGGGAGCGTGGCGAGCGCGGGAAAATAATGGGCGCAGACGTAGTCCAGCAGCCGGTCGATCGCGGCCTTGTCGTCGTGAAAGGCGAGGCGCTGAAAGGTGCCGATGCGAATGTGGGAATGCGAGAGGCGCACCAGCACGCTGGAGCGGGTGGGCGAGGGCTCGTCGCCCCGTATCAGCGCCTCGCCGGTTTCAATGAGGCTGAAGGTCTTGGAGGTGTCGACGCCGAGCGCCTCGAGCATCTCCGTCGCCAGGATTTCGCGCACACCGCCCTTGAGCGTGAGACGCCCGTCTCCACGCCGCGACCACGGCGTCTGGCCGCTGCCCTTGGTGCCGAGGTCGAGCAAACGGCCATCCCGCGAGTCGCGCAGTTGGGCGAACAGAAAGCCGCGTCCGTCTCCAAGTTCTGCATTGTAAACGCGGAACTGATGGCCGTGGTAGCGCAGCGCCAGCGGTTGCGGGAGGCTGCCGGGCAGGGGCTCGAAGCGGCCGAAATGGGCGATCCACTCGGGGTCGCTCAGCCCGTCGAGCCCGACGCGGGCGGCCCAGCGTTGATTGCGGTAGCGCAGGATCGTTTCGGGAAAACGGGCGGCTTCGACCCGATCGAAAAACGGGTCTCCGAGGCTCTCATGGAGGATCTCGGGGCGGTAGCTGTCAGTGATTGGCATTGGAATTCGTCTCGAAGTGAGTCGCCTGTCGGAGCAAGCATCAGGCCAAAAAAATAAGGCGGAGAGCCTTCTCCGCCTACTTCGAGACGCCAGCTTTGTCGCCGGCAGCGCCGGAGAATCGTCCGGCGGGGAAAAAACGCTTCAGTGTCGCGTTTCGCTAATCTTCAGCTTGGCCAGCTCGTCCTTGATTTGCAGCTTCTTGCGTTTGAGTTCGAGTAGCTTCGCCTCGTCGGCGTTCGGATGGAGCTGCTCTTTGGCGATTTCCTTCTCGAGCGCCTCGTGGCGGCGTTGGAGTTCGACGATATGGCCCTGTAAGGACATGCGAAACCTCCTTTGTAACTCTCCCCTCTGCGAGGAGCGCACGGTCAAGCATGCCACATCCGGCGCGGCCTGCAAGGCGTTAAATGACGCATGGATGACAAATCTTTTGCTGCGCCGCGACGCAGCGTCAAGAATTCGTCAAGCTTTGCAGGGCCTGCGCCGCAAAAACGCGGGGGCGGGGGAGGGGGGCCGGGCGAATGAATTTTTCGTCACAAGGCGCTTGCGCGCCGGCGCGTCCCCAACTATACACACGCCACCCGAACCGCCGCCACGGCGGAACCCCGGTGCAAGGGGGCGCGTAGCTCAGCGGGAGAGCACTACGTTGACATCGTAGGGGTCACAGGTTCAATCCCTGTCGCGCCCACCATTCAAATCAAATGCTTATGAAAACGCTTGGCGGAACTGTTTCCTCTCGGGGAAGCACGGGCGAAGCTCGCGTCGAAAGATCGAATCCTGGAAAAAATAGGATACGACATATGGCAGCGACGCGCCTATGCGCCCCATCCCGCTCGCCCTGTCTTGCGACCAATCTGACCGAACATCCTCCGGGCGCGAGCCACAGGCTGAGCAGCGCATAAAAAAACGCACCGGAATGTATTTGCGGTGCGTTTCTTTAGTCCGTTTCAGCCAGGCGTGGCCAGGCGGCCTTCAATCGATCCGCGGAGTGTTTGCCGCTGCGACAATCGACCATGAGTTCGTCGCTAGCCTTTGTCCTCGGCAAACAGCCGTAACGTCACTCTCGGTGCACGATGGTTGATGTTCCAATTACCCTGCCAGACGCGTCCAAGGCCTTCACCTGATAATAGGCGTCGGCGTTCGAAACCGATATGGAGGTCTCGAACCCGTCTTTCGGAGCTGTTCTTGTCAAAGCTAGGAGATAGGGGAACTTACCACTAAACACCTGCCATGTCCTTGTCTCCGTCGAGCCATTCCATGAGGCGTAAACCGTGGTTTGTCCGCCATTGGACTTAACGGCGACGCTTGGAGGATAAAAGGGAGTTCCGATCCAGGCCTGGCGAAATGCCCGATAGGAATAGTTATTCCCAGGCATTTGTCCGGTGTAGATTGTATTCAGAGCAGGATTGGCTGCGTTATTTCCGGCTGCAGTGTACTCACTGAAGTAGGACGACTGTCCCCATCCGACGAATATATTACCATTCTCCAGGCTTTGCGTGCTGCCCTGAGAAGCGATGTTCAGATTGGGGTTGTGGTAGAATTCCCTCTGCAGACCGGCTGTCATGCGGGACATGTTCAACTTCAGGAACAAGCCGTGGGAGGGAGGAGTGCCAGGCGGTACCTCTCCAGAAGTCTCGCAACAAGCGTCATCAAACATACTGACCAAGTTATTGGCGTGAAATCTTGCGTCATGCTGCCAGGAAAAATTCGCGCTATTTTCTATTGTGAAGTTGCTCTGCTTTCCACCAAGCTGCCAGACAAACTTTCCTGTTTTTCTACTGATCCGGTAAATGGTCGATGTGTTGCGTCCCGATACCAGAAGATCGCTGTTATCCGTGAGGCCGACCGAATTCAAGTGGTAAGCGTCCCATACGTTACCGCTCGATGTCGCACTTGACGCTGGCTCGTAGGAATTCGCTAGGGGAATATGGTCCAGGGCGCTCCAAAAGAACACGAGAGAATTAGTCCACAAATCGATTTCTTGGACAGAAAAATCCTGAACATAACCATTCGCAGGTCCTCCAAACGAGGAAAGATTCATCGGCACTGCGCGGGTCGCTAGCAATAATGCAGTATTTTCAGGAGTCAGCAAGAACTCGTGAACATCGGACGTATAACCGCGTTGAGCGGTAATTGTTGATATTACGCGATAGGAATTATCGAGAATGTAATAACAGGATAACGGTTCAGACGAGCCGGCAGGAACGTTGGTATACGCCGGCGGTGTTGCCAGGGTTCCTTGCCAAAACGTGAGAACCGGCTTGCCGCTTAATCGTTGCACCCTAAAGTCAGTGTTCATTAAATTCGGACTGCTTAGCGGACGGAACCATACGGGGTTAGCGTCATTATCCAAAATTAGCGATCCCGGCTGTCCGTAAGTGGCATCGTCTGAGAACGCGTAAGGCGCAAGCAATATCCGACCTGGAGAAACCATAGATCCGAAAGAGCTTGTACTAACCCGCATCGGATGCAAATCGGGCGCACTCACGAAGCTCCACACCTGCGGGGAATTCAGAATTGGGTCCGGAGTCACAAACTGAGTATTGGATGGATACGGTTTTGTCCCACATGGTTGCTGCTCGGATGCAGTTGCTCCCTTAGAGCAAAAGGCAGCAGCAATTATTGCGAGTAAGACTTTTGTCACGGATTTAGTTGTCATTTGCACCCCCAAGGAAAGCTATACATTTAAATTGAAGGCAGACAGTTGGCCCCCCCCGACAAGAAGCTTCATCTAGGAAGCTTCATCGAGTTTGGCTTTTCTGACAAGGCCGAGCCAAGGAGTATTCCTGCCGGTCGATCTATAACGCGCCTAAGTTTCAGCCTCATCAAACAGAGGCCGTGCGCGAGTTGCCTTTGGGAACAGGGGGCCGGCTTCGATTGCAAGCGCAATCCAGCTTTTTAGTTGCCTCCTTTTCCAGAAGCGTGGGCATCACATTACTCACTGCCAACTGTTCTTGCTGGACAGCTGAGAAATTCGTGTTAGCTTTTTGCCGCGTCATTCTGACGCGGGCCTCCCTTCATCGCAATGCGGCGGGCAACTGCGAGGCGAAGCTCATCTCAAAAAGAGGTGACAGACATGGCCAACAAAGAACTCGAACTTACCTCCACGACCTACCTCATGGCTGCCGTCGGCGCAGTGATTATGGGCGGCCTCGCCGCTATGGCGCTGGGCGGAGTTGCGAATACGATTGCGGCTGCCGCTGTTGGTGGACTCGCAGGCGGCTGCTTGGGTCTGTTCTTCTGACCTTGTCACCTTTGTAGGTAACTATCACGAAGCTAGTGGCGCTTTTCCAGCGCCATTATCCCTAGCGGGCTGCGCCCCGGCTTCCCGTTCTCGCCCACTCCTGCCAGCCGCGGCGCAGCTTTTGGAGGGCTCATTATGACGCACATCGATCCGGACAAAATGAAGTCCGACTCCTCAAAAAAGGAGGCGGACAAATACGGCGGCGTGGTCGAGTTCGACATGGCCTTGACGCCGAGCGTGATCATTTGTGGTATAGCCGGTGCAATTCTCGGCGCAATTCTTGCGATGTGGGGAACCACAGAAATCCCAATCATCCTCGCCACAGTCATTGTTTTCGCCGTACTCTCCGGAATTTTCGGTTTCTTCGTTCCTTGGTACAAGCCGAAAAATGAGAAGAAATAACAATTCTGGCCATGTGATCCACGGCCGAAGCTTTTCGCGCGCCCCATTGTCAGCCGGTAGCGCCGCGCTACCTTCGCTTTCGGGTAACCTATCCTTGGGATTCCTTAATTCAGCCCGGTGGTCCAACCGGGCTTTCTTTTACCCGTAGCTATCCAATGCACAAACAGATGCTTACGAGGGCGATTGCGGTAACGCTGATGGGGGCCGTGATTGTCGTTATTGTGTTTTTAGTCGTCTGGGTTTTTGTCAATCACCTAGGGTAGCTTTCACTCGGCGCAGGGAGTATAAGCCACAGCCCTTTCCGACCATCGGGCAGTAGTAAGCTAGAATGATCTGCGCCCTCGCCGAGAGGATGGCTCGGGACTGCCGCCTAGCTGTGGTCTCTGAGGAGGTTGTTCACCCGAGCTGAAGGCTTGAGAGTGGTCGTTGCCACACGATGCACTCGGGACTTCTTCGGATGAACAACTTCCTCAGAGACCACATCTAGTTCGGATGCCGGCGCGCTCGCTGGCGCTGCGATTGGCGGCATGGCGATCGGCGCAATGGTCGGGGCTGTCGCGGGCCAGCCTGCTTACGGCTACGGCTATGCTCCCGCCTATCCTTTCGGCCTACGGCTATGCGCAGGTTTACGGATACGATTACGACGACTGATTAAGGCATGGGAACCGGCTGTGCCGCCGCTCCGTCAACAGCAAGGTGCAGCAGGGAAGAAGGCCGTCGGCACGTCTGGCGGCCTTCCGCTTTGGACGCCCGTGAGCTAACGCCTGAAGGCGGTGTAACTGATTTAGCCTTTGTCTGAACGGCCATTTGACCCGGACCGATTAGGGTAACAACAGCCACCACCTACTTCACCCATCCTCCAAGGGTAGCGCGACGCCTATGTGTGCGAAGCCAGCGGCGACATGAGCCGGGCAGTTCTCGCCGCCTGCATCGACATGGCCGCTCTTAAGGCGTCCGTCGAGGACGTAGAGGCGCTGGCGATACCGCATGGCGCAAGCCTCGAGGAGATGATGGTCGCGCGCCCGGTCGTTCCGGGCACGAGCCAACGGGCCCGCCTGTCGATGGCTATGACATCGCCCCAACCAAAAGCCACGGTCGAAAACACCGCACTATTTCTCGGATCGCGGAGGCAGCCCTCTCGTGTTCGCGGGCTCATGGATGGCACAACCCTAAGACGCAGAAAATTGCTTACCAATAATTTGCCTACGTTATTCTCTCAATGTTTACGGTCAATGTACGTCTCATCGGCGCGTCTTCAGGCCCGCGCAATGGAGCGACTTGGTGCCAGCTATTATACGTCTTGATAAAGCAGATACACTGGTTCGGCACGAAAGGATAACGATCCACGAGGTCGACTTCGTCGAAACGGAGATATTGATTCACTTCATTAAAAATTTTCGACCGATCCTTCGGAAGACTGTCAATGGCACCCGAAATTTCCCCACTTTTGGCGAACGAAAATTCCCCAGTCTGGCGGGTCGGGCGATCAGCCTGCGAGGTGATCAGCGCCTCCGTTTTTGGGCGGCCGTCCGCGGCGTTTCAGGGTCGCCGGGACAG
>NZ_JBPFEB010000111.1:0-2617 GCF_051061225.1 Methylocystis sp.
CCTGTCCCGGCGACCCTGAAACGCCGCGGACGGCCGCCCAAAAACGGAGGCGCTGATCACCTCGCAGGCTGATCGCCCGACCCGCCAGACTGGGGAATTTTCGTTCGCCAAAAGTGGGGAAATTTCGGGTGCCATTGACAAATGCCGCTGATCACCCGCCGATCATCGACCCGCGCCTTGCCGCGCGTGTCGGTCGGAAGATGAGGCGCGATCTTCGCGAACTGGGCCTCCGTCAGCCAAAACCGGTCGGGAATCATGGGCGCCTCCTATCGGAAGCTTGTGAATCACGACGCCGCCCTCACGCCAACCATTTTTATGGGTCCGAGCCCTAATCTAACATTACAGTTGCATTTAATCGGCAGTTCTGACTCCATGGGTCACCATGATTCGGTTTGAAGGATCATGGAATGTCGGGAGCTTCGATCGAAACGACGCTGGAGTTGTGGGCGTCGTCGCTGCGTGACGTGAAGCGACGGATGCGGCCCCTGTTCACGCAGGAACGCATCGCGCAATCTGCCGAGCATTTTCTCGACGGGTTGCTGGGCGAAGAGCGACGCAAGACAGGTTGGATGCGAGCCGAAGCCGCGGGCGATCCGGGGCCTTGGCGGCAACAGGCAATCCTGGGCCGCGGACGTTGGGACGCGGATGCGCTGCGGGATATTGTGCGTGATTATGCGCTTGAAACCCTAGCGGTCGACGATGCAGTTCTCGTTGTCGACGAGACCGGCTTCTTGAAGCAGGGCAAGGCGTCCTGCGGCGTCGCGCGGCAATATACAGGCTCAGCGGGAAAGGTCACGAACTGCCAGATCGGCGTTTTCGCCTGCTACGCCACAGAGCGCGGCCATGCCTTCATCGACCGTGAGCTTTATCTGCCAAAGAGCTGGACCGATGATAAAGCGCGCATGACCAAGGCGCATGTTCCGCACGAGATTTTAGACAGCGCCAATGGCGGCTTTGCCACCAAGCCGGCGTTGGCGCTTTCCATGATCGAAAGAGCGATCAGGGCGAATGTCCCATTCTCCTTTGTCGCCGCCGACACGGTCTACGGCGTGGGCGATATTGAAATGGCACTGCGACGCGCAGGCAAAGGCTATGTTCTCGGCGTGAAATCCAACGAGCCTTTCCATTCCTGGGGCAAAGCAAAGTTCATTTCGGGCACGGCCAAAGCAATTGCGGACGGCCTGGCGGCATCCGCCTGGCGCCGGCTCTCGGCGGGCGCGCGGGCGAAGGGCGAGCGCCTGCACGACTGGGCCTATCTCGAACTCGCCGATCTCGATGCGGGCGATTACAGCCATGCGCTTGCGGGCGTTTCCTGGACGCGCGGACTTCTGATCCGCCGTAAAATTGCTGATGGTGATCTTGCCTTTTTCACGACATGGGCGCCGAGCGGGACCTCAATCGAAAGATTGGCGAAAATCGAAGGACGTCGCTGGGCCATCGAAGATAGCTTCGAAACCGCGAAGAACGAACTCGGCCTCGATCACAACGAGACACGTTCTTGGCATGGATGGCGTCGTCATGTTTCGCTCGTCATGCTGGCCTTCGCCATGATGGCTGCGATCCGGGCTCACGCCAACGCCGCGATACAGGAAATCCGCCGCCTGGCGACACGCCTGGCAAGAAAACGCATCCGGCCCGAGTTTATCATTGCTTGGTCGCTTTGGAGGCGAGCACACCAGGCCCAAGCAAAGCGTTCCCATATGAAATTGCAACTGTAATGCTAATACAAGGCTCAGAGACGCTGCGGGGCCTATCCACAAAGACCCAAGCGGATATCTGTTGATATGGGCGTGAAGAGACTTTCCTGTGGCGCAGCTTCTGCTGTTGACCTCAGCCGCTGTTAATGCTCTGCAAGACAGGCCCCACCGTAGTTCCCCGAATTGACCTTTGTTAATGACCTGTTAACCTGGCGCAGGCTCTTGTTAGTCGCGCGTGCAAGTATGCGGCTCATCCTCGTAGACGCTCAGTCAGACCGGATCTGTGGTGACGTAGCCAAAGAGGCCACGCAAGCTTCCGCGTGGGACCAAGACAAGCTGGAGAGCTTGTGTAAGTCGACAGCTCAGGAGATAGACGAGCGTAGAGGCCAGCGGTCGGGAGCTTATGACTTTGTCTCCTTCCCTCCCTCTGAGAAGTCTGCCGGATACTTCGTGTTCATGGCCAACGAAAACGCCGAGAACTGCCTATATTGTGGGTCATGCCCTGCCGATTTGGGTGAGGTCTTCACTCATTGTTTTTACCTTGGCTGCGTCTGTCGCCCTCAGTAACCTTGTCGAGCTGCTGAAGTAAGCGCGGACATCACTTTGGTCAGCTCGCCTCCTTCCGAAGGGCATGGACGCCCCATCCCACCTTCTGCACGAATGCTTTGGCTTCTCAGCGATTGAGACGGTCGGAGAGGCCCGAACTGATGTTACTTCCGGGTTGGCTCGCATTCGACTCCGCGCTAAGCGGTCCCTTAGTTGCCAAAATCTGCGACAGCGCGGCCTCCAAGTCTTGTTCTCGAACGGGTTTCGTGAGCACCAAGTGGTCGCTATATCGTCCGAGTTTGTGGCTCGAATAGCCTGTCATGAAGGCAAACGGCACCCCTTGCGCGGCTAGAGCGTCTGCTACAGGCAGACTG
>NZ_JBPFEB010000112.1:0-99614 GCF_051061225.1 Methylocystis sp.
GCCCGGATCGCGCAGGAATTCGACGATTTCCTGCAGGTCTTCCTTCGCCTCGTCGACGCCCGCGACGTCCTCGAAGGTGACCTTGCCGGCCATCTCGGTCAGCAGTTTCGCCTTCGACTTGCCAAAGCCCATCGCGCGGCCAGCCCCCCCCTGCATCTGGCGGGAGAGGAAAATCCACACGCCCAGGAAGGCCACGAGCGGCAGCGCGTTGAGAAGCAGCGTCATCATCCAGCTCGAGCCGTCGCTGAGCGGCTTGGCGCTGATCGAGACATTGTGCTGCTGAAGACGCGGAATCAGATTCGCGTCATTCGGGATGTAGGTGGTGAAGGGACGATTGTCGTTGAAGTGGCCCACGACCTCGTTGCCCGCGATCGTCACGTCGTGAACGCGGCCCTGATCAATCTGCGTGAGCAACTCGCTGAACGAAATGTCCCGGATCGGCGTCCGCGCGCCGGGCTGCTGGAACAGCATGACGAGCGCCACCACCAGCAGGCCGATGATGGCCCACAAGGCGAGGTTCCTGAAGTTTGCGTTCATTGCATAATCCGTATCGGAGCGTGCGCGCGGGATGATCCCCCGACAGGGGCTCCAGGTTTGATTTAATCTAGGCGCGCCCCCCTCTCTTGCCAAGAGAGGCGAGGCTCAGGTCAAGAGCCTTGGTCAACCTCGGGCTGACGCGTCCGGCGCGGCGGGGCCGGCCGCACCGTCAGCAATTCCGGCGTGGAGTCGAAAACCAGCCCGCCGAGCGTCAGCCGCAGCCTTTCACCGTCCCGCAGCGCGCCGGCGAGGCGCCCGACGGCGCGCTCGAGCCGGTCCAGGCGCACATATGCGTCCGGCGCGAGACGGGCCAGTTCCCCCGCGACGAGCCGCTGTGTCAGCTCGAGCGGCGCGTCGCGGAGCTCGGCGGCGGCGAAACAAGCGTGATCCGGCCCGCTTTCCAGCAGCGCCCGCCGGCGCAGATCGGACGCGCAGTCCCGGAGCGCCGCGTCCGCCTGCGCCGCCCGGGCGCCGAGCCGCAGCAGCGCCTCCGTATCGAGGCCGAGCCCGTCGAGGACGGGCGCCAGCTTGCGCAGCCGCACGCGGGCGTAGGCGTCGTCGGCGTTCGACGGATCTGCCACATAGGGATGTCCGGCGGCCTCGCACAGGCCGACGAGCGCGGATTTGCGTGAAGCGAGCAGCGGCCGCAGCAGCGCGACCGGGCCGAGGGCCGAGGCGGGCGACATGCCCGAAAGTCCCGCGACGCCCGACCCGCGCGTGAGGCGGAAGAGGATGGTTTCCGCCTGATCGTCGGCGTGATGCGCGGTGACGATGGCGCTCGCGCCGATGGCCCGCGCGCAATCGGCGAGCAGGCGATAACGAGCCTCCCGCGCCCGCTCCTGAATGCGGGTCGCCGGCTTTTCACCCGCCCAGCTCAGAAGATGGTGCGTGAAGCCCAGCGCCCGCGCCCAGTTTCCGACTTGTTCGGCCTCGTCCCGCGACCCCGGCCGGAGGCCATGATCGACGGTGGCGACGTCGATCCGATGCGCGGCCCGGCCCGGCCACCGCGCGCACAGCAGCATGAGCGCAACGGAGTCGGGGCCGCCGGAAACGGCGAGCAACAGACCCGGATGCGGCGCGAGCAGATCGAGGCCGCGCGTGGCGTCCGGCTTCACGCGCGGCGGCCCCTCACAGGCATTTCAGCTTGGCGCTTTCACGCTGGGCGGCGTCCCGGATGCGCGCCGCGGAGCCGGGATATTTGACGCCGATTTCGTTGAAGGAGGCGCAGGCCTGTTCTCTGGCCCCCATGGCCCCGAGCGATTGCCCGAGCCGCAACAGCGCGTCGGGAGCCTGCGCCGACTGGCTGTATTTCGTGGAAATCTCCAGATATCTCTCCGCCGCCTCGCGATGGCGTCCGCGCAGGAAGAAGCTCTCGCCGAGGTTGAACGTCGCGGCGGGGGCAAATTTGCTCTTGGGGTTCCTGGCGAGGAATGTCTGCAAGGACTTCTCCGCCGCCTCGAATTTTCCGGCTTTCAGCATGCCGACCGCCTCGTCATATTCCTCCTTCGGCCCGAGCGGGACGGCGGCGGGAGCCGGGGCGATTTCCGGCGCCGGCGGCGGCGCCTCGCCGACGAGTCGGCTATGGGCGATGTCGAGCGGCTGGCCGACTTCGCGCACCGGGGCCACGCTCGTCATCATGCCGGTCGTGGCCCGGGGCGGATTGACGAGCGGCGTCGAGGGCGCCACGGCGCCGAGCGGCTTCGGCGCGCCGGGGGCGTTCGGATCGGCGGAGGGATCGAAAACGTCGCTGCGCCTGCCGCTCGGGGAGGGGGACGCCGCCGCCGGCGGCGGCGCCGCGCCGCCGGTCGCCGGCGCGTCGACGGGGCGCCCGGCGTTGGCGGCGCGAAGCTGCTCCTCCAGCACCTGCACCTTGTGCTGCAACTCCTCGTTCTGGCCGGTGAGGCGGCGCAGGTCTTTCTCCAGCCGCTCGATACGCAGCGTCATCGCGGCCGGGTCGGGTCCGCCGTCGCTCTCGCCGGGCGCGTCCATCTCACCGGTGTTCTGGTTGAAATATTGCGCCAGAGTGATCGGCGGCTTCGCCACGGCCGCCGGGGAAGCGTCATAGGCCGGGGCGGCGCCCGCGCCGAGGCAGAGGGCGGCGGAAAGTGCGATACGGGACATCATGGGCTTTGATACTGGATCGGACAGCCAGCCGGAAACCTGGCCGAGAATGCCGGCTGGCGCATGATTGGCCCGGCCATGGGGCCGAATTTGGGCGGGCTCTTGCGCCGCGCGGGGCGTAAGCTAAACTTTTTTGCCATGAGGCCCCGCACCCGTGTTCCTGCTCTTGCCGCCGGCGTGATGGTCCTGCTGTCGCCGGCGCCCGCCGGGGCGCTGTCTCCGGCTCCCGAGACCGGCGCCTGTTCGCTGGAGAACGCTGTCCCCGCCACCGTGGCCGCCGTCGACGAGGCGTTCGAACTGCTGCTCGACGACGGGCGCCGGGCGGCGATCGCGGGCCTCGAATTCCCGGCGCCTGCGGCCGCGGGCGCCGTGGATCGGCGCGCCGCCGCGCATGGGCGCTTGTCCGGCTGGCTCGTCGGGCGGGACGTTTTCATCCGGGCGTTCGCGGCCGGGCCGGACCGCTGGGGGCGGGTTCCGGCGGCGGTCTTCGCAGCGCAGCGGGACGAGGCCGCCGCGCCCATCGTTTCGGTCGCGGCGGCGCTGCTGGAGGAAGGCGCCGCCCGCTTTCGGCCCGACCCGCCGGCGTCGCCCTGCGCGGCCGCATATCGCGCCGCCGAGGCGACGGCGCGGGAGCCGGGACGCGGCCTCTGGGCCGACAGAGACGCCCGGCCGGTCCCGGCGGGGGAGGGCGCCGGTCCTTCCCTGTTGCAGCGCAAGGGAATGGTGATTCTCGAGGGGAAAATTAACTCCGTCGGAGAATCGCGCGGGGCGATCTACCTGAATTTTGGCGAAAAGCGCGCCGAGACTGCCTCAATCATGGTGTTGCGCCGCAATTTGGCTATGTTGCAGGCGTCTGGAATCGACCCTGCCGGATTGGTGGGTCGAAGGGTGCGCGTACGAGGATTGATTGAGACAGGTTTTGGACCGCGCATCGAAGTTTCGACGCCAGCCGAGATCGAGGTTATCGAGGGCCCTGCGCCGTGACGGCTTCGCGGGGGCGGCGCTGGCTTTCGCGGTCGCGCTCGCGGTCTCGGGTTGCGCCGAGCTGGAGCGGCAGGGCCGTCTGTTCAGCGCGCCGACGCCGCCGCCCATCGACAAACCCGCGCCGCCGCGGCAGGAAAACCGCTCCTCCGTGCAGCACAAGGAGTTGCTCGCCCAGTTCGGCGGCGAATATCAGGCGCCTGTGGCCGAGCGTTATCTGGACGCGATCCTGGCGAAGCTGGCGCTCGCCAGCGACACGCCCGGCCAGGCCGCCTACAAGGTCACCATCCTCAACACGCCGGTCGTCAACGCCTTCGCGCTGCCTTCCGGCAATCTTTACATCACGCGCGGCCTGCTGGCGCTCGCGAGCGACGCCTCGGAAGCGGCGGCGGTGATGGCGCATGAGATCGCTCATGTGACCCTGCGCCACAGCGCCCTGCGCGCCGAGAAGGAACGCGAGGCGGCGCTGATCTCGCAGGCGGCCGGCGTGATCCAGAGCCGTCAGAAAGGCGAGGAGGAGCGCTCCCGGCAGCGGCTCTCGGTGGCGAGCTTCTCCCGCCAGCAGGAGCTCGACGCCGACGAGGCGGGCGTCAAGGTGATCGCGCGGGCGGGCTACGACCCCTACGGCGCCGCGCGCTTTCTCACCGCTCTTGGCCGGTCCTCGGAATTGCGCGCCGCGCTCTACGGCAAGCGCAAGGATTCGATGAGCTTCGACATCATGTCGACCCACCCCTCGACCCCCGAGCGCGTGTCGCGCGCCGTGGCCGTCGCCCGCCAGATCGGCGCTCCGGGCATCGGACAGCGCGAGCGCAACGGCTATCTCTCCGCGATCAACGGCGTCGCCTTCGGCGACGACCCGATGGAAGGCTACGTCCGCGACCGCAAGTTCACTCACCCGCGCATGCGCTTCACCTTCACCGCGCCCGAGGGGTTCCTGCTCGAAAATTCGAGCGAGGCGGTTTTCGGCGTGCGGCAGGCGGATAATGAAGCGTTGCGGCTGGACACGGTGCGCAATCCGCAATTCGAGAGCCTCGAAGCCTATGTCGGCTCGGGCTGGGTCGACGGGCTGCTCGCTTCCTCGGTCAAGAAGCTCGACGTGAACGGCCTGCCGGCGGTCGTGGCCGTCGCGCGCGCGGGGGAATGGAATTTCCGCCTCGCCGTCATCCAGTCGGGGGACTATCTCTATCGCCTGATCTTCGCGGTCCGGTCGCTGACCGACGAGGCGGACAAGCGCTTCATGGATTCGGTGATGTCCTTCCGCCGCATCACGCCCGAGGAGGCGCGGGAGACGCATGCGCTCAGGATTTCCATCGTCACGGCGGGGCCGGGCGACACGCCGGAAAGCCTGGCGGCGCAGATGACGACACCCAACCGGCCCCTCGAATATTTGAGGCTTCTCAACGGGTTGGACGAGAATGAGCCCGTCATTGCGGGCGAACGTTACAAAATCGTAACGGAGTGAGGCAGGCTCCTCCGGGAACATGACGCAGCCGCGCGGGTTGAACCGTTAGAGTTGTTCAAAACGCGCGGATATCTCGCAGGCACTTTTGAGATAGCGCGCTATGGAGATTCGGCCATGGCGTATCTTCCCGGACTCGGCAGGGAGTTGATGAAGGCGGCGGCTGACGCCCCCTTCCTCGAAAGAGAAGAAGAAAAATTGCTGGCGATCGCGTGGCGCGATCGCGGCGACCGTCACGCTCTGCACAAGCTCACGGCGGCCCATATGCGGCTGGTGATCGCGATTTCGGCCAAGTTCCGCCATTACGGTCTGCCCATCGCGGATCTGGTGCAGGAGGGCCACGTCGGCCTCCTGGAGGCGGCCGCGCGCTTCGCGCCGGAGCGGGACGTGCGCTTCTCGACCTACGCGACCTGGTGGATCCGCGCCTCGATTCAGGACTATGTGCTCCGCAACTGGTCCATCGTGCGCGGCGGCACCAGCTCGACGCAGAAGGCGCTGTTCTTCAACCTGCGCCGTCTGCGCGCCCGGCTCAATCGCGAGCCCGACTCGATGAGCTCCGGCGACGCCTATGAGACGATCGCCCAGACTCTCGGCGTGTCGCGCGCCGACGTGGAGATGATGGATTCGCGCCTGTCCGGCTCCGACGTTTCGCTCAACGCGCAACTTGTCGACGACGAGGCCGCGGGCTCGGCGCAGCGGATGGATTTTCTGGTTGATGACGCGCCTTTGCCGGACGAGGTCGTGGAGCAGAATCTCGACTCCGACCGTCGCGCCCGCTGGCTGAAGGATGCGCTCGCCATTCTGTCCGAGCGCGAGTTGCGCATCGTTCAGGAACGCCGGCTGACGGAAAATCTGGTGACGCTGGAGACGCTCGGCGACAAGCTCGGCATTTCCAAGGAGCGCGTGCGGCAGATCGAGAGCCGGGCGCTGACGAAGCTGCGCAAGGCGCTCTCGCGGCTGAAGGACGACGAGGCGCCGGACGAGGCCTCGCCGATGGCGTGACGAAAGAAAAAGCCCTCCGGCGAAGGAGGGCTTTTTTTTAGCGTCTGGCGGCCGCCTCAGGCCGCCCGATCGACGTCCTCTTCCTCGGCCTCCGGCTCGTCGACGTCGGCGGCGTCGGCTTCCGCCTTCTGACCGCGGCGAGGACCCTTCTGGAGGAAGGACTCGATCAGCTTGAGAGCCTCGGAGTCGATCAGCTTGCGCACCGCCGCGACTTCGCGGGCCATGCGGTCGAGCGCCGCCTCATAGAGCTGCCGCTCGGAATAGGACTGTTCCGGCTGCGTGTCGGAACGGTAAAGGTCGCGGACCACCTCGGCGATGGTGACGAGATCGCCGGAGTTGATCTTGGCCTCGTATTCCTGGGCGCGACGCGACCACATCGTGCGCTTGATGCGCGCGCGGCCGCTCAGCGTCGAGAGCGCCTTGTCCACGACATTGCCCTCGGCCAGCTTGCGCATGCCGACATTGGCGACCTTGCTCGTGGGCACCTTGAGAATCATCTTGTCCTTGATGAAGCTCACCACGAAAAGTTCGAGGCTGAAGCCCGCAACCTCCTGCGTTTCGACGCCGATGATCTGACCGACGCCATGCGCCGGATACACGATGAACTCATTGAGTTTGAATCCGTGCTTCGTCCCGGCGGGCTTCGCCTTGACGGGCGCGGCGGCCTTCGGGGCGGCCTTGGTTTCGATCGAAGTCTTTTCGGCGACGGCGGACGCCGTCGTGACAGGGTGCTCGCTCTTTTTTGCCAATTTTTTGTCTTCGCCGGCTGTCAGGGGTGGGGAGGACTTTCCTGCCGGCGCCGGGGCGCCGCCAGGGAAGGGGGATGAGGCGCCGCGCGCTGGCTGCGGCGCGGCGCGAGAAGCCGCCGGCGCGGACGCCGTGGCCTTGGCGGCCTTTGCAGGCGCCGCTTTCGCAGTTGGGGCGGGCGAGGCTGAAGCAGCCTTCCTGGGCGACGGCACGGACGCGGCGGCCGTGCGCTGGGCAGGCGCCTGTTCGACGGGCCTGGTCGCGGTCGTCGGCTCCGTGACGGCTCCGCCGCGCGCAGCCGAAGTCTTCACGGTCGCCCCCGGGCGCGCGCCCGAGGCCGCTTTCGGTTCGGCGGCGAGGGGCGCCTTGGCGCTCGTCCTCTCAGCCGTCTTTGCGGTCTTGGCGGCGGATTTGGCAGGCGAGGTCTTCACGGCCGCGGTTTTCGCGGCGGACCGGACAGGGCCTGTGGATTTGGTGGGAGATTTCGCCGAAACGCTTGCCTTGCTGACCGCCTCCGCCGTAGAAGCCGGGACGCCGGCGCGAACGGCCTTCGAAACTCCCGAGTCGCGGCCGCTGGAACGACCGGGCGCGGCCGTCACGCTCGCTGCTTTGGTTTTATCGTTCTTCTTGGCGGACGGCATACGCAGGGCACTCCTTCTGCGTCCCGCTGTGGAGACGGGACGAATTACAGACCTGCCGCCCGGGCGCGACAGCCCCGGGAACGGAGTAAAGCGTCTGACACCTTAGCTAGAGGCGCGGGCGAATTCTGACGGACGCAGGGATCAAGCGCGCGCTTTCTCTTGCCGTGAGCAACGTGGGTTCAGCCGTCTGTCGGCGCGGAGACGACGTTGGCGAAGTGTATACCACGCAAGAGCGCAAAAATCAAAGACAATAGCCCGCAAGGCGGAGCATAGTGCTTTTCGGGGAGGACGCCAACTTGTTATAAATACGAGCTTTTATCGTGAATTAACTCTGTGGAAACCCCTTAACGAAATCTTGTCGTTTGCGCAAAGCGGAGCCTGAACGATTCGGCGCCCGCAATCGGGCGCCGAGCTTTTCGTCAGTCGCCCTGACCGGGCTCGGAGGAGAAGTGAGCCTCGAACTTGCCGGGCTTGCCGTCCCACTCCTTGGCGTCCGCCGGCGGATCGCGCTTGATGGTGATGTTGGGCCAGTTCTGCGCCATCTCGGCGTTGAGCTGGAGCCACTTCTCGAGATTTTCCTCGGTGTCGGGCTTGATGGCCTCGGCCGGGCACTCGGGCTCGCAGACGCCGCAGTCGATACATTCGTCCGGATGGATCACGAGCATGTTCTCGCCCTCGTAGAAGCAGTCCACCGGACAGACTTCCACGCAATCCATATACTTGCACTTGATGCAGTTTTCCGTGACGACATAGGTCATGTGAGTTTCTCTTATGGTCCCTGCGCGGATTGCTGCGCTAGCTAGCGGTTTTGCCGCCGTCATGCAAGGCGCGCATGGTGACCATTTTGGCGCCGCCTCGACGCGGCCTCGCAAGCTTGATATCTGGATCGCCAATGGCCGAGATCGAGACGAAAGAGAAGCCGCCCATCGCACAGATCATAACCGCGCGCGCGCTCCTTCTCGGAGAACGCATCGACACAGGGGGGCTGGAGCGGGCGGATCTCGTCTCCACCGCGCCGCTGGCCTTTCATGCCGGCCAGGCGGGTTTCGCCGTGCTCTACCGCTTCGGGGTCGCCGTGCTCTTTGGCCTGTCGCCGCTGGAGGAGGACGAGATCGTCACCCGCATCGGCGCGCGGGTGGCCGGCGCCTCCCGCGGCGACGACGAATCCCTGGTGCTCGAAACAGGCCACGAAGGCGAGGACAAGCCGCTGCCCAATGGCCGGCTCGCGGTCAAGGACCTCACCGAGGCGCGGCTGCTTGTGATTGCCGACGCGCTGGCCAAGAGCGTGGCGCTCGCGCGCGACGAACGCCGGGTCAACGCCGTCTTCGACACGATCGAGCCCTTCGCGGCCGAACTCGCGGGCAAGGGCCGCCCCCCGTGGCGCCGGCGGTCCATGCTGGAGCTCATCGGCCAGACGCTGCTGGTGCGACACCGCGTGTCGGGGCGCGTGGCGGTCGAGGACAAGCCCGACGTGCTGTGGGACCGCCCCGATCTCGAACGCCTCTACGCGCGTCTCGAAGACGAATATGAGCTGGAGGCGCGCGGCCGCACCCTCAACGCCAAGATCGACGTGATCGGCGAAACCGCCCGGGCGCTGACCGATCTCATCGACACGGACCGCTCGATGCGGCTCGAATGGATCATCGTCGTTCTCATCGCGATGGAGATCGCCCTCTCGCTCTTTCAGATCAGCGGCGACGCGTCCCGCGTCGCGCATGCGCCGTCGAGCCCCGTCCATACATCGTCGCCGGAAAGCCATGCGAAACCCGGCAACTGATGCCGCGCGAAGGTGAACTGACGCTTGGCGTAATGGCGCGTGTCCGCCTTGCCGCGCAGGATCGCCTCCTCTCGCGACATGCGGCCGTCGAGAAAGGCGATGAGATGCGGCACGCCATGGGCGCGCATGGCGGGCAGGGCCGGATCGAGCCCCCGGTCGCGCAGCGCGGCGACTTCCTCCAGCGCGCCGCTCTCCATCATTCTGTCGAAACGGGCGTCGATGCGCGCATAAAGGGTCTCACGCTCGGGCGCGAGGAAGAAGGCGGGACAGCTTGCGGCGTCGAGAAGCGGCGCGCTGCGCGGCCCCTGAAAGGAGGCCAGGGGCTTGCCGGTCGCGGCGAAGACCTCCAGCGCGCGCAGGATGCGCTGTGGGTCGGTGGGACGCAGCCGCGCGGCGGTTTCCGGATCCCTGGCGGCGAGTTCGGCGTGCAGCTCCTGCGGGAGTCTGCCCTGCGCCGCCTCCCGCACTTGCGCACGGATTTCCGCCGACACGGCGGGGATGTCGGAAAGGCCGTGGAGCGCCGCCTTGAAATACATGCCCGTTCCGCCGGTCAGCACCGGCGTGACGCCGCGCGCGGCCAGGGCGGCGAGGGTCTGCGCGAGATCGGCGAGATAGCGGCCGACGGAATAATTCACTGCGGCGTCGACATGGCCGAAGAGCAGATGCTCGACCGCGCATTCCTCCTTCGGCGTGGGTCGCGCGGTGATGATCCGCAGGTCGCGATAGACCTGCATCGAATCAGCGTTGACCACCACGCCGCCGACACGCTTCGCCACCTCCATGGCGAGCGCGGACTTGCCCGAGGCGGTCGGACCTGCAATGAGAATGGCGCGCGAGGACATGGCGCTATTGCGGCATAAACGGGCTGGATGTCAAAGGGTCTTCCAAGGGTCGCGACCTTTGTCGCGGGGCGCGGAACGGCGCTCGCCGAGCCGGCCCTGCGGGCCGTGCTCCGGGACGCCGGCCTCGGCGCGTCGCAGCCGGAGTGGCTCGCCGCCGATCACGCGGCTGACGTCGTCTTCGAGACGGACGATCCCGCCGGCATGCGCGCGCGGCTGGCCTCGGCGTTGGCCGGGCAGGCCATGGACGTGGTCGCGCAGCCCCTCGCGGAGCGCCGCAAGCGGCTGCTCGTCGCCGATATGGACTCGACGATGATCGAGCAGGAATGCATCGACGAGCTTGCCGAATTCGCCGGCATTCGCGCGGAAATTTCCGCCGTCACCGCGCGAGCCATGGCGGGGGAGCTGGATTTCGAGGCGGCGCTGAAGGCGCGCGTGGCGCGGCTGGCCGGCGTGCGGGTGGATCAGATCCGCGCGATCCTCGACCGGCTGACCCTGACCCCGGGCGCCCGCGCGCTGGTGGCGACGATGCGCGCCCATGGGGCGCACGCCGCGCTGGTCTCCGGTGGATTCACGCAATTTACCGAGCATGTGGCGGAGCGGATCGGCTTCCACGAGTCTTTCGCGAACCAGCTGGAGATCGTCGACGGCGCGCTGACGGGCAGGGTCGTGGAGCCGGTGCAGGGCCGCGCCGCCAAGCGCGCGACGCTCGAAAGCCTGCGCGCCCGGCTTGGCTTGCCGGGCGCGGCGACCCTCGCCATCGGCGACGGCGCCAATGATCTCGACATGCTGGACGCGGCGGGGCTGGGCGTCGCCTTTCACGCCAAGCCCAAAGTGGCGGCGGCGGCGCGGGCGCGGGTGGATCACGCCGATCTGACGGCGCTGCTGTATGCGCAGGGCTATCGGCGGGATGAGATCGTGGCGGGGTGAGGCGTGAGCCGCGCGGCTCGATTTGGGCGGGCCGGTTGTAGTGGATTTGTGACCGCATACATGGCAGGAAAGGGCAGGCGTCGGGCGCCGGCGCCGTTCATGCAAGTTCTCTCGACATGGCGAGCAACAGGAAGCAGGCCGCGACTGCGGTGGACAGGGCGCTGGACGACGCCCGGAAGGTCAGCGACAAGACCATCTCGATCCGCGGCGCGCGCGAACATAATCTCAAGAACGTCGACCTCACCATTCCGCGCGACAAATTCGTGGTGTTCACGGGACTGTCGGGCTCGGGCAAGTCGTCGCTCGCCTTCGACACCATCTACGCCGAGGGCCAGCGCCGCTATGTGGAGTCGCTGTCGGCCTATGCGCGCCAGTTTCTGGAGATGATGCAGAAGCCGGACGTCGATCAGATCGACGGCCTGTCGCCCGCCATTTCCATCGAGCAGAAGACGACATCGAAGAATCCGCGCTCCACCGTCGGCACGGTGACGGAGATTCACGATTACATGCGCCTGCTGTGGGCGCGCGTGGGCGTTCCCTATTCGCCGGCGACCGGGTTGCCCATCGAGAGCCAGACCGTGTCGCAGATGGTGGACCGCGTGCTCGCGCTGCCGGAGGGCTCGCGGCTCTATCTGCTGGCGCCGGTCGTGCGCGGCCGCAAGGGCGAATACAAGAAGGAGGTCGCCGAATTCACGCGGCGCGGCTTCCAGCGCCTCAAGATCGACGGCGCGTATTATGAAATTGCCGACGTTCCGCCGCTCGACAAGAAACTCAAGCACGATATCGACGTGGTCGTGGACCGCATCGTCGTGCGCAAGGACATGGCCTCGCGCCTCGCCGACAGCTTCGAAACCGCGCTCGATCTCTCGGGCGGGCTTGCGGTGGTGGAATTCGCGGACAACAAGGCGGGCGCACAACTCGCACTGGCGCAGGCCTCGGCCGCCAATGTCTCGACGCACTACGCCCCCGGACATATCGTCTTCTCGTCGAAATTCGCCTGTCCGGTTTCGGGCTTCACCATTCCCGAAATCGAGCCGCGACTCTTCTCCTTCAACAATCCCTTCGGCGCCTGTCCGACCTGTGGCGGCATCGGCTGCGAGCAGAAGATCGACGCCGAACTCGTCGTGCCCAATCCCAAGACGACGCTGCGCAAGGGCGCCATCGCGCCCTGGGCGAAATCCTCCTCGCCCTATTACATGCAGACTCTCGAAGCGCTCGGCAGGCATTACAAGTTCCGCCTCGACACGCCCTGGGAGGAGCTGCCGAAAAAGGCGCAGAACGTGATCCTGTTCGGCTCGGGCGCCGAGGAGATCAAATTCTCCTACGACGACAGCTTCCGCGCCTATGACGTGAAGAAGCCCTTCGAGGGCGTCGTCATCAATCTGGAGCGTCGATACAAGGAGACCGACAGCGAATGGGCGCGCGAGGAAATCGGGCGTTTCATGTCGGCGACGCCCTGTCTCGCCTGCGAGGGCTCTCGCCTGAAGCCCGAGGCGCTCGCGGTGAAGATCGCCGGCAAGCATATTGGCGAAGTCTCGGAACTCTCCGTGCGCGCCGCGCAGGAGTGGTTCACGAAACTGCCGGGGGAACTGGACAAGAAGCGCAATGAAATCGCCTTCCGCATCCTGAAGGAAATTCGCGAGCGCCTGACCTTCCTCGTCGATGTCGGTCTCGACTATCTGACTCTGTCACGTAACTCCGGCACATTGTCGGGCGGAGAAAGCCAGCGCATTCGCCTCGCGTCGCAGATCGGCTCGGGCCTGACCGGCGTTCTCTATGTGCTCGATGAGCCGTCGATCGGCCTGCATCAGCGCGACAATGACCGGCTGCTCGACACGCTGCGGCGGCTGCGCAATCTCGGCAACAGCGTCATCGTCGTGGAGCACGACGAGGACGCCATCCTCGCGGCCGATTATGTCGTCGACGTCGGCCCCGGCGCCGGCATTCACGGCGGCAAGATCGTGGCGCAGGGCACGCCGGCCGAGATCATGGCCAATCCCGCCTCGCTCACCGGGCAATATCTCACCGGCGAGAAGCATGTCATCCTGCGCCACAAGCTGAGAAAGCCGACGCCGGGTCGCTGGCTCAAGCTCTTCGGCGCGCGCGGAAACAATCTGAAGGATGTGAACGCGGAAATTCCGCTCGGCTGCTTCACCGCCGTGACGGGCGTCTCCGGCGGCGGCAAGTCGACGCTCGTCATCGAGACGCTCTACAAGGCCGTCGCGCGGCGTCTCAACAACGCCCACGAAGTTCCGGCGCCCTTCGACCGGCTGGAAGGTCTCGAACATATCGACAAGATCATCGACATCGACCAGTCGCCGATCGGCCGCACGCCGCGCTCCAACCCCGCGACCTATACGGGCGCCTTCACGCCGATCCGTGAATGGTTCGCGGGGCTTCCCGAAGCCAAGTCGCGCGGCTATGCGCCGGGGCGCTTCTCCTTCAATGTGAAGGGTGGGCGCTGCGAGGCCTGCCAGCGCGACGGCGTCATCAAGATCGAGATGCACTTCCTGCCGGATGTCTACGTCACCTGCGCCGTCTGCAAGGGCAAGCGCTACGATCGCGAAACCCTCGAAGTGAAATATCGCGAGAAGTCGATCGCGGACGTGCTCGACATGACGGTGGAGGAAGCCTCGACGCTGTTCAAGGCGGTGCCCTCCATCCGCGACAAGATGGAGACATTGAAGCGCGTCGGTCTCGATTACATCCATGTCGGCCAGCAGGCGACGACGCTTTCGGGAGGCGAGGCGCAGCGCGTCAAGCTCTCGAAGGAGCTGTCACGCCGCTCCACCGGGCGCACGCTCTACATCCTCGACGAGCCGACGACCGGCCTGCATTTCCATGACGTGGCGAAGCTGCTCGAAGTGCTTCACGAGCTGGTGGAGCAGGGCAATACGGTCGTCGTCATCGAGCACAATCTGGAAGTCATCAAGACGGCCGACTGGATCATCGACATGGGGCCGGAAGGCGGCGACGGCGGCGGCGAGATCGTCGCGGCCGGGCCGCCCTCTGAGATCGTCAGGGAGAAGCGGAGCCATACCGGCCGCTACCTCGCTGAAGCGATGGCGCGGCGTCCCGCGTCCGCCGCGGCGCCGGAGAAGAAGCCGGCGCGGCGGGCGGCGAAAGTGGAGTGACGGCGGCGGCGGCGTCTCGCTGCCGCAACGCCTCGAGCCCCCAGACGGCGCCGAGCATGAAGAAGAGAAAGCGCCAGTGGTCGATGTCGATCTGGAAACCCTGTAAAAACAGGGCGAGCAGGGTCGGCGCGAGAACCTGCGCCTGACGTTGCGCGGGCGAGGACGCAAACATCAGCCGCAGGCCGATCCAGGCGCTGACGCCCACCAGCAGGATGAACAGAAAGCCGCCGATCCAGCCATTGTTGGCGAAGGCGCCGACATAGGAATTATGCGGCTCCAGATCGAAGACGAGGCGGAAGCGCAAGGGACCGAAGCCCATGAAGCGTTCGAGCAGCATGGGGATGGAGCGCAACTGATTGCCGAAGCGGCCCGTCTCGCCGGCGTCGTAGTCCTGCACGGCGGCGGTGCGCAGGGCGAAGATCTCACGCGTCTCCGGGTTCAGCAGCAGCACCGCGATCAGCAGGGTGATCATCGCCAGCGCGGCGAGCGTCGCGACGACGATCCGCCGTTTCATCCTCGCGTCGCTGGAGGTCGCGTAGACTGAGGCGATCATCAGCAAGAAGGCGACGGCGGTCGCGCCATAGGAGCCGCGCGAGAACGCCAGAAACATGCCGAGGAACAGGACGATCAGCGTCGCGGAGGTGAGCAGGACGCTGCGCGCGCGGCCGAGCATGAGATTTTGCGAGAGCCACACAATCGGCAGAACAAGGTAGGAGCCGAGCACGTTGGGGTCTTTGAACGTGCCCGAGGCGCGGCCGGCGTGGGCGAAGATTTCATTGCCCAGTCCCGCGACGTCGAAATAGCCGAGCACGCCACAAACCGCCGCGACGACGGCGCCCGCCGTATGGGCGTTCAGGCACAGTTCGACGCGCGCGATCGTGCGATTGCCCATGTAGAGCGCGTAAAACAGGCCCGTGAGCACGAGATAGCCGGACTGATACTGATAGAGCGCGGAGTCCGCATTGTCCCAATAGGGAATGAGCGCGACAAAGCCGGTGATGTTGAACAGCAGGATCAGAAAGCCGAAGACGAGGAAGCTTCGGTGGATCGAGAAGCCGCCGAAGAACCAAAGCGCCATGGCGACGATCGAGGCGAAATCATAGGGCGACGGCTCGATGACGCCGATCGCGCCGCAGGCCACGAAGATGAAGACCCAGACGCCGACGAGCCTCTCGTAGTCGAAGGTGAGCCGCGACGCCTCCCCGCCGGGCGCGCGGCGCGCCGTCGCGGTCATGATGTCCGACCGGCTTTCCGCGCCAGCAGGTCTTCATAGAGACGGCGCGTCTGCGCGGCTGTCGTGCGGATATCGAAGATGCGCGCCCGCTCGCGGCAGGCCAGCGACATGGCGCCGCGCGCGTCTGCGGAAAGGCCGGTGATGTCGAGCACGCCGCGCGCAATGTCGTCCGGCTCGAACGAGGTCAGCGCGCCCGTCTGTCCGTCCCAAACGGCTTGCGGCGCAACGCCGACGGGGGGCGAGACGATGGGAACGCCGCAGGCGAGGGCTTCGGCGAAGATCAGTCCGAAGGACTCATAATCGCTGGTGCAGACGAGACAGTCGAACGCCGCCATTGCCTCGCGTCCGTCGAGGGCCGGCGCGCGTATGGTCGCCTGCGAGACGCCGAGGGACTCGAGCGCCGCGCCGAAGGCGTCGCGCAGCTCGCCGTCGCCAATGACGACGAACCGCAGCTCCGGCCGCGCTTTCGCGGCCAGGTGAAAGACGCGGGCAAGCCGCAGGGGATTTTTCTGCGGCGCCAGCCGGCCGACGAATCCAACGACGAGATCTGTCTCCGTGAGGCGAAGCCGGTGGCGCGCGGCCGCGCGATCCGCGTCCCAGGAGAGATCAACGCCCATGGGAATGAGGCGCAGGCGCATGGCCGGCAGGCGCAGCCGGTCGCGCGCATGGGCGTATTCCTGCTCGGAGCCGACCAGTATGGCGTCGCAGAACCAGCCGGCCGCCCATTCGATCGCGGCATAGACTGGGCTTGCGCCGGGCGCCAGCGTGACGAAGGCGTGCGGTGTGTACACGACAACCGGACGGTCCAGGAAGAGCGCCGCCATCCGCGCCAGCGCCCCGGCTTTCGAGCTGTGGCCATGGATCACGTCGAAAGGACCGAGGTCGCGCAAGGCGCGCCACAAGCGGAACGCCGCGAGGGCGTCGTGGGCGCCCACCTGCCGGTACATCGGCAGGAGGCGAACGCGCAGCGTCGTGCCCAGGCTCGCGACCGCCTCGGTGAAGGGCGGGTCGGAGCGGATGGGGGAGTAAATCAGCGTGACGTCATGGCCGGTCGCGATCTGGTCGCGCAGGAGCGCGATGACGACCCGGCTGCTTCCTCCGCTGGAGGATTCGATGACATGACAAATCCGCATCCTGCGAGCGTCTGATCCCGGCGCAACGACCCGCGCGCGCCCCGCCTGTAGCGGGAGCGCGGCCGGTGCTTTCGGACGCAGTCTTGGCCGATATGGTTAAGATTAGGTTTGAGTCCCGCGATTGCGGCGAAAACCCGCGCGGTCCCCAGCGGCCCTTTGCCGCCTTGCCGAATCAATGACTTCGCCACGATTCTCAAAATGTGAAGACCCCGTTTGGCTGGGGCGCGGTCCGAACCACTCGAGGAAAAAATGAAAATCGAAAAACTCTTCTCCGGCGTATCTTTCCCGTTCGCTATTCTGATTGCGCTCGCGTCCGGCTCTCCGGCTCTGGCGCTCACCGACGCGAAGATCGGGCCGAGCGGGAAGACCTACGCTTCCGCCGCGGTGAAATGCGCGCTCGATCCGGTCGCCGGGATGGCTCCGATGGTGCAGGCGGGGCTCTACAATCCGTCCAAGACCGCGAGCGCCGCCGTGAAGCTGAATGGAAACGCGGTCACGACCGTCACCTTCATCAGTCCAGACGCCACCGTATGGCTGCCCAACAGCGCCAATACGGTTACGGTGTCCCCGGACAAGAAGACGACGGACAGCTATTCGTACGACACGTCGACCAGCCAGATCAACGTCTGCGTTCCCAATACCACGAACACTGTGACCGGCGATCTGGAATACGCCGCGCAATCCTATGCGACGGTGACGCCGGGCTGCGCCCTCAATCCGGCCAATGGCAAGCGGCAGCTCTATGTCAACCTGTTCGACAAGACGACCGCGATTCTGAATGTGACGCTGAACCAGGTTCCGCTCACGCAGATGAGCGCTTCCCGGCCGAAGGCCCTCATCTTTCTCGCGCCGGGCTGGAATGTGTTCACGGCCGCGAATGGTCTGGGAACGGACACCTTCGTTCGGAAAGGCGTCGAACTCGACACCTGTGCGCTTCCGTAAGGCGGCCGACAGGAGAGGGGAGGGGGCGGCGACCCGCCGAGCCCCTCCCGCATCCTCAGTTCCGGATGGACTCCGGACTTGCGCCGGGTTCCTCCGCGTCGGGCGGCGTCGCGTCGTCGTCCCGCCCGAACTCCGCGTCCTCCGCCGCGCGCTTCTTGCCGGCCTCGATGATGTCGCGTTCCGGACGCGGCAGGACCGGGCCTTCCGGGAAGACGAAGCCGAGCTTCTTGGCGCCCTTGTCGTCGCCCACCACCACCACGCGCACCGCGCCGCCGTTCTTCAGCCGGCCGAAGAGCACTTCGTCCGCCAAAGGCGTCTTGATGGCCTGGTGAATGACGCGGGACATCGGACGGGCGCCCATGGCTTCGTCATAGCCATGTTCGACGAGCCAGCCGCGCGCTTCGTCGGTGAGCTCGATGGTGACGTTGCGGTCGGCGAGCTGCGCTTCGAGCTGCATGATGAACTTGTCGACGACGCGCTTGATGACGTCCACCGGCAGATGGCCGAAGGGCACGATCGCGTCGAGGCGGTTGCGGAACTCCGGCGCGAACAGCCGATTGATCGCCTCGCTGTTGTCCAGGTCCGCGCGCGTCCGCGTGAAGCCGATCGGCGTGCGCGCGAGGTCGGACGCGCCCGCATTGGTCGTCATGATCAGGATGACGTTGCGGAAGTCGATCGTCTTGCCGTTGTGGTCCGTGAGCTTGCCGTGGTCCATCACCTGCAGAAGGATGTTGTACAGGTCCGGATGCGCCTTCTCGATTTCATCGAGCAGCAGCACGCAGTGCGGATGCTGGTCGATGGCGTCCGTCAGCAGTCCGCCCTGATCGAATCCGACATAGCCGGGGGGCGCGCCGATCAGCCGGCTGACCGTGTGGCGCTCCATATATTCGGACATGTCGAAGCGCACGAGTTCGATCCCCAGCGAGGTAGCGAGCTGGCGGGCGGCTTCCGTCTTGCCGACGCCGGTGGGGCCGGAGAAGAGATAGCAGCCGATCGGCTTCTCCTGATCGCGCAGGCCGGCGCGGGCAAGCTTGATGGCCGATGTGAGGGCGGTGATCGCCTTGTCCTGCCCATAGACGACGCGCCGCAGCGTCTCGTCGAGATGCGCGAGCACCTCGGCGTCGTCCTTGGAGACGGTCTTCGGCGGAACGCGCGCCATGGTCGCGATGGTCGCCTCGATCTCCTTGAGACCGATGGTCTTCTTGCGCTTGTTTTCGGCGAGCAGCATCTGCGCCGCGCCGGTCTCGTCGATCACGTCGATCGCCTTGTCCGGCAGCTTGCGGTCGTGGATGTAGCGGGCCGAGAGCTCCACCGCCGCCTTCAGGGCGTCGCTGGTGTAGCGGATGCGGTGGAACTCCTCGAAGTAAGGCTTCAGCCCCTTGATGATCTCGATCGCATCCGGGATCGACGGCTCGTTGACGTCGATCTTCTGGAAGCGGCGCACCAGCGCGCGGTCCTTCTCGAAATACTGGCGGTATTCCTTGTAGGTCGTCGAGCCGATGCAGCGGAGCACGCCCTGGGCGAGCGCGGGCTTGAGCAGATTTGAGGCGTCCATGGCGCCGCCCGAGGTCGCGCCGGCGCCGATGACCGTGTGAATCTCGTCGATGAAGAGAATCGCGTTCTTGTGATTCTCGATCTCCTTGACGACCTGCTTCAGCCGCTCCTCGAAGTCGCCGCGGTAGCGGGTGCCCGCAAGGAGCGAGCCCATATCGAGCGCGAAGACGGTCGCGCCGGCGAGCACGTCCGGCACTTCGCCCTGGGTGATCTTGCGGGCGAGACCCTCCGCGATCGCGGTCTTGCCCACGCCGGGGTCGCCGACCAGAAGCGGATTGTTCTTGTGGCGGCGGCAGAGCACCTGAATGGTGCGCAGCACCTCGGCCTCGCGGCCGATGAGCGGATCAATGCGGCCGTCGCGCGCCTTCTTGTTGAGATTGACGCAATAGGCCTCCAGCGCGCCTTCCTTCTTGCGCGCGTCGCCCTCGCGGCCGTCGCGGCTCTCGGCGCGCTCGCTCTCGTCCTCCACCCCGCGCGGCGAGCGTGTGTGGTCGGACAGGCCCGGGCGCTTGGCGATGCCGTGGCTGATGTAATTGACGGCGTCGTAGCGCGTCATGTCCTGCTCCTGCAGGAAATAGACGGCGTGGCTCTCGCGCTCGGCGAACAGCGCGACCAGGACATTCGCCCCGCTCACATCCTCCCGGCCGGACGACTGCACGCTGATGATGGCGCGCTGGACGACGCGTTGAAAGCCGGCGGTCGGCTTGCACTCGTCGGCGTCCTCGTTGACCAGATTGTCGAGTTCGCGATCGATGTAATCGCGTAGATTCTTGCCGAGCAGCTCGAGATCGACCGAGCAGGCGCGAAGCACGGCCGAGGCGTCGGCGTCCTCGATCAGGCTCAGCAGCAGATGTTCGAGCGTGGCGTATTCGTGGTGACGCTCGCGCGCGGAGGCGAGGGCGCGGTCCAAAGTCTGTTTGAGATTGCGCGAGAACGTCGGCATGCGCTGCGAGCCCCTATTTCTTCTCCATGATGCATTGCAGAGGATGCTGGTGCTTCCTTGCAAAATCCATCACCTGGGTGACCTTGGTTTCGGCGACTTCATAAGTATAGACACCGCATTCGCCGACGCCGTGATTATGGACATGCAGCATGATGCGCGTGGCGTCCTCGACGGACTTGTTGAAAAACTTGCGCAGGACGATCACCACGAACTCCTGGGTCGTGTAATCGTCGTTGAGCAAGAGCACGCGGTACATGTTCGGGCGGCGGGTCTGCTGGCGGGTGCGCGTGATCAGCGCGGTGCCGGACCCCGGCCCGTCGCCGGATTTCTTTGGCTCCTTGCCGGCGCGCAGGGGAACGCCCGCGGGGTCGCGGCCGGTCTGCGATAACGCTTGCTGGGATTTGATGGATGTCAAAACCGGCACGTCCCTCTCATCCTCTGGTCCTTTCCATGTAGGTCCGGTGAAAAGGTCTTTCACGGGCGCATGGAGCAATTTCTTTGCCGCAGCCGGGCGGCTCCGGGACACCCCTGAGACGCCGGCCCGCATAGTCTTCTGCTTTGCGGAGGCCTTGGCAAGAGGGAAGGCGCGGGCGCGCCGGGCATTCCCGCCATGAACCAGATATTTACGATAAGGCGCCAAGAAAAGGGGGGTGAACCCGCAGGACGCCGACATGTCCGATTTCGAACAAAACAGCCATCCGAACCGCTACCAGTCGTCGACCCGCTCTTCGATGTCGGGCGCCGTCTGGAACGTCGCGGCGTTGTCCGCCTTCGCCTTCCTGCTCAGCGTGCTCGGGGCCAAGCTTCTGTCGCATTGGGTGGACAGCGACGCCGCCTCGCGCCTTGCCTACAATCGCGCCATGCGCGACGTCGCGGCCAATGGGGCGCCGCAGACGCCGCAGGCTTATTCGATTGTCCGAAGCATTGGCGTCGATGGAATCACCACGGCGACCATCCCCCTTCGCAAGGCGTCGCCCGTGTCCCCCTGTGGCGACAGCAAGAGCCCGGACGAGGCCGGGAAATAGCTCAGATCGGGGGCAGGGACGTCCCCGGCCGGCGTTTTGAGGAAATTCTGCCGAAAATTGGCCTCCGGGCCTCGCAAATCCATTGACATTGGACCATTTGTTCTTCAAGCATGCGGCCGTGGCTATGGCCCCCGCTCCTTTGCGGCGACGGTTAGGCGAGCCAGTCCGTCCTCGCGGCGATGACGGCGCCCTCTCTCAGGACATCTTGCGCGCTTTTCAGACGGCTGGCGCGCAGCGGCCCTTCCGCAGACGTAAGCCGGAACCAGGATAATTGATGACATTCGACGAATTGGGCCTTTCGGAAAAGGTGCTCGCGGCCGTGCAGGCCTCTGGCTACACGTCTCCGACGCCCATCCAGGCGCAGGCTATCCCGCCGGCGCTTCAGGGCCGGGACATTCTCGGCATCGCCCAGACGGGCACGGGCAAGACGGCGGCCTTCACGCTGCCGATGCTGAGCCGCCTCGAACAGGGCCGCGCCCGTGCGCGCGTGCCGCGCACGCTGATCCTCGAACCCACCCGCGAGCTCGCGGCCCAGGTCGAGGAAAGCTTCGCCAAATACGGCGCCAATCACAAGCTGAACGTGGCGCTGCTGATCGGCGGCGTCGCCTTCGGCGATCAGGAAGCCAAGATCATGCGCGGCGCGGGCGTGCTGATCGCGACGCCGGGCCGGCTGCTCGATTTCTTCGACCGCGGCAAGCTGCTTCTCACCGGCATCGAGATTCTCGTGATCGACGAAGCCGACCGCATGCTCGATATGGGCTTCATCCCGGATATCGAGCGGGTCTGCAAGCTGGTGCCGTTCACCCGCCAGACCCTGTTCTTCTCGGCGACCATGCCGCCGGAGATCACCCGCCTCACCGAGGCGTTCCTTCACAATCCCGTTCGCGTCGAGGTCGCCCGCGCGGCCACCACGGCCTCCACCATCCGCCAGGCCCTGGTCGCCTCTCACGGCCACGCCGAAAAGCGGGAGACGCTGCGCAAGCTGCTTCGTGACGCCGAGAACTTCAAGAACGCGATCATCTTCTGCAACCGCAAGCGGGACGTCGCCATCCTCCACCGGTCGCTGGCCAAGCATGGGTTTTCGGCCGGCGCCCTGCACGGCGACATGGACCAGCTTGCCCGCATGGCCTCGCTCGACGCCTTCAAGAACGGCGATGTGTCGCTTCTGGTCTGCTCCGACGTCGCCGCGCGCGGTCTGGACATTCCGGACGTCAGCCATGTGGTCAACTTCGACGTGCCGACCCACAGCGAGGACTATGTCCACCGCATCGGCCGCACCGGCCGGGCGGGACGTTCCGGCGTCGCGCTGACCATCGTCACGGAGGATGACGCCAAATATGTCGACCAGATTCAGAATCTGATCGGCAAGGCGATCGAATGGGAGGGGCCGGGCTTCAACGAGCTGCCGCCGCCCATGGAGACTACCCGCCCGCATGATAGCCGCCGCGGCGGACGTGGCGAGCGCGGCGGCCGCCGCGAGCGTGGCGGCGAACGGAGCCGCCGGTCGACCGAGCGGGGCGAGCGGGTCGAGCGGGCAGAGCGCGGCGAGCGGACCGAGGTTGGGGCGCGCGCCGAGGTTGGGGGGCCTGTCGCCATGGGCCGTCCCGCCCATGCGCCGCGTCGTCCCGAGCCGGAGCCGGTCCGCGCCCGCCAGCCCGAGGATCGCCGCCGGTCGCGCCGCCATCACGAAGACGACGGCCCGCCGGTGATCGGTCTCGGCGACCACGTGCCGTCCTTCCTGCTGCGCCCTGTGACGCTGCGTCCGGCCAAGGTGGCGGAAGAGTAAGTCCAGTTTCTGAGGCGCTCATCGTGAGCTCATCCCTCCCCCTCGCGGGGAGGGTGGCGCGCGGAACGCGCGCCGGGTGGGGTCAAGGCCCCATCATGGCTGTAGCGGCTCGACTCCATCCGGCGGTCTGCGACCGCCGACCTCCCCGTGAAGGGGAGGTATGGGCTCACGCCGCGAGAGTGGCGATGAAACCGAATGGCGGCCGAAACCGCCCGCTCAACGCCCCGGGACTCACCCCGCGAAGGGCGTCATCGCCGCGCGGATTTTCGCGGCCTGCTCGGCGAGCTTCTCATTATCGGCCATGGTTCCCGGCGGGCGCAGGGAGACCCCGTCCCAACGCGGCAGCAGATGGAAATGCAGGTGATAGATCACCTGACCGCCGGCGCTTTCATTGAACTGATGCAGCGTCAGCCCATCGGCCTGAAAGGCGGCCTGGAGCGCCTTGGCGACATGCTGGACGCGTTTCATGAGCTCGCCGAGCGTGTCCGGCGACACGTCGAGAAGATTGCGCGAGCCAGCCTTGGGGATCACGAGAACATGGCCTTCCGCGCGGGGCATGATGTCCATGAAAGCCAGCGCCATGTCGTCTTCGTAGACCTTGTGGGCGGGAACTTCGCCGCGGAGGATTTTCCCGAAGATGTTGTTTGGATCATAGGCGGCGGCCATAGCGCTTTCCCCTGTTCATTCAGTCGCCATATTCGAAGGAGCGGATATTTGTGACGCGAAACGCCGCCGCTGGATAGACGCCCAGAATCTCCACTTCCTTCGAGAAGAACCGCAATTCCTCAAGCGCCCGCGCGAGCGCGGGCTGTTCGGGATGGCCATCGACGTCGACCAGAAAGCGGGTCGCCGCGAATTCGCCGTCGACCATGTAGCTTTCCAGCTTGGTCATGTTGACGCCATTCGTGGCAAACCCTCCGAGCGCCTTGTAGAGCGCCGCCGGCACGTTGCGGACCCGGAAGATGAACGTCGTCATGGTGGGGCCGCAATCGACCGGCGCCCATTGGCTGGTCTTCGAAAGAACGATGAAGCGGGTGGTGTTGTGCGCTTCGTCCTCCACGTCCTCGGCGAGAATGTCGAGGCCGTAGATGTCGGCGGCGAGGCGCGGCGCCAGCGCCGCCTTGGTCGGATCATTCCACTCCGCCACCTCGCGCGCGGCGCCGGCGGTGTCGCCGGCCGTATGCGGGACGAGCCCGAGATCGCGGATCACGCGGCGGCACTGGCCGAGGGCATGTACGTGGCTGTAGACCTCGCGCAGGCCCTCGCGGGTCGCCCCTTTGGGCGCCATCAACTGGAAGTGGATCGGCAGGAAATGCTCGCCGATGATGTGCAGGCCCGAATGCGGCAGGAAATGGTGGATGTCCGCCACGCGTCCGGCGATGGAGTTTTCAATCGGAATCATGCCCAGCGCCGCCCGGCCTTCCGTGACGGCGGCGAAGGCGTCCTCGAAACTGGGGCAGGGGAGCGGGGTCAGGTCGGGAAAGGCTTCCCGGCTGATGAGATCCGAGTTCGCGCCAGGCTCACCCTGATAGGCAATATACTGATTCACTGTGCTTCTCGCCGGCTCATCTCGGCGCGCCGCGCCGCCCGTTTGCGCCCCGGTATCTACCCCCGGACCCGCTTTGTCCAGCGCGGCCGCGCCGATGGGCAGGCCAATGGTTCGGGAGCCGCATTCCGGCGCGCGCCCTCCACGAAACGGGGTGGGGGAGCGGCGCCCGCCGGGACAGCGACGCCCGGCGGGCGCTGCGCCGCGAAGGACGCCATCAGTAGGTGTTGTTGTCCTCGGCCATCCAGCCCTTTTCGGTCTTCACGAAATGCAGCGTGCCTTCGCTGGTGTGCACTTCGCTCTTGGCGAAGGTGCGGTCCTCGTCGATGCCGAGGAAGGCGCATTTGCCGCGCTCCTTCTCGTCCCGGCACCTGGCCTCGAAGCCTTCCGGGAACTGCACTTCGGCTTCGTACATCAGCTCGAAGGCGGCGATGTTGTCGCGCTTGACCTCGCGGGCGTTGACCTTCTTGAAGGAGACGATCTTGGCGTCGACACCGTTCTTTTCGAGAATGTTGCGGAGAACTTTCGCGCCGGTGGCGTCGCCGGGCTGATGGGCGCCGCAGGCGGCGAGCGTCAAAGCGGCGGCGAGCCCCATGAAGAGGCGCATATGGCGAACAATCATTTATTTCCTCCGAGCGTCGCGCGTTCCGCGCGTGATTTTTGTCGTCTTTAGCGGAAAAAGAACCGCTCGTCGCCGGGGTTTCGATTTTTCGATGACCCTATTGTGAAAAAACATATCAGAGAGTTGCAATTTTGTGCAGCCGGGGTAACTTGTCTCCCGCCGAACAACTTGCGTGTCTGGCGACGCCGAAAGGGGCTGGAAAGTTACCACGGCGAATCAAGCGTTTTGGTGCGTAACGGCAGAACTCGAATACCCTGCGGAGTGCTCAGGTCCGCCGCATCTCCTGGGTCCGTGGGGTTGGCCGGCTGACGATGGTTGGAGTGGCCTCCTTGAAGCCATTGTCAGTCGGCCGCCTTCATAACCGGCGGTCAGCTAAATTATTCTATAATTCCGATAAAAAGCTCAGCGCAAGAGGCGGAAGCCGCTGGCGTTGCGATTTTTCGCGCGTTTTGGGCGGTTTTGCCGCTCTGGCGGCGTCGGCGGGCCTCTCTGGAGCGAAACTCCGGCCCGCCGCAAGCTGCAAGGACCAGCGCGTCAGCCGGATGGTCCGGGGCGGTCCCTGCGCAGATTCGGACGCGTCGGCGCGTCTTACTTGATCTTGGTTTCCTTGAACTCGACATGCTTGCGCACGACCGGGTCGTATTTCTTGAAGACGAGCTTCTCGGTCTTCGTGCGCGCGTTCTTCTTGGTGACGTAGAAATAGCCCGTGTCCGCCGTGGACAGGAGCTTGATCTTGATCATGGCGGACTTGGCCATCGGACTCGTTCCAGTTTGATAGAGAACAGAAAATCGTCCCCGCCGCTCCGAGAGTCGCGGCAGGCGACGAATTTGCGCGCACCATACGTGTGACGCGCCGGATGTCAAGGCGGATACCCGAGCGGATCAGCGCTTGCCGTTTCCTCTCGGCTTCTTCGCGCTTTTCCCGCGATTGCCAAAGGCCGAGGCGGGCGGTTTCCGCTTCTCTCCGCCGCCGACCACCTCGAATCTCAGCGCGCCTGCAATGGGCGCCGCCTCGACGAGGCGCACGTCGATGACATCCGCGAGGCGGTAGCTCACGCCGGACCGCGAGGTCAGCGAATGGCTGGCCTCGTCGTAGGAATAATATTCGCGCCCGAGCGTCGCCGCCGGCACGAATCCGTCGGCGCCCGTCTCGATGAGGCGCACGAACAGGCCGGATTTCGTCACACCCGAGATTCGCGCCCCGAAGCGCGCGCCGATCTGGTCGACGAGATGATGGGCGATGAGCCGGTCGACCGTCTCCCGCTCGGCCGCCATGGCGCGACGCTCGGCGGCGGAGATTCGCGCGGCGGTCTCGGCCAGTTCCCCGGCGGGGGTGTCGGGCAGGGCGCCTTCGCCCAGTTTCAGCGCCCGGATCAGCGCGCGATGCACGATGAGGTCGGCGTAGCGGCGGATCGGCGAGGTGAAATGCGCGTAGCGGCGCAAGTTCAGGCCGAAATGCCCATAGTTCTCATGCGTGTATTCGGCCTGCGCCTGCGTGCGCAGGACGATTTCATTGACGATGTTTTCATGCTCCAGCCCTTTCACGCGCTCCAGAATCACATTGAAGTGGGAGGGCTTGAGCACCTGGCCCTTGGCCAGCTTGACGCCGATGGTGGCCAGAAACTCCGCAAGCGCGGAGACCTTCTCCTTCGACGGCTCGTCATGGGCGCGATAGATGAGCATCTGCCGATGCTCTTCGAGCGTCTCCGCCGCGGCGACATTGGCGAGGATCATGAATTCCTCGATCAGCCGATGCGCTTCGAGCCGGGGCGGGATGATCACCCGGTCAAAGGAGCCGTCCGGGTTCAGCAGGATCTTGCGCTCGGGCAGGTCGAGATCGAGCGGCGCGCGCAGATTGCGGGCATGTTGCAACGCTTCATGCGCCGCGTAGAGCGGCCGCAGCACCGTGTCGACGAGTGGCTTCGTCTTCTCGTCCGGCCGGCCGTCGATCGCCGCCTGCGCCTGGGCGTAGGCCAGCTTGGCGTGCGAGCGCATCATCACGCGGTGGAAGCTGTGGCCGATCTTCTTGCCCCTGGCCGTGACGCGCATCCGCACCGCGAGGGCCGGGCGGTCTTCGGTCTCGCGGAGGGAACATAAATCGTTGGAGATGCGCTCGGGCAGCATCGGCACGACGCGGTCGGGAAAATAGACCGAGTTGCCACGTTCCAGCGCGTCCTTGTCCAGCGGCGACCGGGGCCGGACGTAGTAAGCGACGTCGGCGATGGCGACGGTGAGGATGAAGCCGCCGTCATTGTCGGGCGCCGTGTCCGGCGCGGCGTGGACGGCGTCGTCGTGGTCCTTGGCGTCCGGCGGATCGATGGTTACGAGCGGCAGCTCGCGCCAGTCCTCTCGGCCCTGAAGCGTCGCGGGCCTGGCCTGTTCGGCCTCGGCCACGGCCTCGGGGCGGAACACGTCCGGAATGTCATGCGCGCGCAGGGCGATGAGGCTGACGGCTTTTTCGCTCGTCACCGAACCCAGCGTCTCGCGCACGCGAGCGCGCGGGGCGCCGAAACGGGTCTTGCCGACGAGATCGACCGAGACGAGGTCGCCATGCTGGCCCTCGCCAATGTCGGCGGCGGCGACCATCAGCTCCCGCCCGGCCTGCTTCTTGTCGATGGGGAGAATGCGGCCGTGGCCGTTGGGCTCGACCTGCAACACGCCCAGCACGCGGTGGCGCGCGCGCGATAGCAGTTTTATCACGCGGCCGACGTAGGGCGGCTCATTCGGGCCGGCGTCGCGGTCGGGCTCGGCGCGCACCAGCGCGCGGTCGCCGACGCCGGGCAGGGGCTCGCCCGGCCGGGCGCGGCGCGGGGCGCGGATGAGGATGCGCGGCGGCGCGCCCAGTTCTTCCTCGTCCCACTCCACCGGAACGGCGACCATTTCGCCGTCGCGGTCGCGCGCGGTGATGTCGACGAGGGTCACGGGCGGCAGCGCGCCCTTGGGATTGACGCGGCGCCCGCGTTTCTCGATGGCGCCGTCCTCGGCAAGGCTCGCGAGCATGCGCTTGAGCGCGACGCGGTCCTCGCCCTTGAGGCCGAAGGCGCGGGCGATTTCCCGGACGCCGATTTTTTTCGGGCCGCCGGCGGCTTCCTGTTCGCGGGCGATGAAGGCGAGAATGTCCTCGCGGGAAGGCTGCGGTGCTGTCTTGGGCGCCAAGTTCCTGCTCGATTGGCCGGCCGATGCGCGGGCCGGCGTGAAAACGCTTCACCAAACATATTGCGTGAACGGGGATTTCGCCATGACCGTCGCTTGAAATGCGTCGACGCGTCCAGAACCATGCGCGGTTCTGGACGTTTCGCTGCGATTACCGGGGCGCCTGCGGGCTCGGGAGTTACTTGGCGGCCGCCTTCTTCGGCGCGGCCTTTTTGGCCGGCGCCTTCTTTGGCTCTGCCTTTTTGATGGGCGCGGCCTTCGCGGGCTGTGCGTCGTCGAAGGGCGTCTCGTCACTGTCCTCGATCGCCTTCTTCGCCGCCGCCTTTTTGGCGGGAGCCTTTTTCGCCGGCGCCTTCTTCTTCGGCGCCCCGCCCTTTTCCTCGATCAGCTTGATCGCGTCCTCGAGAGTCACATCCTCGGCGGACAAGCTCTTCGGCAATGTGGCGTTGACCTTGCCGAGATTGACGTAAGGCCCGAAGCGGCCGGGGCGGACGGTGATCTTGCCGCCGTCGGGATGCTCGCCGAGCACGCGTCCGCCCGTGGCGCCCCCGGCGGCGGCCTTTGCCGTGATCATCTCCAGCGCCTGCTCAAGCGTCAGCGACGCCGGATCGACCGCGCGCGGGATGGTGGCGTTGACCTTGCCCCAGTTCACATAGGGGCCGAAACGGCCGGCCTTCACCGTCACCTCGCCGCCCTCGGGATGGGCGCCCAGCGAGCGGCCGGGTTCCGAGGCGCGCGAGAAGCGCGACCCGCCGCCGCCGGATTCCTTCTGCACGATCAGGTCGATGGCGCGGTTGGCGCCGATGGTCAGCACGTCGTCCTCACGCCCGACATTGGCGTAGGTCTTGCCGTGCTGCACATAGGGGCCGAAGCGGCCGATATTGGCGACGATGGGCTCGCCGCTCGTCGGATGTTTCGCCACCTCGCGCGGCAGCGACAACAGCGCGAGCGCCTGCTGGAGCGTGAGGTCATCCGGCTTGATGGTCTTGGGCAGCGAGGCGCGCTTGGGCTTTTCGCCGCCCTCCTCCTGCTCGCCCTCCTGCACATAGGCGCCGAAGCGGCCGTCGCGCAGGGTGATCTCGGCGCCGGTTTCCGGGTCCTGTCCCAGGACCTTCACGCCCGGCCGCGCGTTCTCCGCCGCGTCGCCGGTGGGCGGCGACAGCGTGCGCGTGTAGCGGCACTCGGGATAGTTCGAACAGCCGATAAAGGCGCCGAACTTGCCGACCTTCAGCGACAATTGACCGGCGTTGCAGGCCGGGCAGAGGCGGGGATCGGAGCCGTCTTCCTTGGCCGGGAAGATATGCGGCCCCAGCAGCTCGTTGAGACTGTCGAGCACCTGCGTGGTGCGCAGGTCCTTGGTCTCGTTCACGGCCGCCGAGAAGTCGCGCCAGAAGTCGCGCAGCACCTGCTTCCAGTCGATCTCATTGTTCGAAACGAGGTCGAGCTTTTCTTCGAGCGACGCGGTGAAGTCGAATTCGACGTAGCGCGAGAAGAAGCTTTCCAGAAAGGCGACGACCAGCCGGCCCTTGTCCTCGGGAACGAGTCGCTTCTTGTCGAGCCGCACATAGTCGCGGTCGCGCAGGGTGGCGAGCGTCGAGGCGTAGGTCGACGGACGGCCGATGCCCAATTCCTCCATGCGCTTCACCAGTGTCGCCTCGGTGAAGCGCGGCGGCGGCTCGGTGAAATGCTGGGTCGCGTCGATCTTCTCGCGCGTCACGGGCTCGCCTTCCGCCATCGGCGGCAGGCGGCCGCTTTCCTCGTCGCCGTCGTCGTCGCGGCCTTCCTGATAAAGTTCCAGAAAGCCCGGGAAGCGAACAACCTGACCCGTGGCGCGCAGATCGAGCGTGCGGGCGCCGGCCTTCGCCTCGATGTCGACGGTGGTGCGTTCGAGTTCGGCCGATTCCATCTGGCTGGCGATGGTGCGGGTCCAGATCAGCTCATAGAGCCGCGCCTGATCGGGCTCGAGATGCTTCGCCACATGCTTGGGCAGGCGCGCGGCGTCGGTCGGGCGGATGGCCTCATGGGCCTCCTGCGCGTTCTTGGCCTTGGCCGAATATTTGCGCGGCGCGTGGGGCACGAAGCGGTCGCCATATTCCTTGGCGATCACCTTGCGCACGCTGGCGACGGCCTCCGGCGCCATGTCGACGCCGTCCGTTCGCATATAAGTAATGAGACCCACGGTCTCGCCGCCCACATCCACGCCTTCATAGAGGCGCTGCGCGATGCGCATGGTGATGGCGGGCGCGAGGCCGAGCTTGCGCGAGGCTTCCTGCTGGAGCGTCGAGGTGGTGAAGGGCGCGGAAGGGTGGCGCTTGACCGGCTTGGCTTCCACCGAACGCACGGTGAAGGCGGCGGCGTCCAGCGCCCTCTTGAACGCCTCGGCCTCCTCGCCCTTGCCGATGTCGAGGCGGGTGATCTTCTTGCCGTCGGCGCCGACGAGGCGCGCGATGAAGGAGTCGCCCGCCTTGGTTTTGAGATGGGCGACGAGCGACCAATATTCCTGCGCGACGAATTTCTCGATCTCGAGCTCGCGGTCGCAGACGAGGCGCAGCGCCACGGACTGGACGCGACCGGCCGAGCGCGCGCCGGGCAGCTTGCGCCACAGCACCGGCGAGAGGGTGAAGCCGACGAGATAGTCGAGCGCGCGGCGGGCCAGATAGGCGTCGACCAGCGCCTGATCGATCTGGCGCGGATGGGCCATCGCCTCGCGGACCGCGTCCTTGGTGATGGCGTTGAAGACGACGCGCTCGATCTTCTTGTCCTTGAGCGCCTTTTTCTTGTTCAGGATTTCGATGAGGTGCCAGGAGATGGCCTCGCCCTCGCGATCCGGGTCGGTCGCGAGGATGACGCGGTCGGCGTCCTTCACCGCCTGGGCGATTTCCGAAACGCGCTTGGCGCCGCGGGCGTCCATCTCCCAGACCATGGCGAAATCGTCGTCGGGATCGACCGAGCCGTCCTTGGGCGGCAGGTCGCGGACATGGCCCATGCTGGCGATGACGTTGAAATCGCGGCCTAAATATTTGTTGATGGTCTTGGCCTTGGCCGGCGACTCGACGATGACGACATTCATTCCAGATCAATCCCGGGGCGCGCCCTGTGGCGCATTGGGGCGCGAAGATGGGCAGAATGGGCTGCGCCTGTCAAATTGGCGCGGGAACCGGAGCGGGAGAAGCCTGTCTTGACGAACGAAGTTGAAAGCCGTCCGAACGCCGTCGCCGCCGCCGCCGTGGCGCCGAGAAAACGCGCCTCCAACTATCCCGAACCCTTCGCCGCGCGCATGGCGGGACGGGAGAAACGGGCGCTCGGAGACGTGTTCGGCCTGGTGAATTTCGGCGTCAATCTCACGCGGCTCGCGCCGGGCGCCCAATCGGCGCTGCTGCATCGTCACAGCCGGCAGGACGAGTTCGTCTATATCCTCGAGGGCGCTCCGACGCTGGTGACGGAGGCGGGCGAAACGCAGCTCGGGCCCGGCATGTGCGCGGGGTTCCGTGCCGGCGGAGCGGCGCATTGCCTTGTCAATCGAACTGACATGGACGCGCTCTATCTCGAAATCGGCGATCGCGCGCCAGGCGACTGCGGAACCTATCCCGCGGATGATCTGGAGGCGCGGCTCGATCCGGACGGAGGCTGGCGATTCTTTCACAAGGATGGCCGTCCCTATTGAGGCCCAGAACATGGCGGGAATCATCAGTTTCAACCCCGAGGAACTGCTCAACACCTTTGTGTCCCTGTTCGTCGCGCTGACGCTGGGAACGCTCATCGGCGCGGAGCGACAGTTCCGGCAGCGCAACGCCGGTCTGCGCACCAATGCGCTGGTCGCGTTGGGGGCCTCGGCCTTCGTCGATCTCGGCATGCGGCTCATGGGCAATCAGGGGGCGACCCAGGTGCTCGCCTATGTGGCGTCCGGCGTGGGCTTTCTCGGCGCGGGCGTCATTCTCAAGGAGGGCATGAACATTCGCGGCCTCAACACCGCGGCGACGATCTGGTGCTCCGCCGTCACCGGCGCCTTCGCCGGCGCCGATCATCCGGTGGAAGCGTTTCTGATGTGCGCCTTCGTGCTCGCCGGCAACACATTCCTGCGGCCGCTCGTCACCTTGATCGAGCGCGCGCCGATCGACGAAAGCCAGACCGAGGCGACCTTCGAGCTGCGGGTCACGACCAGCGAATCGGAGAGGGACGAGATGCGCGATCTGCTGGAGGAGCGTCTCGAAGCGGCGAAATACCCGGCCCGGGACATCCGCGAGGTCGATCGCGAGGACGGGGTGGAGCTGATCGCCACATTGGCGGCTCCCAGCGTGGAGGCGGCGGTGCTCGACGCCATCGCGGACCACTTCCGGGAGCTCGACGCCGTCAGCCATGCGACTTGGTCCGTGCGGGCGGAAGACTGACGGGCGCATTTCATTTTTGACGCGACGGACTGCTTGCCGCCGGCGACGCCCTCCTGTAAGAGCGACCGCAGGCGGGGCTCACCTGAGTCTTCGCGCGGACGGCCTCGTGGCGGAGTGGCTACGCAGAGGACTGCAAATCCTTGTACGGGGGTTCGATTCCCTCCGAGGCCTCCAGCCGTCGTTCCCCAAGCCAAAGACACTTCCGCGCGCCGTTCAATCGGTTCGACCGCCGTCGGGCTTCCGAAACCAGTCCCTCAGCCGGTCGGAAAAATAGGCTGGATTATCCCACAGTCGGACGATGAGATTCGCCAGCCGGCGGGGTAGCTTGGCCAGAGCATGGGCGCCCATAGCGAATCGGAAGGCCGCAGGCTTCGTCGCGATGATTTCGAAAAGCCAGAGTTCGCGGCGCTCCCGGCGCGACCGCGGCAGACCGTCCGGATAGGGCAGACCCAGCCAGCGCTCGGCCAGCGCCCAATATTCGCTCAGCAGGCGATGGCGATCCTGTCGCAGCCGTCGCGTTAGTTCCTCCGGGTCGAGATCGCCCGCATAGAAGTGCGCGAGCGCGGCGAATTCCAGAAGCTGCCGCAAATCCAGCGCCCGCGTGAGCGCCTGCTCGTTGGAAACCTGGGCGTGCAGCATATTGTGCAGCAGCCGCGTCGCCGGATCGGGCAGCAGCGCTGCCGCGCCATTCTCCAGCGTCACCTCCCTCGGCCGCACTCCGGCGGCCAGAAGCGCGCTGTCGTCCGCGTCAAACAGGAAACGATGGTGAAGCTCGACAGTCACCGGAAGAGACGGGTGGAGCAGGGCGGGCGCATGGTGCATGTTCCGCAAGTCGCGCGCGAGCATCCGGCGGGGGCTGTCATCGGGCGCATAGCCCATGGCGGCTAGCGCCTCGATGCAGCTTTCCAGACGATCGCGCGGAACGAGAAGATCGAGATCGCCAATGACGCGGTCTTCGGCTCCGGGGTACTGGCCCGGCGTCAGCGCAATGGCGCCCTTGAGCAGGATGGGCCGGACGTCGATCCGGTTGAGAGCGGCGACAATCCTGCCAAGCTCCGCCTGCAACGCCTCATTGCGCCGCCAATTGAGGACCCGGATGGCGTCTAGATAGTCATATTCCTCGGCGCTCAGAGTCTCCGACAGGCGCATGCGGGACATCACGCCGGCAAGCGTCGGCGTGACGAGCGATGCGCCGGCGGCGATAAAAACGTCGCCCCAATCGGCCCGCCCGGCCGCCAGATCGGCGGCGCGCTCCTGGCGCCCGACGCTCCCGGCACCGAGAACCTCGCAGAGGATCGAGAAGGGAGCGGCCTGTGCGCGTCTGAGGTCCCGCACCTGCGTCATGAGGAGCCCTTCAGCCAGGCTCGCTGGTGGCGAGCCCGCGAACGAGGCCGATCGCGCTCTCCAGATCGGGAAAGGTGAGCGCATGCGCGGGGATCGAGCCGATCCAGCGCGTCAACGCCTCCAGCCTGGATTGGGTCAGGTCGCGCAGGATCGACTCCGACCGGATCAGAGCGCCCAGCGCGGCTTCCGGCGACATGGGTTCCGCGCGGGGCGTGGAGCCAGACTGATAGCGCGGGAAGATGAGCAGGGCGGGCGCAAGGGGGCGGCCGGGCCGATTGCCGGCTGGCGGCAGGAAGCGCACCGGCTCGCCGTAGCGCATCACTGCCGGGCGGTCGCGCAGGTCCGGGCGGCGCGACGTCAGGATGCTCCAGCTACCGGCCTTGAGACAGATCGGCGCCGAAAGCCCGAGCATACGGCCATGGAGATCGATGGGCACGACGTCGTCGTTCAGCAGGCCATAGCCCTCGGCGTTCAGAGCCGTGGCGAGCGTCGTCTTGCCCGAGCCCGAGGGAGCCACAAGGAGCAGGCCGCGGCCGTCGGGAAGCTCCAGGCCCGCCCCATGCGCGAGGAACAGCCGACCTTCCGCACGGCAGGCAAGATCGATGAGCAGCCTGAGAACGACCACCACGATCTCGTCCGCACCGACTCCCGACATGGCTGGCTCGTCATTGACGCTGAGGGTCCAGCGGTCGACCGGGCCTGCGACGCGGAGGATATTCCGGCAGGAGCCGCCTGCGCGCGGCTGGATCATCGGCTCCAGAGCCGAACGCACCGCGGCGGCGACCTCGCCGCTTTCGATTTCGACGCCCATCGCCACGCCCGCCAACTCCACGGCGATCTGGCCGGCCCCGAGCGGCGCGGGCGTCGAGCCGCCGGTGATCCAGTCGTCGGGGAGGGGGGCCGGGACGAACTCGTCCAGAGGCTCGACCAGACCCGCGCGCCGCCAGCCGTCCATGAGCGCGCGGATTTCCCGCCTGGCGGCGGATTCGTCCAGCCCGTAGCGCGCCTGCACGCGCCGGACGAGCCAGTCCTCGCCGCAGCCGGGCGCCGCGTCGCAGGCGAGCCGCCACACATCCGCGGCGGTGGCGTTCAGAATATGAACCGCCCGTTCGCCAGCCCTCGCGAGCACGAGGCCGTCCCCGAGCGGGGCGTGAAGGACCGATGCCAGCAAAAGCGTCGCCTCCGAGCAAGCTGAATCGCTGCACGTGATTGTTACGCTGCATTACTACGTTAACCAATTTTTATTGCCAAGGCCAACTTTGTCGCAGTTTGGCGTGCGATTTCGCAGGATTGTAATATTACATGATGGGCCTGACCCCACCCGACCCCGCTTCGCGGGGCCACCCTCCCCGCGAGGGGGAGGGATGCGCTCGCGAGCAGCGTTTGTGTTGGTTTCATTTCCAGTCCAGCGGCATGATCCCCCTACCTCCCCTTTACGGGGAGGTCGGCGGTCGCAGACCGCCGGGTGGGGTTCGGGCCGCGACGCCCATGATGGGGCCTGACCGCACCCGACGCCGCTTCGCGGGGCCACCCTCCCCGCGAGGGGGAGGGATAAGCTCACGAGCAGCGTTTGTGTTTTGGCTACATGGTCAGCGAGGGGGAGAGATGCGCTCGCGGGCGGCCTTGATGCCTCAGGGGCGCTTGGCCGTGGGCTGTCCGCCCTTCGACCAGAAAAGCTGATAGTTCTGGATGATCTCACCCGCCCCCTTGTTGGTGTAGGCGGCTGTCAGAAAGGAATTGTAGGTTTCGTCGAACGCCTTCTTGCCGGCGTCGCGCAGGGTCCGGAACGCGTCGACGCCGACAGGGCCATCGAACACGCTGACCGTCCACTTGTAACAAAGATCGCCGGCGCCGCTGACATAATAGGCTCCGGTCGCGCTTTGTGCATTGAAGTAATTGGAAACAATCAATGTTTCAGCAACGCGGATTTTCGGAACCTGAATAGGGGAGGTGACGTGGATGCCTATTCTGCGGTTCTTCTCGGAACTTGTGAGCGTATAACAGAACTCTTCGTTATGTTTGATATAAGTTGTTGAAACGAAGTCGGCCTGGAGGTCCGGATCATGGCAAATGCGTTCCTGCCAGCCCCAGTAGCTCACCGCCTCCAGCAGCCCGTTGCGGATGTCTTTTACATTCTTCAGCGCCAAGTCGTTCATGGCTATACCGTTCAGGCGGGGAGCACTCTGCACCACCGGGAAGTTCGAGAAGTTTGAAAGTAAATTCGTTAAAATATTGCAATTTGAAGTAAAGGTTGTTTGCCAATTTCCCCTTTATCGTGCGCGAGCCTTTCCCCAAGCTTGTGCGTGGCCTGCCTTCGGCTACCGTCCTGACGCCGACGCTCACGCTGCACTGCAACAAACGTAACATCCTCAATCCCCGCCATCGGGCCCGGCGCCCTTCGAAGCTTCGCGAAAAGCGTTCGAGGACCCGTCCCGCAAGTGCGTCGCCGGGAGCGTCGCCAAGGGTTTTCTTGACGGCTTTTCGTGTTAAAGCGAAGCGTCCTGCCGGCGGCATGACGGTCAGGCCGCCGGCGCAGTGTATCTGCGTAACCATGAAGGGGGAAAAATGCTCCATGCCTTGATTGCAGACGCGCAGGCCCGCCTCGACGACGCGCGTCGCCAGTTGCGCCTTGCGGCGATCAATTTCGACGTTCCCGACGAAGAGCTGCTCGAGCTGCGCGCCAGAGCCCGCAACATCTACAATGAACTTGCCGGCCTGGATCGCAAGAAGCTCAAGGGCAGCCTGTTCGGCTTCCTGAAAATCTGGTGAGCGTACATCGGCGCTGATCAACGCCTTGCTTCCTGAGCCGCCGCGCCCTCCATAAGAACGGAAAGGCGCGGCGTCTGTCGCCGCACGCGATGAGGAAGAGTGATGATCAGCCCGGACACCCCTCCCGGAACGGAGGTCGTCTGCGTCGAGGCCGGGCCCGGACGCTACGGCGACGGGGGCCTGCGGCGCGGGGCGATTTACACGGTCGAGCGCATCGCGCCGGCCATTGACGGCGGATATGTCGTGGTCCTGACAGAAATCCCGCCGTGGCAAACCTACACGCCGCCATGGGGCCTCGTCGGAATTGGCTTCGAACTGCGGCGCTTCCGTTACCTGGACCTGCCCGCCTCCCTGACCAGCCTGCTCGAAGAAGCGCCAAGGGAAATCGAAGTCGGCGAGGAGGAGGAGGTCTAGCGCGCGCTCTCGGGCGCCTCCGGCAGCAGCGGAGCCGCCGCTCCCGAGCGCCGGATGAAGGCCTGCGGGTCTGGCGCAATCTTCAGCTCGTCCCATGCCCCGCCCAGATCGAAGGCGATCTGAAGGCCCTTGTCGCGCGGCTTGCCGGTCTGGTCGGCCTCCCGCGCCGCCGCCTTGATCGCCAGACTGCGCTCGGCGAGATTCGCCGTTCCGGTGAAGGTCAGGGAAAAGCCGGGGCCGGACGCGGCTCCATCCTCCAGCGCCGCGATCCCGTCTTCTATCCGCAGGGTGGCGCTGGCCTTCGCGACCGGCGAACTGCCCGACCGAATATCCTGCGCGCTCGCCAGCGGGCGCTTCTCGAAGCGTCGCAGCGCGCGATCGAAATCGACGCCGGTAATTTCGCCGTCCGAAAGGGTCAGTGCGGCACGGCCGCTCAGGCTGCGCACCATATCCGCGACGGTCTCGCCGCGCGCGTCGAGGGTCAGCGTCGACTCCAGCGCGCCGCCGAGCGCCTCCTTGCCGAAGGCGTCCGAAAGCAGGGCGCGGGCGTCGACGCCGCTCGTTTGCGCGGAGGCGTGCATGACCAGCGCGCCGCCAGCGAGGCTGAAGGAGCCGCGCGCTTTCAGCCGGCCCCGATAGGCCTGCGCTTCAATCAGCGACAGGCTCAGCGCGCCATCGCGCAGGGCGGCGGCCATGGAGGCGTTGTCGAGCGTGAGACGGCCCAGCCGCGCATGGCGGGCGCTGATGGTCAGATCGAGATCGGCGCCGGCGATATCCGGGGGATCGAGCGGCTTCTGGCTCCATTGGGAATCCGGGCCGACGAGCGCCGGGGCGTCCGCCAGAAGAGGTTTGAGGGCGACAAAATCGCTGCGCAGCGCGGCCGACACATAGGGCCGGCCGTCCTCGTCGCGCACCGAAAGCTCGCCCTCGAAGACGTTGCCGTCCACATGGATGCGAAGGTCGCGAAACGCCGCGTCGCGTGGGCCGAATGTCGCCTGCGCCTCGAATTCAGCGTCGCCGAACGGGCCGGGGAGCGCGACGTCGGCGCCGAAGAGATCGAGCGCCTCGCGCGCCGAGGCCGCGGTTCCGGCCACCCGGCCGGAGTAACGCGGATTGGCGCCGGTCTGGCCGACGCCCTGCGCCTCGAGCCGCAGGCTCTCCCCGTCCAGACGCGCCGTCACGACGGAAGGGTCGCCGCGCAGGAAAATTCCCGGCCGCGCGACCCACAGGACGAGCTGGAGACGCTCGCCGCGCCAATCGAAGGCGCTGGTCAGCAGGGCGTGTTCTCCCACCTTGCGCCAGTCCAGCGTCGCCGAGATGCGGTCGGCCGAATAGTCCGCGCCATTGCGGCGCAGCCGCAGCGCCCCATCGACAATATTGATCAGGCCAAGTTTGAACTCATCGGCCTTTTGCGCCGCCGCGCTGCCGGGCTGGGTCGCCGCGGCGCGGGCGGCGGCGCCGGGGGCGTCGACGCGGTTCTGGTCGAGATCGACCTGCGCGCGCGGCCGCGTCAGGGTCAGCGAGTCGATCTCCAGACGTCCGGCCAGGAGAGGCAGGACTCTGAGGTTGCCGCGCAACTCGTCCGCTTCGACGACGAGCGCCTTGTTGTGGTCCGCGAAGACGACGCCGTTCATCACGAGATGCGGCCGTGGCGTCAGCGACAGGCGGGGGCCGGAGCGCGCCGCGAGGTAAAGCCCCGTCGCGTCATTGACTTGCGTGGTGACGGCCGTCAGGGCGGCGGTGGGCGAGAACAGCCAGGGCGCGATGGCGACGGCAAGCCCGCCAAGAGCCCCGAGAGCCGCCAGCGCGACCAGGAGCAGCGCCATCCTCCCGCGCGGGCAGGCGCGCGCGCATGCTCCCCATGCGCCCGGCGGGGGGCGGGGCGAGGCTTCGGCAGGGTTGTCTTCCACCGCCCGCGACAAGCGCTCTTCTCCTCACGCCAGAGTCCCTGACTTTGTCGCGGGGAAGCGCGGCGAGAAAGTGGCGGCCGCGTCAAAGACCTGCTGGCGGGCGGCCAATGGGCGTCTTGATGGCGCGCTCGATTTCGCTCAGCGCGTTCCGGTTCGCCAACGAGCCGGCGCCGGCTTCGGCCAGCGACGCGAAATCCGACGCCTTGAACGGATAGCGGCTGCCCGGCCGCAGGATACGCACGCCCTCGGCCGTGATGACCGTGTCCCCCGGACGCAGGGTCGGATCGGCGTAAAAAGCGTTCGTCGGCGTCGCCTCACCGGGGCCGCCGGGGCGACCGGACGGAGAGGCGATGGCGGGGACGACGCAGGGCCTGGCGCAACCGGACGGAACGCCTCTCGACCCTGACTCCGGCGACCGCGTCGCAGGGATTGTCTTCGTGATCGCCGCTCCCGCGCCGTACACCGGGAGAAAGGGGTTGCGCGCCGGCGCGATGATCTCGATCACGGCCGGGCCGATCGGATTTTTCTGCTGAACCGGCGCCGAGGCAAGCTGGCGCGCGACGACCTTGCGTCGTTCGGCGACGCGGCGGCGGGCTTGTCCGTCATGTCGGCGCCAATGATGCGCCAGCCGGAAACGATGCGGCGCGTGACCAAGCCGATGCCGCCGGGGTCCATAAGAATAGTCGTAGTAACCCTCGCCGACTCTGCCCATGCCGAACAGGGCCTCGAAAAATCCGCCGGCGGCCTGCGAGGCCGGGGCGTCGTAGCCGAGCAGCGTGGCCCCGAAGATCGCGAAGGCGGCTCCGAGCGAAACCGCCGAGCGGGCGCGGGCGCGGCGGGCGCGTTGGTCGACAGGCTGGGACATGGCACTCACTCACGCAAACGGAAACTTAACCTTTGCGTGACCATAAATCCGCCAGCGTCCCGCTTCAAGCGCGCTTTTCGCCTTCAAATCAATTCTGTCTGGAATTCATTAACTGCTCCCGCAGGGCGCGCAGCATCTCCTCGACATAAAAAGGCTTTTCGACGATCGCCTGCTGAAGATAGGCCTCCGGCAGGCCCGCCCGCCCGCAGCCCGTGGTGAAGACGAAGGGAATGCCGCGCGCGTGAATCAGGTCCGCGACCGGGTCGATTTTCTCGTGGCCGATGTTGACGTCGAGCAAAGCGAGATCGAAAGCCGCGTTTTGCGCGAGTTGTAACGCATGCGCCACATTCATCGCCGCGCCCGCGACAATCAGTCCGAAATCGGAGAGCGTTTCCTCCAGAGCGAGCGCGATGAAGGGATCGTCCTCGACAATCAGCACCCTCCGGCCGAGGAGCGGGTCGCCCGGCCGTTGCGGCGCGTCGCCAGATGCGCCGCCGGAACGGGGCGGTGGCGTGTCCGAGACAGACATGTGCATGATGGTGCGGCGGATCGCCGCGCAAGTCCAGCAAATGCGCGGGTGAGTTGCAAAGCTGGCGCTCGACTGTGGCCTTTTTGCCGCAGTTCACTCCCGGCGGGCGATGGTCGCCGCGCCCCAGATCGCCAGCGCAAGCCATGCGAGAATCGTGAGCCCGCCGCCCATCGGCGCGGCGTAGGGAAAAAGCTTGCCGCCGAGATAAACCCGGGCCGCGAGATCGGCAGAGAAGAGCGTCACGCCCGCCTGCATCGCGAAGGTCGCGCCGGCAAGTACGCGCCGCAGGGGCGGGGCGCCGGCAAGGCGGGCGGCGAGCCCGACGCCGGCGGCGGCGTGGATCATCAGGAACTGGCTCGCCGTCGCGAGCAGGGGATTGGCGTCGACATGCGCGGCCGCCGCGGCCAGCGAAACGCCGGCGGCGCCCTGAAGCGCCGCGATTGTCATGACGATCGACGGCAGGTTCAAGGCGCGGCCTCCATCATTCGGCTAATAAGCGTTCTCCGCCTTGATCAGGGCGAAGGGCGTCATGGCGAGAATATAGACGTCGAAGAGGATCGACCAGTTCTCGATATAATAAAGATCGTGTTCGACTCGCTTCTGGATTTTCTCCGGCGTGTCGGTCTCGCCGCGCCAGCCATTGACCTGCGCCCATCCCGTGATGCCCGGCTTGACGCGATGCCGCGCGAAATAGCCGTCGACCACTTCGTCATAGAGAAGATCGGCGGCGCGGGCGACGATGGCGTGCGGCCGGGGGCCGACGAGCGACAGATTGCCCTTGAAGACGACGTTGAAAAGCTGCGGCAACTCGTCGAGCGACGTCTTGCGGATGAACCTGCCGACGCGGGTCACGCGGGGATCGTTTCGCGACACCTGTTTCAGCGCGCTGTGATCGAGCTGGTTCACATACATGGAGCGAAATTTGTAGACCTCGATGACCTCATTGTTGAAGCCGTGCCGGCGTTGCCGAAAGAGCACCGGGCCGGGCGAATCGAGTTTCACCGCGACAGCGATCAGCGCCATGACCGGAGCCAGGAGGATGAGGCACAGGGCGCCGACGACCTTGTCGAAGATGTTCTTGACGACCACGTCCCAGTCGGCGATCGGCTTGTCGAAAACGTCGATGACCGGAACATTGCCGATGTAGGAATAGGAGCGGGGCCGGAACCGGAGCTTGTTGGTGTGCGCCGCGAGTCGAATGTCGATCGGCAGCACCCAGAGCTTGCGCAGCATTTGCAGAAGACGCGCCTCGGCCGAGATCGGCAGGGTGAAGATGACGAGGTCAATGCGGGTGTGGCGCGCGAATTCCACGAGATCGTCGACCGTGCCGAGCTTGGGATAGCCCGCCACCACATCCGGCGAGCGATTGTCCGTGCGGTCGTCGAAAATTCCCAGAATGCGCAAGTCGCCGCCTTCCTGCGCGGCCAGGTCCCTCAACACCGGATCGGCGAGGACGCCGCCGCCGACAATCGCCGTGCGGCGGTCGAGTTTTCCCTGATGCGTCAGCCGGCGCACGATCATGGCGACCGCGAGGCGCTCGATCGCGAGAAGGGCAAGGCCCAGCACATACCAGCCCAGCAGCCAGATGCGTGAAAAGGCGCCGCCGAGTTTGAAGAAGAACACGACGGCGAGCGCGACGGCGAAGACGATCGACCAGCCGGCCGCTATTCTGAGCCCGTGGTGGATGGGCGTGCGGAAGGCCGAGGTGCTGTAAAGACCGAGCGACTGGAAGGCGACAAGCGCCAGCGCGGCCATCGCCGGGGTCGCCAAAACATAGTCGAGCGAGCGGCCCCAGACGGGCGCGACATAGAATTCGTGGAGCGCGAGCCCGCCTGCGAGCAACAGTACGAATTCGACGAGCCTGACGAGGCCGGCCACCACCACGGGCGAATAGGACTTCCCCGGCGCGCTGTTGCTCGCAATCTCCGCCAGCAGCGGGTTGAGCGCGCGCCTGTCCTTTTTCGACGCGTCGTTCGGATCAGACTCCGGAGTGACGCCTTTCATGTCGCCAACGGCAAAAGCGCACATATTCGTTTCCCTGTGAAGTGGTCCGTCTCTTGGAGCATGCCCCGGTCCAATCGAGTCAGACCGGGGCTCTCGTCTTTCGTCTCGTCGCGCATCCTTTTCGCCGAAAGTCCTTCGACGAAAGCGCTCTAGCCCAGCGCCGCCAGGGCGGCGCGATAGCCAGCCAGTATCCCTGCATTCATTCTCTCGATCGTGAATCTGTCGCTGGCGTGGGCGGCGAGGTCGTCCGTCAGCGCCTCGCGCTCGGCGCCAGCCATGTGAAGCGCCGCGTCCATTGCGGCCGCGAGCGCGGGCGGATCGCCTGGCGGGGGGAGCAGATGGGCGTGCGCGCCGAAGATTTCCGGCACGCCGCCGACGCTGGACGCGACGACGGGCCGCCGCGCGGCGATCGCCTCGATGACAATATAGGGGAGGGATTCGGCGCGGCTCGGCGCAACGAGGATGCGCCCGCGCCGCAGCGCCGCGCGCGTCGGCATGCGCGGCAGGAATTGCACACGGTTCGAGAGGCCCAATCGCTCCGAGAGGCCCCGAAAAGCCGCTTCGTCGCTTCCCGAGCCGACGAGCGACAGCCGCAACGCGCCGGGCAGCGACGCGAAGGCGCGCAGCAGATCTTCGACGCCCTTGGCGACGCGCATTTCGCCGATGAAGACAAAATCCGCGGCGTCCGGCGCCGGCGGGATCGTCGCGAATTCTTCCGGCAGGAGTCCGTTGTGGACGACGCGCGCCAGCGGGGGCGGCGATCCGATGACCTCGCAGAAGCGGCGGCGCGCATAATCGCTTTCGAAGGGGATGAAGTCCGTCACGCGCGCCATGAGGCGCTCGGCGGCGAAGAACGCTCCGCCAAGCGGCGTCCGCCGGCGGAAATGCAGACTGCCGCCATGCGGCGTATAGGCTCGCGCCAGCGGCCGGGGCGGGGCTGGAAAGCCGGGCAGCAGCGCCGGAAGTCGCGCATAGAGGCCGCCTTTCGCCCCATGCCCGTGCAGGATGTCGGGCGACAGTCCTTGCGCGAGCGCCGCGATGCGCCAGGCCATGCGCAGATCGTCGAGGTGCGGCAGGCGATGCATCGGCAGGCGGGTGACGCCCAGCGCGAGAGATTGCGACAGCGGCTCGAGAACGCGCGCCGCATCGTCGCCGCCGGTCGCCGAGTCCGCGACAATGCCCACGGCGTGACCTGCCTGCGCCTGCGCGCGGGCGAGATCGGCGACATGCCGAAACAGCCCGCCGACCGGCGCGCGCATGACATGCAATATTCGCAGCGGCACATGCGCCGCCGCCGCAATCGCAGTGTGATCGCCGGCTGCGGTCATCGAAAACCTCTCATCTCAGAAAATTCGTTCACGAATGGTAATGGTGTCGCCGGGCCGCAGCGGCACGTCGAGCGGAACCCGGCCCGTCACCGGCGCGCCGTTGACCATGCGGGTCAGATCAACCGCGCCCTGATAGCCGCGCGGCCCGAAGCCGCCGGCGATGGCGACGGCCGTGCGTACGGTCATTCCTTCCACAAAAGGATATTGGCCGGCGTTGGTGACTTCGCCGAGCACGAAAAACGGACGAAACGCCTCGACCTCGACCGACACGCGCGGCTCGCGCACATATCCGTCGCGCAAACGCGCGGCGATCTCCCGCTCGACCTCCTGGAGCGTGCGGCCCTGCACCGGAACGGAGCCGATCAGCGGCATTGCGATGCGCCCGGCGCCGTCGACCGAATAGGCGTTGGAGAGCGAGTCCTGGCCGAAGACAATCACGCGCAGGCGGTCGCCCGCCGCGAGCGTATAGGGGTCCGACGCCGACGCCGCATAAAGCTCCGGCCGATTGTCGCCGGGCGCGGCGCAAGCCGAGAGAAACGCTGTCGCCAGCGCCGCCATCATCAGCAACAGTCAACTCGGGGCGCCTGTCATCGCCATGGTTTCGTCTTCTGCGGTGGGCCGGGATCGTTCTTGCACATGATCGTGTTTATGGGCTCATGGTTAACAAACTTTGACTTGGCCGTTTTAACTGGACCTCAACCATGACCCAATATCTGTTTTCCCGGCGACCCCGGAGAGACCATGCGTGCGAGCGTCACAGACGAGACCGAGCCGGCGACGAACGACATCGACCTGTCGCAACTCGGGCGCGTGCTGGCCGTCAAGCGCTGGTGGGTGCTCGGCGCGACGCTCGCGGCCTTCCTCGGCGCGGCGCTTTTCGTCAACGTCGTGAAGCCGCGCTACACGTCCGACGCCCGGCTGCTGCTCGAAACGCAGGATGACTTTCTCGGACGCGGGGACAAGGCTGATCGCCTGGACGCCAATGGTCCCGACGCCGAAGGCGTGCAGAGCCAGATTCAGCTCCTCACCTCGCGCGATCTCGCGCGGCGGGCGATCAAGACCCTCGGCCTCCAGGGCGACGCCGAGTTCGATCCGCTGGCCGGCGGCGTCGGCGCCCTGACGCGCGCGCTCGTGCTTCTGGGAATCGTGCGCGATCCGACGCTGATGTCGCCCGAAGACCGGATCTTGGAGAAATTCTCCGAACGACTGGCGGTGCTGTCGCCGACAAAAACGCGCGTGCTGTCCGTCGAATTTTCGTCGAAAAATCCCGATCTCGCGGCCCGGGGCGCCAACGCCGTCGCCGAGACCTATATCGAAATGCAGCAGGAAGCCAAGCGCGAGGTGGCGCGGTCGGCGGCCAGATCGCTTGCGACTCTCGTGTCGGATCTTCGCACCCGCGTCGCCGAGGCGGAAGCGAAGGTCGAAGCCTATCGCGCCGACAGCGGGCTGCTCATCGGCGCGAACAATACGATCATCCCGACACAGCAGCTCGGCGAATTGAACAATCAGCTTTCAAGCGCGCGCGCGGCGCAGGCTGATGCGCAGGCGAAGGCCAATCTGCTTCGGGACATGCTGCGACAGGGCCGAGTCGGGGAAATCCCCGACGTCGCCAACAATGAGACGATCCGGCGGATCTTCGAGCAGCGCGTGTCGCTGCGCGCGCAGATCGCCCTCGAGTCGCGCACACTCCTGCCGCAGCATCCGCGCATCAAGGAGCTGACCGCACAGCTTGCCGACATTGATCAGCAGTGGCGCGCGGCGGCGGAGCGCACGGCCCGCACGCTCGAAAATGAAGCGCGCATCGCCGCCTCCCGCGTCGACAATCTCACCCGCGTGCTCAACGACCAGAAGCGGGTCGCCGGCTCGGCGGGCGCGGAAGAGGTGAAGCTGCGCGATCTCGAACGCGCCGCGCGCCTGCTCAAGGAGCAGCTCGAAGCGGAAACCACGAAATATCAGGAAGCGCTGGCCCGCGAACAGATGACGGCGACGCCCGCCGACGCGCGCATCATCCAGCGCGCCCTGGCCCCGCAACTTCCCGCGTTTCCCAAGAAGATTCCGATCATCGCCTTTTCGACCCTCGCCGCTTTCCTGCTCGCCCTGGGCGCAATCATCGCCGCCGAACTGCTGACAGGGCGCGCGAAGGCGGTCCGGGCGGGGCAGCTCCAGGACGATGACCCAGATGAACAGGACCCCTTCGGCGAGGCCATTCGGACAGTTCGCCCTGCGACGCTGCGGGGCGGCAGGCGCGCGGGGTCCGGCGACAGCGTCAGCGTGCTTCTCGCTCCCTGCGCCGGCGAAGGCGTGGTCGCCGCCACGGCGGCGAGACTCGCGCGCAGACTGACGCGGCAGGGCCGGGCGCTGCTGGTCGCGGCCAATCCGGGCGATCCGGTTTTCGACTCCCTCGTCTCCGATGAGACGGCGCCGCTCGGACTCGCCGATCTCGTCAGCGGCGAAGCGGGGTTCGAGGAGGCGCTTCATCTCGACGTCGGTTCGGCGCTGCACATTCTGCCGGGCGGCGTCGCCGATGACCCGGACGACTATGAGCCCGAACTTCTCATCGAGGCGCTGGGGCAGGCCTATGATTTCATCGTCTTCGCGGCGTCGGCCGAGGAGGCGTTGCGCCTTGGCCCCTTCATGGATCTCGCCTTCGTGCTCGGCGACGATCCTGACGCGGAGGCGCTCCGCGGCCGCCTCGAACGCTTCGGCGCCGAAGCGCATCTGCTGGATGGGCGGATCGAGCTCGCCGCCTGAAACGATCAGCCCGCGATCGCCGACCGCAGGCGATAATAGGCTTTCGCCAGCGCGGGCGTCTGTTTGACGCGGCGCTTGAGACGCAGATAGGCGGACAGCAGAGGCGCGACGACGGCGCCTCGGGCCGAGACGGGCAGGGTGGCGTCGCAGAGCGCGATGGTCTCGTCGCAGACCCGGCTCTTGTAGCGCGCCTCGCCGGCGCCGAGATCGAAATGCGTCATGCCGCGCGCGACGAGATCGCGCATCAGCGCATGCAGCAGCAGTTCACCGGGCGAGCAGCGCGCGAACCTGTCATCCTGTTCGAAAGAATTGAGCATGGCCGAGAAGCGGCCGCCGCGCACGACGCCCGCATAAGTCGCCACGATGCGCTCGCCCATGCGCAGCGCGTGCAGTTCGACGCCGCCGTCCTCCGCGCGCTCGCGAAGCTGGTTGAGCAGTCCCGACACATTCAGGCGCGCGAATTCCCCGCCGAGGTCGAAGCGCGCGGCTTTCTGCCGCAACAGCGCGTCGACAATTTCGGCGCCGTGCGCGCCCTTGACGCGATGCTCGTAGGTCAGCGCCCCCAATTCCGCGAGACGCTGTTCCTTCCGGCGCAGCTTCTTTCGCGTCTCTTTCGAAAAACGCGCGGCAAGCGCGTCCGCTTTGGCGGGGAGCGTTGCGCCATATCCGAAGCTCGCGCTCGGATGCGCGTTGCGGAATGCGAGCGGATTGTCCACGCCCTCGAAGCGAAGCGGCTGATTGCGCAGGTAATAGAGATCGGGGCCAGCCGGCGTCAGTCGCGCAGCCTGCACGAGCAGGTCCCGCAGGCTCTCGCTGTCATGGCCCGCGTCCGGCCGGAGGAGGGGGAGATTGAAGTTGCTTTCCCGCCCGCCCAGAAAGAGCGCGATGCGGATGGATCGGTCGATGACGCACAGCGGCAGCAACGCGGTCGGCGCGCCATCGGCGTCACGCGCGACGATGATGAACGGTTCGACGTTTCCCGCGCGCCCGATCGTGTCACGCCAGGCGGACAGGAACGCGAAGGACTGATAGGGACTGACGCCCGTCGCATCCGACAGCGCAAGCCAGTCTGCGCGCGCCGCGTCCATCTCGGTGAAGACGTCGATCGAGCGTACGGCCGCGCCCGTCGCCAGGCCGTGCTGCTCGCCGTAATGTTCCTTCCCACGCATAAGAGACCGTTAGCGGATCGACCTTAAGAAAAGGATGTTGTCTCTTTCTTGGGCCGCACGATGCCGGCTTTTCGTGACTGTCTCATCCACACGGGAATGACCCTGTTTCGCGCCAGCGGCGCGCACAGGCTGGCGGCGCCCTTCACGCGGGGGCTCGGCGCCATTCTCATGTTCCACCGGGTCCGTCCCGCACCCCGCGAGCACTTCGCGCCGAATGCAGGGCTCGAAATCACGCCGTCCTTTCTCGACGCCGTGTTGCTGCGTCTTCGCGCGCAGGGTTACGACATTCTTTCGCTCGACGATGCGCTGGAGCCGCTGCGACAGCGGCGGCCATCGCAGCGGCCGTTCGTCGTGCTCACATTCGACGATGGCTATCGCGACCTCGTGGACCATGCGTTGCCTATTCTGGAACGGCGACGCGCCCCTTTCGTGGCTTATGTAACGTCCGGCTTCGCCGATCGGACGGCGCGACTGTGGTGGCTCGAACTGGAAGAGGCGATCCGCCGTCTGGCGCGGGTCGACGTGACCGTCGGCGGTCACCGCGTGACGGCGCCCTGTGCAACGGCGCGGGAGAAGCGCGCGGTCCATTCGACGCTTTACTGGAGGCTGCGTGGGGGAGACGAGACGGCGTTGCGCGACGCCGTCGGCGCGCTTGCCGCGCGGGCGGGCGTGAACCCCGAGACGGTGGCGGCGGAGGCCTGTCTCGATTGGGCCGGCGTCGCCGCGCTGGCCCGGCACGAGCTCGCGACGATCGGCGCGCATTCTCTCACGCATCCGCGACTGGCGTGGCTCGGCGCCGAGGACGCGCGCCGCGAAATGGCGGAGAGCCGCGCGCGCATCGCCGCAGGCGCCGGGGCGACCCCGCGCCATTTCTGTTATCCGGTCGGCGATCCCACCTCGGCCGGACGGCGCGAGTTCGATCTCGCCGCACAACTCGGATTCGAGAGCGCGGTGACGACGCAGCCCGGAATGCTCTTTCCCGAGCATCGTGATCACCTTTGCGCGCTTCCCCGGCTCTCCGTCAACGGACGGTATCAGAGCCTTGCCGCGCTCGACGTCCTGCTCAGCGGGGCTCCCTTCGCGCTGTTCAATCGCGGCAGGCGCGTGGCTACCTGAGCGCTTCACCGCTCCCAGGGCGGCGGCGAGAGGCGGAGAGGCGTCCCCGCGCGCCAGGGGCGGAGGGGCGCTTTCGCGGGGCCTCTATGCAAAGCTCGGCCAAAGCCCCTATATTTGAGATAAATCAGACAGCGGGAGCTTTCTCCATGAGCCTTATGGGCGTTCTCATCTGCGTGGCCATCGCCTTGTCGGCGGCCCTCGGAGTTTATTTGCGCAAGCGCCAGATCGACAATGTGGCGGCCAACCGCGCCGCTGTTCCCGCGGATTTCGCTCGCGAGGTGACGCTCGAGGAACACCATCGGGCGGCTGATTACACCGTCGCGCGGACCCGCTTCGCGATGGCGGAAACGATCTATGAGGCGGCGGTCTCGATCCTCTGGCTCGCCGTCTGGATGGCGCCGCTCTACGCGCTGGTCGCGCAAGTCTTCGCGCCGGGTCTGACCCGCAGCGTTGTTTTCGTCTTGGCCGCGGGGGCGCTGGCCCGTCTTCTCGAAATGCCGTTCTCGCTCGCCAACTCCTTCTGGCTGGAGGAGCGGTTCGGCTTCAATCGGCTGACGCTCGGAACGTTTCTGTTCGACGAAGCCAAGAGCGGCGCGCTGGCGCTCGCGATCGGAACGCCGTTGCTCTATGGCCTGTTCTGGATCTTCGGCGCGCTGCCGGACAGTTGGTGGCTCCTCGCCTATGTGGCCTTCATGGCGCTGACGATCGCCATGACGGTGATCTACCCGACCTTCATCGCGCCGCTGTTCAACACATTCACGCCGCTGGAAGAGGGCTCGACCAGATCGCGCATGGAGTCCCTGCTGCAAAAATGCGGCTTCGAGTCGAAGGGCCTTTACGTGATGGACGCCTCGAAGCGGTCCGCCCACGGCAACGCCTATTTCACCGGCTTCGGCAAAGCCAAGCGGATCGTGTTCTTCGACACCCTGCTCCAGAAACATACGCCCGAGGAAATCGAGTCGATCCTCGCGCATGAGCTCGGGCATTTCAAATTCGGCCACGTGCGGCAGATGATCCTTCAGTCCGCGATCATCGCCTTCCTGGGCTTTGCCGTTCTCTACTGGGCGTTCGGGAGCGAAACCTTCGCCGGCTGGTTCGGCCTGCCGTCGGACCCCGGCGTGGTTCTGGTCGCGCTCCTGCTGGCGCAGACGCCCATCGCGCATCTCCTGCATCCGCTGCTGGCCTGGCGCTCGCGCCGCAACGAATTCGAGGCCGATGATTTCGCCCGTCGGATCGTTGGCAAGGAGCCGATGATTTCGGCTCTGACCAGGCTGACGCGCGACAATCTCTCGACGCTCACGCCGGACCCGCTCTATGCGCAGTTCTATTTCTCGCATCCGCCCGTGCCGGTCCGGGTCGCGCAGTTACGGGCCGCCGGCTGAGCCGCGGCGACGAGGAGGCGGGCGCTTGCCGCCCGCCTCGCCCTGTTGGTCAAAAACTGGCGCACGCCCGTGAGGCGCCCTCGCTTTTGGATGGCTTCACACTAATTGCCGCCTCATCCGGAGGCGTGCTGGAATGTTTGCGGAAACGGCGACGAGCGCCCTCGTGGCGTCGATGGTGACGCGACAAAGGCCCATCGTCTCTTACGCCATCGCATTAGTCTCGGTCCTGCTGGCGGCGTGGGTGCGCTGGCTCGCGGACGGTTTGCTCGGCGGAAATATTCCCTTCCTCAGCTTCTTCCCCGCGGTGTTGGTTTCCGCGCTTGTCGGGGGACTTTGGGTCGGCGTGCTGGCGACGGCGCTGTCAATGGTCGTCGCCGGATATTTCTTCGTCTCGCCCACCTACGAATGGGCGCTGACGGCGCGCGGCGTCCTCTCGCTCCTGGGGTTTGTGATCGTCTCGGGGTCGATCGTTCTCGTGATCGTCCTTTTGCGGCATGCCATCGACACGATCGCCGCCCAGGAGCAAAATCAGCGTTCGCTGATCGAGTCCGCGCCCAACGGGATCGTCGTCGTCGGACAGAATGGCGTCATCATGGGCGTGAACGCCTGCGCGGAGCGGCTGTTCGGATATGAGCGGACGGAGTTGATCGGCAAGTCGGTCGAGGTTCTCGTTCCGGAGAAGATCGCCTCCGTGCATGTCGGTTTTCGGGAGCGGTTCCAGCAGGCGCCGGAGACCCGGCCAATGGGCGCGGGGCGCGATCTGCGCGCGCGACGCCGGGACGGCAGCGAATTCCCGGTGGAGATCGGACTCAACCCTGTCAATTGGGAGGGGCGGCGCGGAGTCCTTGCGACGGTGACGGACATCACCGAGCGCAAGCAGCACGAGGAGCGGCAGGCCATCCTCGCGCGCGAGCTCGAGCATCGCGTCGGCAACATGTTCGCGGTCATCCTCGCCACCATTCGACGTACGCTGACGCGCGGACGCAGCATTTCCGAAGCCGAGCACATCCTGACGCAGCGGGTGCAGCTTCTCGCCGACGCCCACGCCGTTTTATCAGAGTCGCTGTTCAAGGAGGTGTCCGTGGACCGGCTGCTCGCCAATTCGATCGGGAGCTTCAGCGAGCAGGTGATTTCGACAGGCCCCGACATTGCGGTGAAGGCCAAGGCGGCGGAGGCGCTTTCGTTCATCTTCCACGAGCTGCTCACCAACGCCGTCAAACACGGCGCGCTCTCGCGCCCGGTGGGGATCGTCTTTGTAACCAAGGCGATCGAAAGGGAAGGGGAGCGCGAGCTGTTTCGGTTTCTCTGGCGGGAAACCGGCGGTCCGCCGATCGGCGCCGTGACACGACAGGGGTTCGGCAGCTTTATCCTTCTCGAATTTCCCAAGCAGTTCGGCGGCGGCGCCAAACTCGATTACAGGGCCGATGGTCTGACCTACGATCTCAGTCTCCCGGTCGACGCCATTCGCAACGACGCGCTGCGGACCGAGTAAGCCGCGCGCGCCGCCCCGGTCTTGTGCAGCGCGTGCCCATCGCTCGATCAAACTGCGGGAATTGCAAGCAAAACCTTGCTGTTTCTGCCAATTCGATTGACTTGGCCGTCGGCTGTCCAGCTAAAATCCCTTCGCGGCGCAACATGCCGTTTCGCGAAGGGGACCCTCTTGTCGATCCAGGTCGCGCTCCATCACGTCACGCACTACAAATATGATCGGCCCGTCGGACTTGGTCCGCAAATCATCCGCTTGCGGCCCGCGCCGCATTGCCGGACCCGCGTGACGGGCTATTCGCTCAAGATCCTGCCGACGACCCATTTCATCAATTGGCAGCAGGACCCGCACGGAAACTGGCAGGCGCGCCTCGTGTTTCCGGAAAAAGCGCGAGAGTTCAGGATCGAGGTCGATCTTCTCGCCGAGATGGCGGTCTATAACCCCTTCGACTTTTTCGTCGAGCCCCATGCGGAAGCGTTTCCGTTCGTCTACAGGGCGGAGCTTGCGACCGAGCTAGCCGCCTATCTGGAGGTCGAACCCGCAGGCGCCGCGCTGGACGCCTATCTCCAGACCATCCCGCGCGACACGCGCCGCACAATCGACTTTCTCGTCGATCTGAACGCGCGGCTCCAGCAGGACATCCGTTATGTGATCCGCATGGAGCCGGGCGTGCAGGCGCCGGAGGAGACCCTCGCGCTGCGCTCCGGCTCCTGCCGCGACTCGGCCTGGCTTCTTGTGCAGATTCTGCGCCGGCTCGGCTTCGCGGCGCGCTTCGTCTCCGGCTATCTCGTCCAGCTCAAGGAAGATGTCGACCCGATCGAAGGGCCGATGGGGACGGACCGCGACTTCACCGATCTCCACGCCTGGACGGAAGTCTACCTTCCCGGCGCCGGCTGGGTCGGTCTCGACGCCACCTCGGGCCTGTTCTGCGGGGAGGGGCATGTGCCGCTCTGCGGCGCGCCCCATTACCGGTCCTGCGCCCCGGTGTCGGGGCTCGTCGAACCGGCGGAATGCGACTTCCATTTCGAGATGCGAGTCGACCGCATCCGCGAGGCGCCGCGCATCACGGCGCCGTTCTCGAACGAAGCCTGGGAGCGACTCGACCGCCTGGGCGAACAGGTTGACGCCGATCTGGCGGCGCAGGACGTGCGCCTCACCATGGGCGGCGAGCCGACCTTCGTGTCGATCGACGACTTCCAGTCGGCCGAGTGGAACATCGCCGCCGTCGGCCCCACCAAGCGCGTGCGCGCCGACGACCTCATCCGCCGCCTGCGCAACCGTTTCGGGCCGGGCGGGTTTCTGCATTACGGACAAGGTAAATGGTATCCGGGCGAGAGCCTCCCGCGCTGGGCGTTCGCGCTCTACTGGCGCAAGGACGGCAAGCCGATCTGGAACAATCCCGCGCTCGTCTCGGGCATGGGGGACAATGGCGGGCCGGCCAATGCGCTCGACGCCGGGCGCTTCTGCTTCGAGCTCGCGAATACTCTCGGCGTCGGCAAGGACTATGTCATCCCTGCCTATGAAGACCCAGCGCACTGGATGCTGAAGGAGGGTGAACTTCCGGTCAATGTCGATCCGCACGACCCGAGGATCGAGGATCCAGAGGAGCGCGCGCGGATGATGCGCGTCTTCGAGCGCGGGCTGTCGACGCCAACGGCCTATGTTCTGCCGGTCCAGAGATGGAATGCGCGCGGCGAGCAGCGCTGGATTTCCGAGCGCTGGCCGCTGCGGCGGGGGCGGCTGTTTCTGGCGCCGGGCGACTCGCCTGTCGGCCTGCGTCTGCCCCTGAATGCGCTGCCCTGGGTTCCGGCGTCCGTCTATCCCTACATCCACGTCCAGGACCCCATGGAAGGGCGCGAGCCGCTTCCAGACCCCTCGCATTTCCAGCAGATTTACAGCGAGACGCGCGCCAGCGGACAGGAGACGCGCGGCCAGTCGGTCGTGGAAGGCGTGGTGCGCACCGCGCTGGCGGTCGAGCCGCGCGACGGCGTGCTCTGCGTGTTCATGCCGCCGGTGTCGCGGCTCGAGGATTATCTTGAGCTGCTGGTCGCCGTTGAAGCGACGGCGACCGATCTCGGCATGCCCCTGCATATCGAGGGCTACCCGCCGCCCGTCGATTCCCGGCTGGAGGTCATCAAGGTGACGCCCGATCCCGGCGTCATCGAAGTGAACATCCACCCCGCGGCCTCCTGGCGCGACGCGGTGACGAACACCACGGCGCTTTACGAAGAGGCGCGGCTTGCGCGGCTCACCACCAGCAAGTTCATGACCGATGGCCGCTGCGCCGGCTCGGGCGGCGGCAATCATGTCGTGCTGGGCGGTCTCACGCCGCCCGACTCGCCTTTCCTGCGGCGGCCCGATCTGCTGAAGAGTCTGGTGCTCTACTGGCAGCGGCATCCGTCGCTGTCCTATCTGTTCTCTGGTCTCTTCATCGGTCCCACCAGTCAGTCGCCGCGCATCGACGAAGCTCGGCACGACGCGCTCTACGAACTGGAAATCGCGCTCGCCAACACGCCTGCGGCGGGGGCGACGGATTTCCCGATCTGGCTCGTCGACCGGCTGTACCGCAATCTGCTTGTCGACGTCTCCGGCAACACGCATCGCTCGGAAATCTGCATCGACAAGCTTTATTCGCCGGACGGGCCGACCGGCCGTCTCGGGCTCGTCGAATTCCGCGCCTTCGAAATGCCGCCCGATGCGCGCATGAGCCTCGCCCAGCAATTGCTGTTGCGCGCGCTCGTCGCCTGGTTCTGGCGCGAGCCGCAGGAAGGCGATTGCGTGCGCTGGGGAACCTCGCTGCACGACAAATTCATGTTGCCGCATTTCGTGTGGGCCGATTTCCTCGGCGTGCTCGACGACCTGAAGCGCGCCGGCTACGCCTTCGAGGCGGAATGGTTCCAGGCGCAGTATGAGTTTCGCTTCCCGCTGGCGGGGCGCGTGGAGCATGGCGGCGTGACGCTCGAACTCCGTCATGCGCTCGAGCCATGGCATGTTCTCGGCGAGCAGGGGGCGATCGGCGGAACGGCGCGCTATGTGGATTCCTCGGTCGAGCGTCTCGAAATCAAGGCGAGGAATTTCGTGCCGAACCGCCATGTCGTCGCCTGTAACGGCCGCCGCGCGCCGCTGCATTCCACCGGCGTGCCGGGCGAAGCCGTGGCGGGCGTGCGCTTCAAGGCGTGGCGGCCGGCTTCGGGCATGCACCCCAAAATTCCGGTGCATACGCCGCTGACCTTCGACGTCATCGACGGCTGGAGCAACCGCTCGCTCGGCGGCTGCGTCTATCACAGCGCGCATCCGGGCGGGCGCAATTACGACACCTTTCCAGTCAATTTTCACGAGGCCGAGTCCCGGCGCCTCTCGCGTTTCCAGGACCACGGCCACACGCCCGGCCGCGTCGAGCCGCCGCGCGAGGAGGCGCCGGGCGAGTTCCCGCTGACGCTTGACTTGCGGAGGCCCTTTGGCCGTTGAACCAGAGCCAGCGACGAGTTCGGGCGACGACGCTCAGCGCCTCGCCGCCTGGATCGCGGATTACAAGCCGATTGCGGGCGTCCCCGATGAGTTGATCGGCCCGGACGGGCGGCCGCGCGCGCATTGGACGCGGCTGCTCGATACGCTTGCGGGGCTCGGCCGGCGCGGCGTGGAGAACCGCTTCGCCGCCGCCGCCCGCCGCATCGACGACATGGGCTTCACCTATCGCGCCCATGGCGAGACGCGCGAACGCCCCTGGCCGCTCAGCCGCCTGCCGCTGCTCCTGACGGAAGGGGAGTGGCGGGAGATTGCGGCGGGGGTGACGCAGCGCGCGGAACTGCTCGACCGCATCCTGCGGGACGTTTATGGCGAGGGCCGTCTGGTGGCCGAGGGCGCGCTGCCGCCGGCGGCGGTCGCGGGCTCGCCGGAATTCATCCGTCCCATGTGCGGCGTGACGCCTGTCGGGGGGCGCTGGCTGCGCTTCTATGCGGCTGACATCGGGCGCGGGCCGGACGGCAAATGGTGGGTGTTGGGCGATCGCGCCCAGGCGCCCTCGGGGGCCGGCTACGCCGTCGAGAACCGTCTCACTCTCGCGCGCGCCTTTCCCAGCCTCTACCGCGAGATGAAGGTGCGCCGGCTTGCCGGTTTCTTTCGCGATTTCCGCGACGGCCTCGTCGCCGCCGCGACGCGGCCGGACCCGCGCATCTGCCTGATGACGCCGGGTCCGTGGAGCGAAACCTATACGGAGCACGTCTATCTCGCGCGATATCTCGGCTTCCTTCTGGTAGAAGGCGAGGACCTCGTCACCAGCGAGGGCAAGCTGCATGTCCGCACGGTCGCGGGACTGAAGCGCGCCGATGTGGTGTGGCGACGCGTCGACGCCGACTGGCTCGATCCGCTGGAGGCCAATGCCGCGTCGCACCTTGGCGCGCCGGGTTTCTTCGAGGCCATTCGGCGGGGCTCCGTGGCGCTCGCCAACATGCCCGGCGCGGGCCTCGTGGAATCGCGCGCGCTGATGAGTTTCCTGCCGGCGCTGGCGCCGAGGCTGCTGGGCGAGGAGCTGAGGCTTCCCAATGTCGCCACATGGTGGTGCGGGCAGGAGGCGGAGCGCGCCGAGATCCTGCGCGATTTCGACAGACGGGCCATCGCCGGGGCCTTCGACGACAGGGCGGAAGGGCTGGAGGGCGCCCGCGCCGCCATTGGCGCGGACCTGGACGCGGCGCAACGCGCCCGCTTGATCCGGGCCATCGAGACGCGCGGCATGGATTATGTGGGGCAGGAGGTGGCGCAGCTCTCGACGACCCCGGCCTGGCGCGACGGCGCGCTGGCCCCGCACCCCTTCACCTTGCGCATCTTCGCGGCCGCGACGCCCGAGGGCTGGAAGATCATGCCCGGCGGCTTCTGCCGCGTCTCCGACAGGCGCGACGCGCGCGCGATCTCCATGGGCGCGGGGGCGCAATCGGCCGACGTCTGGGTCATCGGCGAGGCCGAAAGCCAACCGGCGGCCACGCTGCTGCCGGCCAACACTGACGCGCGGGTGGTGCGCGTGCCTGGCAATCTCCCCAGCCGCGCCGCCGACAATCTGTTCTGGATGGGCCGTTATCTCGAACGCGCCGAAGCGACGCTGCGCGTCGTGCGTTGCCTGTGCAACCGCATGACCGAGAGCCAGAGCAATGTCCTTCAGGGCCGCCAGCCCATCGAGCGCTGCGAGCGTCTGCTGTTCGCCTGGGGCGCGGCGGCGCCCTTCGACGCTTCGCACCCCGGCGCCGTCATTGCGCTCATTGCCGCCAGCAACGCCGACTTCTACGGCTCGGCGCGCGCCAACGCCGCGCAGGCCAGGCGGGCGGCGTCCATCGTGCGCGAGCGGCTGTCGCAGGACATGTGGCAATTGCTGGTGCGGCTGGAGGCGCGCCTCGAAGGGCCCGCCGCCGGCGCGCCGCTCGAACCGGAAATTCTGGAGATGACCGAACGCGCGCTGCATACGCTGGCGGCGCTGTCCGGGCTGACGGACGAGAATTTCAACCGCGCGGCGGGCTGGATCTTCATTGATCTCGGCCGGCGCATCGAGCGCGCGATCAACACCTGCCGTTTCGTGCGGCAGTTCGCCGATGACGATCCGACGCTCGAAACCCTCGACGCGCTGCTGGAGCTGGTGGATTCGCAGATCACCTATCGCGCGCGTTATCTGGCCGGTCCCGCGCTGGCGCCGGTGCTCGACATGGCTCTGCTCGATCCCTTCAATCCGCGCTCCGTCAGCTTCCAGACGCGTCGCATCGACGAGCATCTCCAGTCACTGCCGACGCTTGCCGACGACGGCATGATGGAGCCGCAGCGGCGCCTCGCCGTGTCGCTGCGCGCCGATCTCGAGGCCGAGGACGCGCGACGCGTCGACGGCAGGCGGGTGCTGCTTGTCGAGCAGAGGCTGATGGCCCTCGCCAACGCCATTTCCGAAAGATATTTCTCGCACGCCAGCGATGGCCTGCCGGCCGACAGACGTTCGAAACTCGCGTGATCTACGACATCAGCCACATCACCACCTACAGTTACGAAGCCAGCGTCGCCTCGACGCGCTGCGCCATTCGTCTCACGCCGCGCGACAGCCGGGGCCAGCGCGTGTTGCATAGCCGCATCGACGCGACGCCCACGCCGGAGAGCGCGCGCGAGAGTGTCGATTTCTTCGGCAACCGCGTCGTCGAGGCGGCGATCCGGACGCCGCATGCGAAGCTGCGCATCGCCGTCTCCGCGCGGGTCGAGGTCGATCGCGACGAACCGCCGGCGCCGGGCCTGACGCCGGCGTGGGAGAGCGTCTCGCGGGACGCGGGCGCGATCCGCCGACTCGATCGCGAGTCGCCCGTGCACTGGCTCTTTGCTGGCCGCCTCACCCCGCTCCATGCCCCCGTGACCGATTACGCGCGCAAGAGCTTCCCGCCCGGACGCCCGGTTCTGGAGGGCGCGGCGGAGCTGATGCGCCGCATCAGGGACGACTTCGCCTATGATCCCGACGCCACCCATGTGGCGACGCCGCTCGCGGAGGCCTTCGAGGCCCGTGGCGGAGTTTGTCAGGATTTCGCGCATATCATGATCGCCGGGCTGCGCGGCCTCGCATTGCCGGCCGCCTATGTCAGCGGTTACATTCGCACGCTGCCCGCGCCGGGCCAGCCGAAGCTGGAGGGCGTGGACGCCTCGCACGCCTGGATCGCCGTCTGGTGCGGCGAGCCTTTCGGCTGGATACATCTGGACCCGACCAACGCCATGTTCGTCGACGACAATCACATCGTGGTCGCCATGGGGCGCGACTATGCCGACGTGTCGCCCATCGACGGGGTCGTCGTGGGGGCGGGGCGGCAGGCGCTCGGCGTCAGCGTCGACATCAAGGCCGTGGGCGGCGTCCCATGAACTACGCCGGCAAAGGCGCCAGCGCCGCTGAGACCGAGCTCGACCGGGCGGGCCTCCTCGCGCTGTCCGCGCTCGCGCTGCTCATCGGCGGCCTCGCGGGGATCGTCGGCGCCGCTTACCGCGCCGCGCTGGCCTCCGCCGACCGCTTTCGCGGCGTCGTCATTGGCTGGGCGCAGGGGGAGGGGCTTCTCGGATTTGTCGCCGTCGTGGCGATCTGCGCGGCGGCGGCGTTCATCGCCGCGTGGATGGTGCGGCGGCTGTCGCCACATGCCTCGGGCAGCGGCATCCCGCATGTCGAGGCGGTCCTCCACGGCCTCGTCCCGCCAGCGAGCTTCATCTTGCTGCCGGTGAAGTTCATCGGCGGCGTCCTCGCCATCGGCTCGGGCCTGGCGCTGGGGCGCGAGGGGCCGAGCGTCCAGATCGGCGCCGTCATCGGCCATCTCGTGGGCGTCGGCTCGGGTCGCAACTGGTCGGACTGCCGCGCGCTGCTCGCGGCGGGCGCGGGGGCCGGGCTGGCGACAGCCTTCAACGCGCCAATGGCCGGGGCGGTCTTCGTGCTCGAAGAGCTGGTGCAGAAGTTCGAGCATCGCACCGCGCTCGCCGCGCTCGCGGCGTCCTCGACAGCCATGGCCACCGTCCATTTCATTCTGGGCGACTCGCCGGAACTCAAGGTTCCGCCGATCGATTACCCCGAGCCCGCCATCGGCCCCCTGTTCTTCATTCTCGGTGCGGCCCTGGGATTTCTTGGGATTTTCTACAACTGGCTGCTGTTCCGCACGCTCGCCCTCTACGACAGCTTTGCGCGCACGCCGGTGGAGCTGCGCGCGGCGGCGACCGGCGCGCTGGTGGGCGTGCTGGCGTGGTTCGCGCCCGCGCTCGTCGGCGGGGGCGAGAACATCACGCAGGCGGCGCTCATGGGCTCGCAGGATATTTTCATTCTCCCCTTCGTGCTGATGCTGCGATTCGGGCTGGGCTCGGCCTCCTATGCGGCGGGAACGCCCGGCGGTCTTTTCGCGCCCATGCTGACGCTGGGGGCGCTTGCGGGGCTGTTCTTCGGCGTCGTCTGTGGCCTGCTGCTGCCGGGACTGGAAATCCAGCCGCAAGCCTTCGCCGTCGTCGGCATGACGGCGCTGTTCACCTCGGCCGTGCGGGCGCCGCTGACGGGCATGGTGCTGGTGACGGAGATGACCGGCAGCGCGGTGCTGCTGCTGCCCATGCTGGCCGCCTGCTTCACGGCGATGCTGGCGCCGACCGTGCTGCGATGCGCCCCGATCTATGAATCGCTGCGGGAGCGTCTGCTGCGGCGCTGAACAGCCGTCAGCCTTGCCGCAACTATATGAACTTGCGATGAATATATGCTTCAGGGCTGGTTAAGCCGGAGTGGCTGATTCTGCGTGTGTTGCGGGGGCAGCCAAGGAGCATCCAAAATGAAGAAATCAGTTCTTTTCGCTTTCGCCCTTCTGCTGGCCGGCTCCGCGTCGGCTCTGCCGAGCTACGCCGCCGAAGGTAATGAGTCCGGCGCGGCTGCGACCGAGCCGATGAAGTCCAAGCCCGCGAAGCGTCACACCCACAAGCACGAGCGCCATTCCTTCAACGCCAAGGCGCATCGTCACCACCGCACGGCCTGAGCCGCATGGAACGGCGCCGGGCAGGGTCCGCCCGGCGCCGCCTCGTTCACCTCGGCTCCTCGATCATGTCGACGACGATCCGCGTATCAGGGTCGACCAGCACCACCTGATCATTGAGCACGAAATAATCGAAGCGCTCGACGTCCGGGGCCTCGGCGGAGATGGAGCGCGGAACGGGCTCGATGTCCACCGATTCGGGAACGCGATCGCCCACCCGCACGCAGACTTGCCGCAGATTCGACCGGGCTTCGTTGATCACGCCACGATAGAGCGCGCGCTCCTGCCGATGATCGAGATGCACGCGCGGGGCGTAGCCATAGGCTTCGCCGCGCCGCTCGCGGCCGCCACGGAAGCGTTCCTCCCGCTGCGCCGAGCGGCCTTCATAACGGCCCTCGCGCCCTTCGTAGCGGCCTTCGCGCCCCTCATAGCCGCCGCGGAAGCCCTCACGCTCCTCCGACCCGTAGCCATAGCCGTAGCGGGCGCCCGGTCCGCCCTCTCCGAGCACGGCCACAACCTCGCGATCGCCGGGATCAATGATGGCGATATCGTCGCCCACCATCACGTAATTGTAGCCCTGGAACTGCGGGACCAGCGCAACAACGTCCGGGGGCAGGGGGGAGAACTGCACGGACGGAGGCACGACCGCGCCAATCGTCGGGGTGAAGACATTCGGCCCGATCCTCTGAACGTCCGTTCTCTGGGAAAGAATCGAGCGCACACGGGTCTCGTCGCGCTGGCTGAGCTGCACGCGCCCGCCCTGCGCCTCGCGTCCGCCACGCCCGAAAGCGTTGCGGTCGGCTTCGCCGCGCGGCGTCGCCTCCGCCCCCCGGGTCGAGCGATCGAAGGCGCCCCTGTTCTGCTGCTGCGCGCCGGGCTCCATTTCGCCGCGCTGTTCGCGCTGGCCGGGCCTTGCGTTCCGTTCGCGTTCGGCCTGAGCCGCGCCGCGCTCATTGTCCCTGGCCCCGAAGCGCTCCGTCTGGCCCGCGCGGCCCTGATCGGGCTGGTTCGCCTCTCCGCCGCGTTGCGCCGTGGGGGCGCGCTCCTTCTCCTCGTCCAGTGCGCCGCGTCTTTCGTCGCGCCGATCTTCTTTCCTCCCGGCCGCTCTGTCTTTTTCCTCGCCTTTCATCGCCCCTTGCTTGTCTTCATGCTTGCCGGAAGCGCCATGTTTTTCTTCATTCTTTGCCGCGCCGTGCTTTTCATCATTCCTGGTCGCGGCGCCGTGTTTCTCTCCTTCCATCGCGGCCTCGCCGCGTTTCTCCTCGTTCTTGGTCGCGGCGCCGTGCTTTTCTCCTTCCCGCGCGGCCTCGCCACGTTTCTCTTCGCCCTTGTCCATGGCTCCAGTCCGGCCGCCCTTGTCGGCGTCGCGCGCGCCGGGCTCCCGATTCTGCTCCTGCGCCCGCTCGTCGCGCCGCTCATGGCGCTGCGCGGCCGCCCCCTGCTCGCCGGGCTTCTGCGGGCGCGCCGATTCGCCTTGCTTCGCAGCCTCGCCGCCGGTCGGAGTGTGGCGGACGTCCTGCGCATAGGCCTGGGAAAGGCAGAGCGACAGCGTCGCTGCGGCCGCCGAAAGAAAAAGCCTGGTTCGCATCGCGGTCTCCATCTGACGAAAGCGGCGGCGCGCCCGGCGCTGGGGCGGTCCGTCGCGCTGGCTCGGGTCCGTAATGCCGTGCAACGCGCATAGGCGTGGAATGTTCGTGCGGAGCGGCAAACGAACACCCCGTCCGCGGAGGCCGCTCAGACGAATGAAGGCGTTTTTATTTCAGTGGCTTGCAGAGTGGCTGGCGGGGCTGTGTCCGGCTGGCCGCCGCCAGGCCTCTCCGTCTGGATCACGTGGACGGAGGCTCGATAGGGCTTGACAAAAACCGCCCCCTCCGTTGTGATGTGCCTCGCGTAAAGCTGCAAATAACGACGCCATTCAATGGCGTTCCCCAGAGGGAGGTTCAAATGGGTTGGCTTGTTCCCGCTTGCATGTTGGCGATGGTCATCATCTCCGCTGTTACCCTGACGCGTCTCTGATCGCTCAGGTGAGAGAATGACCGGCCCCAAGCGGTCCGGTTTCAAGGCCGTCAGCGCAAAAGCGCTGGCGGCCTTTTGCTTTTCGGGCGTATCGCCACCGCGCTGCGGCCGCGGGTTTTTCCGGCGCTCCGGAGCAGGGGACGGCCTTCGGCTGTGTATCAGATACATTATGTTACATATATGTATTGAAACGAGGCCCATTCTGTGATTTCAATCAAGGGTATATGCGGCTGATTTGCTTCTGGGGTATGGCGAAATGGTTTTTCGGTCATGGATCTCGGTCGCATTGTGGAGCTTCTTTCTGCTCCTGTCCTTTGCCCTCGTTTTGGGAGCCGGCTGGCCCGCGCCGCTGCTCATCTGTCTCCTGCTGTCGCTTTATGCGCTGCAAGGGCTCGTCAGCGACTGGTTGGGCGTCTCCGCGGATCGCAGGGGCGTTTCGGCTCCGAACCGCCTGATCGGCAGGCTGCCCCTGCTGACCCTCTGGCGCATCGATCTGCGCAGGGGATCCTTCAATCGCATCGACCGCCATGGACCGACGTCGGTCGCGATTTTCCGGGGGGGCTCGCCTGTGATCGTCGATCTCCCGAGCGCCGAGGCGCGCAAGAAATTCCTCTCTCACTGCAAGAAGGTGTTCCCGGAGGTCCACGTCACGGCTTGAGGCGGCTTTGTCAGGCGGTCGGGCTGACGCGCAGGCTCACCTGTCCGAGCGCACCGAAATCCGCGACCACAGCGTCGCCGGCTTCGATTTCCAGCGGCGGCATGCAGGTTCCCGTCGTCACCGCCTGACCGGCCGCCAGCGTGACGCCGAGAGACGACAGGCGGTTGACCAGCCAGGTCAGCGCGAAGCGGGGATCGCCCAGCACCGCGTCGCCGCGTCCATCGCGGCTCCAGCGCCGTCCCGCGGCCGTCCGCACATGGCCCTGGACGGCGTGGCCGCGCAGATCGAGATCGCGCCAGAGATCCGGCGCGGCGGGGCCGAAGATGAAATGTCGCGTGCAGGCGTTGTCCGCGATGAGCTGCGCCTCTCCGGCGCCGGCGAAATGCTCGAATCGCGAATCAGGCATTTCCAGAGACGGATGCAGGCTGGCCACTGCCGCCAGCACCTCTTCCTGCGTATAGGCCGTGTCTCGGGGCGGCAGGTCCCGCGCCATGCGAAACGCAAATTCGGGTTCGGCGACGCGCATGCGATTCCCGGCGAAGGGCGCCTCCGCCCCGTTTTCCAGAACCTGGCCGGACAGAAGCCTGCCGGCGAGCGGCCCCGACACCTGGATATGCGCCTGTCCGACCGCGCTGGTCGCGGCGATCTTCCAGCCCCAGACGCGACGGCCCGCGACCTTGGGCAGTTGCGCCTGAGCCGCATATCCCTCGGCGGCGGTCGTCGGGCGACAGGCCACCGGCAGAGCGTCCAGCGTCGTGCGGGCCTGCCAATGGCTCCAGATCAGCCGGGCGGCTTCTTCGGCTTTGGCGGTGTCGTCGGGGGTCATCGAATCAGTCTTTCGGACGCAGGGGCCGGCCAGCCGGCATGGAGGGCGCAACCTAATCCGGCGGTGTCGCGGCGTGCAATGAGCGCGAGCCTGTCCCGGTGATTGACAGGCCCCTCTAATCGGCGGGCCGACCGGGGGGTTGCGGCGCGGCCTCGAAGTCGGGCGGCAACAGCGGCGGCAGGGCGCCGGCCGGCGTCGGCAGCGGCAGATCGGCCGCCGGGGGCGGCGTCGGCGCGGGCAGCAGATTGCCCCAGTCCGTGCGGCGCATCATCTGCGCCTGCATGGCTTCCGGCACGATGGGCTTGCCGGCGCGGATCTCCCAGCCGCCCCCCAGCGCCTTGTAGAGCGCGACGAGATTGGTTGCGATCGACGCGCGGGTGTCCGCCAGCTTGTTGCGCTCATCGAGCAGCCGCGCCTGCGCGTCCAGCACGCGCTGGAAATTCTCGGCGCCCTCGCGATACTGGATGAAGGCCAGCTCGACGGCCCGCTCGGCCGCCGCGACGGAGCGTTGCAGATTGCCCGCCCGCTGCTGCGCCTTGAGGAAGCCGATCAGCGCGTCCTCGACCTCGCGCGCCGCCCTGAGCACCGTGTCGTCGTAAGAGACGAGCGTCTCCTGAAAACGGGCGTCCTGCGCGCGGATGGCGTCGGCGATTCGCCCATAGTTCAGAATCGACCAGCGGAAACTCGGCCCCGCCGAGAGAAACAGGCTCCCCGGCGCGAAGAGCTTGGCCACGTCCGACGCCTGCACGCCAATGTCGCCGAACAGGAAGAAGCGCGGATAGAGATCCGATTCGGCGATGCCGATGCGCGCGCTTTCAGCGGCCGCGTTCATCTCGGCGGCGCGAATGTCCGGGCGCCGGCGCAGCAGCTCCGCCGGCATGCCGACGGCGACGCGCGGCGAGGCGGACGGAATGCGCTGCGGCCCGCGCAGCAGGCTGTCGACGCCGCCGGGCGGCTGGCCGAGCAGAACGCTCAAGGCGTTCTTCGCGCGCTGGAGGCCTGTCTCCTGCTCGGGGATCGACGCGAGCGTGTTTTCCAGCAGCGCGCGCTGCTGCACGACATCCAGCTCCGAGGTCGCGCCGGCGCGGAACCGCGCTTCCGCGATCTGAAGCCCCTCCCGCTGCAACGTCACGTTTTGATGTGCGATCTGGAGGAGAGTTTCATAGGTGCGCAGGGTGATGTAGCTGCGCGCCACTTCCGCCGTCAGCGAGACGAGGGCGCTGTCGTAATCAGCGATGGTCGCCATCATCCGCGCCTCCGCCGCCTCCACGTTGCGGCGATAGCGGCCCCAGAAATCAATCTCCCATGTGGCGTCGAAGCCGATGGAGTAATCAGCGAAGGCGTGTTTCGGGAGATTGGCCTTGTTGGCCGCCCGCTCGCTGATCTTGTCCCAGACGCCGGCGCCGGAGCCTTCCTGCTGCTGCGGGAACATCTGCCCGACCGCGACGCCGAATTGCGCGCGCGCCTCCAGAATGCGCAGACCGGCGATCTGCACCGGCAGGTTCTGCTCGGCGGCGGTCTGAACCAGCCGGTCCAGCGTCGGATCACGGAAGGTCCGCCACCAGCCGATCTTCACCTCCCCGTTGGAAACGCGGCGGTCGCCTTTTTCGATCCAGTTGTCCTGCACTGGCGCCGGGGGCTCCCGGAAATCCGGCCCCAGGGCGCAGCCGCCGAGCGCCAGCGCAAGGCCCAGAGCGGGGAGCGCGCCCGTGCGGTCGGAGGGGTGTGAAGTCCTGTGGAGAAACGCGCGCATTATTTCGTCACCGCGATGGATTTCCGGAACAGCGAGAGGCTGTAGCTGAAAAAGGCGAGCCCCACGGCCGCGACCATGAGGAACTGCGGCCAGACGGCGCCAAGGCCGCCGCCGCGATAGATGATCTTCTGCGAGAAGGCGACGAAGTGCCGCGACGGCAGGAAGAAGGTCAGATATTGCAGCCAGACCGGCTGGCTCTCCACGGGCGTCGAACCGCCAGACAGCAGTTGCAACACCACCACGACGAGGATGATGAGCAGAGCGAACTGCGCCATCGAGCGGCAGATCGTGCCCAGAAAAATGCCGAGCGCGGTCGCGAAGAAAAGATAAAGCAGCACGCCCGAAAACCACAGGCTCACTGAGCCCGCGAACGGCACTTTCAACGCGCTCATCACCACCAGATAGAGCGAGGCGGCGGTGGCGAGCAGGATCACGAGGCTGTTGGCCCAGACTTTCGCCATGGCGATCTCGAAGGCCGTCAGCGGCATGACGAGGAGATGCTCCAGCGTGCCATGCTCCCTTTCGCGGATCACGGCGGCGCCCGTCAGAATCACCGTAAGCATCGTCACCTGATTGATGATGCCGACGACGCTCGTGAACCAGGAGGTGTCGCCGTTGGGATTGAACAGACGTCGCACCACGAGGTTGATCGGCTGCTGGCGCGCGTCGTCCGAGCGGGTGAAGAAGGTCGCGATGCGCTTGTTGATGATGTTCTTGATATAGCCCGCGCCGATCGCCGCCTGCTGCATGGCGGTGGCGTCGATGCTCAACTGAATGTCTGGATGGCGGCCCGCGCGCAGGTCGGACTCGAAACGCGGCGGGAGGGTCACGACGAACATATAGCGCCCCTCGTCCATCGCGGTCTCGACCTCCTGGGCGGAGATGACCTGCGGCTCCTGGAAGCGGGGCGGATAAAAGGCGTTCATCAGCTCCTTCGAGAGCGCTGAATTGTCCTCGTCGACAAAGGCGATGGAGGCGTTGTTGACCTCGCTCGACGTGCCCGTCGCCTGCACATAGATCGCGCCCGTGAAGGCGTAGACGACAAAGACCATCATCACCATGTCGCTGCCGAGGCTGCGCAGCTCCTTGATCCCGAGCCAGAGGATGTTGAGAAGCGAGATCACGGCCTACTTCTCCTGCTTGCGCAGCGCCATCGCGCTGACCGCCCACAGCACGGGAATGCAGCAGGCGAGGAAGATCACGTCCTGCATCAGGAGATCGGCGCCGAGGCCCTTGGTGAAGGCGCCCTTGCTCGCATGCATGTAATAGCTCGTCGGCCAGATCGTGCCGACGAGCTTGGCGCGGCCGGCGAGGGTCGAGACGGGCTGCAACAGTCCCGAAAACTGGATCGTCGGCACCAGTGTGAGGATGGCGGTGATGAAGACCGCCGCCACCTGGCTGCTGACGAAGGTGGAAATGACGAGGCCCATGCCCGTGGTCACGGTGACATAGAGCAGGGTGCTCAGGGTGAGCATGAGGAAGCTCCCCTTGATCGGAATGCCGAAGACCAATATCGCCATCAAAACGAGGATGGCGTAGTTCACCATGCCGATCACGATATAGGGAAGCTGCTTGCCGAGCAGATATTCGAAGCGCCCGGTCGGCGTGACGTAGAAATTGATAATCGACCCCAGCTCCTTCTCGCGCACCACGCTGATCGCCATCAGGATGGCCGGGATCAGGATGAGAAGGATCGGCGGAACGCTCGGGACCATCGCATAGACGCTCTCGAACGTGGGGTTGTACATGTAGCGGTCCTGGAATTTCGCCGTGTATTTCGGCACCTTGCCGCTCAGCTCATTGGCAGGGTCCTTCAGCGCGGTGTCCTGCACGCTCTGAACATATTGCGAGACGGTCTCGCCCCGGAACGTATTGGCGCCGTCGACTTCCGCCAGCGCCTCCGGCCGGGCGCCCCGTCTCAGGTCGCGCCCGAAATTCGGAGGAATTTCCACCACCAGCGAAATGTCGTCCGAGCGCAGCCGCGCCAGCGCGTCCTCGGCGGATGTCACGGGCCGCGTCTCGACGAAATAGCGCGGCGTGCCGGCGAACTGCTCCAGATAGGCGCGGCTTTCGGGCGAGCGGTCCTGATCGAAGGCCGCGTAGCGGATGTTCTCGACATCCGTCGTGATGCCGAAGCCGAAGACGAGCATCAGCACGGCGGAGCCCACAAAGGCGAAGGCCAGACGCACCGGATCACGCAATATCTGCATCGCCTCATTGGCGGTGTAGGCCAGCATGCGGCCGAGCCGCAGGGCCATGCCGGTCAGATGGTGATCTTCGGCCCGAGCCGCGGCGGGCGCGGCCGTCTCTTCCAGTTTGACGGCCGGGGCGCCGATGGCGTCCTCCATATAGCCGATGAAGGCTTCCTCCAGCGACGGCGCGCCGCGCGCCTCGATCAATCTTTGCGGCGCGTCGCAGGCGAGCACCTTGCCCGCGTGCATGAGCGAGATGCGGTCGCAGCGCATCGCCTCGTTCATGAAATGCGTGGTGACGAAGATCGTCACGCCCTGATTGCGCGACAGATCAATCAGCAGCTCCCAGAAACTGTCGCGCGCCACCGGATCGACGCCCGAGGTGGGCTCATCGAGAATGAGCAGCGGCGGATCATGCAGAACGGCGACCGCGAGCGACAGGCGCTGCCGCAGGCCCATGGGCAGATCGCCGGCGAGCGCGTCGAGATAGGGGCCGAGCCCGAATTTCTCGACAAGCTGCGCGATGCGCGCCTGCGCGACATCGTCGGGAATGTGGTAGAGCTTCGCGTCGAGAACGAGGTTCTGACGCACGGTCAATTCGCCGTAGAGCGAAAAGGCCTGCGTCATATAGCCGATCTTGCGGCGCACCTCGATGCTGCCGGCGTCGACCGACTGGCCGAACAGCGTCGCCGAACCTTCGGTCGGCGGCAGCAGGCCGGTCAGCATCTTCATCGTCGTGGATTTGCCGCAGCCGTTCGAGCCGAGGAAGCCGAAGATTTCCCCGCGCTCGATGGTGAGCGTCACGTGGTCCACGGCGACGAAATCACCGAAGCGGCGCGTCAGCCCCTTTGCGTCGATGGCGATGTCTTTCTCGCCCGCCGGGCGGGGCGGGATCGTCAGTTCGACATGGCCGCTGCGCGTCTCCTCCGGCAAAAGCTGGATGAAGCATTTTTCGAGGTCATGGGTTCCCGTGCGCGCCATCAGCTCCGAAGGCGCGCCCGTCGCCAGCACCTTGCCCGCGTCCATGGCAACGATCCAGTCCCACCGCTGGGCCTCGTCCATATAGGCCGTGGAGATCATCACGCTCATGCCGGGCCGGCTGGCGCGAATGTCGTCGATCAACGCCCAGAACTGGCGGCGGGAGAGCGGATCGACGCCTGTCGTCGGCTCATCGAGGATGAGAAGGTCCGGCTCATGCACGAGCGCGCCGCAGAGCCCGACTTTCTGCTTCATGCCGCCGGAGAGCTTGCCGGCCGGGCGGCCGGGAAAGGGACCGAGGCCCGTCGCGTCGAGAAGCTCCTTCACCTTGGCGGCGCGCGCGGAGGCCGAGAGGCCGAACAGACGCGCCATGAAGTCGACGTTCTCCTGAACGCTGAGTTCGAGATAGAGATTTTTTCCAAGGCCCTGCGGCATGTAGGCGATGCGCGGACAGGCGTCGCGCCGGTGGCGCGCGTCGGCCATGTCGCCGCCGAGCGCAAGAACCGTCCCCTGCTGGATGATCTTCGAGCCGGCGATCAGCGCCATCAGCGTCGATTTGCCGACGCCGTCCGGACCGATGACGCCCACCATGCGGCCGGCCGGAATGTCGAGCGAAAGGTTGTCGAGCGCGAGGGTCGCGCCATAGCGATGCGTGACGCCTGTGATCGAAACGACCGGGGCCGCGCTGAGGGTTGGCGTGTCGGCGACTGGCGACTCGATGCTCATGGGCTCCCCGGCTGGTTGCGCCGCTGCGTCAGGCCGCTGGCGTCAGCGCTTTTCGTCCGGGGCGGCGGATTTGCCGTTCGTGTCCGGCGGCGTCACCGTGTTCTGGAGCCAGGCCGGCCACTGCGCGCTCTCGTCGAGCCGCACATAACCGACGCCGCGAACGCCGGTCTTGATGTCGTCGATGAAGCCCGACACGATCTTCTCGGGGACCTTGATCTTCACCCGAAACATCAGCTTCTCGCGCTCGCTGCGCGTTTCGACCTGCTTCGGCGTGAATTGCGCCTCGGGCGACACGAAGCTGACGAAACCCGCGATGGAGCGGCCGGAGGTATGGTCGAAGACGATCCGCGCTTGCGCCCCGAGTTTCACCTGCGCGGCTTCTCGCGCTGGCAGAAAGATCTCCATATAGACGTCTTCGAGATTGACGAGCGTCATCGCCTTGCCGCCCGCCGCCAGCACTTCGCCGACTTCCGTCAGGCGATAGAGCACGCGGCCGAGAATCGGCGAGCGCAGCGTCGCATCGTCGATGCGTGTCTGAATCGTGGCGACCTTGGCCTGCGAGACCGCGACTTCCTGCTGGATCGTGCGCAGCTTCGCCTCTTCTTCCAGAAGAGTCGCGGAGGTGGTCTTCAGCGTCGTCTGACGCACGTCGAGTTCGCGCTGGGACCCCGCGCGCTGCGCGACGAGACTCTTGCTGCGCGCGACTTCCACCTTGGCAAGATCGATCTGCGCCTTGCTGCGGACGATGGTCGCCCTGGCGACCGCCTCTTTTTCCTGCGTGGCGACGACATTGAGCTTGGCTTCCTCGAGCTGCGCCTCCAGCGTGTTGGTGTCCATCTGCACCACCACGTCGCCGGGCTTCACGAGGTCGCCTTCCTGAAAGAAGATCTGTTTGACGCGCAGCGATTCCTTCGGCGAGATATCGACGAGCTTGGCCTCCAGGCGGCCGTTGCCGGACGCAAAGCCCTCGGGCAGGGCGGTCTGCTGCTCGCGCCAATATTTGTAGCCGAAGAAGGCGCCCACGCCGATGACGGCGGCGGCGATCAGCAGCATCCTGTTCGTGAACATGGTCTGGTCGCCTCGCGCGCGATTCTGTGTCTCTTGCGGAAGCCTAGCCGCGCTTGGCTCGCGAGGAAACACCAAGTTGACGGTCGCCCGGCGCGTCACGCGGGCGGCGCGTCACCGATCGCTCATGAGGCGCATCACGCTTCTTGCGATTTCCAGCTCTTCATTCGTCGGGATGACGAAAACGGCGATTCGCGAATCGGGGGCGGATATCGTGAGGTCGCCACGAAGATTGGCTGGCTCATCCAGTTCGAGCCCCAGCCAGGCGCAGCCGGCCGCGACCTCCGCGCGCGTCTTCGCGTCGTTCTCGCCGATGCCGGCCGTGAAGACGAGGGCGTCGAGACCGCCAAGCGCCGCCGCGAGCGAACCGATTTCGCGCAGGATGCGATAGACGAACAGCGCAATCGCCTCCTTCGCCGCCGGATCGTCGGCGGCGCGCAGCGTGCGCATGTCGGAGGAGAGGCCAGAGACGCCGAGCAGGCCGGACTGACGATAGATCAGATCCTCCAGCTCGCGGGCGCCCATGCCATATTGGTCGATCATATGCACGAGCACGCCGGGATCGATGGCGCCGCAGCGCGTGCCCATCATCAGCCCATCGGCGGCCGTGAACCCCATGGTCGTGGCGACGCTGCGCCCGTCCATGACGGCGCAGAGGCTCGCGCCGTTCCCGAGATGGGCGACGACGACGCGCCCGCTGGCGATCTCCGGCGCCAGCGCCTTCAGCCGGCCCGTGACATATTCGTAGGAAATGCCATGGAAGCCGTAGCGCCTGATTCCATCGGCGGCGTATTTGCGGGGCAGGGCGAAGGCCTGCGCGAGCGGCGGCTGGGTCTGATGGAAGGCGGTGTCGAAACAGGCCACCTGCGGCAAATCCGGATGCGCCGCCAGCATGGCGCGAATGACGGCGAGATTGTGCGGCTGATGCAGGGGCGCGAGCGGGATGAAGGCCGCGAGCCTCTCCGCCGATTCGGGCGTCAGCACCACGGGCGCGGCGAACTCCCCGCCGCCATGCACCACCCGATGGCCGACGGCGGAGATGTCGTGTCCGTCGAGCCAGGGCGCGACGAGGCGCATCATGGTCTGCGTCGCGGCGGCGTGGTCGAACCCCTGCGGCGGCAAATCCTCCTTCAGCAGAACCCCGCCGCCGGCGTCGGAGAGCCGCGCCCGCGGGGTTGCGCCAATCCCCTCGATCAGCCCCTTGAGCCGGAGAGTGGGGGCGTCGGCGACGCCGTAGATGGCGAATTTGATGCTGGAGGAGCCGGCGTTGACGACGGCGATGCTCGACATGCTCTCACACCCCTCGGGCTGACGGCGCGGACAGACGCCGCATCGGGCGAAAGCCGACGCCGATGGCAATGAGCAAAAGGGCGCGGGATGTCAAAATTCGGGGATGTCGATCCTGAGCACGGCGACGCCCGTTCTCTGGGCTTCCGCGAGCAAGGCCTCCGTGCTCTCGCCGCCGCCGAACGCGACAACCAGTTCGGGCGCGTGCTCCTTGAGCATTCTCATATTTCGCTGGATGGTGGTTTCCCGGCTGTTCCTGCGTTCGACGGAAGACATCGGGACGCCGTTGATCGTGGCCCAATGGGTGGCGAGCCGTTCCGCGCCGCCCTCATTGCCGCCGACGATGCGCGTGAACGGCTGCGCAGCGTGCAGCTCGCTCATCTTGTCGGCGACGAACTTCCTCTCCGCCGACGCGCGCCGGATTTCTCCGCCTGCGTCGACGCCCGTTGTGGTCTGACGCGCCCGTCCGACGTTCCGCCCGCCGCAGACGATCGCCTTCATGACGCTCCTTTTCCTATCCTTGCCCCGTCTCGGGGCGCATGCGCCTGGCCTCGCGTCCGCCTTGGGCGGCCAGGCCGCCCTTCTTGCCGGCGTTCGCGGCGAGCGCGGGATCCTTCGCGAAAGAGCGGCTTTCCGCCGGGACGGATTTGCCGCCCTTGCGGCCCGCCTCCGCCGCCAGAGACCGATTCTTCGCAAAGCTCCTGTTTTCGGCCGAGACGCTCTTGCCTCCCTTGGCCGCAATGGCCCGACGCTTCTCGGGGTCCATCGAAGCGAAACCGCGTGTGCTTTTCTTTGGCGTGTCCATGGAAAATCGCATCCAATAGCGCAAACTGGACACAACCTAGCAGGGCGCAACGCTCCAGTCTCGGGTTGCGCCCCAGTTTGGGCTGCAATCTTTATATCTTATTCGTGCTCAACGAATTTTTTGCGACAGCGCAAGCATTGGACCCGTCAGTCCTCGCTGTGATGCAAAAGGGTCCAGACGAGGCCGACGGAGGCCGGAATGGCGCCGATGTACAGCAACATGAGGTCGTTCGGCTTGTAAGCATAGGCCGCCGCCATGGCGGCCGCGCCAAGACCCAGCAGGACATAGGGCGCGAATGCGCGTCCGCGCGTCACGAGCAGAATGATCGCTGTCAGGGTGACCGGGACGAAGGCGAGGAGAATCAGAATTTTCATGGGCGCGCCGACTGTTGGCCTCTTGTGGGGGGGCGGATTGGACCCTGGCTTCTTCGCCGGCCTGATCGGCCGTCGTCAATAGGCGACGGCGGCGCGCGGTTCCTCTTAAAGTCCCGCGGCCTTGGTGAGATTGACCCGAAACCGGTCGCGTTTCCTCTGGTAGCGGCGCGTCATGTCGGGAGAGGCGTGGCCGAGATGCCTTTGCACATGCGCCTCCTCGATCTGCGCCGAGGACGCCAGACCGGCGCGCAGGGAGTGACCGCCGAAGGCGCGCTTGCGTTCGCCCTCCGTCAGATCGCCGCGGATGCCGGCGGCCAGCGCCGTCTTCTGGACAAGGCGGGCGACATGCTTGTCGGAGAGTCGTTCGGCCGCGACGCCGCCATTCTTGCGCGCGATCGAGCGAAACAGAGGACCATGGGCGATGCGCCCGAGCCGCATCCAGGTCTCGAGCAGGGCGACGGGGCAGGTTTCCGGGCGCGAGCCCCGGCCGATTTCGACCTCGCGCCAGCCGGTCTTGCCACAGAGTTGCAGCACGACGCCGCCGTCGTTGCCGGGCGTCGCGCCGGCCGGAACGATCTCGATCCAGCCGGTTCCGTCCTCGCTCTGGTCGGGACCACAGTCGAGGCCCACGATTTCGGAGCGACGCAGGCCGCCGGCGAAGCCGATGGCGAGAATGGCGCGGTCACGCAGTCCACGCAGGTCCATCTCCAGCGTGGCGAGCATGGCCAGCAGCTCATCCGCGAAAATCGCCTCCTTCTGGACCGGAGGGCGGGCATGTTTGCGGCGAATGCCGGCAAGCACCGTTGCAACATGCGGGTCGGCGGCGTCCAGCGGCAGACCGAGCTGGCGGTAGCGCCAGCAAACGCCGGACAGGCGACGCTCGAGCGTGGACACGGTGACGCCGGCCTCGGCCTGCGCCGCGAGATAGATGCCGACGGTCTGCGGGTCTGGCGGGGTTTCGGGAAAGCCGTTGCGGCGCAGCCAGGACGCGAAGCGCCGCCAGTCCGACTCATAGGCGCGCACCGTGTTTTCAGAGCGAGCGGCGCGGGCGTATGTTCTGGCTGTCTCGGCGAGTCGGGTGAGGCGGGGGTCGGACAGGGCAGGGGTGTTGGCCTCGGCGCCTGTCGCCGGGGCGTCGCTGGCGTCGAGGTCGGGGTCTTGCGCCATATGATCCTCTGGGGCGGACGGACAGGCGGCTGTGCTCCTGCACGGCTGTCCGATAAGCGCACATTATCGGACACACGCGCCGACGGACAAGCCCGGCGGATCGGGCATGAAAACAGTCGACAAAGCGCCGCCTCGGCGCGGAGCCGCCTCGGCGCTCGCTTAACTCCGATCGTGGCTCTGGGGGCGCTGAAGCTTCCACGCGCCGTCCCGTCTCGTCCAGCGCCAAGTGCAGCCATGGTGAAGAGCGCAAGACAATCTGGACGGCGCGCCCATTCCGCGTGGCGGTCGCTTACCCCGAGCGTCTCATGCCCTAGATCATGTGCGAGCGGCCGCCCGCGCGTCGCCTCCTCAGGTTCGACTTGCTTTTCCGGGGCACAAGAATGAACACCGCCAATCTTCAGCTCGAGGGTTTATACGTCGTCCTCTCCGCCCTGCTCGCCGCGCTGCGCGAAAAGGGCGTTTTCGAACAGCGCGAGCTTGAGACGCTCCTCCTGGAGACGGAACAGAAGCTCGCCGCGGACACCGAGCGCGCCGCGCAATTGCGTGACGCCAATATGGAGGCGATCAGCTTTCCCGCCAGATATCTGAGGCAGGCGCTTCAGTCGTCGGCAGGAAGCGCCGACCAGTCCTTCACCCAATTGGCCAACCGTGTCGGACGGCTGAAGCGCGAACGCTGAGGAGCGCCGCGCGAGAAGGATGGTTATGGTTGCGCCCGGGAGGGAAGCGTGCTCCAAGAGGGTCCGCCTCTCGCGCCGGCGGGTTCAGCGCCATCGAAACGCGACGATCCGTGGAGGGCGCGCCCATCCGCCGAAGGCACACCCTGCCGGCGTCTCTCCTACCTTTCCAGGCTACTGACCGCGTGACTTTCTTTCAAACGGACGCCTCGCTCGCCCGCGCGCTCGCGGAGCGGAACTACATCTCCCCCACGCCCGTGCAGGCGGCGGTTCTGGCGAGCGAGACCGAGGGCGGCGACATCCTCGTTTCGGCGCAGACAGGCTCCGGCAAGACTGTCGCCTATGGGCTGGCCATCGCGTCGGCCATTCTTGGCGACGCCGGGACCATCGCGCCGCCGCGAGAGCCGGTCGCGCTCATCGTCGCGCCGACGCGCGAACTTGCCTTGCAGGTCGAGCGGGAGCTCGGCTGGCTTTACAAATATGCGCAGGCGCGGATCGTGGCCTGCGTGGGCGGCATGGACGCGCGTCTCGAACGCCGCAAGCTTTCTGAAGGCGCGCAGATCGTTGTCGGCACGCCCGGCCGGCTCCGCGATCACATCGAGCGTGGCGGCCTGGTCACGACAGGGCTCGGGGCCATCGTCCTCGACGAAGCGGACGAAATGCTGGACCTCGGCTTCCGCGAGGATCTGGAATTCATTCTGGAAGCCGCGCCGCCCGAGCGGCGAACGCTGATGTTCTCGGCGACCATGCCGAAAGGCATCGCGGCGCTCGCCAAGCGCTATCAGCGCAACGCGCGGCGCATCGACGTCGCTGGCGGGGAGCGGGGACACGCGGACATCGAATACCGAGCTGTCCGCGTGGCGCCGAACGAGACGGAGCACGTCACCGTCAATCTGCTGCGTTATTTCGAGTCGGCGACCGCGATCGTCTTCTGCAACACGCGCGAGGCGGTCAGACATTTGCACGCGACTTTGCTCGAACGGGGCTTTGCGGCCGTCATTCTATCGGGTGAACTTAGCCAGCACGAGCGCAATCACACCATGCAGGCGCTCCGCGACGGACGTGCGCGCGTCTGCGTCGCGACCGACGTCGCCGCGCGCGGCATCGACCTGCCCAATCTCGGGCTCGTGATCCACGCCGATCTTCCGCACGACACGGAAGCCTTGCAGCACCGCAGCGGCCGCACGGGACGCGCCGGCCGCAAGGGCGTCAGCGTTCTGCTGGCGCCGGCGTCGCGCCGCCGCCGCGCCGAACGCCTGCTCGCCGAAGCGGGCGTTCACGCCCAATGGAGCGGCCCGCCGACCGCTGAGGAGATCCACGAACTCGACCAGAAGCGGATGCTTCAGGACCCCCTGATGACGGAGGCCCCGAGCGAGGAGGATATCCGCATGGCGAGTCTGCTTCTCGCCGAGCGCACGCCCGAGCAGCTCGGCGCGGCGCTGGTCCGTCTATACCGATCGCGCCTTCCGGCGATCGAGCAGGTGGAGGACCCCGGAGAGGCGCCCCAGCGACGCGAGATGCGGCATCCGGGAAGGGACGCGCCCACCCGCGAGGCGCCGGGCAAGCGTTCGCATGCGGCCGGTCCGCCGGGCGAGACGGCGTGGTTTCGCCTCAACATCGGCCGCAAGAAGAACGCCGATCCGAAATGGCTGCTGCCCATGCTGTGCCGGCGCGGAAACGTCACCAGGCAGGACATCGGGGCGATCCGCATTTTCGACTTCGAGACGAAGGTGGAAATCGCGGAGGCGGTCGCGGCGGATTTCGCCGCCAATATGGCGCGCCCGAGCGGCGACAATATTCGCGCCGAACGATCGAGCGCCCCGTCGCCAGGACGCGCGCGGCCGCCGGAAGGCGCAAAGCCGAACGCGAAAAAGCCAAATCAGAAAAAGGCGCCAAGGGAGAGGTGAGCGCGGTCCGGAGTCAGCCCGGCGGGCGCTTTCCGCGATCGCGCGTCGCGATCCAGACGATGTGCCGGGCGCCTTTCTTGCCATTGGCGCGCACCTTGACCTCATCGACGCCGAAGCCGGCCCTGTGCAGCCGCTGCGTGAAAGTGCGATCCGGCGCGCAGGACCAGACGGCGAGGACTCCTCCGGGAAGGAGAGCGTCGCGCGCGGCCGTTAGTCCCGCCATGGTGTAAAGGCCGTCGTTCTCCTCGCGCGTGAGACCGTCGGGACCATTGTCGACGTCGAGCAGGATGGCGTCATAGCCGGCGCGCGTCCTGCGGATGAGCTGGCCCACATCGGCTTCCTGAATCGACACGCGCGGATCGGTCAGGCTCGCCCCATGCAGCTCAGCCATTGGACCGCGCGCCCAGGCGACGACCGCCGGAACGAGTTCCGCGACGTCGACCCGCGCGCTCGCGCCGAGCGTCGCGAGCATCGCGCGCAAGGTGAACCCCATGCCCAGCCCGCCGATGAGGATGCGCGGCGCCGCGCAGTCATGCAGTCTCTCGCAGGAAAGCGTGGCGAGCGCCTGTTCGGACCCGCTGAGGCGACTGTTCATCAGCTCGTTGTCGCCCAGCATGATCGAGAATTCGGCGCCCCGGCGCATGAGCCGCAGCGCGCCGCCGCCCGGTATTTGCGCCGTGTCGATCAGGGACCAGGGGATCACGCTCGCGTCTCCTCTTGTTCGCTTCGCGTTACGACAACGTCAGCGTCGCAGCAAGTGACTGCAACGATTGGCGAGCGAGCAAAAATCAGGATTGGCGCAATGGCGCAACTGCGAAATTCAAGATAGCGTAACCCGATTTCAACCAGAGGAGAACTTATGACGTATTCTCGCATTTTGGTGGCGGCGGCTGTCATTGGCCTTGGTTTCGCCTGCGCGCCCACAGCGTCGAACGCCATGCCGGCGGGCTCGATGTCCGACGCCGTTCAGGCTCCCATCGAGAAAGTGTACGGCGGTTGCGGCGTTTACGGGCACCGTGGCCCCTATGGCGGTTGCAGGGCCGGCGGACAGGCCGGTGGATGGCGTTACCGCTATCGCCGCTGGTGATGTGATCGGTCTCCTTGTTTGGGAACGTCCCGAGGACAAGCCTCCTCGGGGTCGTTCTGGCTGAGGCCGCGTTAGCCTCACCTCTACCGAGAAATGGCGGCCCGCCAATACGGGCCGCGTCATGGCCTGTCCGCGCTGCGAAGAGCGCGTTTTCAGTTTCGGAAAATCAAGATCATGGCTTCAATCGCTCTCTCTGCGGGGGCGACATATATGCGTTGCGACATTGGAGGGCAGCATCATGTCCAATCATTTCACCGGGCTCAGCCTTGGCCCGCCGCTCGACGACCAGCGGCTCGATCTCTGCGACCTTTATGTGTTTCAGTCTCCCGCGGACAGCACGCGGACGGTCATCATCCTCAATGCGAACCCGTCGGCGGACGGATTTCACCCCGACGCCATTTACCGGCTGAATATCGACACTGACGGCGACTGCCTGACCGATGTGGCGATCAGCTATGTGTTCTCGCCGGTGACGGATGGACGGCAGACAGCAAGCGTCTTCATCGCGAAGGGGGCCGAAGCGCGCTCCGCCGAGGCGGTCGGCCAGAAGATCATCTCCGATGCGGAGGTCTCGTTCGCGGGCGCGCCGCAGATCGTTGCGGCCGGACCGTATCGCTTTTTCGCGGGAAGCAGAGGCGACGCCTTCTTCTTCGACCTCGACGGCATTCTCAAGCTTTACGACACCAAGGGCGGACGCAATTTCACGTCTCCGCAAATGGGCGGCAAGGCCCCGTGGACGGGGATCGATTCAAATCTCGAAGCCAATGTCGGCTCGATGGTCATCGAACTGCCGACGGCGGAGCTTGAGCCGAGGCCGCTCATTCGCGTCTGGGGCAGATGCAGCCTGCGCCGCGACGGAAAGCTTCTGCATGTGGACAGGGCAGGGCATCCCTCCGTCAGCAGTTTCTTCAACACCGACGACACGAAGGAAGAGTACAACGCCAGCGAGCCGGTCAATGATCGCAATCGCTGGCTTGCCCAGTTCGTTCATCTGATGGGCCATACGGGCGATTATTCGGACGACGAAGCGGTTCGCGCGATCGACGCCGAAGGCATTCTGCCCGATATGCTGAGCTTCGATCCCTCGAAGCCCGCGGGCTATCCCAACGGCAGGCTTCTCACCGACGATGTGTTGAACAACAGACTGGCCTTCCTGTCGAAGGGCGAAATCCCTCATGATGGGTTGAAGCCTCATACCGACCTTCTCAGCGTGTTTCCCTATATCGGCGCGCCTCACCCGAAGACGGCCTGAGCGGAAGACAGCACGCGATCTCCGACCTTTGGGAGCGGAGATCGCGGCGCTTGCCTTGACCATCCAGTGATTTCATCGCAGCCTGTCCGCCTTCACACATGGCGTCCGACGCGAGGCCACACGCGCGGCGCCGAAAGGATGCGGCATGCTCGAAGCGCGCAAGCTGACCAAGCGCTATGAGGGAGCGTTCGCCCCGGCGCTTGATCGCCTCAATCTGACCGTCGCCCCTGGCGAAGTGTTCTGCATGCTTGGCCCCAACGGCGCGGGCAAGACGACCACCGTCAATCTGTTCCTCGGCTTTCTGCAACCTTCGGAGGGACAGGCGCTCGTCGGCGGACTCGACAGCGCGAGCGACCCGCTCGGGGCGCGGGCGAAGCTCGCCTATATTCCCGAGACGGTGATGCTCTACGGCGCGCTGACGGGGCTGGAAAATCTTGGTTACTTCACCGAAATCGCCGGAGCGCCCACGCCGGCGGGCGAGCTCCTGCCGCTTCTCCTCGCCGCGGGCCTGACGGAGGAAGCGGCGCGCCGCCCGGTGAAATCCTATTCCAAGGGCATGCGCCAGAAAGTCGGCGTCGCAATCGCTTTGGCGCGACGCGCGCGGGCGCTGCGGCTCGATGAGCCGACCTCCGGCCTCGATCCGCTCGCGGCAAGCGAATTCGCCGCGCTGATCAGCCGGCTGCGTCAGGACGGCTTCGCCATTCTGATGGTCACCCACGACGTCTTCCTCGCCAGGCAATGCGGCACGCGCGTCGGCATCATGTCGGGCGGGAAGCTCGCGCGCGTCTTCGGCGCCGACGACCTTGGTCATCTGGGACTCGACCAGGCGGACCTCGCCCTCTTCGCGCAAGGAGGCGCGGCGTGAGCGAACTCGCTCTTTCCAGCGCCGCCGCGAGCCCGCCCGCGACGAGCCGCTGGCGAGTCATCCGGGCCATTGCGGCGAAGGAACTTCTCGAGATGCGGCGCGACCGCCGGCTGATCGCGCTTTTCGTCCTCACCCTGTTGCTGATCGCCGCCGCGCTCGCTTTCGGCGCCATGGAGAACGCCCGCGTCACGCGCGAACGCGCCGTCGCGGCGGCGGCCGATCGGGCGCTGTGGACGAGCCAGAGCGCCAAGAATCCGCACGCCGCCGCCCATTTCGGTCAATACGCCTTCAAGCCGTCGAGCCCGCTCGCCCTCGCCGATCCGGGGGTCGACCCTTATGTCGGCGCGGCCGTCTGGCTCGAGGCGCACAAGCAGAACGAGGCGCAGTTCCGTTCCGCGCGCGACGCGGGCGTCGCGGCGCGGCTCGGCGGCCTGTCGCTCGCCTTCATCCTGCAAACCATCGCGCCGCTGATCGTCGTGCTCGCGGGCTTTGCGAGTTTTTCCGGCGAGCGCGAGAGCGGCACGCTGAAACAGCTCCTCAGTCTTGGCGCAAGGCCGGGCGATCTCCTCGCCGGCAAGGCGCTGGCGCTGGTCTTTGCGACTTTCGTGCTGCTGGCGCCGGCGGCGGCCGGCGCGGCGCTCGCCCTCGCGCTCCTGACCGACACGACGAAACTTTCTCTTGCCGATCAGTTTCTGCGCCTCGGCGCGCTGGCGCTCGGCTATGGCGTCTATCTTGCGGGCTTCGCCTTTCTCACGCTCGGCATCTCCGCCGTTTCGAAAACCGGCCGCAGCGCGCTGGTGACGCTGCTCGCCTTCTGGTTCGTGAACTCCCTCGCGGCGCCGCGCCTGGCCGCTGACGCCGCCCGCGCGCTTGCGCCGACTCCGACCGCGCAGGAATTTCGCGCCGCGATCGCCCGCGACAAGGCGAGAAGCTTTGGCCATGACGAGACGCATCCGGCCTTCAGGGCGTTTCGCGATGAGACGCTAAAGCACTACGGCGTCGAGCGCGTCGAGGATCTGCCGGTGAGCTTTCGCGGCCTCGCGCTGCGCAAGGACGATGAAAACGGCTACGCCATTTACGATAAGCATTTTGGGACGCTGCAAGCCGCCTTCGAGCGGCAGGACGCCTTGACCGAGGCGGCAGGCGTTCTGTTTCCGCTTCTCGCCATGCGGCCCTTGTCCATGGCCTTCGCGGGCTCGGACAGCCGGGCGCAATTCCACTTCGCCTCCGCGGCGGAAGCTCACCGCCGCGTGATCCAGAACGAGGTGAGCGACAACATCATCCACTTCCAGCGCGACGCGTCCTATGTCGCGGGGCCGGAGTTGTGGGCGCGCATCGCGTCTTTCTCCTATGCGGCGCCCAACGCCGGAGTCGCGCTCGCGGGCGGTCACGAGGCCGTCGCCGGGCTTGCCGGCTGGCTTTTCCTCACCTTCCTTTTTGCGCGCCAGGCCGCGCGCCGTCTGAGGCCGCTATGATCGCCTTCCTCGTCGGCCTTCGCGCCGAAGCGCTGATCCTCGCGCGCGAGCGCGCCGTGTGGCTGGCGCTGATCGCCCTTGCGGCGGTGACGGTGCTGTCGCTTCACGCGGGCGCGGCGCGGGTTTCGGCGCAGACGGAGATCGCCGCCGCCGCCCGCGCCGACGAGACGCAGCGCATCGAGGGCCTGAAGAAGGACCTCGCCAGACTCGAAGCGGGCGAGACGCAGGAGGAGCCTCCAGCCTATCGCGATCCGCGCAACGCCGCCTTCATGGGCGCCGGTCCCGCCGCGCGCGTCGCGGCGCCGGTCGCGTGGCCGCTGGCGCTCGTCGCGACCGGCCAGAGCGATCTTTTTCCGCCGGCCGTGAAAGTGACGACCGGCTCCAAGGACAGTTTCCTGTTCGCCGAGGAGATCGAGAATCCCGCGCATCTGTCGATAGGAGCGACCGACCTCGCCTTCGTCGTCGCCTATGTCTATCCGCTCGTCATCCTCGCGCTGGCGTTCAATCTGCTGGCGGGGGAGCGCGAACAGGGCACGCTCGCCATGACGCTCGCGGCGGCGCGACGACCGGGCGCGACGCTGGGGGGCAAGTTCTGCGCGCGCATCGCAGGGCCGATCGGCGTCATCCTGGTGACGACCGCCGTGGGCGTCGCCGTTTTCGCTGGCGCTGGCGCGCTGCTCGATGGCGGTTTCCTGCGCCTCGAGTCGGTCATTCTCGTCTACGGCCTGTTCTGGGCCGCGCTCGCCGCCGTCGTCGACGGCTATGGCGAAAGCTCGGCCTTCAATGCGCTGACGCTCATTGGCGCCTGGGTGGGCATCGCGCTGATTGCGCCCGCCGCGATCAACAGCCTTGCGGCCTTCACGCATCCCGCGCCCTCGCGCATCGACATGACGCTTGCCGCCCGCGCGGCGTCGACCGACGCCGACAAGGCCCGCGACGCCGCGCTCGCCCGCTATCTGGAGGAGCATCCCGGCGAAAAGCGCGGCGGCGCGCGGGAAGGAACACTGCGCCGCCTCGCGACGCAGGAGGCGGCTTTCCAGCGTGTCGAAGGCGTGATCGCGCAACATGACGCGCAGCTCGCCCGCCAGCGCGCGCTCGCCGACCGGCTGGGCTTTCTCTCGCCCACACTGCACGCCTATCGGGCGCTGGCGGACATCGGCGGAACAAGCGAAGCGCGCTACCGCGACTTTCTCGACCGGATCAGCGCCTTTCACGTCGAATGGCGCGCCTTCTTCCTCACCCGCGCGCAGGCCGGCGCGGCGATGACCGCAATCGATTATGATTCCCTGCCGCGTTTCGGCGTCGAGGGCGCGCCGGGGGCGGCGATCCTCACCCCGATACTGGGCGTCCTCCTCCCGACGATTGCGCTCGCTTTCGCCGCCGCGCGCCGCTGGCGGCGCATCGCTCTGTAGCCGGCGCCGTTAGCGGCAGACCCATACCCATCCCTTGCCGGGATCCCACTCCCAGCAGACGCTATGTGTGTGGCGTCCCTGCTGTTGGCTCCAATCGCGGTGCATGTGTCGATAGTGGCCGCCGACGTCCTGCGCCATTGCGGGAGGACCTGCGACTGCGAGCACAAACGCAGCGGTCCAAAGAGCGAGCTTACCCATTTGCTCTCTCCCCTCTCTTTTTGCTTTGCCCCAGCGCCATTGAGAATGGGGCTCTGCGCTGGACAAGCAAGACGCCAACAAGCTTGTCTGAAAAAAGCTCTTGAGGCCAAGGGCATGTTCCGGGGCTTTGTTTCCCCGGTCTTCGAAGGAACGACGACACGGCGAACCTGCCGCTAGCAGACGACGCCGAGAGCGCCGCTCACGTCGCGCTCAATCGTGGAGATATTTTCGATTGAAGTGGCTCCCCGAGTAGGACTCGAACCTACGACCTAGCGATTAACAGTCGCGTGCTCTACCAGCTGAGCTATCGGGGAACGTCGTTGGTGAAGGGGCGTATACAAGGCGCGTTTCGATTTGCCAAGCCCCTTTCAGCGCTTTTCGAAAACGTCCTGGCCAAGCCCGGCGGGCGCCGGGGGGAACGTGGCCTTCGCGCGCGCCACGTCCTCGCGGCTGGGCAGGCCCGCCTCATTGCCCAAGTGCTGGATTTTATGGGCGGAAGCCGCTCTTGCGAATTCGAAGTGGTCTTGCCAGGACGCCCCGGACCGCTCCAGATAGGAGGCGCAATAGGCCCCATGGAACACATCGCCGGCGCCCGAAGTATCCACAACCTTTTCGGCCGGGACGTTCAGGGACGGCAGGTGCTGCGGAGCGGCGGCGCCCTCGTACCAGTAGGTGCCCTCTTCGCCGACCGTCACCGCGCCCACGCGGCAGCCCTTCGATTTCAGCCAGGCAAGCATCTCGCCCTCGGTGAAGGACATCTGCTCGCACAGTTTCCTGGACACCACGGCGACGTCCACGAAGTCGATCAGCTCCTCGATTCGCGGGCGCAGCGCACCCCCGTCGAGCGAGACCAGCACGCCCCTTTCGCGGGCGGCGCGGGCGTAATGAATCGCGGCGTCGGCCATATGGCCGTCGAGATGGAGGAGGCGGGCGTCGGAAATATCCAGACGGATGAAGGGCTGGAGATAATGATCGTCGCGGGCGCGCAGGATGGCGCGCTTCCCGTCGTTGGGCAGCACGAAGGAGAGCGAGGAGCGCGCCACTTTCCGCGGATGCAGCCGGACGCCATAGGCGTCGGCCATTTCCGCGAACATGTGGCCGAGCCAGTCGCGGGCCTGAGTCGTCAGGATATGAACGTCATGGCCAAGCTTGGCGCAGGCGAATCCGGCGGTCACGGCGTTGCCGCCGAAACTCACCGCATAGTCGCGCGCCACCGCCTTCTCGTCGCCGGCCGGCATGGCGTCGGCGAGCATGGTGACGTCGATATAGGCGTGCCCGACGAAAAGAGCGTCCAATGTTTCCTCCCGCGCTGCGATCCGATTCGCCCGTCGCGCCGGAGTCTACGCCGGCCGGCGCGTCAGAGCGAAAAGCTCGTGCCACAGCCGCATGACGAAACGGCGTTGGGATTGTCGACGCGGAAGGACTGGCCCATCAGATCGTCGACAAAGTCGATTCGGGCGCCGGCGAGAAAGCCGAGCGACGCCGGGTCGATCGCGACCCGGGCGCCGGCGCGCTCGACGAGCGCGTCGTCGCCGGCGGGGGCGTGGTCAATGGCGAATTTATACTGAAAGCCGGAGCAGCCGCCGCCCTCGACGGAGACGCGAAACACCGCGCCTGGCGTCTCGTTGGAGAGAAGCGCGACAATTCTCTTCGCGGCCTGGTCGGTGAGGGCGATGTCCTCGGCCGGGCTATTTGTCATGCGATCGTCCTCGTGTCTTCTTGCGTCCGCCCGAAGTCGCGGGCTATGCGCTGCAAAATAGGTCCGAACGTCCGGCCTTTCAACGACTGGAGCCCGACCGTGGCGCTTCGCCAGCCCCTCGCGCCATACGCCTGCGACGCCACGGCCTCGCGCGGGCGGCTGTTCGCCGTGTCGCCGTCGCCGACGCGCAGCGCCTTCCAGCGCGACCGTGACCGGATCATTCATTCCACGGCCTTCCGGCGCCTCGCGCACAAGACCCAGGTCTTCGTGCCGCTCGACGGCGATCATTTCCGCACCCGGCTCACCCATACGATCGAGGTGGGGCAGATCGCCCGCGCGCTGGCCCGCGCGCTTCGCCTCGACGAAGACCTCGCCGAGGCGGTGGCGCTCGCCCACGATCTGGGCCACACGCCTTTCGGCCACGCGGGCGAGGAGGCGCTCGAAAGCTGCATGAAGGCCTATGGCGGCTTCGATCACAACGCCCAGGCGCTGCGCGTCGTCACGCTGCTGGAGCGCCGATACGCGGATTACGACGGGCTCGACCTCACCTGGGAGACGCTCGAGGGCATCGTGAAACACAATGGGCCGCTGACCGACGATAATGGCGCGCCCCGGCTGCGGCCCGTCGCCCGTTACATTCTCGACTTCGACGCGGCCTATCCGCTCGGCCTCTCCACCTTCGCCAGCGTGGAGGCGCAGGCGGCCGCGCTGGCCGACGACATCGCCTATATCGGCCACGACATCGACGACGGCCTGCGCGCCGGTCTGTTCACCCTGGAGGCCATCGCGGCCGGCGCGCCTTTCATCGCGAGCCTGCTGGCAGAAGTGGCGGCGAAACATCCCCGCCTCGAACGCGGCAGGGTGATTCACGAACTGGTGCGCCGCGTGATCACCCGCTTCGTCGAGGATGCGATCGCGACCTCGGCCGAGCGGCTGGCGCGGCTGGCGCCCAAAAGCGCCGACGACGCGCGCGGGGCAGGGGAGACGATGGTCGCCCTGTCGGGCGAAATGACCGCCGCCGAGCGCGATCTCAAGCGCTTCCTCTTCGCCAACATGTATCGCCACGAGCGGGTCATGGGCGTCTGGGCGCGCGCCCGCGACGCCATCTCGCGGCTCTTCCCGGCCTTTCTGGAGACGCCCGAACTCATGCCGCCCGAGTGGGCGACGCTCGCCGCCGCCCGGGACGGGACCGCGCGGGCGGTCGTCGTCGCGGATTACATCGCCGGCATGACCGATCGCTACGCGCTCAACGAGGCGAAGCGGCTGTTTGGCGCATAAGCGCCACATTGCGGGCGAATCATGCTCACGTTTAAGATTCGTTCCCTTGTCGCCGTTTCAAATACAGTCGTCATTCTCGCGGCGGCCGGGTCTTCACGGAGGAATTGACGTGATTCTGGCGTTCGAAAACCATTTGCCTCTCGCCGCCCTCGACATCGTCACAACCGGACAGACGGCCGCATGGGGCGTGCTCGCCTTCACGGCGGAAGCGCGCAGCGTCAAACTTACCGACGCCGTCCCGGCGCCGCGCGACGCCAATGCATGGTGCTATATCCGCAGCGGCTCGCCACAGGAGCGGGCCGACACGCTCGAAAACTATCTGGGTCCGGTGATCAACGTCGAACGCGGGCGCCCGCTCAGGACGGTGTGGATCAACAAGCTTCCCTCGATGCCGCCCGCGAGGGCCGGAGACGCCCGCGCGCTCGCCATGCCGCCAATCCATCCCTTCCCGATGGAGTTCGGCGAAAAGTTCGCGCAGTTCAAGTCGATGAATTACCCGCTCGGGGTCGTCACCCATCTCCATGGCGGCAGGGTGCAGCCGGGGGCGGATGGCTGGCCGTTGCAGCCGGCGAGCTATGAGGGCAATCCGTTCCGCATGCCGTCGCATCGCGAATATGTCTATCCCAACGACCAGCGCGCCGCGATGCTGTGGTTTCACGACCACGCGATGGACAACACCGCGCAGCAGGTTCACGCCGGTCTGGCCGGCCTCTACTTCCTGCGCGACGAGTCGGACGCCGAGATTTTCCACCTGATCGGCGGCGCGGGTCAGGAGCTTCCGCTCGTCATTCAGGACCGCTGCTTCGCCGAACCGAGCGAGACGCGGCCGGCCGAGACGGCTTTCGATTATGTGAAAGGCGTTCCGCTTTCGAGGAGCCAGCCGGACGGCCGACCGGAGTTTCTCGGCGATACGATTTTCGTCAATGGCCGCCCGTGGCCCCATGCGCATCTGGCGCCGGGGGTCTACAGGCTGCGGCTGCTCAACGGCTCCAACGCCCGCACCTATGCGCTCACCCTTGCGGACCCGTCCGGAAAGCTCGGCTCCGCCGTGTGGCATGGCGACCTTCTGACCGCGATCGGCAATGACGGGGGCCTCATCAGCGAAGCGGCGCCGCTCAAGGCGACGGACTATCTGCTGCTCGCGCCGGGCGAGCGGCTCGACGTCTTGCTGGATCTCTCGCAGGTTCCGGCCGGAACGGCGCTCCATCTCGTCAATCTCGCGCTCGCCGGCTTTACGCCCGGCAGTCCCGATGACGCGCCGATCTTCCAGACGGACGAAGACTCCGTCTTCGCGCCCGAGACCAAGGAGGCGCTCGCCGCCATCGCTTATTCGAGCAGCGAGGCCGCGCTTCCGCTCGCCCATGTGATGCAGTTCAGGGTGGTCGAGCCGGGAAGCCATCACGGGGCCGTCGCGCCGGCTCCCCAGGCGCCGGAGCTGAAGACGGTCAACCGCGTTCTTCGCCGCCACGCGGACGACGACAGTTTTCATTTCCACGCGCTGCCCGGCGAAACCCCGACGCTGGCCGCCAACCCCGCCAGCGCGCCCATTGCGCACAATCGTTTCATCGTTTTGATGAACGACTCGATCAAGCGCGGAAAGACCGAAAAGCCGTCGCCTTTCACGGGCGGGCCGTGGCGCGATACGCAGATTTGGGAGCTGCGGCCGGCGACCAGCGCCGCGAGCGACCCTTCCGTGTTCCGGCTCCCCTTCGACGCCCGGCTCGCGGACCCCGCCCAGCCGGGCGACGGCGCGCCCGCCGGGGTTCCGTATCAGGTGGCGCGCGCCTTCTTTTTCGAGCCGGAGGACCCGCAGCCGCCTCATGCGGCGAGACATGACGATCCGCTGTGGGGTCTCGCGACGGAGGCCGCCAATCCGGGGGGCTTCCCGCCCGTTTTCGGCTACCCGCATCTCTACCGGCATCATCCGGCGCAGGGGCGCAAGGTGTCGCGGCCGACGGAAGGGACCTATGAGCGCTGGTATGTCGCGAATATCACCAGCAATCTGGGCAATCTTGGCGACGGACCACAGCCCGACATGCATCCGTTCCACATGCATCTCGTGAATTTCGTCGTCACGAGGCGCTGGAAGCTGAACAAGGCCACCAACCTCTTCGAGGACAGGACCGGCTGGCGCGCGCTCGATTTCGACAGGATCGCCCGGCACGACACGGTGAGGGTTCAGTCGAACGAGCTTCTTGAGCTGCTGGTGCATTTCCCGCGGGGGTATACTGGCCACTATCCCTACCACTGCCATCTCGTCGAACATGAGGACATGGGCATGATGCTGCATTTCGACGTGCAGGCGAGGGCCGGGGCCTGATGGGTCGGAGGTGATGCAATCGCGCGCGGGGTCTGCTAGACCCGCGCGCGAAGACATCTCAGCCGGACCTCCATGAACATTTTCGACCTCTTCCACGCCCGCATCGCTTCGATCCTCGACGGCATGACCGCGGCGGGCCGTCTGCCTCCGCTCGACCTCGCCCGTTTCGTCGTCGAGCCGCCGAAGGACGCCGCGCTTGGCGACCTCGCCTGCAATGCGGCGATGGTCTTCGCGAAGGAGGCCAAGGCGCATTTCGCCAATCCGCGCATGCTGGCGACCGAAATCTGCTACGCGCTGGCGCAGTCTGATGGCGTGGCGGAGGCGGAAGTCGCCGGGCCCGGCTTCATCAATATCCGGCTGAAGCCCGGCATCTACGCCGAGGTCCTGCGCGCCGTTCTGGGCGATCCGGAGAATTTCGGCCGGGTTGAAAAGGGCAGGGCGGGCGCGCTCGCCGGCAAGGTCAATGTCGAATATGTCTCGGCCAATCCGACCGGCCCCATGCATGTCGGCCATGGGCGCGGCGCGGTGTTCGGCGACGCGCTCGCCAATCTCCTCGCCTTCTCGGGCTGCGAGGTGACGCGCGAATATTACATCAACGACGCCGGGGCGCAGGTGGACGTGCTCGCCCGCTCGGCCTTCATGCGCTACCGCGAGGCGCTCGGCGAGACCATCGCCATTCCGGAAGGGCTCTATCCCGGCGATTACCTGAAGCCGGTCGGCGCGGCGCTCGCGCAAACGCACGGCCGCGCGCTTCTCGACAGGCCGGAGAGCGAGTGGCTCCCCATCGTCAAGGTCGAGGCCATCGACGCCATGATGGACATGATCCGCGACGATCTCGCCGCGCTCAACATCCGTCACGAGGTGTTCTTCTCCGAGCGCACCCTGCATGACCGCAGCCACGGCCCCTCGAAAATCGACGCCTCGATCGAGTGGCTGCGGGAGAAAGGGCTCGTCTACGAGGGCCGGCTGCCGCCGCCCAAGGGCCAGCTCCCCGACGATTGGGAGGATCGCGAGCAGACCCTGTTCCGCTCAACCGATTTCGGCGACGACGTCGACCGCGCGCTGAAGAAGTCGGATGGCTCGCCCACCTATTTCGCGGCGGACATCGCCTATCACAAGGACAAGATTGACCGCGGTTTCGACACGCTCGTCGATGTGTGGGGCGCGGACCACGGCGGGTATGTGAAGCGCATGGGCGCGGCGGTCGCGGCGCTCTCCGACCGCAGGGCGTCCCTCGACGTGAAGCTCTGCCAGCTCGTGAAGCTCATGCGCAACGGCGAGCCCGTGAAAATGTCCAAGCGCGCGGGCGATTTCGTCACGCTGCGCGAAGTGGTTGACGAAGTGGGCGTGGACGCCGTTCGTTTCATGATGCTCTACCGCAAGAACGACGCGCCGCTCGATTTCGACCTCGCCAAGGTGATCGAGCAATCGAAGGACAATGCGGTCTTTTACGTGCAATACGCCCATGCGCGGGGGAAATCCGTGCTGCGGCAGGCGCTCGCCGCCTTCCCGGACATCGATCTGGGCCGGGACGCGCTCGCCGGGGCGCGGCTCGATCTGCTGACGGACGAGGGGGAGACGCTGCTCTCGCGCATGATCGCGCAGTATCCGCGCGCGATCGAGGCTGCGGCGGCGGCCCACGAGCCGCATCGCGTCGCGTTCTATCTGCATGAATTATCTAGTGTTTTCCATGCTCACTGGAACCGCGGCAAAGATCAGCCACAATTACGTTTTGTTAATGCCGCCGAGAGAGATTTAACGAGCGCCCGGGTCGCCTTGGTTTTATCCTTGACCACAGTCCTGGCGTCGGGCCTGAAACTTCTCGGCGTGAGCGCTCCCGACGAAATGCGTTGACGCGCGACCTTCGATCTCTCGGTCGGACGCGCGGCGCATTGCTCTATGCTCCAGTCCGGGAAGAGGATCGAGGTGTGTCATGCGTGAACTGTCCGCCAGAGGCCCTGCCGTCGACCTCACCGAGTTCGAGCGGCGCATGCGAAGCGGGGAAACCAACCCGGCGCCGAAGGCGAGCCGGCTGAGCGAACTCGCCCGCCTGCGGCAAGGCGAAAGCGAGGCGGACCCCTACAGCCGGATTCTGCCCGATCCGCGCGCGGCGGCGCATCAGACGCCGCCGCCCCTCCCGCCGGCGCCGCAATGGGACGCCGGTCTGCGCGGCTCCTACGACGCCGCGCCGCCGGTCGCCTCGGAGCCTCATTACGATGGCTACCACCAGCCGCCTTACCAGCATCAACCAGAGCAGGGCTATCCCGAACAGGGCTATCCTGAAGAGGCCTACGCCGAGTCCGGCTATCCGCAGCAGCACTATGATCCGGCGCGTCACGGCGGAGCCGAAGGCGGCTGGGCGGATGATTCGCAATATCTCGATTATGGCGGCGAGCCGGAAGACGAGCGCGCCGGCGGCGTTCTGGATGGTCTCCGTCGCCGCGTGAAGCCCTGGCACGCCGCCGTCGCCATCGGCGTCGTCGCCGTCGGGAGCATCGCCTGGGGATTCCTGCATCGCAGCGGCGCCGGCGGCTCCAAGGACATCGCCGTCATCAACGCGCCGGAAGGCCCGGTGAAAGTGAAGCCCTCCGCCGCGACGGATCAGGAGGCGCCTCCGAACAATGGCGCGGCCGTGCTGGACCGCAAGGAGCCGACCCCGGTCAAGCAGGTCGTGACCCATCAGGAGCAGGCCGTCGATCCCACCGTGGCGCCCAAGGTTGTGACGCTTGGCGACGGCCCCGTGGACGCGCCGCACGAGCCCGCGCTCGGCGCCCAGCCGCGCAAGGTGAAGACCGTCACCGTCCGTCCGGACGGCAGCCGCGTCGAGGACGCAGCCATTCCCCCGGCGGCCGTCGAGAGCGTCGCGGAGGCGCCGGCGCCCGATCCCGCGGCGTCCAGAGGCGCGACGCCCAAGCCGCAGACCAAGCCGGCCACGACCGCCCAGGCGACGCCGAAGCCGAAGCCTGCGCCGAAGGTCGCGGCGGTGGAGCCGCCGGCCGAGGACGATGCGGCCGCCGCCGCTCCATCCGCCTCGTCGGGCGGGACCTATGCCGTGCAGTTCGGAGCCGCCGGGACCGAAGAGGAGGCGCGCACGCTGCTCAAGTCGGTTTCCTCGAAATATGGCGTGAGGGCTACCTTCAAGCCGGCGAAGGTCGACGGGAAGATGGTCTATCGCGTCCGCGCCGCCGGCCTGAGCAAGGACTCCGCCAACGCCGTCTGCAACAAGGTGAAAGCCACCGGCGGCACCTGCTTCGTGGCCGGGAACTGACGCGCGGCCGCGCGGTCGCCCGACGACGAGGCCCTCCGGGAGAGGGCTTCGTCCCGCCCCTCGCTGACGCCTGACCCGGACAGATCCATGCGCGCTTTCATCTGCGGCCTGAAGGGCCTCACCCTCGACGCCGACGAACGCGCCTTCCTGCGCGACGCGGCGCCGTGGAGCGTGATCCTGTTTCGCCGCAACGTGGACAGCCGCGAGCAGGTGGCCCGCCTCACCGCGGATGTTCGCGACGCGCTCGGCCGCCAGGCGCCGGTTCTGGTCGATCAGGAAGGCGGGCGCGTGCAACGGCTTACGACCCCGCACTGGCGCGCCTATCCGAGCGCCGCGCGGTTCGAGCCGGCGGCCAGGAACGCGGCGCAGGCCGAACGTCTCGCCTGGCTGGGCGCGCGGCTGATGGCGCATGACCTGCGGGAGGTCGGAATCGACATCGATTGCCTGCCGGTGCTCGACACGCCGGCGGAAGGGTCGCACGCCATCATCAGCGACCGCGCCTATAGCCGCGACCCCTCGCGCGTGGCGCGGCTGGGACGCGCGGCCGCCGAAGGGCTGATGGCGGGCGGCGTGGCGCCGGTGATGAAGCACATCCCCGGACATGGCCGGGCCCGCGCCGACAGCCACCTCGAACTCCCGGTTGTCGACGCCAGCCGCGCGGAGCTCGAAGCGGTCGATTTTCGGCCCTTCGCCGCCAACGCCGATCTGCCGATGGCGATGAGCGCGCATGTCGTCTACACGGCGATCGATTCGTCCGCCCCGGGCACCCAGTCGAGCGTCGTGGTCAATGAGATCATTCGCGGCGTCATCGGGTTCGACGGCCTCCTGATGACCGACGACCTCTCCATGAAGGCGCTGAGCGGCGGTTTTCGCCAACGCGCCGAACGCGCGATTGCGGCGGGTTGTGACATGGTGCTTCATTGTAACGGCGATCTCGCCGAAGCGCGCCCGGTCGCCGAAGGGGCGCCGGTTCTCGCCGGCAAGGCGCTGGAGCGCGCCGGCAAGGCTCTCGCCTGCATCCGCGCGGCAACGCCTTTCGACGTCGCGGCCGGGCTGGCGGAATTCGAGTCGGCAATCGCCTAACTGGCAGCGCTAGCGCATGAAATCCGTTTGCTTGCGACCCGCCCGAGCTTGGCTTGGCGCTGCGCCGGAGCGGCTTCCCCGGCGGCTTCGCCAAGACCGGGGCAGGGGGACGCAGCGCGATTTTCCTCAAGCATTTTGTAACAAACTATACGGATAAGCGCCATAAGCTTTGGCATTTGTTTTGATTTTTCGCTCGTCATGTAGTGACTTTTGCGCAACATGATCCCAGAAACCGACTTCGAATATCGCGAATGCAACGAGTTATCGTTGACTGAGCGGGTCTGCTGCTGATGGATAGGGGTATGGCCATGCGGAACGGAATCGTTTGAGCCGCACCGCTTTGGCCCCTGAGTTGGGAGTCGTGCGCCTGGCGCGGTTCCGACGCTTTTTTTAAGAGGCTGGAATGAAAAAAGTCGCTCTCACCGTCGCCGCGCTGGCGCTGACCGCCGGGTCGGCCCTCGCCGCTGACCTCCCGTCGCGCAAGGCGCCGCCGATGCTGCCCCCGCCGCCCCCGCCGCCGCCGATGTGGACCGGCTTCTACGTCGGTCTGAACGCTGGCGGCACCTGGGCCAACAGCAACCATCAGACCATTGCGGTCGCTCCGGTCGCCTTCGGCAACTCCTTCAACCCCTGGATCGGCAGCGCGCGCTTCAATGGCGAAGTCGCGGCGCTGTCCTCTGCGGCTTCTGCCGGCGGCTTCAACGGCGGCAACAACGGCGGCTTCATCGGCGGCGGCCAGATCGGCTACAACTGGCAGTTCTACAACAGCTTCGTCGCTGGCGTTGAGGCTGACATCCAGGGCCTGACCGGCAACAGCGGCAGCCGCTCCTTCATCACCGCGGCCCCGACGGGCTTCGGCGACAGCTGGATCGGCGTCCACTCGGTTCGCGGCAATCTGGACTACCTCGGCACGGTCCGCGGGCGTCTCGGCTGGCTGTTCACGCCCACCCTGCTGGTCTACGGCACGGGCGGTCTCGCCTACGGCGGCGTGACGCTGAACACGGCGAGCACCGTCTACAACGACACGTTCTCGAACTTCATCGCCCCGGCGTTCGGCGGCGTGAACTTCTCGAACACGCAGGTCGGCTGGACGGCCGGCGGCGGCCTCGAGTGGATGTTCTGGCCGAACTGGTCCGCCAAGGTCGAATACCTCTACTACGATCTCGGCACCGTCACCCAGAACTTCGCCATGCCGATCAGCGTCGCTGGCGGTTTCAACGACTCGGCCCTCTTCGCCGGTCAGGCTCGCGCCCGCGTCAACGGCAACATCGTCCGCGCCGGCGTGAACTACCACTTCAACTGGGGCGCTCCCGCTCCGGTCGTCGCCAAATACTGATCTTTCGAAAAGATCAGCCAAGAACAGGAAGCCCGGCGTTTGCCGGGCTTTTTTTGTGGCCTTTGCGCAACAGTTCTCTGAAAACCCGTCCGTTTTTATGCTTAAGTCCAAGATATGCTTTGACGGTCAAGATCAGGCTGGGCAAAAAAGGGCCAGGCGCACGGAGCGAAGATCGCGACGGAGCCGAGGCACTTTCAGCGCGACGCCGCTTGTAGGCGTCGTGAAGCCGACGAAGAGGACCACTATGAAAAAGATTGCGCTTTCTGTTGCCGCGCTGGCCATCTCGGCGGGTTCCGCCATCGCTGCCGATCTCCCCTCCCGCAAGGCGGCTCCGATTCTTCCCCCGCCGCCTCCGCCGGCGCCGCTGTGGACCGGCTTCTACGTCGGTCTGAACGCAGGCGGCACCTGGGCCAACAGCAACAGCCAGTCGATCGGCGTCGGCCCGGTCGCCGCTGATCCGTTTTGGCCGCACGGCGCCGCGATCGACGGCACGCGCTATCTCGCCGCCTTCTCCGCCGCGGCCTCGGTCGCCGGCGTCAACAGCGGCGCCAACGGCGGCTTCATCGGCGGTGGCCAGATCGGCTACAACTGGCAGTTCTACAACAGCTTTGTCGCCGGCGTTGAGGCCGACATCCAGGGTCTGACCGGCAACAGCGCCAGCCGCTCCGTCATCACCGCGGCGCCGGTCGGCGACGGCACCAACTACGTGGCCATCACGTCGGCTCGCGGCAATCTCGACTACATCGGCACGGTTCGCGGCCGTCTCGGCTGGCTGTTCACGCCCACCCTGCTGGTCTACGGCACGGGCGGTCTCGCCTACGGCGGCGTGTCGCTCAACACAGCGTCGCTCGTCTACAACGACGTGTTCGTCACCACCAACCATCTCCCGGCGTCTTTCGGCGGCGTGAACTTCTCGAACACGCAGGTTGGCTGGACCGCCGGCGGCGGCCTCGAGTGGATGTTCATGCCGAACTGGTCGGCCAAGGTCGAATATCTGTATTATGATCTCGGCACGGTCGCGCAGAACTTCGCCATGCCGGCGACCGATAACGCCAGCGGCCTGAACGCGCTGTTCGGCGGCCAGGTGCGCGCCCGCGTCAACGGCAACATCGTCCGCGCTGGTGTGAACTATCACTTCAACTGGGGCTCCCCGGCTCCGGTGGTCGCGAAGTACTGATCGCCTGGATCATGGCGCCCGGTTGACTCCGGGCGTCCCGTTCCAAAGGACCCCCGCTGTCTCAGCGGGGGTTTTCTTTGTCGGCTCGCCAAGAAAAAGCGTCGGATTTTCCTGTCCTGGGGGAGGGAGTGTTCATCGCAATCCAGATTGCGCGAGAGGCATGGTTGTCCGCGCGCGCGCAAGGCTCTACCTTCAGCGTAAGCGTGTCTGCATTCAGTGTTGGTGGTTGCCGTGCATCCAGATGACTTTTACGACCTCGTCGACCGACTGGCGTCGGCCGACCGAATCGAATCGGCCTCCGATATCATCGGCCTGTTCATGCAGTCCTGGGGGCTGCACAACGTCGCCTATGCGGCCCTCAACATGCCGGCCCCCGGCGCGCAGCGGCCGCTTCTGTCCGTCACTTATTCCCCGGAGTGGCAGAAGCATTTCGCCCAGAGCGGCTATGTCGATCTGGACCCGATCGTGCGCTCGGGGCTCGGGGGCATCCTCCCCATAGACTGGGCGGAAATCGATCGCAGCGATCCCGTGATCCGCAAGTTCTTCGGAGAAGCGCAGGAACTCGACGTGGGCGCGAACGGCATGTCCATCCCGATTCGCGGGCGGATGGGCGAGTTTGGGCTGTTTTCGGTCACGAGCGACGAGGCGGACGCTGACTGGCGCGCCATGAAGGGCGAGCTCATGCGCGATCTGATGGTCGTCGCCTTCAATTTTCACTCCGCAGCCCTGCGCGCTTGCGGCGTGACCGAGGAGCCGACGATCCATCTGCCGCTGCGCGAGGCCAGTTGTCTGAGATGGAAGGCGCTCGGCAAGACGGATGAAGAGATCGGACACATTCTGGGAATCAGTCCCCATACCGTCCGGTTTCATCTCGAATCGGCCCGCGCCCGCTTGCAAACCGCGAACACGACGCACACCGTCGCCAAGGCGCTCGCCCGCGGACTCATCAACATGTCGTACGAACCGACGCATCTCATCCCGAAAAAGCGGCGCTAACCCCCTGTTTTCGGGAGGCGGAAACGCCTCCAGACCGGCCCGACCCCCTATTTTCGGGAGGTGATAACCCACTGTCATTGCTGCAAATTCTCCAACGTAAACTTGGCGTTAAGGAGAACAGCAATGATTACAGTCATTCCTGGTCAGTGGCGCGACCAGCACCCCGACCTCATCGATCAAATGCACAGGCTGCGCCGAAACGTCTTCTACGAGCGACTGAAGTGGCAGGTGACGGTCATCAACAGATGGGAGATCGATGGGTATGACGCGCTCGACCCTCTCTATGTGCTCTCGCTCGATGACTCGGGACATGTGATTGGCGGCTTGCGGCTTTTGCCGACGACCGGCTTCAACATGCTCAATGACACCTTCCCGCAATTGCTGCCGGACGGCGTGCGGATCGAGAGTCCGCTGATCTGGGAATCGAGTCGCTTCACCGTCAGGATGACCGGCGACATGAAGGTTGACGGGCCGACGATCAGCCGGGCCACCGCCGAGCTTGGTCTCGCGCTCAATGAAATCGGCAAGGCGGTGGCGCTGACGCATATCGTGACGGTCTACGACCGGGCGATGCATCGCATGCTGACGCGCTGCGGCTGCGCGGGCGAGCCGCTCGGACCGTCGCAATGCATTGGGGGCGTCGAGACTTACGCTGTCATTTACGAAGTGGGCCCGGAATGGGACCAGCGCGTCCGCCATCTCGCCGGCGTCGCCGACGTGCCGCTCGAGCACAGCGCCATCGAAGCCATGCGCGCGCGCCTGGCCTCGTGAACCAACCATCATTCAACAAGGGAAAGGGCAGGATATGATCCGGCTCGTGACTTATCGGAACTTTCCACTTCTCGACCTTCAGATCGAAGAAGCATGCCGGCGCCGTCAAAGGCCGCGCGAAATCTTTCTTTTCGAAGAGCTCGAGGAACTCACGCTCCTGACCGCGCCCCGCCGGGAGCGACGCAGGCGGAACGGTAGCCGTGAATGGCTTCGTCGTCTGGCCCGTGCGGTGGACGCGCTCGCGAAAGTTCCCGAAACGCGCAGCGCAAGACGGAGGACGCCTCGCCTGGTGGCGGCGAACCTTCCACGGGCGCCGTCAGACGGGAAAAACCGCCGACGGGCCAATCGCTGACATCAGGAACACGACGCGCGTCTCCCTCCAGACGCGCGTCGTCGGCCTGCTGCCGTGTTCAGTTCACGTAAGCCGTGATGGCGAAGGTGACGGCGGCGGCGGTGGCGAGTATCGAGACAATTGCGGTGAACGAGCTCATGACTTTTCCCTTTGCCTCTGGCGTTGCCCGCAGTGCGCCCTGTTTCAGGAGCGTTAACCGATGGCGCGACATAGTAACGCACCTGCGCCGCTCTTGACGCAAGCCGGAAAAGTTGCTGCGTTGCGAGATCAAAGGGTCGCCGCCGACATGCGCGTCCTGGCGACTGACCTGTAAAATCGCAGGAAAAACGCGGACGCTCGCATCGCAGCGACGATCGCTCTCCGTCTGGCGCCGCTTCAGGCGATGGATTGCAGTTTCGCGCGCAGGTCGCCGATCTCCGCCTCCGCGCGCACCTGATCCGTCACGTCGTACTGCACGCCCAGGAAATAGATGAGCTTGCCATGCGCGTCGAACAGCGGCGTGATGTTGAGCTTGTTGTGAAAGAGCTGGCCGTCCCTGCGGTAGTTGCGCAGCGTGACTTCCACCGGCTGATGGTTGCGGATCGCTTCGCGCAGCCGCCGCAGCCCCTCCTGATCACGGTCGTCGCCCTGCAGAAAGCGGCAGTTTCGGCCGATGATCTCCTCCGCGTCATAGCCGGTGATTTCGTGGAAGCGCTTGTTTGCGTAGACGATCGGCGCATCCTCGAGGTCGGGGTCCGTGAGTGTCACGCCGTTGACGCAGGTGTCCAGAATGGTGGTGAGGATCTCGGGAATGAACTCCGATTCCTTTCGCACCGAGAACATCTGCGCCTTGTCCTGGCTCTTGGCGCGCGCCCAGACGCGATAGGCCGAGGGCGCCATGCCGGCATAGCGCCGGAAGGCGCGGCGGAAGCTCGCCTCGTCGATGAAACCCGCGCTCGCCGCCAGCTCCTTCACCGGCTTGGCGCTGGTTTCCAGCAGCGTGCGCGCGGTTTCGACCCTGATTCGGTCGATGAATGTCTTTGGCGATTCGCCGCAGGCCTGTTTCAGCCTGCGGTGCAGCGTGCGTTCCGAGGTCGAAAGCGATCGGGCGAGATCCTGCGCGTTGAAATTGGCGTCCGCCTGCCGCACGACGCGTTCCGCCTCCGCAAGAAACGCGTCGGCGCTGCCGCTCACCACGTTCGGCATGTAGGCGGTCGCCGCCTGTGCGCCCTTCGGCGAGGCTTCGCCGAGCGTGAAATCGGCCGCGACGCGGCCAGCCTCCGGACCGCAAAGCGTCTTGATCACATGCAGGCCGACGTCGATCCAGGAGAGGGGCCCGGCCGCCGTGATCACCCGGCGGTCGTCGATGAGCCGCGCGCCCCAGGCCGTGTCCGCGCGCGGATAGCGACGCTTGAGGTCCTCATGGTGCCACCAGCTCGTCGTGCAGCGGCGCCCTTCGAGCAGGCCCGCCTCGCCCAGCAGAAAGACGCCCGAGCCGCAGCCGCCGATCAGCGCGCCCCGCGAGTGATGGCGGCGCAACCAGGCCGCCGCCGACGCAAAGGCGGTCATGTCGGGCGCCTTGCCGTCCGGCCCCGGGGCGAAGCTCGGGACGATGATCGCGTCGCAGGCGGCAATCTCGTCGAAGGAGGTTTCGACATCGAAAGGAACGCCGGCGCCGTCCCGGACGGGCTGTCCCGTCGGGCTGGCGGCGACGACGCAAAACGCCGGCGGCGTTGCGGTCGAGCCGTCCGCCGCGCTCGTTGAGGCCGCCGCGATCGCCCGCTGGGACAGCGACAGGAGATCGGACAGGCCGAGGAAGGCGGAGCCCAGACAGCCGTCTAGGCCCGCGATGATGATCTTGAGCATGCCTCCCCACCAATTGTCGTTTTTGGCGAATTATGGACTCGATTTGGCTATTTCGCCATCCTGACCTAGGATAGGCGCAACCTCATCTTGGGTAGGGCGAGGGCATACGTCCTATGTCATGATGCCGTTATGCGGGCAGCTTTTCCCTGAGATATCAGCAGGAAGCGCCCTTGGAGGTAAAAATGAAGGCGAATTGGAAGAAATATTTGCCTTGGGTCGTCTTCGTGGCTGTCGCGGTGGTTCTGTTTGCGATGTTCCAGCATCAGCAATCCCGGACGCCGGCGCGTGAAATCACCTTCAGCGAGCTGCTCGTGCAGATCGACGAAGGCCGCGTGCACGACGTGACGATCGCAGGCAACGAAATCACCGGGCACTTCAACGACAACCGCTCCTTCACGACCTATGCGCCGAACGATCCGTCGCTGGTGCAGAAGCTCGAGTCCAAGAAGGTGCAGATCAGCGCCAAGCCGGGCGGGGACAATCCGGGCTGGCTGTCGACGCTGCTCGTCAACGGTCTGCCGCTGCTGCTGTTCATCGGCGTGTGGATCTACATGGCGCGCCAGATGCAGGGCGGCGCCGGCGGCCGCGCGATGGGCTTTGGCAAGTCGAAGGCGAAACTGCTGACCGAGATGGCCGGCAAGGTCACCTTCGAGGACGTCGCGGGCGTCGACGAGGCGAAGGAAGACCTGCAGGAAATCGTCGAATTCCTGCGCGATCCGGGC
>NZ_JBPFEB010000113.1:0-7313 GCF_051061225.1 Methylocystis sp.
CCAACGCGTGGCGTCAGGAGCTTACGAAGTTCCAGGGCATGAGTGCGTCGATGTCTTTGTTGGGCCAACCGGCGGCGATGCGCTCGAGCGTCTGCGTCAACCATGCGTTCGGATCGACGTCGTTGAGACGGGCGGTTGCCAGGAGCGATGCGATTGTCGCCCAAGTGTCGGCGCCCGCCTCTGACCCCGCGAACAGCGCATTTTTACGCGTGATGGTCTGCGGCCGGATTGCGCGTTCCACGCTATTGTTGTCGAGCTCGACGCGGCCATCATTAAGAAAGCATCGGAACTCCTTCCTGCGAGTCAGCCCATACCGGATCGCCTCGGCAAGTTTGGATTTTGCAGAGATCTGCGCCAGCTCGGCTTCCCATCGGGCTTGGAGTTCGTCAACAATCGGGGTTGAGGCCTGGCGGCGGACGTCGAGACGGGTTTGTGGATCGCAACCTCTGATCTGCTCCTCGACCGCCCATAGCTCGACCATGCGCTCGACCGTCCAGGTCGCCGTCTGCGAGACCCCCGCGATATGGAGTTTGTAAAACTCCCGGCGCAGATGCGACCAGCAGCAGGCAAGCGTCACCGATCCGCCGGGCCGATCGGGCTCTGCAAGTCGGCGATAGGCCGCATAGCCGTCGCATTGAAGAATGCCGCGCCAGCCTGCCAGATGCCGTTCAAGGCGCTCCGCGCTGCGGCTGTCCTCAAAGCGGTAGACGACGATCGGCGGCCCGGCGCCTCCCCAGGGCCGGTCGTCTCGCAGATAGGTCCACAAATAGCCAGTCCGCGTTCGGCCCCGTCCGGGCGCAAGCACCGGCAAGGTTGTCTCGTCGGCGAAGATTCTGTCCCCAGCCCGGATAAGCTGAAAGAGACGTTCGGCCAGCGGCTCGAGATGGAACCCGACATGCCCCATCCAGCCCGCCATGAGATTGCGCCCGAGTTCGACCTTCTCGCGAGCAAAGATTGTCTCCTGGCGGTAGAGCGGCAGTCCATCGGCGTATTTGGAGACGGCAATGGTGGCCAGAAGCCGCTCCGTGGCGATCCCGCCCTCGATCAGGCGAGCGGGCGCCGGCGCCTGGATGACGCTCTCGCGGCATGCCGTGCAGGCGTATCGGGGGCGGCGCGTCACGATCACGCGGAACTTTGGAGCAGTGACGTCGAGGCGTTCGCTGACGTCCTCCCCGATCTTGACCCGCGCGCAAGCACCGCAGGCGCACGTCAGCGGCTCCGGCTCGATGACTTCCTCAATGCGCTCCAGATGCGCCGGTAGCGGACGACGTCCGCCGGATTTATGAGCCGCTTTTGGCCGCAGGCTTTCCAGTTTGGCCTCGACCGCCCCAAGCCCCGTCTGCACTTCTTCGAAGGAGAAGCCGTATTGGCTTTCGTCGAGCTTCTCGGAGCTGCGCCCGTAGGTCGCGCGCTGAATGGTTTTCAACAGAAGATGCAGGCGTTCGATCCGCGCCTGCGCCTCGGCGCCCGCGGCTTTCAGCGCCACGACTTCCGCCTGGAGGGACGCCTGCGAAAGCCGCATGTCGGCGATCATCGCCTTCAGCGCCGCGGGGTCGTCAGGGAGGTCGTGCAGGTCGCCATCCATGCTCTAAAGACAAGCATAAAACCGGCGATTTGTGGCGCCCCTTTCTTCTCCCTGAATCACTATGCCGCATCTTCAGCCGACGCTCGTCGGCCGTGTTTGGGGCGCACTGCGAACCCGCGTCCAATCCATGCCCTCGACGAGGGCCGTGAGCTGGGAAACCGACATATGGATTGTTCCCGACATGAGCTTCGGCCAGCAGAAACGGTCCGTCTCGAGCCGCTTGGCGAACAGGCACAGGCCCGTGCCGTCCCACCAGATAATCTTCACGCGATCTGCGCGCTTGGCCCGAAAGACGTAAAGCGCGCCCCCGAAGGGATCGCCGCCAGCGTCGCGCACGAGCGCCGCCAGCCCGTCCGGGCCTTTGCGAAAATCGACTGGCTTCGTCGCAAGAACAATACGGGCATGTGGAGGAATCATGCCAGGCGCGCCGCGCGAATGAGCTCGACCACCCGTTTTGTCGGCACACAGGGGCCGATACGCAGGATGACGCCAGCCACAGCAATCTCGCACGCATCGGTTTGAACCGGAGCCGGTTCAACCTTCTGCCGAGGAGCCAGCTCGACGAAGGCGACAGACGCCTCCGTCCGCGTCGCCGGTTGAGCCTCTCGGCGCCAGCGAAACACTTGCTGCACGCTGGCGCCGTGCGCTCTGGCGACCGCCGAGACGTTCGCACCCGGCACGCTTGCCTCGGCGACAATCATCTCCTTCGCCGCGCGAGACCAAGTGCGACGGGTTCGCGCCGGGCTGACATCCAAAACCTGAAACGTTCTATCTCCAGACATATGCTCAGACCTATGTCGATCACCCGAATCCAGGGCAACCAATCATCGGCGTCAAAGCGCAAATCCGCTACACGGGGAACGTTGAGCGCTTACCGCCAAGGCGTTGCCGGCCTTGGTGATTCCGGCCCGACGCACCGTGGAGCCACTGGAGCGCTCGGAGGGAACCAGGCCGAGATAGGCCATCAATTGCCGGGGATTGGGGAAGCGTGTGAAATCGCCGACTTCAGCGACGAGTGTCACGGCGATGATGAAGGCCACGCCCCGCATAGCCTGCAAGGCGGCAACTACGGGGGCCTGCGACCAGTTTTGCGCCAAATCCTCGATCTGGCGGGACAGCCGTTCGACTCTCGCCTCGGCGTCCGTGACAGCGTGGAGGTAATCCTGAAGCACCAATTGCTGGGCTGCATGGTCGAACCGCACCGTCGTCAGCCAACGGCGGTAGGCCAGCGTCCATCCTTTCTTGCCGGCGTAGACGCGTCCATGCCGAAGAAGAAAACCCTGCAGATGCTGCCGCGCCTTGCTCAGCACCCTTACCGCTGTCGAACGCGCACGGATCAAGTCGCGCATGGCCTCATGGGCATCATCGGGAATCCACACTGCGGTTAGTTCGCCCGCCCGGTGGAGTTTGGCCAACATCAGCGCGTCACGCCGATCGGTTTTGACCCGGTCGCCCGACTTCATTGGAATGAGCGACGGCGCCACCACCATGCATTCATGGCCAAGGCCGATAAGCTGACGGTATAGGCCATAGCCGCATGGTCCAGCCTCATAACAAAAAGACAGGCAACGACCGCCCTTCGCCAGGCGCGCAACCAATTTGCCGATGTGGTCGGGGCGATTGATGAAGTTGCCTAATTCGCGGACTTCACCGTCCCGCCCGCCCTCTGCGACGGCGACTGCAATAGTCGCCTTATGGACATCCAATCCCACGAAAACGATATTGTTCATCAGGCCCGTCCCCCATGTCTGAGGCTCGGCGCCGGCTAGCCCGGCGCAATCCTCGATTAGGGACATGCTGTCGGGCGGGCCGCCATCGCTTTTACCGGGCGAACATACGGTCTAGTCCCGAGCGCCTTGCCCAATTCATTTATGTGGCCTCCCTCGATCTCCAGGAGCCGCTGCGTAAGATAGAATCGTTTTCGAAGGTCGATGTTTTCTGGTGGCACGGATCAGCCGCCAGCAGCGTTGCTGTAATGGGTGTCCGCGTCTCGGCGTCTTCCCCATTTCGTCCGCTCACGAGTGAATTCGCCAAACTTTCCGGCCGCTCGTTGACATGCCCGCTACATTCAGCTAGCGCAGGCAAAAACTGCCGAATCGTCGCTGCGCCCGCCGCGCCGATCAGTATTTCCGCGCGGGATACAATCTCGTTCACGAGGCTTCCGACCTGCGCTTCCGTAAGGCCAAGGTTCTCCAACTTGCCCGCAAGGACGTTAACGTCCCCCGCGGCCATGGCCCATAAAGCTGGTGAGCCGTTCGATTGCGGCTGTTACACCGCCGTCGCCCTTCGCGGCGGCCGCTTGAATGGCTTCGTGAGCGAGCGGGGACTTGTCGATGAATTCAGCAACGTGAGAAATGCCGCAGGGAACAGACTCGTTGTATCGGTGTCGATCGGCGTGGGGTCCAGAGGCCGATCGGCGCGGCAAGTTATCGAATTTATGCACACAGGCGGGGTCACGTTATCGGGCCGATTAACACGAAGGTCTTGAAGAGGCCGCGGGACCGGTCGCAAACCCTTTGTCCCGGCGAGGAAGCTCGCCCGCGTCGTGACCGCGGTCATGCAACACTCCGAGGAAAAGTTCCGGGATGTGATCGCCCTATATCTCGAACGGATTTCTCGGCGCGTCGATGCCAAGCCAATTTTCAGTGGCCGTCGTTCTGGTGGAATATCAAAAACGATGCCCTCTCTTCCCAGTCCGACGAATGCGTTGGATTTATTTATGGCGTTCTGTGGTATCTGAACCGCTGAAGGTTCTGAGCGCACGCTGCTCGTCACAATTCCCTCCGCGAAGCACTGCGAGGGCGGATCACCGATAGCGACTCTAAGCAGGATGCGCGCAATTGCGAATCCCTTATCTACCGCTCTATGTAACGTACAAAGTTGTTGAAGATCGCTTACCAGCCTGCGCCTTGCTGCTCGATCGCATGCGTGGTCCCCAAAGGAAGATCCGATCAGCTTGTGCACGACACTCTTCCTGCGAAATCAAAGCCCATATTTCTATCTTCAGCTTCCGCCCGTGACGCAAAGGTGCCGCCAGTGCATCCCGCCGTCCGTAGTCGTCACTGAAGGTGCGTTCACCTGCCGACGTCCTCCGGTCCCATGAAATCCAAAGTTTTGAACGCTAAACACTCTAGGGCTCTCAAGCGTTGGTGCGCCAGAACGCAAAAAGGCTGCACCCCCGTAGCAATCGTGTTAAACTTCCCACGCTGCTTTCGCGTCATAACTGGTGCTCCCAACAGATATCCGCGCTGCCTGCGGGTGACCAGCCTATCTCGCGATCCCCGTCCCGCTATTCTTGCCCCACTCCGCGAGACGGGACGTCTATTACCTTGATCGCCGCAATGAACCCCTAACTGGGAAATCTCCATGCGAGACGCATCCAAAAGCATCTTAAGCGTGGACATCGAAGTCCCAAATCAAACTCGCTTCTTGGCGCTCATCGGCAATATTGCCGAGCAGATCGGCCAGGATCTAGCCGTCTCCGCGGGCGATCACGACACCTTGGCCTACAACCTCAACTTGGTGCTCACTGAAGCCGCAGCCAACGCCATCCAATACGCCTCGCCGAGCGACCCAGGAAGCACCATCCGCATCTCCATCGAGCTCGAAGACAAGGACCTCGTTGTCCGGGTGTATGATCACGGACATGGCTTCGATCTTGAAGCTGTCCCTGAACCAGATTTCGCCGACTTGAGCGAGCGCGGACGCGGGATCTTCTTCATCCGCACCCTGATGGATTCGGTGAACTATCACAAAGCGGAAGGCGGCAATGTCCTTGAGATGCGCAAAATGCTAATTGGGGATGTGCCGGAGAAGCGTCTCTCATAAATCTTTGATTTAAAGATCGTGCAAAGCGCTCCCGGCGCTTGTGGCTTCTGGTATCGCACCCAGTACCTGATTATTGAGGGAAGCAATTGTGATGAAGGACCTGCCGCCCTTGCGCTCGATTCTCGATGCGTTCGAGGAAGGCGTTTGCCTCGTAGACGAGGCCAGCTATGTCTGTTGTATGAACGCAGCTGCGGAACAGTTGCTCGGATACACTGAAAAAGAGCTGCAGGGCGGCCCTTTTCTTCCGAACGTCAAAATCGCTTTGCTAAAAGACTCGCCCATCCGGCGTCGATTCCGCAATCAAGCAAATTGACGTAGATGATCCTTGGCGTCCAGTTCGACTACTTCGAAAGAACGGCCACGTCTTGGACGCGTTGTGTTCGCGATGGCCCCTTGAAGCGAGCGAGCCGGGATCGGCGCTGCTGAAATTTCGTAGACTCGACTCCGAAATAGCTGAAGATGTCGCTCTCTCTGACATCAAGCATAAGCTCAAAGTCATTTTCGACGCCGTGCCCGATGGCATGATCGTGATCAGTGAATCTGGCGATATCCTGCTTTTCAGCTCGGGCGCCGAAAAATTGTTTGGCTATGAACAGAATGAGACGCTTGATCAGAACGTGAAAATGCTGATGCCCTCGCCTTACCGCGAGGAGCATGATCGCTATCTTTCGGCGTTTCGAGAGACTGGCGTGAAGAAGATCATCGGCATCGGACGGGAAGTCAGCGGCCGGCGAAAGAACGGTGGTATTTTTCCGATGTACCTTTCGGTCGGCGAGATTTGGCTAAACCGACGCCGCTTTTTCGTCGGCGTGGCCCACGACCTGACAAAGCTTAAACGTGCTGAGGAGCGGCTGCTCATGCTGTCGGCCGCAATCGACCAGAGGCCCTCCGCCATTCTGATAACAGACAAGGAGGGGCACGTCGAATATGTCAACCCTCGCGTCGCGCAGCTAACCGGCTACGATCCTGATGAACTGATAGGTCAGAATCTGCCATTGCGGTCTCACGACACGGCCAACGATCAGCATCTTCTATTTTGGGAGACGCTTAAGGCCGGCCGCGAAAGGCGTGGCGAAATCTTGGGCCGCACCAAGAGCGGTGACCTCTATTGGACGTTGGAAACCGCCTCGGCTTCACGCGATTCGCAGGGGAAGATCACCCACTTTATAGCGATCCGGCAAGATATCACGGATCAAAAGCGAAACAAGGAGGCTCTCTCGGAAAGCGAAGAGAGATTCCGTCACGTGGCGGAAATGGCCGGCGAATGGCTTTGGGAGCAGGATCCGCAGGGGCGTTGCACTTACAGCAGCGCAGCGATACAAGACATCCTAGGGTTTACCCCCGAAGAAATTCTCGGGAAGAGCTATCTAGATCTGTTGGTGGAGGATGGCGATGAGAGATGGATTGCGACACCGACTCAGAACGGATCGGCTGTCAGCCGTCAACCGTTCAACCACCTCGTCAACAAATATCGTCACAAGGATGGGCGTGACGTTTATACCGAGTCCACCGGAGCGCCGATACTCGACGAGCAGGGACGCTTGGTGAAATGGCGCGGTGTAGACCATGACGTCACCGCACGTAAAGCATACGTTGACGCATTGCGCGTGCGCAATCGCGCCATTGAATCGGTTCACGTGGGAATCGTCATCAGCGACGCTCTGACGCCTGACAATCGGAATGTCTACGTCAACCCGGCGCTCTGCCAGATGACAGGTCCCTTTCCATTCCAGAGAAATCGCATCACACCCGAACAGTGCGAAATATTTTCGTGCCGGATCTATAAGAAGCGCTGCGCTCAGATTTTCGCCGGTCACGTGCTCAATGGAGGCTAAATTCGCACTGGATGCTAACAATCGTAGTCAGAGCCTACCGATGCGGCCGCGGTGGAGATAGGCCG
>NZ_JBPFEB010000114.1:0-4141 GCF_051061225.1 Methylocystis sp.
GAGACGACCTCCGACTACGACCGTGAGAAGCTCCAGGAGCGTCTCGCCAAGCTCGCGGGCGGCGTCGCGGTGATCCGCGTCGGCGGCGCGACGGAAGTCGAGGTCAAGGAGAAGAAGGACCGCGTCGACGACGCCCTCAACGCCACCCGCGCGGCGGTTGAAGAAGGCGTTTCGCCCGGCGGCGGCGTCGCGCTGCTGCGCGCCATCAAGGCGCTCTCGGGCGTCAAGGTCGCCAACTCCGACCAGCAGACGGGCGTCGAGATCGTGCGCAAGGCCATTCAGGCTCCGGCGCGCCAGATCGTCGACAACGCTGGCGGCGACGGCGCGGTGGTTGTCGGCAAGCTGCTCGAGTCGACCGACTACGGCTTCGGCTTCGACGCCCAGAAGGGCGAGTTCGGCGATCTGATCAAGCTCGGCATCATCGACCCGACCAAGGTCGTGCGCACCGCGCTGCAGGACGCCGCCTCGATCGCCGGTCTGATCATCACCACCGAGGCGACGATCACCGAGCAGCCGAAGAAGGAAACCGCGCCGGCGATGCCGGGCGGCGGCATGGGCGGCATGGACTTCTAAGTCCGGCCCAGCCGTTCTGCATGCGAGCCCCGGGGGAAACCCCGGGGCTTTTTGCATCTGCGAGCCCCCCTCCTTCGCCCGAACGCACGAAAATCAGCGACGAAAACGCGCGGCTTGGGCCGTTGCCCGATCTCTCTCGCTCGGCTACCATTCGCCCGGCGCGGCCGTTCCGCTCGCGCCTCACACTTGAGAGATCTGGGAGTCTTCCGATGGCGAGCAATCGCGGGTCGGCGTCGACAGACGCGGACTGGTCCGAGCACATGAAAACCTACAACGGGTTCCTCTGGCTGCTGAAATTCTCCGCGGCGGCCTCTGCGGCAACGCTGGGCGCCCTGTTCCTGCTCTTCGCGCGCTAAACGCCAAACGCCCCTCACGCCGAGCCGTCAGGGGCGACCATGACGGCGACGGTTTCGATCTTTTCAAAACCGGAGTTCGTCATGCGCATTGCCGTAACGGCCGAAACGGACACAGCCGAGCCGCGTGTCGCGGCCACGCCGGAAACGATCAAGAAATTCGCTGGTCTCGGCGCGGAGGTCTCGGTTCAGTCCGGGGCCGGCGCCGGGGCGGGCGTCTCCGACGCTGATTACGCCGCCGCCGGCGCCAGGGTTGCGCCCGACGCCGCCTCCGCTCTGGCCGACGCTGACATTCTCCTGCGGGTGCGCCGCCCCGCGGCGTCCGAACTCGCCGGCGCCAAACCGGGCCTCGCCGTCATCTCCATCATGGACCCGTTCGGCCATGAAGCGGCGCTCGCCAGCCTCGCCCAGACGGGCGCGACCGCCTTCGCCATGGAGTTCATGCCGCGCATCACCCGCGCGCAATCCATGGACGTTCTCTCCTCGCAGGCGAACATCGCGGGCTATCGCGCGGTGATCGACGCGGCGGCGGAATATGGCCGCTCCTTTCCCATGATGATGACCGCCGCCGGAACCGTGCCGGCCGCCAAGGTCTTCATCATGGGCGTCGGCGTCGCGGGCCTTCAGGCCATCGCCACGGCGCGCCGTCTCGGCGCCATCGTCACGGCGACCGACGTGCGCCCCGCCACCAAGGAGCAGGTCGAATCGCTCGGCGCGAAATTTCTGGCGGTCGAGAACGAGGAGTTCCAGCAGGCGCAGACGGCGGGCGGCTACGCCAAGGAGATGTCGAAGGAGTATCAGGCCGCGCAGGCGGAGCTCACCGCCAGCCATATCGCCAAGCAGGACATCGTCATCACCACGGCGCTCATTCCCGGCCGCCCGGCGCCCCGGCTGATCTCGGCCGACATGGTGCGCTCGATGCGGGCGGGCTCGGTCATCGTCGATCTCGCCGCCGAGCGGGGCGGCAACTGCGAATTGACCCGCCCCGGCGAGACCGCGATCGAGAATGGCGTGAAGATCGTCGGCGCGCTCAATCTGCCCGGCCGCATGGCCTCGACGGCCTCGAGCCTTTACGCGCGCAATCTGCTCGCCTTCGTCGAGACGCTGGTCTCGAAGGAGACGAAACAGCTTGCCATCAATTGGGACGACGAACTCGTCAAGGCCACCGCGCTGACGCGCGACGGCGCCGTCATCGACGAACGTTTCAAAAAAGCCTGAACCGAAGACACTTGAGAGAGGGCGTCGAACAATGACCGACTCTACACAGCAATTGCTTGAAAAGGCGCGCAACGCCGCCGAGGCCGCGCGCCAGCTCGCGGATCAGGCGCAGCATTATTCCGAGGAGATCGCGCAGACGGCGGCGGCCGTGACCTCGCACGGGTTGGGGGGCGGCGCCATTGATCCCGTCGTGTTCCGCCTCGCGATTTTCGCGCTCGCGGTTTTCGTCGGCTATTACGTCGTTTGGTCGGTGACGCCGGCGCTGCATACGCCGCTGATGTCCGTCACCAACGCCATTTCCTCCGTCATCGTCGTGGGCGCGCTGCTCTCCGTGGGCGTCGAGGCGGCGAGCGTTTCGGACGAGGGCGCCGGCTGGGCGCGCTGGTTCGGCTTCATCGCGCTCATGCTGGCCTGCGTGAACATCTTCGGCGGCTTCCTCGTCACCGAACGCATGCTCGCCATGTATAAAAAGAAGGGCTGACCGCCATGAGCGCGAATCTCGCAGCCCTCCTTTATCTCGGCGCCGGCGTCCTGTTCATTCTGGCGCTGCGCGGCCTGTCCTCCCCGGCGACCTCGCGCCAGGGCAATCGCTACGGCATGATCGGCATGGCGGTCGCCGTGGCGACGACCCTGCTGCTGCATCTGCCGCCGCTCTTCGGCTTCGTGCTGATCCTGATCGGCGCGGGGGCGGGCGGCGGCGTCGGCGCCTATGTGGCGCAGAAGGTGCCGATGACGGCGATGCCGGAGCTCGTCGCCTTCTTCCATTCGCTCGTCGGTCTCGCCGCCGTGCTCGTCGCGGGCAGCGCCTTTTTCGCGCCGCACGCCTTCGGCATCGGCGCGCCGGGCCATATCGAAGGGGGAAGCCTCTTCGAAATGTCGCTCGGCGCCGCGATCGGCGCGATCACCTTCACCGGCTCGATCATCGCGTTTCTGAAGCTTTCGGAACGCATGAGCGGCAAGCCGATTTTGCTGCCTAACCGGCATGTGATCAACATCGGGCTCGGCGTGGCGCTGGTGACGCTGATCGCCCTGTTCGTCGGCACGGAGAGCGGTTTCTGGCTGTTCCTGCTGATCCTCGTGTCCTTCACGCTGGGCGTGACGCTCATCATCCCGATCGGCGGCGCCGACATGCCGGTCGTCGTCTCCATGCTGAATTCCTATTCCGGCTGGGCGGCGGCGGGCATCGGCTTCACGCTGGGCAATCTCGCGCTGATCATCACCGGCGCGCTGGTCGGCTCGTCGGGCGCGATCCTCAGCTACATCATGTGCAAGGCGATGAACCGCTCGATCTTCAACGTCATCTTCGGCGGCTTCGGCGGCGAGGCCGGCGGCGCGACGGCCGCCGCGGGCAAGACCGAGCAGCGCCCGGTGAAGACCGGCGGCGCCGAGGACGCGGCCTTCATCATGAAGAACGCCAGCTCGGTGATCATCGTCCCCGGCTACGGGATGGCGGTGGCGCAGGCCAAGCACGCGGTGCGCGAGCTCACCGACGAGCTCAAGAAGCACGGCGCCAAGGTCCGCTTCGCCATCCATCCGGTCGCCGGGCGCATGCCCGGCCACATGAACGTGCTCCTCGCCGAGGCCAACGTCCCCTACGACGACGTCGCCGAGCTCGAGGAGATCAACCGCGGCTTCGCCCTCACCGACGTGGTCTACGTCATCGGCGCCAACGACATCACCAACCCCGCTGCCCGGAACGATCCCAAGAGCCCGATCTTCGGCATGCCGGTGCTCGACGTCGACAAGGCCAAGACCGTGCTGTTCGTGAAGCGCTCGCTCGCCTCCGGCTACGCCGGCATCGACAACGAGCTCTTCTACCGCGACAACACGCTGATGCTGCTCGGTGATGCGAAGAAGATGACCGAGGAAATCATCAAGGCTCTCTGATTCGAGGGGCTCACCGGCCGGCTACGGCCGCGGTCGATGGTACCGCTGTGGCCGGCCCTCCCTGCCTGCGCCGCGCTACGCGCCGCTCGGCCTCGTTCGGCCGGCGGCCA
>NZ_JBPFEB010000115.1:0-2377 GCF_051061225.1 Methylocystis sp.
GCCTCAACTGGAGAGGACACGCCCGCGCTGTCTGGGCAAGCGGCGTGAGCCCGCAGCGATAATGCCAGCGGCGAACCAACTCCGCTTCGGCGATGGCGCTGGCGGTAACGATTCCCGATGTGCTGCTCCAGGGTTGCTTCCCTGAACTAAGCCGAAGTTCCCCCTGGTGTGGTGACGGGTTGGGGCGTTGAGCTGGGGTTTTGCGCTGTGGTGGGGCGGTTGTACTGACTACGCCAGGCCGTGGCGGTGGGAGAGGTCGAGGAGTTCGAAGGCTCGCCGCTGTAGTGGAGTGGGGCTGGTGGGCATGGTGAATGCGGGCATGTCGTCGGCGGGTTGGATCTGGTTGGCGCAGAGGGTGGCCAGGTCGGCGAGCAGGCTGGTGAAGCTGTGTACTGGGGTGTCCTCGGGGGTGCGTTTACGCGCCGCTTTGGTCAGGGCCTGATCGGAGCGTTGGGCCGCGGCGACGGGGTTGGCGCGTTTGGCGGCCGCGGCGGGTTTGTCGTTGTCGACGAACAGGATTGGGGCCAGGGCGGCTTTCATGTGCCAGCTGATGTAGTAGGACAGCATGCGCAAGAACATGTGGGCGCGCACCCGGTCGGCCAGCCGATGCCGGATGGGCCGCACGTCCAGTTCGCTGTTGAGAGTGCGAAAGAACCGCTCGACATCGGCGAGGTTCTTGTAGCGCAGCACGACATCGTCGCGGCCCAGGGTGTGTTCGGGCAGGCTGGTGCGCAGCACGTAGATCCCGTCGAGGGCGGCCTCGGCGGCGATGGCCTCGGTGTTGCGGGTGAAGGTGAAGGATTCGTCGGTGATGGTGAGGGTGAAGTGTTTGGCCATCTTGTAGTGGTTGATCACCTTGCCCACCCGTAGCGCGATCTTGTCTTTGCCGCGCAGCGCGCGTTTGGCGCGGCCGGTGGCGGCGGCGATGGGGGTGAGTTCTTTTTCGGTGGCGGCCAACAGATCCTGGCGTTTGCGGGCCCGCTTCTCGGCCAGGGCGGGGTTGTGGCAGCACACCAGCCGCTCGCCGGGAAACTCCGGGGAGCTGATCTCGAACAGGTCCTGGGTATCGAACAGCGACAGCTGCAGCGCGCCCTCCTCGACCAACGCTTTGATCTGCGGGGCGCGCAATGCGCTGATCCAGTCCAGCTGCCCGGGGCGCACCTCGTCGCGGATGCGGGCGTGGGTGAGCATGCCCCGATCCCCGACCAGACACACCCGGGACAGCCCGAACCGGGTTTTGATCTTGGTGATCTGGGCGGCCAGGGTGTTGGGGTCGGCGGTGTTGCCCTCGAACACCTCGATCGCGATCGGGATCCCGGCGGGCGAGCACAGCAGCCCGTAGACGATCTGCAGCCGGCCTTTGACCCCGTCACGGGGGTGCCCGATTGCCCCCAGTGGGCAGGTGCGGCCCTCGAACGCCGCCGAGGACACGTCGTAGAGCACCAGCGTGCCGTTGACCAAATGCCGGGCAGCCAGGGCGTTTTCGATGACCTCTTTGCGCTCAAGCACCCAGTCCATGGCCGCGTACAGGTCGTCCTCATCACAGCTGGCCACGCCAAGCAGCCGTCCCAGGGAGCTGGTGGCGGTTTCGGCGCGCAGCCCCCGCGCGACCGCCAGCTTGGAGCCGGGATCGATCACCTGGGCGACTAGCATCGCGGTCACCAGATCGCGTGTGCGCGAGGGCGTGGCATCGATGAGCTCCTCCACGCCGAGCCGACGTGCGGTGCCCAGCACCGCCGCGACATGCCCGTGCGGCAGGCTGCGGGTGATCTCAAAGGCCTGCGACAAATCCAGTTTCGGCGGCAGCCCCTTGAGCGTCTGCGCCAGCGCATCGACCTTGGGCTCGGGCCAGTGCGACAGGTTGGCCAGGGTGCGGTTCTTCACCTTCCCGCCTTGGCGGTAGCTTTCCCGCAGCAGGATGGCCGGCGGCGACCCCCGATTCGGAATCCGCGCCACATACATGTCTACTTTGTAGCACACTTGCCAACGGTAGACCGGTACATCACCGTGTGACACGCCGCGTAGTTAAGGACTATACATGTCTACGAACCAAAGCTGCTTCTGAGCGCGAAATGCCCGCTCATCAATACAAACGAGAGTTCAGACCCGCCCTACAAGGGGGAACTTCGGCCTAGCACAAGCGCGCGCCGGCCCCCGATCGGAGCACAGTTGGATCCTTATCGCGGCCTGGGCAATGGGGCGCGGGTCGCGGTAAGCGATATCTCGCGCGCACGACATCCCGGCGTGGTGCGCGGGGTCTACGACGGCACGTTCGACCGGACCAATCTGCCCGACGAAATTGTTCTGACGAACTACTTCAGCGTGCGCGACGGCCAGATCGTCAGCCTAGTCATCGTCTTCAATCAGCCCGCCGACT
>NZ_JBPFEB010000116.1:0-2025 GCF_051061225.1 Methylocystis sp.
AATCTTTCGAGACATCAACGCCAATGGTAGAAGGATTCATCTTTTCCGCGCCTTTGCTTGTCATTCGGGCCAAGTGCCCGAGTATCCGTCCAGGCCAAAGGAAAAGACGAGGGCGATCAAACTCTAGCTCGACCCGTCGAATGGTCCGCGGTTTTCCGATCCGTCCCTCGCCGCTGATGAGAGGGCGGCAACCCTCTCCCAGCGGTTCCTTCTCGCCCAAGCGGCGCAGAAAGTCATAAGACAAGGGTGTTATGTACTTTAGTGTCTGACTGCCTTAGTAGAATCGGATGGCTCGGATTCGCAAAACCGTATCCGTCTGACGTCAGCGACGAAGAGTGGTCGCTGGTTGCGCCGTATCTAACGCTCATGGACGAAGGCGCGCCCCAGCGTCAACATTCGCTGCGCGAGCTGTTCAACGGCCTGCGCTACGTGCTGCGTTACGGCATCACATGGCGCGTCATGCCCAACGATCTGCCGCCGTAGTCCGCCGTCTATCAGCAATCGCAGCGCTGGCTGGCGGCGGGCGTGTCCGAGGCGCTTGCGCAGGATCCGCGCGCCCTGTTGCGCGTCGCCTCCGGCCGCGCCGCGGAGCCAACGGCCACGATCATCGACAGCCGCACCTTGCGCTCGACCCCGGAGAGCGGCCCGCGGGCGGGCTATGACGGCGCCAAGCGAAAGCGCGGCTCGAAGCTGCACATGGCTGTCGACACATTGGGCCATTTGCTGGCGCTGCATGTCGGGCCGCGCAGAGCGGCAAGCTCGCCGCCGCTGTAAAGGTGGCAACCGGCGAGAGCGTCGAACTCATTTATGTCGATCAGGGCTACACCGGCGAGAAGGTGGCCGATGCAGCCAAGGCGCAGGGCGCCGAACTTTGCGTCGTCAAACTCGCCGAAGCGAAGAAGAGGAAGAAAAGCAAGGGCGCGATGTAACGTTCCATGAACTTGAACCCTGGTCGACGCCGATCGATGGCGCGCAGCTCCTGATGGAAACTTTTAAGCAGCTCCGACGGCATGTCGTGCTGTCCTGCGAGGCTGCGATCGCAGTGGGCTGATCGCCATGCCCGCCAGACTGGGGAATTTTACGCCGCCACTTTTGGGGAATATTAGCGCGTCATTGGCACCCTGCATATGATCGAGCCGCGCGCCAATCAACCGAGGCGGGCCTCGCAGCAGATAAGGCCTATGACGCCGAAGGCTTCGCCAACGAGCTGCGGTCGATGCGGGTGACTCCGCATGTGGCGCAGAACGTGAGCGATCGTTCGTCAGTCATCGACAGGCGCACGACGCGGCAATGAAGGCTACGGGCTCAGCCAGCGCATCCGCAAGCGGATCGAGGAGGGCTTCGGCTGGCTGCTCGCGGCGTCGTGAGCAGGAAGCCGAAGGGGAGTAGAGCGCCCTCCGCTTCAAGGCGCAATTAGACCGCGCCAAGACCGCCAAAAAACCCGAGCGAGGCTGAACGAGCAAGGGCCAAGTGCTTTTTCAACGGCCTGCTTGAAAAATAAGAGATAGGGAACTTTCAGACGCCGAAATGCGGAGCTGAGAGCGCAGCACGACAATTGAGCGCTCATAGGCCGCGGGCTGGGGACTGGCGTTGCGTTCGGCGAGATAGGCGTTGATGTCGTCAACCAGCTCCTTTACCGAGGCGAAGCTGCCCGATCGGATGACATCCTCGGTCAGATCGGCGAAGAACCGTCGACGGGTCGAAGAAGAATAATCTCGGCTCGCTCGCGTTCGCGCACCAGGCTCGTCCTTGCGCGCGCCCGCCGCCGCAGTTCCTCTACGACCTCTGCTTCAGGCTGTTAACCGCTTGATTGGTCATGCCATCTCACAAAAGTTCCTGCAACACCTTCCAAGGAAATAACAGTCGATATTTGAGAGACGGGACACTAGGCTGTGTGGACGAATTTGATCAAGCATAGTGCTGCGGCGAGACTGACGATGGATCGGAAATTTCGTTCGGTCTTTTCGCAGCGGAGCGCGACCCTCTTGAAGCGTTTGAGGCGTCCGATGCCTTGTTCCACGCGCG
>NZ_JBPFEB010000117.1:0-11734 GCF_051061225.1 Methylocystis sp.
CCATTTCCGCTCGACCAAGCGGCGTCATTCGCGCATTCTTATGGGGGTTGTTCATCCGAAGAAGTCCCGAGTGCATCGTGTGGCAACGACCACTCTCAAGCCTTCAGCTCGGGTGAACAACCTCCTCAGAGACCACAGCTAGACCGTCAAGTTCAGCAAGGCGAAGGAGCGTCCGGACGGAACCAAGCCGCCTGTCGACATCACATTCCGACCTTCGGCTACCAGAACCATGTCGCAATCGACCGGGGCTTCGGCTTCATCCGAAAATGGTCGGCGACAGATGCCGCCGCCTATGAAGGCGCGCGTCTGCGGGAAGGGTTGCTCGACAAGACCAATACGGCGTCGTCCGTCTGGGCGGACACGGCCTATCGGTCGGCGGCGAACGAGGAGTTCATGGAGAAGAACGGCTTCGTCAGCCGCGTCCACCGTAAGAAGCCCAAGGGCAAGCCGATGCCCGGCGCCACGCGCCGCGCCAATGCGGAAAAGTCGAAAGTTCGCTCACGCGTCGAGCATGTCTTCGCCGAGCAGAAGGATCGAATGGGACTGTTCGTCCGGACGATTGGGATTGCCAGGGCCAGAGTGAAAATCGGCATGGCGAACCTCGTCTATAACTTCAAACGGCTGGTCTTCTGGCGAAGAACCGTCGCCGCCTGATGCGCGGGCGGGGGGACCCGCCGACCTCACGAGTGAATGCGCTCCTTCACGCCTGCCCTCAGAAATCAAACTAAAATCGGAAAGGCCAGCATGTTGATAGAAGTGTCCAGCTGGACGCTTCTAAGAACCTCGCCAAATCGGCGCGTTTCTGATTCTCTGGCATTCAGAAGGATCGGAGGCGGATCAATGCGTGGACAGCCGGGCTTTTTCGACGTGGACGAGCGGCTGAAACGACTGAGCGGGCTCGGGGATCAGCTGGAAGCGTTCGCGGCGGCGGTGGACTTCGAGATGTTTCGCGGCGATCTGGTCTCGGCGCTTGGTTATTCTGACGGCGCGCAGGGCGGAAGGCCGCCCTTCGATCCGGTGATGATGTTCAGGATCCTTGTGATCCAGGCGATGGACCATCTCTCCGACGAGCGTGCCGAGTTTCTTATCAACGACCGCATGTCCTTCATGCGCTTCCTCCGCCTGTCGCTCGCCGACCGGGTTCCTGACGCCCGTACGATCTGGCTGTTTCGGGAGAAGCTCACCAAAGCGGGCGCGATCGAGGGGCTATTCGCCCGCTTTGACACGGCATTGCGGGCCTCAGGCTACATCGCCATGTCAGGGCAGATTGTCGACGCGACGCTCGTCCCCGCGCCCAAGCAGCGCAACAGTGAGGGCGAGAAGAAGGCAATCAAGGAGGGCCGCATTCCAGAGGGTTGGGCCGAAAACCCCGCGAAAATGCGGCAGAAGGACCGCGACACGCGCTGGACCGTGAAGTTCAGCAAGGCGAAGGAGCGGCCGGATGGGACGAAGCCGCCAGTCGACATCGCCATCCCGACCTTCGGCTATCAGAACCATATTGCGATCGATAAAGGCTTCGGCTTCATCCGCAAATGGACGACCACGGACGCCGCCGCCTACGAAGGGGCGCGGCTACGTGAGGGCCTGCTCGACAAGACCAATACGGCGGCGTCTGTCTGGGCGGATACGGCCTATCGCTCTGCGGCCAATGAAGCGTTCATGGCGAAGAATGGCTTCGTCAGCCGTATCCATCGCAAGAAGCCGAAGGGCCGATCGATGCCCGACGCCGTCCGTCGCGCCAACGCCCTCAAATCGACTGTTCGCTCGCGCGTCGAGCACGTCTTCGCCGAGCAGAAAGACAGGATGGGGCTCTTCATCCGGACGATCGGCATCGCCCGCGCCAAGGTGAAAATCGGGATGGCGAACCTCGTCTATAACTTTAAACGGCTGGTGTTCTGGGGAAGGATCGCCGCCGCTTGACGCTCCGCAGACGCGGCGCGCGGCGCTGGCCGCGTCCGATGAGACCGGTCCCAAGCCGCTCAGGCTCCGCGGTTACCAAGTCGCCGGGCACGGGCCGTGTTGATAGAAGCGTCCAGCTTCATCCCCTTCTTCGCATCTTCTGGACGAACTCGCTTCGCACGGCTATCGCCCCCTCGACTACGAACCAGATCCGCGCCCCCTGCCCTCTTCTGACGCCGCGTGCCTTGCGCTCGAGTCCGCCGTCGAAGCTCTGTCCAACCTCTTTCTCGACACCCGTCTCGAAGCCGATTTTCCCGATCTCCTGTGGTCCTTCGTCAATCTCTTTCATTGCAAGGCGCAGCGGATCGACCGCGAACTCGACGAAAATGAAACCGCGCAACGGCGCTCGCAGGCCGAACAGGACGGCTCGGAAATCCGCTCGGTCGAACTTGAGCGGCTGATCGCGCAAGGGCTCACGCTCACCGAACGACGCAACGCCTTCGAATTCTTCTGCGACCATCTGGCAGAACTTTACGCGACCGAGACCGGCTCCTCTTGGCGTCCACGCTCGGGATCGCAGGTTAATCACCGCGCCCTGACGGCGGAGCTGATCGACAGCCGGGATTTCGTGAACGCCAAAAAGTGCCGAGGCGCAGGTGCTTTTTGCCACCTGGCTCTCGCATCGCGTTCGCCGGCGGCGCGGACTGGAACGATCATCAACGGATCTGGGATACGCTCGATAAGGCACGCGCGAAGCACCCGGACATGCTCCTCCTCCACGGCGCTGGCCCGGTGGGCGCAGAGCGCATCGCAGCCTGTTGGGCGGACAATCGTAACGTTCCTCGGTCGCCTTCAAACCGGAATGGACACGCCACAAGAACGCGGGGCCGTTCAAGCGCAACGATACCGTGCTCGAGGCCTTGCCCATCGGGGTCAGCGTTTTTCCGGGATCTAGGATCGTCGAGAACCTCGCCGACAAGGCTCGGAAGATGGGACTTCCGGTGCGGCGGTTCTCGAAAAGCGGCTCGCCCCCCCTAAGGGGCGCGTCGATATTTGTTGGGAGCTCCCAACGACGCTTCAGCGCCTCAATGGTTAAGGCGTGTTAACCAAAAATCCCTTGCGCGAATCGATATTTCTGACACCTTCACGAAGTATCGCCGAGTGCGGCGTATCTTCCGTTAGCCGAAGAGCTTTCCGTGAATTTAGCTTCTCTCCGTTCTGAACCCCATGTTTCGTCAATCGATGAAACGATTGGCGCACACGCCGAGCTGCTCAGCGAACAGTTGCAGGCGATGAGCGAAGCGCTGTTCCCACCGGCATCCGAAAAGGAGCTGAGGAAGTTTACGTCGGGAGAAGCGGCTCGGCTCATCGGCGTATCTGATTCTCGCTTGCGCCAACTCTCATTGGCCGGTGAGGGGCCGCAGCCCGCACTTTCACCGGGTGGTCGCCGCCACTATACCCTGTCGCAAATAAATGCTCTGCGCCAAATGTTGGCCCAGGCTGCCAAAGGACGAAACGAAAGTCGCGTCTATCTCCCGACGCGAAGCGCTGCGGAGCGCCTGCAAGTACTCGCCGTCACCAATTTTAAGGGAGGATCGGGCAAGACCACCACGGCTGCGCATCTCGCGCAATATCTTGCGTTGCGTGGCTATCGAGTTCTCGCGGTGGATCTCGATCCGCAAGCGAGCCTCTCCGCGCTTTTCGGCATCCTACCTGAAGTGCATGTGCGCGCGAATGAAACGCTGTACGGCGCTATTCGCTACGACGATGAAATTCGCCCCCTCAGCGCGATCACAAAGGCCACGTATTTCGACGGGCTAGATATTGTGCCGGGGAATCTTGAACTCATGGAGTTCGAGCACGAGACTCCAAAGGCGCTCTTGTCGGGGTCGGCGCAGCCGGGCGAAATGTTTTTTTCGAGAATCGCCCGCGCACTCGATGATGTCTCAGACCGCTATGATGTTGTCGTAATGGATTGCCCGCCGCAGCTCGGCTATCTCACCTTGAGCGCTCTATGCGCGGCGACCAGCGTGCTCGTCACAATTCATCCGCAGATGTTGGACGTGGCATCGATGAGTCAATTTTTGCTGATGACTCATGATCTTCTTTCCGTGGTGCGCGAGGCGGGCGGCAGGCTCGATTATGACTTCTTTCGTTATCTTATAACTCGCTACGAGCCGCAGGACGCCCCTCAGACGAAGGTCGTGGCGCTCCTGCGCAATCTCTTCGGCGACCATGTGATGACAAGCCCCATGGTTAAGTCCGCGGCTATTTCGGACGCTGGGCTGACCAAACAAACGCTTTATGAAATTGGGCGAGAGAGTCTCACGCGCTCCACCTATGATCGTGCTCTGGAGGCGCTCGACGCCGTCAACGGCGAGATCGAACAACTGATGCGAGAGGCTTGGGGACGGAGCTGACCATGAGCAGGAAGGATACAGTCGAGGCGCTTTTCAAAGGCCGGTTGGGAGCTCCCAACGCTCCCTCTGCCGTCGAGCGGGGCGAACGCGTGCGAACGGGGGCGATTTCCGCTATGGGTGCCTCGCTGGCTCAGTTAAGCGAAAACGCGAAGACCGTCGCTCGTCTACAAGATCAAATTTCTGCCGGGGATCGGGTCTTGGAACTCGATCCAGCCGACGTCGACGCGTCGTTGGTTTCTGATCGTCTGATGATCGAAGTCGACCCGACTTTCGAGGCGCTCGTTGTGAGCATGGCGGAAAGTGGGCAGCAGGTGCCCATTCTCGTCCGCCCCCATCCTACCGAAGCTGGACGTTATCAAGCCGCTTATGGGCACCGTCGGCTGAGGGCCGCATCTCGACTGAAAATTAAGGTCCAAGCAGTTGTTCGCACCTTGAGCGACGCCGACCTCGTCGTCGCTCAAGGTAAGGAGAACTTGGAGCGGCGCGATCTATCCTTCATCGAACGCGCCTGGTTCGCCAGACGACTGGAAGATCGGGGCTTTGATCGATCCGTGGTCATAGCGGCGCTATCCTGCGACAAAGCTGACGTAAGCAGGTATGTAGCGATGGCGCGCGCGATCCCCGAGATCATCGCCATATCTATTGGCCCAGCTCCTAAAGCCGGGAGGGCGCGTTGGGCGGAGTTGGCGGAAAAGCTCCAGCAAGGCGACGCGGTCGCGACCGCGGAAGCTCTGATTCGGCAAACCGAATTCTTATCTTTGGACAGCGATCAGCGCTTTGCGAGGCTCTTGGAGGTCTTGCGACCCGCGGTTGAGCACAAGAAGACTCAGGAAATGTGGGTCGCCAAGGACGGCCGCAAGGTTGCGCGTGTCCAAAGGGGCACCGAGCGGGTCGTCTTAGCCTTCGATGAGAAGGTCGCTCCGGCATTTGGAGATTACGTGCTCCGTCAACTCGACGCTCTTTTGGCCGCCTATGAGGGTTCATTGGTGGGTCCGAGAGACGGGAGCTCGTGATTCGAAGCGATGACCTCCCCAAAAGGGGGCTCGCTTCACGTAAGCGTCGATAAGTGTGATGCGTTCCGAACCGGATCCAAAGGAGCATAGGCGCAAAAGAAAAGGCCCCCGAAACGTTACCGCCCGGAAGCCTCTCCAAAGTTCGCACCTTAAGAGAATCACTTCCGCAAATCGCTGTCAAGAGCCGGTGCCGTTTCGGTGAGCAGATTTCTTTTGCCTAACGAGGCAAAAGGACATGCAGTTACAAACAACGACGCCCTTTGGGCGGCGAAAGCTGTCGCTCGCCATGGTGGCGAGCCAGGCGGCGACAAAGGAATTCGCGTCGCGCTCAGACGCGCCGGAGATCGTCGTCCATAAATGGCGGCTGTTTCGAGCGCTCACGGAGGCAAAAGCTCCACTCGGCGTCACTGACCGGGCGCTATCGGTCCTGCACGCGTTGCTGAGCTTCCATCAGGAGACGGCGCTGACGCTGCCCGAGAAGGACGCTGGGGCCTCGGAAAACGATCCGACGCCCGGGATCATTGTCTTTCCATCGAACAAGGAGTTGTCGATCCGCGCGCACGGCATGGCGCCGGCGACGCTACGCCGACATATCGCCATGCTGATCGACGCGGGGCTGATTATTCGCCGGGACTCGCCAAATGGCAAACGTTTCGCAAGACGAGGGCAGGGGGGCGAGATCGAGGACGCCTTCGGCTTTGACCTAACCCCGCTCATTGCGCGCGCCAGCGAAATCGAAAATCTCGCCGAAGAAGTGCGCGCCGAAAACCGCGCGATGGCCTTGCTACGCGAAAAAATAACGCTGGCGCGGCGCGACATCGTCAAGATGATCGAGACCGGGATGGAAGAGGGCGTTCCCGGCGACTGGGAGGCTCGCCACAGCGATTATCAGGCGCTAGCCAGCCGCCAGGCGCGCAAAATGACAGGGACCGATTTGGTGGCTTTGGCGGAGGAACTCGCCGCTCTTGCGGCCGAAATCAATAGTGTCCTGGAAAACCACGTAAAACGCCAAAATATGACCGCCAGTGAGTCTCAGGCTGAGCGCCACATACAGAATCAAACCACAAACATTTCTGATCTTGAACCTAGCCTTCGAGAAGGCAGGGGCGAACCGCCCGGGGCAATCGTCGACGAAGCGGAGGCGGATGGGGCATGGGCTTCGGAATCTGAGAAGCGGGAATCTGAAGCTCCGCTCCGTCCCACGCCAACCCCCAGAACCTATCCGCTGGGGATGGTGCTGCAAGCTTGTCCGGATATCGTCGATTACGCCAAGGGGGGCGAGATTTCATCCTGGCGCGATCTCGCGACGGCGGCCGCGACCGTGCGTTCGGCGCTCGGCGTCTCGCCTGACGCTTGGGCTCAGGCTTTGGACGCCATGGGCGAGCATGACGCCGCCATCGTCATCGCCGCGATCCTGCAGCGCGGCGATGAAATCAGATCCGCTGGCGGCTATCTGCGCGTTCTGACCGCCAAGGCGCGGGCAGGGGAGTTTTCCCTGGGGCCTGTCCTGATGGCGCTGTTGCGCGGCAAGGCCGCAAAAGGGGCGCGAGAGCGGAAGAGGGCAGGGTGATGGCCGGAGCGTTGCGCCCACACGTCCGGGCCTTGAACTACCCCCTTAATGGTGGCATCTGAGCTTATGGAAAAGCGGCGGCCGACCTATGATCTCGACGCCATCAAGCAGGCGATCGGGTCGGTTGATCGGTTGGCCATCACGACGTCGGCGCTGCGTGACGCCTCCGCATTGGGGTTCGATCGCGGCGCGATCGTCGAGACCATCCACAGCGTCGACCGCAGCATGTTCGTCAAGTCAATGACGACCTTCGCCGACCATCGGCTGTGGCAGGACGTCTATAACGTGCCGATGCGTGGATTGCTGCTCTATGTGAAATTTCAGGCGGATGTGCTGACCGAGTTCACGGTCGTCTCGTTCAAGGAAAAGTAAGTGATGGCCACGAAAGACGAGCCGCTTCCCGAGACGATGATTTCTCCTGAAACCGGGGAGACGCTGACGCGCGGCCTCCGCCCGTTTACGGTCGCCTACAAGGGCGAAAGCGTCGTCGTCGATCTGCCTGGCTATTATCCCGCGGGCGAAGGAGAGGGCGTCCACATTGGCGAGGACATGGCCGTCGTCGACCAGGCGCTTCGCGGTCTCAAGGAGAAAGCGGACGGCGTGCCATCGCCAGAAACGATCCGGCGTCTGCGTGCTAAGCTTCAGCTGTCGCAGCGGGAGGCGGGCGCTCTGTTCAAGGTCGGCGAAAACGCCTTCGACAAATATGAGCGGGGCTTGGTCGAGCCGAGCGGTCCGACGATCCAGCTGATGGCCTTGCTCGACCGGCACCCGGAGCTGTTGGCGGAACTCAAATAATCTCGACCGGTCAAAGCCCCGCGGCCTTGGTCAGATTGACTTTGAAGCGATCACGCTTTCGCTGATAGCGGCGGGTCATTTCGGGAGAGGCGTGACCGAGGTGCCTTTGCACATGGCCTTCCTCGATCTGTGCCGAGGAGGCGAGGCCGGCGCGCAAGGAGTGGCCGGAAAAGGCGCGGCGTCGTTCTCCTTCGGGGAGATCGCCGCGCAGGCCAGCCGCGAGCGCGCATTTTTGCACGAGGCGGGCGACATGCTTGTCCGAGAGCCGCTCCGCGGAGACGCCGCCGTTCTTGCGGGCGAGGGGCCGGAACACTGGACCCCGGGTGATCCTTCCGAGTTTGAGCCAGGTCTCGAGCATGGCGACGGGGCAGGTGAGGGGAGAGGAGCCGCGGCCGATCTCGACCTCGCGCCAGCCGGTCTTGCCGTTGAGGGTCAACAGCAGGCCGCCTCCGTTCTGGTCTGCGCCGACGATCTCGATCCAGCCGGTTCCGTCGTCCGTCTGGTCGGGGCCGCAGTCCAGCCCGACGATCTCCGAGCGCCGCAGGCCGCCCGCGAACCCGATGGCAAGAATAGCCCTGTCGCGCAGGCCGCGCAGGTCGTTGTCCAGGACCGCCAGCATGGCCAGAAGCTCGTCGGCGAAGATCGCCTCCTTCTGGACCGGCGGGCGTCCGTGAGCGCGGCGGATGCCGGCCAGCACCGTCGCGATATGGGGATCGCCCGTGTCCAGCGAGCGGCCGAGCTGGCGATACCGCCAACAAATGCCGGAGAGCCGGCGCTCCAGCGAGGAAACAGACAACGGCGGCCGGCCCGGCCCGCCCTCGACGCAGGCGGCGAGATAGAGGCCGACGGTCTGCGGGTCTTGGGGCAGGGGGTCGAGCCCCTGACGGCGCAGCCAGGAGGCGAACTGACGCCAGTCGGCGTCATAGGCCCGTTGGGTGTTTTCCGAGCGGGCGTTGCGGGCGTAGTCGCGGGCCTTTTCCGAGAGCGCCGCGAGATGGGGGGCGGGCTCGGCGAGCGCCCTGCCGCCGGTGGTGTCCTCGTCGGCTTTAGCCATTCTTGTCCTCGTTTGCGCCGCCACGGGCGGGTCTGGCGCGTGCCTGGGGTTCAAAAATCCGACGCCTCGGCCCGCTGTGAGCGGTCCAAAAGGCGCTTCGCGGCCGAGTCTAACAGGGGTTTCGTTTTCTGTCCGATAAGCGCACATTATCGGACACACGCGCCGACGGACAAGCCCGGCGGATTTGGGTCGAAAACAAGTGACAAAGCGCCGCTCTGTGATGCGAGTCCGCCCATGAAATTCGATGATTAGATGCTTGCCCGTGACCGCCCGGCCACTGCCGGCGGGCCGCCCGGGGCTTTCACGCCGAGGCCTCGTCCGCCGGGAAAGACTCGGAAATCCAGCCGCTTCGGCGCTGGCCAAGACTTCCGGACGTGGAGCGGGTGGCGTTTGTCGCCGGCGCTTGTTCGATCGATCCTGGGCGCCGAGGCCTGTCTTCGCCAGCTATCTCCGCGAGCGCTTGGCGCTGCCCGCCGCCGAAAGCTGTGCGACGCTCGCCGTGCCACGCGCACGCCTTGTTAGACGCATCCATCGGCTGGTTAGGCTCAGTGCCACGCATCCGGCGCGCCTCGATGCCGCAAGCCTCACGCGCGCCGTCGCGCAGCTTGGTTTGTCCGAGATCGACGCCAACGTCTTGGCGCACGCTCTGGCCGATTGCGTGGCCGCCGTGCCGCCCGGCTGGCATGTCGGGTTTCGCCTTAACCTCTTGCATGGACTATGGGCTCGACCCAACCTTGGCCGCCGATGTCATTTCGTGGGCGTAACCGCCACTCCGTCATCGCGCGCGGCCGCCGCCTCTGAAAGTCCCACGCTTCAACCTCGAAGATTAGGTCGCTCTCTCACGGCGAAAACAGAAGGTCGAGTCCCCGAGGGAGCACCAGAAAAATCAAGCATTTACGAATATCGCTCAAAACCGTCTTGTCCATCAATTAAACATTGGCGCACGTCGGCGGACTCTCGCGCCGCTCAACCGCCGCCAACGCTGCCCCAGAACGCAAAAACGCCCCTCCGGCCGGCGCGTCGACTTGCCTAATTGAACTTCGGCCCACCTGGGCCGAAAGTCCCCGGCATGATCCGAGGCCCCGTTTCAGACCCGGTAATTGCTTCAATCATCATCGCGCTCATTTTGATAAGCGCGTTGATGGCGATCGTGTATCGCTACTGAGCGTTTAATCGGCTGGCGCACAAAAACGCCCGCCTTTGCCACTTCAGGCGTCTCGCCTTTAAGCGAAACTCCGCTTACCGCCTATTCTCGGAACCAATCCACAAGTCGACAGCTTTCGCCCCTAACGCGACTGGCCCCTGCGGGCGTCCTCTGGAGTATGTGAGGCGGGCAATGGTCCTGACTATTTTGGCCGCGGTGGCGACCGTCGCGCTAGTCTTCCTCGCCGTTTGGGCTGTCCTTTATCGCGCCGGTAAGCGGGACTAAGAGGCCGAGCCCCCGATACATCCAGGACGGCGAGTCCCCCCGCAAATGTCTCTGCCGCAACTAAACCGCGCCTGCGCGCATTATGGAGAAGCGGCCTAATCTCGGACGCCGCACGCCTTTGCTCGGCAGTGACAGAGGAGGACGCCATGGCCAAAACGGCGCTTTATGTTCACCTGGAAGCGAAGCCAGGCAAGGAGACTGAGGTTGAAGCGTTTTTGAAGGGGGCGCTTCCACTGGTGGAGGCTGAGCCGGGAACAACCACATGGTTCGCTATGAAAATGGGCCCGAACTCTTTCGGAATCTTCGACACCTTCAACAATGAAGGCGACCGCGAGGCCCATCTCTCTGGAGCCGTGGCGAAGGCTTTGATGGCGAAGGCGCCCGAACTCCTCGCCTCTCCCCCTGATATCCACAAGATCGACATCTTGGCGGACAAGCTTCCGCGTTAAGGGGAGAAGAAAGCAAAAACGCCCCGCCGATACATCCACGGTCGGGGCGTTCGGCTGGACCTATTCAACGGCGTTAAATTCCGGACCGGCCACGATTGACGGTGCATATGGCCGCGCCAAGTTGGGCCCCATTGCCGGATGGACCGGCATGACAGGGAGTCTCAGATGATGCGGCTTATCCTAAGAACCAGCCTCGCGGGTCTGGCGCTACTTGCTGGCGGCTCGCTCGCCCAGGCCCAATCCGTTCCCCCGGCGAACCCTCCTGTGGAGTCGGCGCCGCTTCCTAGTGACCCTGGCTACGATATCCCCTCGACACCAGCTCCTCCCGTGGCGCCGGTGCCGGACGACGATTCCGACGAAGACTGAGTCTGCATTCGCGTAACGAAGGCAAAAAAACGCCCGGCCTGTCCATCCGAGGTCCGGGCGTTTCTTCATGATCGGTCTGATTCCGTCAAGGTCGGGGAAACCACAGAGGGAGAAATTATGTCACTCTGCCACCATAGATCGCGCCCGTCCTCCTGGCCGGGCGTTTTTTTTCACTTGGACAAAGAAGTGCTTCGATAAAGAGCTTGCCTGCAACGGGCAGACGCAGCCGCCCCTTGAGCACCCGGCTGGCCGATGTCTTCCCGACGACATGGCGGAGCCTGATGAGGATCGGGCGTCCGTTTGGCGCTGCCGAATCCTTCCAGGAAAACCAGACCCAGCCGCCCATCAATCAGGCCCGTCGCCGCGTGCAACGCGACTTGACGCCGAGCCAGTTGCATCGAGCCGCGCGCGCAGGGGCCGATGCACAATGGGAAACGCCAGTCCGAGCATCAAGCCCCAGAGCAATTCGCCCAGCAGAAACCCCACCGCCGGATAGCCGGTCAGGATGGGCTGTTCGGGCGCCCATTGGAGGAGGGGGATGGGTCCGAGCATCCATAGAACGAAGCCATAGGCCATTCCGAAAAGCCAGCCGCCCCTGGGGTCGTTCGCCGCGCGCTGAAACAGCCAACCATAGAGCACGCCCCCGGGCAGCATCAGTCCGATGTAGGCGAATGCCACGGCGGCGACCGGCCAATTCGCCGCCCGGCTGAGCGCGTCGAGCGATCCGAAGGCGCCCAGG
>NZ_JBPFEB010000118.1:0-9338 GCF_051061225.1 Methylocystis sp.
TTCCGAGGAGAGCCTGAGTGGGCGGTCGTCGGTTTAGGGCCGAATGAGGCCTGCGGTCATTATACCACGAGAGCCATCGGTCGAGATCGGCGGCGCGCGCATCGGATGATTTGAAAGGAATGGCGTAGGCCCATTCACGCAGCATCGTCTGAATGAAGCGCTCGGCCTTGCCGTTGGTTTTCGGCGTGTAAGGCCTCGTTCGGATGTGGCGTATGCCCAGCATCCGCAAGGCTTTGCGGAACAACCTGATCAGAAGTGACAGCTAGGGATCCATTCAGCCACAGAAGGATAGTCGAGGCCGCAAATGCCGCACAGAAGACGGCAAGTTTGGTCTTGAGCATCGTCCAAAAAACACTGGGATAGCCAAGGGCAGAAAACCAAAGCCAATCAATCAGGACGCTCAATGCTGGGCTGAGGGCCAAGCAAGCTGCAATGAGGAGCATCGCCAACGCTATGCGATTCCCCCATATCTCGTCCCTCCCTCCGCCGCGCGCCTTTATGACAGGAAAAAACTGTATGTTCTTGCCTCTATAAAGCTGACCTTTTCGAATTAGACAGGAAGTTGAGGTCAATCTCTTTGTGACCGCCGCCTCCGCCTTTCCATGGGCTCTTCGAAACCCAGGGCGGGAATTATACCCCATCGGAACGCCTGAAGCGGAGGTCTCGGAAGCCACCCGACGGAGCAGGGCCCCTTGTAGTCGTGCGCTTTTTCTCCGACGCTTTTGGGCGGCGAGTGTTGCCGTATCAGGCCGTGCGCGGTCGCGAGGATCGCCAGCACAGCTGCCGGGTCAACCATCGTCCGAAAACCGTTAAGCCCTCGTGAGGATCGTCGCGAAATTGCCCGCTACGCCGAGGATTCATGAGCTGACACACCATTCGGTCAAATTAGTCGAATTTGGGAGGGCGCCCATGCATGGCACTCGGGGACTAAGCCGGCCCGAACTGTCAATTTATGATCCAATACTCGTCCGGATCTCCCCTTCTGTGCACTTTTACCAAACGGCTCAGCGGAGGCGTTGTTTCAATCACGAGCTCACCGGCGGGTATGACTTGGCAGTCCTTACTTTTTATGCCTCTTTGAACGGTTGCATGGGCCGCCTGATAATCAGCCTCGTCTGAGAGCTCGAGCGCTCGGGACATGACGGCCTTGTCTTTGCAGGCAGGATATCCCAGCCGCCCTGCGCCCGGGGCGGCCGAAACTGCGCCGATCGCAATCGTGAAAACGAATAACGCCGCAACGCGTCTCATTTTCGGCTCCCCGGAAATGCCGCATTATCCTGTCACTTATCGCTTCGCACAAAAGCGGCAAGCGCACGTGCGGCAATTCGAGTCCCTCCGCCGTGGTTGGTTGGCTGAGAACATTTAAGCCAGTCAGCCTAAAGCCCGTGCGTTGGATCTGGGTTCCCTGGATGCATGCGCCCGCCGGCGCTGGTTGTTAAACCTCAACTTGGCCCCCAAGTTCTACAACCCGACCGGGAGGAATTTGGAAAAACTCCGTCGCCGGGAGCGCGTTGCGGTGCATGAACCTGTAAATTTCAAGCTTTAGGACCCGCCATTTCGAGAGACCGACAGGGACGATCGTCAGTCTGCCGACAAAAAAAGAGGTGTCCATCATGTCAAATTGGATAGGCAGGGTGAGCGCCTCAAGCAGCAAGGCGCGCGGAAGATTTGGTTGCTCCATAAAGCCGTAACGAACATTAACTGCGAAAAAGTTTTCATCGAGCGTCTGTGATTCGACTCGCTGTAATGGGTCGACCCGGGGGCTGCGTTCGGTCGTGACGTGCAACAGCACGACGCGCTGGTGCAAGACCTTATTATGCTTGAGGTTGTGTAGAAGCGGAACAGGAACGACGTCGGTTCGGCTCGACATGTAAACCGCAGTGCCTTTGACGCGTGACATGCGTGCCATATTCGCGATGAAGCTGGGTAGAGGCAAGGTATCGCGTTCGAGCGCCGCCCGCATGTCGGCGAAGCCCTCCGCCCAGCAGTTCATGAGAAAGAAAATGACGGCCGCCGTTACGAGAGGGATCCATCCACCGTCAAAGAACTTCACCATATTTGCTGCGACAAAAGAGCCGTCGACCACGACAAACAGCCCCGCAACGGCGAGGCTCATTGCCAAGCTCCATCGCCAGACGTCGCGCATCGCGATGAACATGAGCAGGCTGGTGAGCAGCATCGTCAATGAAACGGCAATGCCAAATGCTGCGGCGAGTCGCTCGGACGATTGGAAGGCGATTGTCAGGGCGACCGTAAGCGCCATCAGGCACCAGTTAACGAAGCCGACATAAATCTGCCCATAGCTCTCTTCCGATGTCTGAACAATATCGAGGCGCGGCAACAGTCCGAGCTGAATCCCCTGGCGGGTCATCGAAAATGCGCCGGTGATGATCGATTGGCTAGCGATCACAGTGGCCACCGTCGCTAGCGCCACCAGGGGAAATTGAAAGGCGGTTGGACAGAGATCGAAAAAGGGATTTGCGATGGCGGCAGGCCGAGCAATCAAGATTGCGGTTTGACCCGCGTAATTTAAAAGCAACGCTGGAAGGACAAGACCATACCACGCAAGCCGGATGGGCCGCGGCCCAAAGTGTCCCATATCCGCGTAAAGCGCCTCCGCGCCTGTTGCGCAAAGGAAGACGGCGCCAAGGAGCAGGAATCCTTTAACTCCGTGCCCGAGAAGGAATGTTAATCCGATAGTCGGATTGAGCGCCCAAAGCACTTGTGGGTTTGTCACAACACCCGCTAATCCAAGAGTCCCGATTGTGAGAAACCAAACCATCATAATTGGGCCGAAAAGCTTCGAAATGCGTGCGGTGCCTTGCGACTGCAAGGCGAATAAAGCGACCAGGATCACCACAGACAGCGGCGCTATGTAGGGTGTGATCGACGGGACTGGAGTCTTTAGCCCTTCGAGGGCGCTCAGCACCGAAATCGCTGGCGTTATTGCTCCATCGCCAAAAAGAAGAGCTGCGCCAAGCATTCCAATGGCGATCACAAACGGACGGCGGACGCGCTTGACTCCGAGTAGCGACATGAGCGCAAGGATGCCTCCTTCGCCGTCATTGTCGGCGCGCATGATAACAGCGACGTATTTTACTGAGGTGATGATGAAGAGGGTCCAGACGATAAGGGAGAACATCCCGAGCGCTTCTTCGGGACCGACTGCCCCACCTGCCCATTCGATCGCTGTCTTGACGGTATAGAGCGGACTGGTGCCGATATCTCCGTACACGACCCCCAACGCCCCCAAAGCTAACGTTCTCAAACCAGCCGCGTGGGTTTCTTGCCTTGCCTTGTGGAACATTGTTGTCCTCTGATCATAAAAAGGCGGCTTGGTCGCCTTAGACGGAGACGAAAACTCGGGCCAACAGTAAGGCTGGAGTCATGTGAGAGGAACCCCATCCTGCGAAAACGGATAAGCGTCGGCGCAGCCTTTTCTCCCTTCTCGACCCCGCCCTGGGCAGCCAACAACCATCAACCATGCTCGACCAACACATTGCCGAGCGTAGGCGCCAGCCTCAGGGTTACCGCAGCATTCGCGGCTGGCCGCTTAATCAAGACGCGACTCGATCAAGATGGGCTGCTATTACGTCCTGGCGCACTTAGCGCTTGTCTCGGCCCCCATCGCGTGACGGCGCCCCATCGTAGACCACACCCAGCGGTCTGGCAGTTACTCACCGACGGCTATGATTTGCAGCGGGTTTGCGGGCCGCCGAACCACGATTGACCGCAGGGCCAATACGTCTCTAAACAACATGAATAGCGGTTAAGGGGCTGTTCGCCGGGGCGGGGCGTTGCGCCGATGACATTTGATATCTATGAGCTCGGGTTGCTGCTCGCCGTCACGACTGCAGTGGCGCTGGTTTGCGAGCGGCTGAGGCTGCCATACACGATCGGCCTCATGCTCGCCGGCCTTGCCCTGTCGATGCTCCCGTTCAAGATCGAACTATCGCTTTCAAAGGACCTCGTCTACACCTTCCTACTGCCGCCATTGGTGTTCGAGGCGGCGCTCCGGTTGAACTGGCCAAGACTGCGCCGCGATCTTCCAGTGATCCTCATGCTCGCGGGGCCGGGCCTCATGGCCTCGGCGGTTCTGCTCGCGGCGGGCATGCATTGGATCGTCGGCTGGTCATGGGCCGCGGCGGGGCTCTTCGGCGCGCTCATCTCCGCAACGGATCCGGTCGCTGTCATCGCAACCTTCGACGAAGCCAGGGTGCGGGGTCGGGTCGACCTCCTGGTGCGCGCTGAGAGTCTGATCAATGATGGAACGGCGGCGACAGCGTTTGCGATCCTGTTGGGGTTGGCGCTGGGGACGCCCACGGCGTCCCTGGACGTGACATGGACCTTGCTTCTAACTGTTGGTGGCGGGCTAGCCTGCGGCTTCGCTGTGGCGGGAGCCCTGCTCATCCTTGTCGGCCGCACCAACAATAACTTGGTCAAGATCACTCTGACGACGCTTTGCGGCTATGGCTCCTTTTTGCTGGCCCAGCGTATCGACGCTTCAGGCGTGCTGGCCGCACTTGCGGCGGGCCTGGTCGTGGCGGAAGGAAGCCGGCGCGGCCTTTTCGGCTCTGGGGGCCAGGGCGCTGTCGCGGCCTTTTGGGAGTATGTCGCCTTCCTCGTAAACTCGGTGATATTCATCCTGATTGGGCTGCGCGAGGGAGAACGCCATTATCTGCTGGTGTTCTGGCCCGCCTTTACCGCGATACTGCTTGCCGTCGTCGGCCGTGCCATCGCCGTCTACCCGTTCTGCGCCTTGTTTCGTCGAACACGTTACGCCGTCGAAGTCAGGCACCAACACGTATTATTTTGGGGAGGCTTTCGTGGCGCGCTTCCTCTGGCGCTCGCGCTTGGATTGCCGGCCTCGATCATCGAACGAGACCAGCTCGTCACCGTGACCTTCGCCGTCGTGGCGTTCTCGATTGTCGTCCAGACGCTCGTGATGGTCCCCTTGCTTTACAGGTTGGGCGTGATTCGCCGTCCCTCAGATCGGGACGCCGTCGGAGTCTAACGCCTGGTCCTACCACAGAGACAGAGCGAAGGTTTCCGGAAGCCGCACTTGACCAAGGCTGACATGGGCCGCCGCTCCAAAAACTGTGTCGGAGCTTCTCCGCGTGTTATTTGAGCATTCGGGGTGGACTGAGTGGCCGAGCTGCGTCATGGATCGAGCGTTATTTCCAGCGAGGCTTGTGGGGCCGACATTCATCGCGATCGCGTTCGGTATGCTGATCAATCTGGGCATGTACGAGAGCATTATCGCGGAGGCGCTGCACGCGGGCATCCTGTTCTATCTGTCTGGCCTGCTTTCTTTGCTCGCTGGTCTGGCAATTATTAATCTGCACAATACCTGGCGCGCTGACTGGCGCGTCATTATCACGGTTCTTGGTTGGTCGATGACCATCGGCGGCGCCATTCGCATCGTGGCGCTGCAAATAGCGATTTGGATTGGTTCGGCCATCTATAGGGGCCGTGCTTCTACCCTCGTCGTGGCGGCGATCATCGGCGTATTGGGCGCTTTGCTGAGCTTCAAGGGCTACGTCGGGCGTGCATGAGAGCAGTGGTTGCGCTTTTGCTACCTCAGCAACGTGAGACAGTCGCAGTCGAGTGCCATTAAATATCACACGCGTGGCCGCAATGTCCTTTCGAGAACCAAGCCCGCGGCAGAGCGACCCGACGAGGTGTTGGCTCAGATTGTAGACAAGACCGGGACCATGAAAGTACCTTAGCCTTGCTGTCGAAGCGGACCCCAGATCCACGATGATAGAAGCGAGAAATGGGCTTAGGCTGGCGATACCGCTCTCGCACGTCGCAATTAGCTTTCTCTGACTTTAATCATGCGCGCCACATGCATGAGCCTTCAAATCAATATGGATTCTTTATGCATATTTGGCAGAGTATCCGCGCAACGCTCCACCCGTGGAGGCGATGCGATAAGAAAAATGACTCACACTGAGAAGTCTGACCATCTTCGATATGACTGGAAATACGAACTTCTTGCCGTCTTTCTTGCGGTGCTGGTTTTCGGCCCCGTCGTTCTTGAGTGGTTCTGTTGGACACGCTCAGAACTCGGCCAGTGATAATTCGCCTACGGTCACGACCGTACGCAACATAAGCATATACTTGAGATCTTGCGTTCGCGGCTGTACAGCGGCGACCCTAGTAGCTGGAACCTAGCGCTTGGTTCCCAAGGCAGGGAGAGAGCGGTAGCGGTCGTAGGTAGACCGCCTCTGACTCATCTCGGTCCTTGGGAACGTCGAGATTGAGGAGTTGGGAAAGGCGGAAGGGCAGCGCGTCGGAGATCACCTCCTGCGGATGCAAGAGGGCGAGAGGCCGAATGAGATTTTCGCTGGCGACTGTCGCCTCGTCCACCAAAATGCCAACCGCCAGCGCGAGCCCGCCGAGGGTCATCAGATTGACCGTTTGGCCGGTCGCCCATAGCGCCACCATCGCCGCCATGATCGATAAGGGAATGTTCACTACGACGACCAGCGCGCTCCGCCAGTCGCGCAGGAACAGCAGCACCATCAAGCCGGTGAGCACCGCCCCGATGGCGCCTTCCTGGGTAAGGCCGCTGATAGCCCGGCTGACAAAGGGGGATTGATCGAACTCATAGGTGACTTTCGCGCCCTCTGGCAACACCGCCTGAAACTTTGGAATATTTTCCCGCATAAGATTGACGACGCTGAGGGTCGAGGCGTCGGCGCGCTTGGTGACTGGAATGAATACGGTATGCTGGCCATTCACGAGCGCATAGCCGAACTCGATGTCCGACGAATCAGAGACCGTTCCGAGGTCGCGGACGTAAATCGTCTTTGTCCCATCCGAGGGGATTGCAATGTCGCCGATGCGAGAGACGTCGGTCACGACGGTGTCGACCTTCGTCCGTTGTTCTCGACCCTTCCAGGGGTTTCCGCTCCCCCGCCGTTTGGCGGCAGTCCGCGCGCCATCGTCATCAACGTCGATCCTGATCGCTTGACCGGCTACACATGAGCCCTGACGAGATCGTTCAGGCGATCGTGAAGGGCAATATCATTAGCCCGTCGGGCAATGTCCGCTTCGGGTCAGAGATGCCGATGGTCTTGACGAGATATCCTTCCATCTGCGCGGGATCCATGCCGCCATAAGGCTGCGCGATGTAGAGGACGGGGATTCCGAGATTGGGAAAGATATCGCGCGGCATCCGCAGCGTCGCGAGGATTCCCATGAGCACGGTCGCGATAACTAGCACGACGATGGTGATCGGGCGCCCTAACGCAAACGCTACCAAATTCATCGCGCTGGTCCCCTGTTCACTGGCCAGATATTATAAGCGGCTTCACTCCAGTCGCGATATCGGTAAGCCGCGCTTCAGCCCTTGGCTCAGCGACAGCGTTTGGCGACCGACGAAGGTTTCGTGACGCTTTGATAACATATTGATGACGACGCCGCTCGCGCTACATCGATATCAAACCGATAGTGTCAGCGCCCAGCGCTGCCGGGTTGGAGGTCGCCATGTCCATCCTCAACCGCATCCTGACCATAGCCATGGTTGCAGCTGCGATGTTGCCGACAGAAACGCTTGCCCGCGCCGCTCACCGTCATGGCGTGGCCGCGTATCGCTACCTGCCGCCAAATGCTTATGGCTATGTTGCGCCGCCGGTCGTTTTCTATCGCGCTCGACCTCTGCCGTATTACGTCGGACCTGATTGCGACCCTGCAAGAGACTGGAATTGCTGAGCCCTTCTACCTTGTAAAGGGAGCACCATCTCTAGCAGGCTGTTGAAAAACCCCTCGCTCTGGCGGCTCTGATGTGATTCCGTTCGCATCCCTTGCGGGTCATCCGCGGCCTGGCGAACGAGGCGCTCGCCGCCCTGGCTGGGGAGTTTTCGGCGCTTGAGGCTGAATTCAGCGATTTTTTGTATGTCGCGTAGGACGATCGGCCTGATGCGTTAGAAAGGCGTTGCGACACGGCACTTTCTCCTGGAGGAATTCACAGGCCAGCGGCTCCGACTCCAAGAGACGGGCGTTTATAACTGTTTATCTCCCGGGAGAAGGCGAATCTCAATAGCCGCCTCGGTTGGCCCGCAGTACCGGTCCCTCAAGTCGAGAAGCAGTTTCGTGGCGCGGAGTTCGCCCTTGGCCGCCTTGTTGGTCAGTTGCGTTGTTATGATGTCTTTCACTAGCACATGCTTCGTGCGGCCGTTTTCCTGGATCGTGACTCGCCTCGACAGAGCCTTGTCAATAAGGGCGCCGATTGTCTTTTGTTTGCGCGGCCGCCCTCTGGGATTGCCGCTGCGGCCGGGCTGAAAGCGCGTGTCCTTCGGAGGCCGGCCGTAACCAACCTCATAGTCGGGCGGTTGCGCAGAGCGTCGCCACTTACCCATTTCCTTAAAGCCCCTGCTGACGGGCGCCGCGCGAGGGCGTGGCCGATCCGGACTCTGGCTGAGCTTCGTCGCCAGCGACCGCCCCTGCTGCGAGACGCTCCGCCGCGACCTCATCGAAGGTCCGTCCGTCGCCCTCCAGCACGGCGTCCGTGTCCGTGTACTCCTGCCAACGCCGCACGGCGACGTCGACATGGGACGGGTCGATCTCCAGCCCGTAGCAGACGCGCCCGACCTTCTCGGCCGCGATAACAGTCGTCCCGGATCCAAGAAAGGGATCGAGGACGATGTCGCCGCGCCCCGTGCAATCGCGCGTCGCATCCGCCACCAGAACCACTGGCTTGACGGTTGGATGCATGGCGAGGATCTTGTTGCGCTCCGCCCCCAGGCTGCTGACGCCGGGATAGGTCCAGACGTTGCTGCGATTACGCCCGTGACGTCCTAACTGGACGTTGTTTTGGTGCTTCCCGGGACCAACCCGGAACACGGCGATGAACTCGTGCTGGCTGCGGTAGAAGGAGCCTTGCCCCAGATTGGTCTTGTTCCAGACCGCGATATTGAGCAGCTCCTCGTAGATGGCCCGGCCGGCGCTGACCAGCGTCTCGATATGGCGCCAGTCCATGCAGACGTAATGGATAGCGCCGCCCCGCGAAACGCACGCGACCGCCGCCAAACAATTTTTGAGGAAGGCGTGGAATACCTCTTCATCGATCTCGCCAGAAGCGACCACGAAGTCGGGATGCTTGATCCGGCCCCGCCCCTGCGCATGGCCGCCGATCGGGACGTTATACGGCGGATCGGCAAAGACCGCCGCGGCCGCCGCCCCGTTCATGAGCCTCGCATAAACGTTGGGCTTGCGCGCGTCGCCACACAGGATGCGATGCCTGCCCAGCCGCCAAAGGTCGCCTTTTTTCGTTACCGCTGGTCCGGACCCGGGAATGAAGTCCTCCTGCGGGAGATCTTCGCCCATGTCGG
>NZ_JBPFEB010000119.1:0-3141 GCF_051061225.1 Methylocystis sp.
CTCGGCTGATTTAACGGGCTTGTTGAGCTGAACGCAATCGCCGCTCGCGATCTTGTGCAAGGCGCCCGTCGATATATCGCCGGTTAGAATAATGACCGGAATCTGGCGGTGAAGTCTTTTTCGAACCGTCCCGGCGGCGTCGAGCCCGTTCATGCTGCCCGGAAGATTGTAATCCGCGACAATGAGATCTGGGCGGAAGCCTTCCTGCGCGACGAGGTCGAGGGCTGCATCCCCATCTGGCGCCGTCACTGCGCGATAACCCTCCTCTTCAAGGAGAAGTTTGAGGAGGTCGCAAACCTCTGGATCGTCCTCGACGACCAGAACCGCGCCTGTGTGGGGAGCGCCTTTAGCGACTTCGACACTCTTGCCTTGACTATCCCGTTCCGGCCGCGGCGCGGCGTCGCTTGTCGGGACCGTGACCTCAATGGCAAAGACCGAGCCCTTGCCAGGTTTGGAGGCGACACGGACCTGATGGCCGAGCAGGCCTCCCAGGCGCTGCACGATGGAGAGACCGAGGCCAAGCCCCCGTTTGCGTTCGCGCGCGGCATTGTCGATCTGATGATATTCGTCGAAGATGGCGCGAAGCTCGCCCTTGGGGATTCCGATTCCGGTGTCCCAGATCTCGATGCTCAGCATTCCTTTCCGCCGACGGCACCCGAGCAACACTTTGCCATTTCGAGTGTATTTCAGGGCGTTAGACAACAGGTTGCGGATCATCTGCTCGAGCAGCGCTGGATCGCTACATATTGAAAGCCCGCACGAGACCAACCGCAAGGAAAGTCCCTGGGCTCGCGCGTGGTCGGCGAACTCCCTTTTCAGCCGCTCGAGAAGATCGCTGATCGGAAAGCAGACGATTTCCGGTCGGACCGTGCCGGCCTCGATTTGGTTGATGTCGAGCAACGCGTTCAACATACCGGACATGGCGTCCAACGTTTCTTCGAAGCGCGAAACCAGCTTCTTTGCTTTCTCTCCCTCGACGGTCTTGGCCAACAGGTCCTGCAGCAGCACGAGCGACTGTAGCGGCTGACGGAGATCATGACTTGCGGCGGCGAGAAAGCGCGACTTTGCCATATTGGCCTGTTGCGCTTGAAGCTTGGCGGCTTCTAGCGCTTGCTGAGCGTGGTGTCTTTCGCTGACATCGGCAAAGGTGATCACAACGCCTTCGACACGATCGTCCTGGGCGCGGTAAAGCATGATCCGGCGGCTGTACCAGGCGCCGGTCTGAGCCTGGATTTCCCGCTCAATCGGCGCGTGGTCTTGCAGGACCGTTCGTGCATCCGCCAGAAGCGCGTCATCCGCCGCCAGAGAGCGCAGGTCCGCCAACGGCCGGCCAACGTCGGTCGGGATGACGCTGAACAGCAGTTTGGTGGTCGGCGTGAAGAAGCGGATATTGAGATTGGCGTCCAGGAAGAGCGTCGCCACGTCGGTGCTGTAGAGAACGTTTTGCAGATCGTTGGACAAGATACGCTGCCGTTCCAACGTTTCCTGGAGCTGGGCGTTGAGCGCGGTCAACTCCTCATTGAGCGATTGCAACTCCTCCTTCGAGGTCAGAAGCTCCTCGTTCGTGGATTGCAGTTCCTCATTGACGGACAACGCTTCTTCGTTGGTCGCCTTCTGCTCGTCGCTGGATGTCTCCAGATTGTGAATGGCGCCCTGAAGTTCAATTTTCGTGGCCTCGAGTTCTTGCTCGAGTTCGGCGACCCGTGAAAGTTCTCCGGATTGCTGGTCTCGCCTGCGAGCGGGCTCAGGCTGGTCGATGAAGCAAACCAGCAGCAGCTCTTCCCCTTCGTTCATAACCGGCTGCACGGCGATGCTGAATGAAAGCGCATCGCCATTTCGTTTTATTTGCCCGCCAGCGACGACGATGCGTCTATTCTCCTGCCCGGCCCGTTGAACCGCGGCCCTCAGCTTGGTCCGGAAGCCCTCTCGCGCCATCGTAAGCAGGTTCTGGTCGGGATGGCCGGACGCGACTTTCAGATAGCTGTCCGTCGGCCCGAGAAAATAGAGACACTCATACTTGCGATTGATCAGCACAGCCGCCGGCGCGTAGGTCTCCATGACCAGGCGTTGGCAGAGGTCGGCCAGGGCCGCCGGGCGCAACCCTTTCTGTTCCTGATCGTGACGCCGGGGCGGCCCGGCTCCATGAGTGGGGCTTATCAAAGCGCTGAGTTCGCCCGGTCGGCTCCGACCTATGCGCCGATAGATGCGGTCGGCTTTGGAGATCGCCTCGAAGCGGCCCTCGACATTCCCAATCGTCTCGGCGGCGCCGAGGAGAACGACGCCGCCTTCCCGCAAGGCGAAATGGAGCAGCGCGATTACCTTCTCTTGCGCCTCGGGGCGTAGATAAATCAGAAGATTGCGACATGAAACCAGATCGAGACGGGAAAAGGGAGGATCGGCGAGGATATCCTGGACCGTGAACACCACCGTTGATCGCAGCTCAGGCGTCACCCGGTAACAATGATCCTCTTTCGTGAAGAAGCGGGCAAGGCGCGCCGCCGAGACGTCTTTTTCGATGGTTTCCTGGTAGAGGCCTTCGCGAGCGCTGGCGACGGCGTCCGGGTCAATATCCGAGGCGAAGATCTGAAGCTTGAGGCTACGATTTTCGGCAGCGATCTGCTCGAGGAACAGCATGGCGAGGGAATAGGTTTCTTCACCCGTGCTACAACCTGCAACCCATATGCGAATGTTTCGATCGGGCGCGTGGTCTCTGACAATCTCGGGGACGATCTTTTCTGCCAGCAGCGCGAAGGTCCGAGAGTCACGAAAAAAACTCGTCACATGGATGAGCAAGTCCTTTGCGAGAAGGTCAAGCTCTCTCGCGTCGCTGCGGAGTAGGTCAAGGTAGTGGCTCATGTCGAGAGCCCCGTCCCCTACCATCCCCATCCGCCGCTCGATCCGGCGCTTTAGCGTGCCCGGCTTGTAAAGCGTGAAATCGTGGCCGGTCTTTGTGCGCAGAAGCTCGACGATCTGTAGAAGACAGTCTTCTGGCCCCGCTCCAGGATGTCCGGAATGCTTATCTGAACCAGCCATCTGTTGGTCGTAGGTGACAAGCGCCTCTCCGATTTTTGCCACTGGAAGCACAAAGTCGACGGCGCCGGTCATGATCGCACTGCGCGGCATCCCGTCAAACGCCGCCTC
>NZ_JBPFEB010000120.1:0-32684 GCF_051061225.1 Methylocystis sp.
TCCCTGCCGCCAAGGGGAGAAGCATCGGTGAGTCGGCGCGCCGACCGGGCTTCCAGGGCATGCCCTGGAAGCCCGGTCGTCACGAAAACTGGGGAATTTTCAAATGCCATAACTGGGGAGATTTAATCCGCCACTGACAAAGGGCGCCCTGCCCATCGCTCCGATGGCGATCCTTGTTCATGTCGCGTCGGTCTGGGTTCCCTGCGCGTCCGAGGCCAAGGAGGCCATCGAACCCTATCACACGGCTCGACGAGGCGCTGCATGCGAACCGCGCCGCCAAAAGGCGAACCTCATGAAAGAAGACGGAAGCGAACAGGACAGACGCACAATTGAAATCATCGAGTCGATCGCCAGCCAAGTCCGCGCCGCATCGAGCGGTATCCTGCTGGCGATCCGCACGCCAACGCGCAGCCTCGAGAACGTCAGCTATAACAAGGAGGCTGGCGATCTAGAGCCTGGCAACAAGGAGCAGGTCCGCGCTTTGACCGTCAACACGGCGCGGGCCTTCGCCCAGACGTTGCGCTTGATGGCGGCGTCGCGGGCCATGGTGGCACGCAATGATTTCGCCACCAAGCGCGAGGCCTATTACATCAGCAAGAACTGGGGCGACTGCCGCTTCGACGAACAGGCCCAGTCGGACGCCATCATGGACGACATCGAGGCGATCGCCTCGCTGCATGGTCTGTCGCGCGAGAACCTCCGCTTTTACCCCGAGTCGCACGGCGGCTCGGTTGCGGGGCTGCTCGTCAGAGCCCCGCAACCGGCGAAACAATCGAAATTGACTGCGCCAGGCTCGGCGTCGTCGCCTACAGCATCCCCCGCTCGGCTGGGAATCTCACCTTCCGGACGGAAGCGCGCTTCATTCGCTATCGAAACCGACGGCATGTTCCAGCGCCTCAACAATCACCGCTTCTGGGAACGAGCCCAGTGCATCCTCGTGGAGATGGGCCGCGTCCCGACCGGCGCGACGCGGCGCTTCATCCGCCTTTTATCCGCCCGCCATGACGCCGCCGGTCTATTGCTTTGTCGACTGCGACCCATACGGCTTCACCAACATCTACCGTACGCTGAAGGCCGGCTCAGGAGGCACCGCGCACGTGAACCGTTTCCTCTGCGTGCCGCGCGCGCAATTCCTGGGCGTCACCCCGCAGGACATTATCGACTTCGGCCTTGAAGATGCGACTCATCCCTTGACCCCTGTCGACATCAAGCGGGCGAAGGACGCATTGCGCCACGACCCCTTCATCGTCGCCCATCCACGCTGGGTGGCGGCGATCAAGCAGTTGCTCGACATGGGCGTGCGAGCCGAACAACAGGCGCTCGCCAAATGGGGGCTCAACTACGTGATTGGAATATTTGTCGCGTAAGCTAGCGGACGTCGACCAGTTCTTGCCGTGAGTTTTCCCGCGAGGAAGCGAAAAGCCCACCATTCCTCGCATGGCTTCATCCGCGCGGCGCATGGTTGAAAAAAGGCCCGGCTCAAGGCCGGGCCAAGGAGAAGAGTTCCCCTGGGAGGGGGATCTTTCATACTAACCATCGACATTGGACAGTGTTCCCGAGACGGGCTTTGGGCGCGCCAATGACGCGCCGGATCAAACCACATCCTGAGATCTGCAAGCCGGCGGCTGGGATAGGGAGCTGCCCGCGTCTTTCCATCGTTAAATAACCCAACCGAGCGCTTGATCGGCTGCGACATCGTCCGACTTCTTTTATTCTCGACGTCAGGGCTAGGAGCGTGACCATGGCTTACTCAATCAAGCACGGGATCGACAGGGATGCGCGGACAGAGAGTCTAGAGACAGCGACGTCATGTCTGGAGCGTGTCAAGGCGCTTCAGAGTCAAGGCGACGCCAACATCAAAGTTTTCAACCGAGAGGGCGTTGAAATCACGCCTGCCGAGCTCGAGCGGCTTTCCGGGAAAGAGCTCATCTAAAGCTTTAAAGAACGCTGGTTCTGCCGATTATCGACGCCGACAGCATGTCTGCCGCCATGCGCCGCCAACCGGCGGCGCATGCTGCAAAGCCGTTGTTCCGGCCGCGATCTTCAGACCGCCGCGCAGCTTGTTAGCGGCGGATGTAGCGAGCGCCTCGCAACCTGGCGGCAATTCGAGCCAAGGCCGGCGCAGATTTACGCTGCTTGGCGATCTCTACGTCTCGGTAAAACTGTTTGTGGACACGCAAGCTACATTAACCTCTCGTTTACTTTTTCGCCCCTAGCCTCCCCCCGTTCGTGGGAGAAGGCACATGTCAGATACAGTCGGCGTAGCGGGCGACCGCATTCTTTCTTTGATCGAGCGGATTGAACACATCGAAGAAGAGATCAGGGCCCTGACAGAGGGAAAGAAGGAAATCTTCGCTGAGGCCAAAGGGGAAGGCCTCGATGTAAAGATCCTCAAGGAGATATTGAAGCTTCGCAAGCAAGATAAAGATCAGCGTGACGAGCACGAATCCTTGTTGGACCTCTATCTGCACGCCATCGAAATCGCGGAGCGCCAGGAAGCCAGGGCGGCTTAACGTCGCCCGAAGGGGAGGACTGCGCGCATACGCCGTCCTCCCGAAGCCATACGTCGCCGACATCGCTCAGCTACCGACGCCCCGCCGGGTGGATCTGTGCCGTCAGGAGAGCGGGGCTACTTCCATGTGTGGGACCATGGATGCATGAGGAAGTAGGAGCCATAGGGAGGAAACGGATGTTGGCTGCCGGCAACCTGTTCGCGAACACACCCCAGCGCTCGGCCGAGGAGGAGATCACGACCTTGGGCCAACTTCCCGGCGTGCGGATCGAGCGCATCGTCTCCACCGGGCACTCAAGCCGGCCTGGCTTCTGGTACGACCAGGAGCAGGTAGAATGGGTCGTGCTCCTGAGCGGCTCGGCAAGTCTCCTTTTTGAGGGCGAGGTCACCTCTCGCATCTTGCGCCCCGGCGATTATATTGAGATCCCGGCCCATTCGCGGCATCGTGTCGAATGGACCGACGCCAACGAGCCGACTGTATGGCTGGCGGTGCATATCGGTGATCAAACTAATAACCCATAAGGGGCGCTGACCCCTGATTGCGCCGTTAGGGCACGAATTTGAAGCCCTTATCCCGCGCGATTCCCTGGCCGCAATTCGATCTCCTTTCATTCTTGCGTCACCCCGATGCTCCCGGATTCTGACCCTAGCCAAACCGGGGTCGAAACGAACCGTCAACTTCCGCCGCGTGCGGCCTTCGCCTCGGGTTGAGCGCTGCGCGAGCCGCGTGACAACGCGCGCGTGGGACAAGAGCGTCCTCGACGCTGGAATTTCCCCCGCCTGATTTTCGGGCGCGGGACCTCTCTCCCGCCTTTTGATGTGTTTGCAATTCCAGGGTGGACGCAATGAGATTGCTGAGCCTTTTGGTCCCGTCCGGACCTCGATCCATTCCGGTCGCTTCGGCGAGAAACTGAGGACGCGCTTCGCAGCTTTTGCGCGCGGCTTTCAAGCCCACCGCATACTTGCTCGGAACGGAGAGGCGGCCCTCGCAGATTTTCATTTTCGGAATCACGGGGGGACCGGACCGTTGGCTGAGAATTCCATTGGATTTAACGCAGCCGCCCGCAACATTTGCCTCACAGGCGCTCGCGGTCGGAGAAGACTCCCGTGGTCCCTTTCTTTGGCCCGACGACGGGCTTCGTCATCAGCTAATGCGCCCGGCCAAGTGTGGCACACGACGTGAAACGCGTCATCAACATCAGCGCGCCAATGCTGGTCAATGTCTTTGGCAGACTTCATCTCGCAGATGCCGGTAGATGGATGCGCGGTCGATGCAGGCGCTCCGCTGGATGAAAACGGCTTCTAGACGATTGGAATTTCCAGTGACGCTTTGCTGCCTGACTGGCCGCCGCGCCGCAGTCTTGTGGATTCCCTGGGTGACGAGGCGGTGGTTCCTAAGGTGATCCTCGCGCGCAATGCTTTACTATCTCGCACTTAAGCCGGATGTCGCAGAGCGGAAAAACGCTTGAGCGCGCAGTGGCATATGGGCGAAAGAAAACTTGACAAGACCATCAAAAGACTGGCCGATCCAGGCGGTCGGACCAAAGGGCTTTTAAATCATAGAGGAAGACAAATGACAGACAGCATCGACGCCCTCTACGAGCAAGCTTTGAAGAAAGCAGAAATTTATCTCGCGCAAGATCGCGCGGAGGCTAACGCCAAATTCCTGATCCGGATTTTTCTGACCAGCCTCCTGGACAGCGGGTATTGCATCGCTCCCCTGCTACCGACGGACGAAATGGCGGATGAGGGAGATCCCGCCGTAAACGATTATTATCGAAGCATATACCACAAGATGATCAGTCGTCGCCCAAGACTGGCAATTTGAATTCAGCCCTATAACCAAAAAGGGGAAGGCGGGTCCTGGGCGCAGCGGGAGCACAGCGCGTTCTTTCAACTCTGTTCCTACTGCGGCTTCATGCCGCAGGACGCGAAAGACGCTTGTATGAGAGCTTTCAGGTTTGAAGACTTGAATTTTTCAATTGGAGGACCCGATGAAAGCCAGAATGCTTTTGATTGCCGTGACTTTGATGGTTGGCATGTTTCCGGCCAGTTTTGCATTCGGGCAGGGATTCCTGGGAGAGACCGCCGCTTTGATTCAGGGGCGTCCGGAGGCGCATTTGTACGTGGCGATCGCTCACACGACTGAAGCAATTGAAAGCGGGGAAGCCGGAGAAGCGGGACGATTTGCTGATCATGCGAGAGCTGCGCTCATCCATGCACAAAAATGGGCCCAGCTCTATCCGAACCGGTATACAAATGTGGCCATTGCAAATCTGAGAGGCGCGCTTACTGCCGTTTCTCGCGGGGATCTGAGATTCGCAACCGCGAACGCGTCAAGGGCGCTGATGAATCTGGAAGCGACCCGTCCTTGATTGATCGCTCGCTGCGCCGTAAACCAATCAAAACAGCCAAACAACTGAAGGCTCGGTTTGATTGCAGTTTGCGGCCCCGAGCTAACGTCGATCCGTGGAGGGTTCCTGAAAGCAAGCGTCGCGCTATTGCGTCGAAGCTATTTTTTTAACAACCAGATCTGCGTTTGCGACCGGTAAAAAAAACTTCGATATCTTGATCCGGAGTCTCGCGGATTCTCGGGTGTCAAACGTCAAAGTCTCGACGAAGTCAAGAACCTGTTCACCACCCTTTGGCAAAACGATATTAGCCTGATAGGCGATTTCTACAGAACGGGGGCTTTGAGTGATCTTGGCGGAGCCAACCAAGTCCGAGCGATGGCCCACATAAGTGCCGTTTTGTTGGGTAAACCTCCAAATGTATTTCCGTTTCTCGCCGTCAGAATAAATCATTTCTTCTGTCAGATAGAGTGTGTCGCCGCGTTTTTCCCCGACGATATTTACGCGCATGTCGCGTGTGTTACCTGCAATATAATCGGAAAACTTTCCATCTGCCGTCAAGCGACCGGTGAGAAAGTCTCCCAGGTCTGGAGCATTCGGGGCCGATCTCGCTATTCCTGCTGCTAACATCGCGAACAACCCCAAGGCCGCGCGTCCCCAATATTTCTTCATCTTACCCTACCCAGCGACAGTGTGTCCTGCTCGAGGTCGTGGCGGTTGAAAACAAAAAGCGACGCAAAACACCCTGTCTATTGTTGTTACATGATTTGGATGGCTAAATTATGTTTGCCGGAGTCGGGATCAATGATAAGCGCGGGGGTTGATAAATCGACAGTTTGACGCCTCACCATACGAAGTCTCTGACCTGCCAGCGATATTTTGGATTTGTCCCACAGTCGCCGGCGCGCCATTGTCCTTTGGCGCATCTTCGACATGGAGGTAACAAAGCGCCCAGGCGCAAGACCCTGCTGGTTAAAACCAGCGTCGCTCATCTTGCGCTTCTGCTTGCCATGATTATTCTGGCTTTCGGACCAAATCCGGCATTGGCGTATTGGGAGGCGTGGGCATTTCTCCCTCTCTTTGTCGGGGCGTCTCTGTTCCTCAACCTCTACCTCTTGCGGTCGAGTCCGGAACACCTCGCGCGGCGGTTAAGTATTGGACCCCTTGCGGAACGAGAGGCCGCCCAACGACGGGTCATGGCCTTCATCCTGTTGGGCGCAATCATGCTCATTGCCGTCCCGGCGGTCGATCATCGCATGAATGGATCCCACATGCCTATTTTCGTCCCGTTGATCGACAATCTCGTTGCAGTCGCCGACTGGATCGTCTTCTTGCTTGTTTTTCAGGAAAATGCGTTCGCGTCGGCAACTGTTGAACTCACCCCCGATCAAAAGGCCGTCACGACCGGCTTTACCGTCTTTTCCCACGAATCTGGTAGCCTTGGCCGAGGTTCACTCGCGGCTTCTGGTTGTCTCGTGAAAGCCCCGTTCGGATTGTATGATGGGGCCGACGCTACGGGCGAAATAGCTGTCGAACAGGGAATAGAGACCGCGCAACAGAAGTGTCAGGCGAGCGACCGCGGGCAGGAAAATCGAGGTTTGTCTTTGTTCGGCTCCATCGATGAGCGCGCGCGCCACGGTTGCGGAATCCTGAAGCGGCATGACGCCAAGAAGTCGCAATGGCAACTGCGCCAGCGCATCTTTCACCGCCGGGGCTCCCAAGGCGCGGCGCGCCATAGGCGTATCCACGAAACCGAGATAAGCCGTGGAGAACGTGACCCCTGTTCCCTGCAGTTCGAAACGGAGGGCGCGAATGAGCGCCTCCAAACCTGCCTTCGATGCGCCATAGGACCCGGCGAGGGGCCAAGGTAGAAAGGCGGCAACCGACGACATGGCGAGAACATGTCCGCGACTTGATAGGATAGGCCCGAGCGCGGCGCTGATCACATTGTATGCTCCGAGAAGGTTGACTGAAACGACGTGACTGAACGTTTCCGCGTCCGTCTCCCAAATCGTGCCGACACACTCAATTCCCGCATTGACGATAAGCATGTCGATCCGACCATAAATCGACAGGATGCGTTTGACCGCTTCGGCCATGGCTACCGGATCTCTCACGTCGCCCGCCACGATCATGCTGCCTGGAGCCAGCTCTCCTTTCAATTTGCCCAGCGTCTCCGCGTCGACGTCCAGCGCGACGACCCGAACGCCCCTCCTTTGCAATTCCAGCAGCATCTCGCGTCCCAAGCCATTTGCCGCCCCTGTGAGAAAGGCGACACGACCGCTTCGCATGACGGGATTTGTCTCACCTAGGCTCACCGTTGCGCTCCGTTATTCCAGCAATTGCTTAACAGGCCGATCCACGATCCGAAGGCGCCCGCACCACTCCTGATATCCCCAGAGGATTTGTGCGCCCATTTGATCAGGGAGACCAGACGCGACAAATCGGGGTCAAAATCCGCGATTTGAGGATCAGGGGATGTTTGTTCCGAGTTCGAGTAAAGACGCCCGACGTCGCTTAAAGCCATAAAATGATTATCCAGCAGCGCTGCAAGCCGTCTCGTTCGAGTCGATAAACTTCTCTGGAAGATCAGCGGATATCCAGCTCAGGAAAACGGCCCCACTCTGGCGCCATATAAATAGTGGTATCTTGATGATGTCTCCGGGCAAGAGGGTTGCTTGAAGAAATCCGCGAAAAGCGTGCCAACTGATCCCGGCCACGCCGTTCGGCGGCGGCTTCGCGATCGACGGCGTCTTGCGAAACCGGCGGCGGCGCTGTGTCCCGGAAGGCGACGATGGCGCCATTGCGGGTGCGAATGAGAAGGTAGCCGTCTTCTGGGCGTTCTGGCGCGACATAAGCCTCTATGTCGCCTGCTTTGAGCTCAAGCGCTCCAAGGCTCCCGCGTTCGGCCGCAGCGGCGGCGTTGAGGCAGGCCTGCGCTCTGGCTCGACCTTGGTCCTCATCTGCTTCGCTAACGGCGTAAGCGTAACAGGATGTGGTCGCAAGCAAGTCCAAAATCCGGGTTCCCGGCGCCATGGGCTGAACCTTGCCAGAGCCACAGAAGATGCAGGCATGAAGCAACCGCAAGAATGGCCCTCTTCCGGGGGATCTCGCACCCTGCATCGATACGCGCTGCGAAATTTCCGCCATCGGCCAGCTTGTGGCTCAACTCTTGTGACATATCTCGAAACTATCTAGAAACTTTCCCTCAACGCCCCGGCGCGCTCAATTTTCGTTCCATTGTGAAAGGCAAATTTCTCGATGACTGGCCAGAACAATGTGGATGTCGCCAGGCGAGTTTTTCTGGAGAATGGCGACAGCTATGCGGATATAGCCAATTATTGCACGCTCGGTCTCGACCGTTTCTGGAAGCGCCGGATCATGGCGGCGCTGCCGCCGGCGCCCCGCAGGCTGATCGACCAGGCCTGCGGCACGGGCATTCTCACGCTACAAATCGCACGGCTTTACCCGGATTGCCAGGTCATCGGGGTTGATCTCGTCCGCGAGTATCTGGACATTGCGGAGGCGCGCGCAGCCTCGGAAGGGCTGGCCAATGTCGAATTTCGTCATGGGCCCGCCGAAGAGGTCGTGCCCGAGGGCCGTTTCGACTGCATAACCTCCTCTTATCTCGCCAAATATTGTGATCTCGACAAGTTGATCGAAAACGCCGCGGCCATGCTTGTTCCCGGCGGCAAGCTGATCATGCACGACTTCGCGCTTCCCCTAAGTCCGCTCTATCGTGGGCTGTGGGAGCTGCACATGAAATATCTCAGGCTCTTCGGGCCGTTGCGTTATCCGCAATGGAAAACCGCCTTCGAGGAAGTGCCGGAAGTGATCCGCGCCTCGGATTGGGTCGACCGGCTTCCGCGCGCGCTCGCGACAAATGGTTTCGGCCAAATCGAAACGCGCTGGCTCGCATTCGAGGGCGCGGCGCTCGTCACGGCGGTGAAAGGCGCCTGAGGACATCCGCCGCCATCCTCACGCGCAGGAGGCGAAAATATCGTCCCCGTCGCGCTGAGTCCTCACGCTGCGCAACTGGTCTTCTCCCGGCGCCTGCACCTTCACCGTGCCGTCGGGGAAGAGCGCGACGGCCACGAACTTTCTCGGACCGCCGTCGAGCTTCCCTCCGAGAAGCTTGCGAGTGGCTTCTTTCGCGCACCATAGGCGCGTCATCCATTCCTCCAGCGCCGCCGCCGACCCCTGCGTGATCTGTTCGAGCAGTGCGCATTCGGCTGGCGTGAAGGCGGCCTCGCGGAAGGCGGCGTCTCTGGGAATGATGTGCTCGAGATCGACGCCCACCGGCGCGCGGTGCGCGACGGCGATGGCGCGATCCCGGCAATGGGTGACGCTGATGGAGGGCGCCGGGAAGGTCACTCGCTGAAGCGAGCGGGGATCGACGAGCGGGCGTCGGTTCTCGTCGTAAAGGATCGCCAGCGACGCCGGATGGATCTCCCGGGGGCCTTCCGAGGATGCGGCGAGGAGGGCGCGAATGGCGTCTTTCGCGGCGATCCGTCCCATCAGCCATTCACGCTGCCGCCGGGGAACCTTCGCCTTCGCCCTGAACGCCTCCATCTCGTCCATGTGCAAATAGAAGCGGGCGATGATTTCGAGATCGGGGCGCGCGAAATCCGTGGCGTTGATCACGCGGCAGGCGAGGGGCGCGCCCGTCGCGTAAGGCTTGCTGAGCGCCTGCCGAGAGGGTGCGCGGCGAAAATGCACAAGGCGGCGGTCCCAGCGGAACTTCCACATCCGCCAGGCTTTCACGCGCATCCATACGCCGCCGCCGTCCCGTATCTCAATATCGGCTTCGAGCGTCTTGCCCGAGTCGGCCGTGATTTCGGCGCGCACGGCGAAGCGCGATCCGGGCGGCGGCGAAGGGCGGTAGATTTCGAGTTTTTCAAGACCGATCGGAAAGACGTAACGTTCGCGCTCCATCGCCCAGACGCCGACGAGCTGCCCGACCGCGTCGAGCAGTTGCGGGTCGAGCAGGAGCTGCGGGGCGCAATTGCTGCGAAACAAGGCGGCGGGCGATGGGACGATCATCTCGCAGTAGGCGGAGGAGTCGCCAAGGACGATATCGCCCGAGAGGCATTGATAGCTCGGGCCGTGAAAAAGATGGCGGCGCAGGTAAATGTCTTCTCCCGACAGCGCCAGCCGATACGGGTTGACGAGCGCCTTGAAAGACAGATCCACACTTGCCTGATAGCGCTGCGCGAAACAGAATGCGGCCGAGATGGCGGCCTTATCCTGGCCATGCGGGTGAATGGCGGCGTGGATGCGCTGCGCGCCGCTCGCGGGATCACGGGAGACGCGCCTCGCGCGGATGCGCAGGGCGAGATGATCGACGTCGGCAAGCTCGATCCAGCGGCTGGCCATCACGTCTTCGAGGCGGATAAGACCCATGCCGGGCGCGAGGCAGGCGGCTGCTTCGGCCATCGCCTCCAGGCTCATCGTCATCGGCAGCACCGGAAGGCAGGCCGATAGCGGCTTCACGCCCGCCGCCTGGACAAAAGCGTGATCGGCAAGGTGGCGGTCTTCGACGAGATCGAGAACCCGCTCCACCACAAGACTGTCCGGCCCGATTTCGATCGCCTGGCCAATGAAGGGCATCGAACCCGCCGCATTCGCGTCGTCGGCGCGCCCCTGTCCGGCCTCCGTCACGGCTGATGCGATCATATCTTTTCCATAACGAGGCCCGTGACGGTCAGGCCGGGGCCGAAGGCGACGGCCGCGATCCTGCTTCCTGTCGGAACCTCGGGAGATTCAAGCATTTCCTTGAGGATATGGGGAACGGTCGCAGAGGACATATTGCCCTTTTCGAGAAAGACCCTGCTGCTGAAAGCCGTCTGCTCGGGCGTCAGATCCAGCTCCGCCCGGATATGCTCGACGATTTTCGGCCCGCCCGGATGAATGGCGAAGAGCACGCGATCCTTATCGTCGTCCAGCTTCATGCCGGCGAGGCTGAACAGCCTTTCCATGAAATCGCGGACGTATTTCTTGATGATCACCGGCGTCATCACCGTCAGCGTCATATGGAACTGGTGGGAGCCGGGCGTCCAGCTCATGTCCTTGAGCGAGTCGGGCAGAAGGTGTTCGTCGAAGGCGAGGATCCGCAAGCCGCGCATGTTCCGCTCGCGCAGGAAGTCCTCGTCCAAAACGCTGTATTTGATGAAGCCGTCCGAGAACAGCGTCATCGTGATGATGTTCTCGGCGCTGAGATCCATGAAATTGCGATGCAGCGACAACAGCTCGGTGTGAACGATGTCGACCTGCCGCTTCGCGCGCGTCGCGCCGAAATGCGAGGAGGCAAGGAATCCATGGGCCATCCGGATGGCGGGAAACGCGCCGTAGCAGCCCATGTGATAGCTGTGCGTCACCGTGGTTTCGAGGAAGTTCTTTTTGGACACCATTTTTTCGGCGGGACTGGGCGCCAGATAGCCCGAACAGGTGACGTGGATCAAATCCTCCGGCGCCTCGCGCACGCCATCGTACAAGCGGCTGAAAACTTGGTCGACGACCTTGCCGAAGCTTTCGTGGCGCGCGCCGAGATCCGCGCCCCGCGGTTCGGCCTTGTCCTTGAAAAGTTCGAGGTAATCCTGCTCGGCGGGCGCCACGATGAATTCGCCGTTCTCGAAGCGGATGTCCTCCACCTTGGGGAAGAAGACGAGCTGGCGTTTCCTGATCTGGCCGGGGGAAAGCGCGTAGCGGTCGAATTTCTCGCGAACGCGCTTGTAAATCTCGCGGAATTCCAGCTTGCCCTCGACGCCCTGGACGACGGCCTGGACGCGGGCGAAAGCGTAAGCAGATATTTCCAGCGTAACGCGTTGCGGCGACGGTTTCGCCATCTCGATAGTGCGAAAGCCGCCAATGGCCGCAAAATTCCGGCTCTTCACGAAGACTCCTCTGTTATCGGCATTTTTGATCTTGCCCGGGGAGCCCGAGCCGCGGGCTGGCGCTGCGGATCGGCGTCGGCGGGCGGCCCTCTGGGCGCCGCGATCTCGGGCACGCTGGCCGCGATCAGGACTTCCGCCTCGCTCGAATGACGCCGCGCCAGTTCTTCGATGCACATGCGCACGCCTGTTTGCAGCGGGATGGGATGAATATTGCGCTTCTCCATGAGCCGCAGAAGCGGCTCGTTCACCATCCCGGCGTCCCACGGTCCCCAGTTGATCGAGACGACATTCACATGCAGCCATTCCTGGCTCAGGCGATCGGCGAATTTGTTGAGCGCCTCGTTCGCCGCGGCGTAATCCGTCTGCCCGGAATTGCCGAAGCGAGCCGCAACCGAGGAGAAGAACAGGAGGAACCGCAAAAACTCCGGCCTCAATTTGCGCGCCAGCACGCGCGCCGCGGCGACCTTCGTCGAATAAACGGCGTCGAACGACTCGAGCTTCTTTTGCCGCGCGAGCCCGTCCTGGATGATTCCGGCGCCGTGAATCACGCCTTCGATATGGCCCCATTTTTCATAAGTCTCGTCGATCAGACGCCCGAAAGCGTCCTCGTCGCCCACATCGACCGCGCAATAGTCGACCTCGGCGCCAGCCGCCCGCATGCCCGCGAGATTGGCTCGGATTTCGCGATCCTTGATCAGGCGGTCGACGGCCGCCTGAACCCGGGCCGGCGACGCGTTTTCCGGCTCCCCCGCTCTCATCCTGTCGATGAAGATACGCTTGAGCGCCTCCCGATCCTCGACGTTCCGCGTCGACTCGTCTTCTTCGGAAGGAAGGGGGCTGGTTCCGACCACGACCATCTTCGGGCGATAAGCGCGGGCGATCGCGAGCGCGACGCTCGCGGTGACGCCTCTCGCGCCCCCCGTGACAAGCAGGACGCTGTCGCTGTCCAGATCCAGCGCCGACAGATCGGGCCGCGCCAGTGGTTCGGCGGCGAGTTCCAGGCGCCAGCGTCCCTGCGTCGAAAGGCCGACCTCGACGGAGGCGTCGCCATCGCGGCCGCGCCATTCGGCGAGGAGAGCGGCGGCGGCGGCGTCCGCCGGCAGGGCAGGGTCCACGTCGAGGCACTTGACGCGCACCCCCGGCCACTCTCTCGCGAGGGATTTGGCCACGCCATGCACGCTGGCCGCTTCGGGGGCGAATTCGCCGGTTCCGCCCAGACCGAATTGGCCGTCCATTCCAGTCACCGTGAGGAGCCAGCCGTCGCCGCTCGCGGCCGCGTCCCGCAAGTCCGTCTCGAATGTTTTCGCGACAAGGAAAGCGGTGCGCGCGTCGTCGGCGTGCGCATCGCCGTCGCGCGCGCTTTCGAGCCCGAGATGAAGAATCAAGGCGCCGACCGGCGGATGGTTTTCGCTCCCGATGAGGGCGCGAAGCTCCTGCATCGCGGCTTCGTCCCGCGCATCCGCCTCGAAACGGCCGTCGCCGAGAGCGCGGGTGCGTCCCGCCGGGGTCGCCAGCAATGTGACATGGCCGTCCTTCCCCAGCGCGGTCGCGAGCGCGTCGCGCGCGGGCGAAGGGGGGCCGAAGAAGAGAACCGCGCCTCCGGCTCCGCGCTCATCCTCCGCCTGCGCAGGAATCAGGTCGGCCATGATTGGCCTCAGGACGAGACGTTCGACGGGGCCGGGCGCCGTCGCAGTTTCGAGCTCCACTGCCTCGGAGATGGCGGCGGGGGCGGCGGGGGCGAGGCGGTCCGCCTTGCTTTCCCGTGGCTGGTCGGGCTTGCCCTCGCGCTGGCGGCCGTACCAGGCGACGATCCCGTCCAGCGTCTTCAATCCGGACAATTCGTCGTAAACGGCTTCCTCGTCCCGCCCGGTCATAAAGTCGTAACGATCCTTCAGCTCGGAGAAGACTTCGATCCGCTTGATCGAGTCGATCCCGAGATCGGCCTCCATGTCGGCCTTTGGATCGAGCATGTCCTCCGGGTAGCCGGTGCGTTCGGAAACGGCGCGAATGAGGTCCGCCCGGAATTGCTCCGGGGAGGCCCATTCGGCCCCTTCCTCTTGGCGGTCCTGCCTTTTATCAGGCGCGGGAGACGCCGGGGCGGTCGTCGGCGGTTCTGGAGCAACAGTCGAGAAGGCTTCGGCCTCCTCGGTCGGGATCGCCGCAGCGAAACAGGGCAGCGTCGGAATGGGCGGGACGCCGAGGCTCGCGGGCGTAATCGCCTGCTCTTTCCCGGCGGACAGCAGCCGGTTCTGCAAGGCGATGAAGTCGCGCAGCGTCGCCTGCTGGTCGCGCTGGAGCGCAATGAACTGCTCGATGTTGCTCTGGATCTGCGCCAGTTGCGAAGGTTCCGCGAGCAGCGGGCGCGCCTTGTCGTTCACGTCGTTTCGGTCTCCTCTTGGCGTCGTGACCGGCGCGAGATGCGTCTTCGATCGCGCGTCATCGTACATCGCAGCCGCAGGCGCCGCAGCGCCCCGAGAGAGCGCCGGCTCTTGTGCTGCGGCGGCCCTGACGGCCGATTTGCGCGTTTTTTTGACGGCCTCACGCCAGGGCGTCGCCCGGCCGCCATTGATCCGCCAGACCATCGGGCCGGGCTCGGCCGCCGCGCGCGACTCCCGCAGCGCGTCTTCGGGCGTGTGTTCGACGAAAGCGCGCCGCGCGAACCATTTTTGCAGATCGATGGGACATCCGAGCGTATAGGCTTCCGCGAGCAGATGCGACAGTTGCAGCCAGCCCGGCCGTGAGGGCGAGTCGACGGCGAGGGCCGCGTGCGGCTTGTCGGCGAGGATGCGGTTCACGAGACCGGTCATCACCTGACCCGGCCCGACTTCCACGAAGAGTCTCGCCCCCGCCTCGTGGAGTTTTTCTATTTCCTCGACGAAACGGACTGGCTCGCGGATATGCCGCGCCAGAAGCGAACGGATCTCCGCGTCGCTTTCCGGATAGGGCCGCGCCGTCGTATTGCTGAAAACGGGTATGCGCGGCTGGAGGAAAGTGAATTTCTCCAGTTTCTTTGCCAGCGCCTTGCGCGCGCCTTCCATGGCGGGCGAATGAAAAGCCGTCCCGATCGGCAGGAGGACGACGCGCAGGCCCCGCGTCTTGAGCGCGGCCGCAGCCGCCTCGATCTGCGCCGCCGCGCCGGCGATCAGCGTCTGGTCCGGCGCATTCATGTTCGCGACGTCCACCGCCAGTCCGAGCGTGCGGATCAGATCGCCGACCTGCGCAGCGCCCGCATTCACGGCGGCCATCGTTCCCGGCGATTTTTCTCCTGCCTGGGCGGTGATGCGGCCGCGAATGTCGGACAGCCGGATGAGGTCGTCGGCGTCGATGACGCCGGCGGCGCAGAGGGCCACATATTCCCCATAGCTGTGGCCCGCGACGAAATCCGGCGAGAACCCGAAGGCGCGCAGCACATCGAAGGCGGCGAGTTCGACGACGCCGAGCGCCGGCTGCGCAACGCGCGTCGCGGCGAGCGCCTCTTTCTGGGCGCGCCGCTCTTCGTCCGTGAAGGCGGGGACAGGATAGATGTAGCGCGAGAGCTTCTGCGGCAGATCCTGCGCGAGCAAAGCGTCGGCGCGTTCGAAATGCCTGTGCAGTTCCGGCATTCCGACGACGAGATCGCGCAGCATGCCGACTTTCTGGGCGCCCTGGCCAGGGAACAGGAAGCACACGCCGCCGGGGGGAGTTGTCCCCTCGCCGAGGTAGACGCCGCCCGGATGGCGGCGCGATTTTCCGCCATCGAGCATCTCGAGCGCGATGTCGAGCTTCGACAGGAGATCCTCGGGGGAGACCGCGAGAAGCGCGAGGCGGAAGCCCCCGGCGGATTTGCCGGCCGCGCCGGTCGCGCGAAAATGCGAACAGGCCAGCTGCGGAAGGTCGAGATCGACAAACCCGCCGATCAGGCGCTTGAGGCCGTCGACGGCGTCTCTAAGCGCCTCCCGCGTGTCGCCGGCGAAGAAGAACGGCTCCGCGTCGCGCGGGCCGAGATCGACATTGTCCCCGGCGCGATAGCCACGGCCATATTCTTCCAGCACCGCATGGAAATTGGCTCCGCCGAAGCCGAAGGCGCTGACGCCGCAGCGCCGCGGATGGGCGGGGCTGGCCAGCCACGGACGAACCTGGGTGTTGATGAAAAAGGGCGATGTGGCGAAATCGACGCGCCGGTTCGGCGTCTCCACCCCGATCGTGGGCGGCAGCGTCTTGTGTTCGAGCGCGAGAACGCTCTTGATGACGCCGGCGAGTCCGGCCACCACTTTGGTGTGGCCGATCATCGACTTGACCGAGCCGATGGCGCAGCTCTGGCGCTCGATGGCGCTCTCGGCGAAGGCCATTTGAAGGGAGTCGATTTCCGACTTGTCGCCGGCGGGCGTCCCCGTGCCATGCGCCTCGATCAGGCCGATCGTCGCCGGGTCGACCCCGGCGTCCTCCTGCGCGCGACGCAGGGCCGAGACCTGTCCCTGGGGATGCGGCGCGGTGAGGCTCTTGTTTCGTCCGTCGCTGGAGCCGCCGATCCCCTTGACGACCGCGCGGATGCGATCGCCGTCACGCTCCGCGTCGGCCAGCCGCTTCAGCACGAGCACGGCGACCCCTTCGCCGATGGCGATGCCGTCGGCGCTGTCATCGAAGGGACGGCACCTTCCACCCGGCGAGAGCGCGTGGGTTTGCGCGAAAGCCATGAAGGAAACGGAATTGTTCGTGCCGTCGATCGCGCCGACAAGCGCCATGTCCGCGTCGCCGTCGCGCAACTGCTTCACGCCGATCTGCAAGGCGGCGAGCGACGAGGCGCAAGCGGCGTCGACCGTGAAATTCATGCCGCCGAGATCGAAGCGGTTCGCCACGCGGCCCGCGACCACGTTTCCCAGAAAGCCGGGGAAGGAATCCTCCGTCCACTCCGGCAACGCGCTCGCGCGCAGCGTTTCGACGATTTCCCGGCGCGTCGCCTCCGCAAGACCGGGCGCGAGCTTGAGATAACGCTCGAGCTCCGTGCGAAAGATATAGGCGATCCCCATGTCGTGCAGGCCGCCGGCCCCGAAGATGGTGGAGGCGCGCCTTTTATCGAATGATCGCCTGTGGAGCCCCGCGTCCTCAAGCGCGCGACGCGTCGTCTCCAGCGCGAGAAGTTGCATCGGCTCAATGGAGCGAAGGCTCGCCGGCGGAACGCCATAGCGGGTGGGATCGAACGCCACATCGTCGAGGAAGCCGCCCCATTTGGAATAGACCTTATCGGGCGCGCCGCGCTGGGGGTCGAAATAGGTCTCCGGCTCCCATCGCTCTCTGGGAACCTCGCGCACAGCGTCGAAGCCGCGCATGATGTTGCGCCAGTAAGAAGCGACATCCCGGGCGCCCGGCAACAGGCAGGCCATGCCGATGATCGCCACATCCTTGCCCTGGGCGCGCTTGCGCTGGCTCATTCCCGAACCGGGCGCTGCGGCGGACGCAATGAGTGCAAGACTGTCTTCGCTCACCTCGCGATGCAGCGCGGCGATCGTTGTCGGCGCGGACCGCATGGTCGCCGCGTCGCCGAGCATGTAGAGCCCTTCCCGCCGCTGGGTCGGCAGATCGACCGGGGCGCCGGCCGTCCCGCTGCTGTGCGCGAGGCCCTTCGAGGCGATGCGCAGCCGCCCGATATTGAGCGTCTCGAGCCGCCGAAGCATCTCGTCTCGCGTCGCCCCCTCAAGAATGAGAGAGCGGCGCAAGTTGTTGAATTCTGCGCAGAACGGCGTGTCCGCGCAGCGCGTGTAGAGACCTGCGCCGGATTGCAGCAGCTGTGTTTTCCGGCAGGCGACGGCCTGATTTTGAAACTCCTGAGCGAGCGCGCCGCTGCGAATGATTTCCTCGGTGAAGAGATACGCGGTCCCCATCACCACGCCCACCTTCATCCCGCGCGCCGCCAACGGCGCCGCCATGACGGACGCCATGGCCGCCGACATTGCGTCATGGACGCCGCCCGCGAAAAGGATGGCGATTTGGGACGGATCGTCGATGCGCGCGGCAAGAAGCGTCTCGATCGCCTGCTCCCAGAGAACGAAACTGGTGCGCGGCCCGGTGTGTCCGCCGCATTCGTTCCCTTCGAAAACGAATTTGCGCGCGCCTTCGTCGAGGAAGCTGGCGAGCAGGCCGGGGGATGGCGCGTGCAGATAGGTCGAGACGCCCATCGCCTCGAGCTCCCGCGCCTGCGCCGGCCTTCCGCCGCCGATGATGGCGAAAGAGGGCGCCGCTTCGCGGATCGCCTCCAGCTGTTCGCGGCGCAGCTCCAAAGGGACGAAGCCCAGCACGCCAACGCCCCACGGGCGCTTGCCGAGCAAAGCGTGCGTATCGTTCAGAAGCCTTTGCACCTGCGGTTTCCTGAGAACGCTCAGGGCGACAAAGGGCAAGGCGCCCGCCTCGGCGACCGCAAGCGCAAAGCCCGCAACATCGCTCACGCGGGTCATCGGCCCCTGGACGATCGGATATTTCGTGCTGTGCGCCGCGGCGAGCGTGGAATCCGGCGCGAGGCAACGCTGCTTTCGGGCGAATTCGAGCGTCGCCGCGACGCTCTCCCTCAGGGCGGCCAATATGCGGCCGACCGCGCCATGCTGTTTCGCGAAGGACTGCGCAAAGGCGATGTCCTGGCCCATCGGCACGATGGGATCGTCGGCCTGCGTCACATGATGCTGTAAAAGCGCTCCGCAATCGCTCCCCGCGGCGGCGGACTCGAGCTCTTGAAGCCGGCGCCGCCCCGAGCGCGAAAAAAAACGGAACGCGGTTCCGCGGCTTTCAATGACGACCGTCTCGCTGCCGTCGAGTTGCGCGAAGGCTTTTCTTTCATGCGCGTCGAAAGGGCTCTCGTCCGTCAGCCACAGTTGCTCGCGCAACACGACCCCCGCCGCGCCGGCAAGCGCCGCCGCGGCCGCGCCGTGAAATCCGACGCCGCCTTGCGCCCAGTAGGGAATGCCGATCTTTCCCTTGAGATCCTGCAACAAGATGAAGGTCGAGCGGGAGCCTATCCTGCCGCCGGCCTCGTGTCCCTTGACGATGAGTCCGTCGCATCCGAGCGCGGCGGCCGCTGTGGCTGTCTCGAGATCGCAAACCTCGATCAGGAGCCTATCCGCGCGCTTCCGAAAGGCTTCAAAGGCGGACGACAGTTTTGAAGCATCGCGAGAGGCTCGCGGATCGAATCCGGCGAGAATGAGCAGTGGCGCGCGGGAAGGGAGAATCCGCCCCAGGCGCTCGCCCCCGCGCGTATCGAGTCCCTGAGCATCCCAGCGAACGCCCCATTCGCCGGTCTCCCCGGCGAAGCGCAGGATTTCACCCGCGATAAGTTCGACGTCATCCAGAAGACCAAGATCGAGAACGCCGCATTCTCCCGCCCGGAGGCCAGCAATCGCAAGAGTCGCGTCGAGACGGTGCTCGGGAGTCAGGACAATTACAGAAGACATATGCGGCGCGATCCTGCCCCGGGGACGGGCCTGTTCCCGAATTGAATTTTGAGAAACCGAGATGTCCCACTTGCGCGGACACGATTACGAAAGCTTCAGCCTTCTTGTCGAGATTAGCAAACCCTCGCAAGGATTTAAATAGCACGCGCCCGATCGCGGAAAAAATGTCGCTCACGCGCCGCCTGATGTAGAAAATAGCGCATTATCAAACAATTGATCGGACAAAATCGACGCGCCTCCTGACATGACCGTCCACTTCAAAATGTCGCAGTCGACTTGGGCCCTGGCGCCGATATGCCGGCTGGAGGCGTTTTTACAGTTCGGTGGAAAGAGGTTAAAAAGAACCTATTAGCCCTGCCGGAGAGGAGCGCCCGCGTGGCTGTTGGACATACTGCGCCGATCGCCCTGCTGGCGCCGTTGCTGTTGGCGGCCATCTCTGCGTCTCCCGCCTGGGCCACCGCGATGCGGCAGGAGCAATATGACGCAAAAATCAAGCAGATCGTCTCGCAGATCACGCGCTACGGACAGGAACTCGCGGGGCAATCTGACGCTTCAGCCAGCGAGATTTGCGCGCGATCTTCAGCTTCGCTGATGGATCTGGACGCGGTCGTCAATGTGTCTTCGGAAGATGTCCGCGACAGAATGTCCCCCGCGCAGCGAGACGCCTATCGGGACGCTGCGACACGGTGGATCATACGTCGTTGCGTGCAGGAGAACCGGGGTAACAGGGGCGAAAATCCTCAGTTCCTCGGGGTGCGCCGAGGCGACTCCGGAGACCGCCTGCTCGCATTGAAGACGGAGACGCCGCCGCATTTCGTGATATGGCGCCTGCGGGGCGACGAAAAGCCGCGGGTCGTGGATGTCATCATGGATGGCGTCAGCATGGCGCTTACGCTGCGCAATGAGACGAACGCGCTGCTCGGGCAGGATGAAAAAGATGTCGACGGGATGATAAAGGCGCTTGCGCGGCGGGGCCGCGACGCGGCGGGGGGCCAATGACTCTGGAATCTGAAAGAATGGCGTTGATACGCGCCGACAACGTCTCTCGCGTCTTTCCGGATGGGTCTGTCACTGCGCTGCGCAATGTCTCTCTCGCTATTTATGAGGGCGATTGCGTCGCCATCCTCGGCAAGAGCGGCAGCGGCAAAAGCACGCTGATCCATATTCTGGGGGGATGCGACGACCCGAGTGCGGGCGTCGTTTATTGGCGGGGGGAGCCGGTGCGCGGACAGGAGGAGTGGCGGCGCTTGCGTTCCGGCAGCATCGGAATAATTTTTCAGGAGTTCCTTCTCCTCCCCGCCCTCACGGCGCTCGAAAACGTCGAGATGGCTCTCGTCGGGAAAGGCCATTCCGCCCAGGCGCGCCGGGCTCGCGCGGCGGATTTGCTGGGCATGGTCGGTCTCGGCGCCCGCCTCGATCATCTGCCGGCGAATCTCTCGGGGGGTGAGCGGCAGCGCGTAGCGATTGCCCGCAGCATCGCCAATAACCCCCAGTTGCTGTTGGCCGACGAGCCGACCGGAAACCTGGACAGCGTCAATTCCGAGTCGATAATCGATCTGCTGCTGGAGATACAGCGCAGGCAGGGCACGGCGCTGGTCATCGTCACGCATGATGAAACCACCGCCGCCCGCTGTCCCCGCCGTATCGTGATCAAAGACGGAGCGATCATCGAGGACCGGCGGCTCGACGAGATGGGCGGGAAGGAGACTGCAGCCCCTCGCGTCGACGTGCTGGAGTCCGAAGAGCAAGTGGGGAGCCTCGCGTGAACCTGGCCACACTCGCCCTCCGGAATCTCTGGCGAAGGGCCACTCGGACTGCGATTGTCTCGATCAGCGTCGGCCTCGCAGTCGCTTCCGCGCTCAGCCTCGTCGCGTTGGCGGACAGTATCGAGTTCAGCGCCATGGCGGGGGCGGACGAGCGCGGCTCGGATCTCGTCGTCTTGTCCCGCAACGCCTCGGATCTCTTCGAAAGCTCCATCGCGGAGGACAGGAAGAGCGCGCTCGCATCCATCAGGGACGTCGCCGCGGCCGAGGGAGAAATCATGATGTTCGCGCCCGTGGACAACAGGCGCCAAAGATTGATCATGGGCTCGGCCGAAGACAGTCTGTTCTGGAAAAAGATGCCGATCGCCGCCGGCCGGCTTCCGAAACGGAGCGAGCCGCGCGCCGTCGTACTCGGTAAGGACGCCGGGGCGGCGCTTCAGAAAAAGATCGGCGACGTCATCACGATTCTCGATGAGTCGTTCAAGGTCGTCGGGATCGCTGATTACAGATCCGCCCTGAACCGATCGCTGATTTACGCGCGCCTGTCGGAACTGCAAGCGGTCTCGTTCCGCGCGAAACGGGTTACGATGTTTCATCTCAACCTGAAACCCGCGACGCCGCCGGAACGCGTCGAGGAGATCAAGGCCGAGATTGCGCGTCTCGGCGGGTTGATCGCCGCTCCGACGGACGAGTTTTTGCAGCGCGACCGGAATCTCGCTGTGATGAAAGCGGTGGCGAAGGCCGTGTCGGGGATCGCGCTCACACTTGGAGGCTTAAGCGTTCTCAACACCTTGCTGATGGCGGTGCAAGAACGTACGAGAGAGATCGGCATAATGATTGCGATCGGCTGGTCGCGCAGCCGAACGATGGGATCGATTGTTCTGGAAGGCGTGATAATCGGGCTCGCGGGGTGCGGCGTGGGGATTCCCGCTTCGTTCCTCATCTCCTATTTCTTTCGCTATCTCCCCACCGTCGGCGACATCCTTTCCTTTCGTCCATCCGTGTCGATCATCTTGCCGATTCTATTTTCCTCCGTCGCGCTCTGCGGCATCGGCGCGCTTTACCCGGCCTGGCGCGCGGCCTCGATGCGGCCTGCGGACGCATTGCGCAGACTATAGCGCGCAGGCCCGGAGCTGCGCCGATTTTGATGGAAGACGTCGATGGAAACCCGAGCCAATTTTCTGATCGTCGGCCTGTTCATCGCGATCAACGTCGCCCTGGCGCTTCGCTTCGTCCTTTTCATTGAGGGCGCAGGGTGGGCCGCCGACGCAGTCTATTACGAACTCGCCTTCTCCGACGTCGGCGCGAATATCACACGAGGCAGCCCCATCAACTTCAATGGCGTGAAAGTCGGAGAAGTCGCGAACGGCCCCATCCAGTGGGACTCGGCCCTCGTGGTCATGCTGGCGCGAATAGACAGAAGCGCCCCGATCCGGTCCAACACGAAAGCAAAAGTGGAATTGCCGAGTCTGATGGGCGGCGTGGTGATCTCGCTTGAAGGCGTCGCGGGCGAGGCGCCGGCGCTCGAGGCGCTGCCGGGGCAGCGCTACCCTCGCATCATCGTTCAGAACAGCGCTGTCTCGCATTTCAATTTTGACGACTTCAGCGCCCGCTTCGCCAGGCTCTCCGAGCGCGCGCGGCAGACGCTCGGCGGGATTCCGAGCGAACTGGGCGCGATGAAATGGCGACTCGACCCCGTCGTCGAAGTGATACAACCTTTGTTGAGGGATTCAGGGCGTCGGTCCGAACCGGGCCGCATCGATATCGGCACAATCGAGAGTATGACCGGAAAACTGGAGGCGATGATCGCGGCCTCTCAGCGTTTCGTAGAGGAGAACAGCCTTTCGGAGCTGGAAAAAAAGTCGCGGGAACTTGACATGCAGGCCGCTGTGGATCTCGCCAGGCTGGAGCGCCTCGCCAGCGATCTGAGAAAAAAGGTGAACATGTTCGAGCAGAAAGTCCGCGACACGGGGCTGACGCAAACCCGCCGGGGACCATCCAAGGGTCCGCTCAGCCAATCGCAGGAGACAGGGCGATATGACTGAAAATTACACCTGTTCGCGCGATCGTCACCTGTTCGGGCCGGGGCCCAAGCGAATCCTTTCGCTCGACGGCGGCGGTGTGCGCGGCGCCTTGTCCATCGCCTTTCTGGAGAGGGTGGAGCAGGTTTTGCAAGAGGTCCAGGGACGCGAGGTTCGCCTCTGCGAATACTTCGATCTCATCGGCGGAACATCCACAGGGGCCATCATCGCGGCGGGGTTGGCCTCGGGATTCTCGGCCTCGGAGATACGCGCTTTCTACCAGGAGCTTGCACCCAAGGTCTTCCGGTCTTCCCTGTTCCATTTGCCCGGCTGGCACGCGAATTTCGACGGCGAGGCGCTGCACAGTGAGCTCGATCGGGTGTTCGGCGGGTGCACGCTGGGGTCGGAGCGGCTCAAGACCGGCCTGTGCATGATCCTCAAACGGATCGACACCGGCAGCTGCTGGGTGGTGCTGAACAATCCGCGTTCCATCTTCTGGGAAACGCCCTCGGATAACTCCTTCGTTGGCAACAGCTACCTGTCCCTGCCTGACATCATCCGCGCGAGCACGGCCGCGCCTTTTTATTTCGATCCGCAGACGATCGAGATCGTCAAGGGGATGGAGCCCGGCCTGTTCCTCGACGGCGGGCTGACGCCTCATAATAATCCTTCGCTCGCGCTGCTGCTGAGCGCCTTGCTTCCACCCTATCATCTCGAGTGGAAGACGGGTGAAAAGGACCTCTTCATTCTTTCCATCGGGACCGGATCGCACCGGCCGAAACTGACGACACGGGAAGCGAAGCGGGCGCCCGCGATCCTGCTTGCGATCAATGCGCTCGCCGCCCAGATGTCGGACAACCAGGACCTCACGCTCACGCTCATGTCGTGGCTGGGCGAGGCTTGTCTTCAGTGGCCGATAAATTCCGAGCTTGGCGATCTGAAAGGCTTGAAGCGGCCCTTCGAAAGCCTTTTTCGCTATCATCGTTGCGACATCAAGCTCGAACAGCAGTGGCTCGAGCAGCATGTCGGCGTCGTCCTGCAGGAAGAGGACGTCGCCAGGCTCCGATTGATGGAGGCGCCCGAGAACATACCGCTGCTTTTTCAATACGGAAAAATAGTCGCCGAGCGACAGATCTCCCATGCTCTGTTCGAGAACGCCGCATGAGGGAAGGGCCGTCCATGCCCGACGCCGGAGCTGTCCTCGGCCTCCATTGCCGCCTGCCGCTCGTGGTTGGCGTGACGGGCCATCGCGACATCCGGCCCCACGACGTCTCTAGACTCCGGGTCGAAGTCAGGAAGGTTCTCGACCGGATCAGAACGGATTATCTGAATGGCGACTGTGACACGCCGCTGATCGTGATGTCGTCATTGGCCGAAGGCGCGGATCAGCTCGTCGCACAGGTTGCGCTCGAGTCGGGCGCCGGGCTCGTGGCCCCGCTGCCAATGGCGGCCGAGGAATACCGCAAGGATTTTCAGAACTCGGCTCCCGATGTCGGCGCCGCGTTCGACAGGCTGCTGTCCGGCGCGATCGCCGCGCCCGTGATGCCGCTCGCCGCCGGCAATACGCTCGAGACGGTTCGGGACGAGCCCGCGCGGCGCACATTGCAGTACCGCGCCGCCGGGCTGTTCATCATTCGTCACTCCCATATCCTTCTGTCCCTGTGGGACTGCCAGACAGCCGACATGAAAGCCGGGGGCACCGCGGAGATAGTCTCTACGAAAAGGAACGGCTTCACGCTCGGGACATGCCCGACGGCGCGCGATTGCATTGACACGGCGACCACCGGGCCAGTCATCGTGATAAGAACGCCGCGCCGGAGCAGGCCGGAGGGCGTCGCTCAGGTTGAAACGGAGCCATGGGGGCCGGAACTTCTGGCGGCGGCGCGCGACAGTTCCGAGCTTTGCGCATCCGCGAGGGTCTGGAAAGAAGCAGAAGTCTGCATCGCGCTCACCGTCGCTTACAACAGGGATGCGAAACGCCTTCTCTCATTTGCGCGCGGACGGGAGATGTTCAGGCAGAGTCTCGCGCAGCTCTTCGAGGCGCCGAAAGGCGTGAGATTGCTCGGCGACCCCATTGCGCTCGCGCTCCGTGACGCGCCTCTTTTATGCGCGACCCACGCCCTCTCCGACGTGCTCGCGCGACGCAATCAGAATGCTTTTCGCAACGTCTGGAAATCGCTTTTCCTTCTGGCCCTTCTCATGGCGGCGTCCATCGCCCTGTCTTCGAGCGGGCAGGCTCCCAAGACCCTTCTTCTCGTTCTCTATCAAGTGTTGTTCGCCTGCTCCTTTGCGCTCTATTTCTTCGCAAGGGGCCGGCAGTATCAAAGCCGCTATCTGGACTATCGCGCCTTGTCCGAAACGGCGCGCATAAGCGTCTTCTGGCGAATCGCGGGCCTGGAAAAATCGGCGGCGGATGCTTACCCCGTCTGCCAGCCCAACGAACTCGCCTGGGTGCGGCTCTCGCTGCGCTCCCTCGACTGTTTCGAACGCAGGGGAGACGTTCCTCTCGACGCCCTGCGTTATCAGATTTGCCGGGAAATCTGGATCAGGGGTCAATATGAATATTTTCGCGACCGGGTTACGCGGCACATGGCGGCGACGACGCGGAGCAAGATCGTTTCGCTTGCATTGCTCGGCGTCGCGGGCGTCGGCACGGCAGCGATGAGCGTGGGCCAACATTTACACATTGAGTGGAAGCCATATGCGTTCTTCGGACGCGCGCGCGTGACCTTGGTTCTCGAACTGCTTCCGGCGATCGCCGCCGCGATCACCGGTTATGTCGAACAACTGGGTCAAACGGCCCAAGCCTTGCAGTTCGATCGCATGCGCTCGCTCTACGGGCAAGCGCTGGCGGCATTGCCCGAGACCGTGGACAACCCGGAGATGGAGGAAAAGGCGCGCGCGCTTCTGGAGGAAGTCGGGAAGGAATCCGTCCAGGAATCCGCGTCCTGGACGTCGATTTTCCGAGTGCGACCGCTGAAACCGATCAGCTGAGCTCCGCTGCCTTCACCGGATGGGGGGAGCGAACAATATGCCGCCGTCTTTCACGAGTCTGTTGAGTGAGCGCTTGATTCCCAATTCGGACTTCTCTCCGAGATTGCGTTCGAGCGTTTCTTCGTAGTTCCCCACGTGTTTGACAATGTTGAACGCCCATTCGGGACCGAGACCGAGTTGCTTGCCCATATCCCCCTCGGCACCGACAAATCGGCGCAGATCCTGCTTGCGTGATTGTCGGGCGGCGTCGATATTGAGCTGTGAAAGTTGCAGGGCCTCCGCGTCAATCATCGCGAAGCTTACCCATCTGACGATCTGAAACCATTGGGGATCGTCCTGACGAACGGCGGGGCTGATCGGCTCCTGCGAGATCGTGTAGGAAAGAACCTCGTGATCTCCAGGCTTGGCCAGGGCGAGGCGCTCGGCGTACAACTGCGAGATGTCGCTCGTCAGCACGTCGCAACGACCCTCTTCATAGGCTTTTATGAGATCCTTCAACAGCGGCGCGCGAAATGCCTCAAAAGCGATCTGCCGATCGGCCGCCCATTCTGCAAAATTCGCCTCGCTCGTCGTTCCCGTTTCCAGACAGACCTTGCTCCCGCTCAGTTCGAGGGGCGACTTGAGCTTCCGGCTCTTGGGCGCGAGGAAACCCTGCTCATCGAAATAATTCGTGCCGGTGAAGGCGATCCTGTTCTGGCTCTCGCGAGAGAGGGTCCATGTGGCGTTAGAGGAAAGGACGTCGATCTTGCGGGAGTCGAGCGCCGTAAAGCGATCCGACACAGCGACGGGCACGAAGTTCACCTTCTTCGCGGGGTCGCCAAAGATCGCGACAGAGATTGCGCGGCAGAAATCGACACTGAAGCCCGTCCACTTGCCGTTTTCATCGACCGTCGCAAAGCCCCGCACATTGTCCGGCACGCCGCAATTGAGGATGCCGCGGTCCTTGACGGTCTTCAGGGTTCCAGCTTGCGCCGTTGCTGCGGAACCTAAGAGAAGGAAACAAAGCGCTGCGCAAAGGTGCTGGAGCCTCTTCATGATGGAAATCCGTTTTCGTCGACTCTGGGAGACAGGCTCACGGCGTCTGAAATCATTTTCTGGCGAGCCGGGCGTGACGCCCAATCAGATTGTAGAGGTCGATTCGCCCGTTGCCGAGCTGGGTTCTGGCGTAATCCACCTGGCGACGCGCATTGAAATCATCACGCGGTATCCGCTTCGAAAGATCGTTCAACACCGCCAGCGCCGCTTCCGTGTGCAGGGCGACGTTTTCGCGATCCACCAGGGCGAGCTTCTTATACGCTTCCACGATCTTCAGCTGGATTTCCATATTGCCCGGCGTGATCTTCGCGATGTCTTTCAAGGCGTCGGCCATGTTTCGCAGGGCTTCGACGGCCCCGGCGCGCTCCTTCTGATTATAAAGGATGGCCGCAACAAATTCATTCAGCAGCGCGATATCCTGTTCCCACCGCACATCCATCGGATCGGCCGGCGGATGCGCCCGAAGAATGGCGAGGCTGTCGCGGTAGGACGCCAGGGCGAGGGAGAAATCGCCATTCGCGAGGCGGACGTCTCCAATCTTGGCGAGGCTCCGGGACAAGTCCGTCTGCCACCCGGCATTGGTTTCATCCGAAAGGGCGAGCCTTCTCACGAGAGACAGACCAGCGGTGTAATTCCTGGCCGCTTCCTCGAATTCGCCCCGCGCCATCTCGACATCGCCCAGCTTGTTATAAAGCTGGGCCAGCTCGCGGCGCCAGCTCGCTTTGCCGGGATCATCGTCCACAAGTCCTTTTCGGATGACGAGACTCTTCCGGTAGAGATCGAGAGCGGAATCGAGCTGGTTCATGGCGAGCGAGACGCCGGCGGTCTTCTCCAGACTTTCGGCGAGAAGTTCCATATATCTGGAATTGTGCGGGTCCTCGCGCGACAGTCCTTCCATGAGGAGACGCGCCGCGTCGTATGAGCGTCTGGCGCTGACACGATCATTCTGGTCGAAGAGAACGGCGCCGACTTTTTGATCGTTCAGCGCGAGGCTCGCGCGCCAGTCGGGATTTTTGGGATCGGCGGCGACAATCGCTTCCCGGTCGTCCTGCGCGGAGCGATAGGATTCGAAAGCCTCGGCCTTTTCACCCTTCAGCGCCTGCACGTCGCCGACATTTTCGATCCCCAGCGCGACTTCCGCGCGCCAGGCGTTGTTCCTGGGCGCCGCCGACGCGGCTGCGCGCTTGAGGGCCAGCGCCTCGGAATAGACCTCAAGCGCGCGCGTCAGATCGCCGGAGAATTTCATGACGTCGCCCATTTTCGTGAGCGCGCCGGCAAGCTCCATTTTGAGACCGGGATCGTCCGGCTTGGCCCTCGCAATCGGCTTTCTCAGGGAAACAGCTTCCTCGGCGGCTTTGCGGGCGCAGTCCGTCTTGCCGAATTCAAGGCAGACCTGCACCGCCGCCTCGCGCGACAAGGCGTGACTGCGCTGGAGATCGGCCGTCTCATGGCCATTGCCGCTCAGCTTCTCCTGCAGGTCATGCGCAATGTCGAGTATCTCCAGAACCTTCGCCGCCGGCACGCCCGATATGTCCTTGATGCCGCCGACGGTGTTGCGGATCAGATCGTTCGCCGACACCACCGCCGCCGCAAGCTGGTTTTCGGCGATGGACCTCTGTTCCTGCGCCTCGTCGCGTTCCCGCGTCGCCCAATAGGCGAAGCCCAGCGACAGGAGCAGCCCGCCAAAGAGCGCGGTTGCGATGCCGCGAGCGAATTGCGCGCGTTGAAGGAGGCTTGCATGCTTTTCCTTTTCGAGTTCCGCCTCGATCCGGCGCTGCGCTTCCTCGGCCTCGCGCGCATCCTGTTCCTTCCGGCGGCATTGCGCGAGATAGACGCGGTCGGTGTCGTCCAGCAGCGCCGAAAGGTCTGGCCGCAGATCGAGCTGGTCGGCTTCCGAGAGGCGCCCGCCGCTATGCGCGAGCCAGGCGGGGTCTCGCGCATTGGCGTCCCAGTCCGTCGCCGCGCGCTTCACGCCCTCCAAAGCAGCCAGCCGGCCGAAATCCTCTTCCAGCCAGCCTTTCAGGCCGCCCCATTGGCGCAACAGCGCTTCATGCGCCGGCTCGACCGTGGCCTCGCCTGTCTCCTTGTCCACGTCGCGCGTGAGCAGCCGTTGCTCCACCAGAAGATCGAGTAAGGGCCGGGCTTCCTGCGGAATCTGAGAGGCGAGGGCGACCCTGCGGCGCAGGGATTTCGTCACCGGGTCTATGCCGGCGAGCCACGGGATGAAGCCGCGTCGCAGGAGCGTCAGGCGCGCGTCGTAGTCCCTGGGGGTGCGGGGGTCCATATCCGCCGCCGCGAAGGCGCGTTTCAGCGCGGCGTCGATCGACCCCTTGAGTCCGCCGAAATCGAGGTAGTCCTGCCTGCTGATATGACCCGCCGCTTCGTGATCCCGAAACAGCAACTCCATCGTGAAGGAGAGCAGAGGGAGCGCGTCGCTGCCGCCGCCTTGCTCAATGTCTTCCAGAAGCGCTTCGGTCAGGCCCGGATCTATTTCGAATTTTCTCCCGGCCTGCCGAAGCCGGCGCAGCGGCCCTTCGATCACCGTCTGATAGACGCCGCGCGGCATGGGCAGGAGCGCGAATGTGCGCTGCTTCAACCCCTCGAGCGCCCTGCTGCGCTCCAGCGCGTCATAACTGTCCGAGCGAATGACGAAAATCACGAGAAAAGGGGGGGCGTCGGCGGCGGTCAGGTCACGCAGGACGCCCAGAAGCGCCTCCGATTCCTCTTTGCCCTCGGAACGGAACAGTTCCTCTGCCTGATCGATCGTCACCACGATTGTTTGCGGGTTTTCGTGTTGCGGCGACTCCATGAGGAGGCCCTGAAGGATTGGCCGCAGGGAGGCCGCGCCTTCGGCGGCCGCGCGCCGAATCTGGGCGCGGGTCGTCGTCGAGCCGCGACGAACCGCCGCCTCGGAGAGTGACGCGATCAACCCCCCGGGTCCGCTCATCGCCAGGCGATCCGGCCGGATGACCGGCAGCGTCAGGAAATTGCGCTCGTCTCGCAAAAGCCTCGGCATCAGCCCCGCGCGCAGAAACGAGGATTTGCCGGCGCCCGACGCGCCGAGGATCACAAAGATGCGCGGGGGCGTCGCTTCGCGCAGGCCCCGTAACTCGTCGAGCGCCTCGGTAATCGGCCCGTCTCTGCCAAAGAAAATGCCCGCGTCGACGCCGTCGAGCGCTTCCAGGCCGCGATAGGGAGCGCGATTGGGATCGTTTGGAGGCGGCCAGGGAAAAAAGCGGGGATCGAGCCCTGCGTGCTCCAGCCCGATTTTCAGCCGCATCAGCCCTTCCCGGGAGAAGGTCACATATCCTTCCTGCTGGGTGATCGGGAGGATCGGCCGGAAGACGAGATGGTCTTCGCCCGCCGCGAGCGAGACGGTCTGATGCGTCTCCTTGAGAGACGGCGGCAATTCGTCGATCGTAATATTCTCGATCAGAACGATGAAACATCGCTTATTCAATTTTCGCGAGAGCTCGAACTCCCGCCGGCACCATTCCGACCCGAGCCAGCTCCGCGAGACAAGAAACAGCACGGCCCCGCACTCCGCCGCCTGCGTATAGAGCGCGCGCTCCCAGCGCTCACCCGCGTGAATGCCCTGGACCGGATCGAGGTCCAGAAATATGTCGTCCCACCCTTCATCCTTGAGCCAGCCGGCGACCGCCACCGCGGCAACGTCGTCCTTGCTCGAATGTGACAAGAAAATATTAGACATGTTAACTACTTACTCAAGCACTCAGGCGCCCGAGCCGCCCGTGGAAGTGTTTCCTTGGACTAACATATTGGATTTTTCAATGAGAGTAAGAGTTTATGTGAGGATGGTCATAATATTCTTCCACGATCCATGCCCGGAAGACCGGGACGGACTGTAATCGGCCGACGAAACATGAGCGCGTTTCCTCTCCGCTGCCGTCAAACCCGCGCCGCGGGGTGGCCCCGGTTTTAACGGCCGATTCCTCTTGTCTTGATGAGCCCTTCGTTGTCCGCTTCGAAGAGCGCTGGGTTTCTCCCGACGTGGCCGGTGCTCCCGCGCAAGGGCGTCGCCCATTCCCCGACGCGAACCGGAGCGCTCTCCGAAGCGAACCGGGCCGCGCTCCTGACTGCGATTCCTCGGGCTCTCTCAAAACGGTCTCCGCCGTCGGCTGAACCGCATTCACGGAAACGGGAAAATCTGCGTTGGAGACCGGTGGGCGAAATCCTGCCGCAGAGGCCTCTATTCGCCGGTCTCTGATTTCCGCGCCCGCACAACCCGCAGAACGTGGCATTTCGGCCGGTTCCAGGAAAATCTCTGAAACGCGGGACTGCGTGGCTGACGAGGCGGTCGGCCGCGAACCCGTCTCCGTCTCAATTCCCTGCTAACAGGGAAATAACAGGGAATTTTTTCAAAAAACTGCCCTGTCGCCGCGACCGGTCGGGATGGCCGTCCCGGAAATCCAGGCGTTTTCGGCCAAAATTCCCTGTTTCCCAAAACTGGGAAATTTTTTGGCGCCGAACAGGGAAGCGACGGCGCCGAACAGGGAAGCCGCGGGCGACAAGTAGGGAGAGGCTCAACCCGCCAGACGCAAAGGCCAAGTTTCTCATCGATGAGGGCCGAATGGCGCGCGAGCGGCGAGGCCTTGAATTAGAGAGCAGAGCGCGCATTCTGTCCTAAAAGGGGGTCGGGCATGTTCGACAGGGGGGAGGAATATTCGGTCACTGACATCGTCTGCCTCGCCGGCGCCAACCCGCGGAGCGTGCAGCATTGGGCGGTCTCCGGCATTTTGATGCCCAAGCCTGAGACAAACAGGGCCGGCACTGGAAACAGGCGGGTCTTCGCCGCCGACGAAGCCATCCTCGCTTGCGTCCTGCAGCCCCTCGCCGAACGCCAGACTCCGGTCGGGGAGATGCAGCGCATTGCGCTTCTCATCCGCGACCACCTGCTGACGAGGGGCGTCGCGCGGCGCGCGCTGCTCAACAAGATGATTCTTGGAACGACCCAGGCCTGGTTCGTGGCTTTCCCGGAGCAGGACGATCCTGCCGCGAAGATCGTCGAGGAAGGCGGCGAGGCAGGTTTCGAAGAGATCTTTCGTCACATGAAGAAGAAGCCCGTGGCGCTGGTTATCGACCTAACGGCCGCGTTCAATGGGTTTCATATAGAGAAAACCACGAAAAAGCCGTGAGTTGTGCAATTGCTTTATGCATAGCGTGCATTATGTCTGAAAGAATCGCTCATTTCCTTGGTTCCGAACATGACCTCTCAGCCCGTTAAAGAAGCCCCCCGCGATCTCGATAGTGTCCCGCCGCCCCCATAGGCATCGTTTCCGATTGCGAAGTGATCATGCGGCGGGTTGACGACCTGCGGCCCAATCCGAGGAGTCCGCGCGCGCACAAGAAGCGCAAGATCCAGGATCTCGCCAAGACGATCAAGGCGCTCGGGTTCATCGGCGCGGTCATCGTCGACGAGGCGGGAATGATTCTCGCCGGCCATGCGCGGCTCGCCGCCCTAAGCTCGCCGGTCTTACGGAGATCCCCACGCTCTGCGCGCGGGGCCTCAGCCCTGAACGCATCCGCGCCTTTGTGCTCGCCGACAATAAATACGCCGAGCGCGCCGGCTGGGACCGGGAGCTGCTGGCGGCCAAACTCGAAGAACTTTCCGTCCTCCTCCCTCCCCTTGACCTCAATCTCTCGATCACGGGTTTTGAGCCCGGCGAGATCGACGCGCTG
>NZ_JBPFEB010000121.1:0-7393 GCF_051061225.1 Methylocystis sp.
TTCCGAGGAGAGCCTGAGTGGGCGGTCGTCGGTTTAGGGCCGAATGAGGCCTGCGGTCATTATACCACGAGAGCCATCGGTCGAGATCGGCGGCGCGCGCATCGGATGATTTGAAAGGAATGGCGTAGGCCCATTCACGCACCATCGTCTGAATGAAGCGCTCGGCCTTGCCGTTGGTTTTCGGCGTGTAAGGCCGCGTTCGGATGTGGCGTTTGCCCAGCATCCGCAAGGCTTTGCGGAACAGCTTGGCGACATAGCCCGAACCGTTGTCGGTCATGACGCGCTCGACCTCGACGCCCCGCGCCCTGAACCAGCGAAGCGCGCGGACGAGAAAGCCAGTCGTCGACTGCTTTCTCTCATCGGGGAGGACTTCCACATAGGCGAGGCGCGTGGCGTCGTCGATCGCGACGTGCAGACAGTCGTAGCCCATGCCTTCGCTGCGCCCCCGCCTGTCTCCGGTGATGCGATGGCCGACCCCTTCGAAGCGAGCGAGCTTCTTGATGTCGAGATGCAGCAACTCGCCGGGCCGGTCACGCTGGTAGCGACGCACGGGCGCCTGGGGCTCCAGCGCCGCAAGCCGCCCGAGCCCCCGGCGCGTCAGCCAGCCGGCGACGGTCGAACGGGCCATGGACAGCTTTTCGGCGATCTCCTCGCCCGTCAGGCGATACTCCCGCAGCAGCCGCTCGATCGAGATCAGCCAGGGCTCGCCGGTGCGGTTCGCGACCTCCCTGGGTCGCGAGGAGCGGTTCTCCAGCCCGGCTCGCCCTTCCTTCTCGAACCGCGCCAGCCATTTGCGGGCAGTTCTTTCGCTGATTGCAAAGCCGTTGGCGACGACCGCCAACGGCTGGCCTTCCTGTATCCGTCGAACCATTTCCGCTCGACCAAGCGGCGTCATTCGCGCATTCTTATGGGGGTTGTTCATCCGAAGAAGTCCCGAGTGCATCGTGTGGCAACGACCACTCTCAAGCCTTCAGCTCGGGTGAACATTCTCCTCAGAGACCACACCTAGGGGCCAGGGCGGATGATATTCTCATGGGAAATAGCGGCCCGCCGGGCTCGGAAGGCGAGCCGCTCACCTGAAAAAGCACCGTCGAAACAAGAACACGGTAGTGTGCCTGGCAGCGATCGAAAAGCTTGGCTGTCGCCGTGAACAATTTCGGTCGGAAAACTTCGTGTGGAAGTTGCTAGAGAAGAGCACACAGGAACTGCGCGCCGCTTACGGGGCGGGAAGCAACGGACCTGTTGCCTGGCTACTATAAGCGGCGTAGTGTCGGACGCGGCGAAAACTGTTTTTCGCCAAGTTAGCGTTAGTGGGTCATGGGGCAGGCTTCATCTTCTCTGTTCGTCGGCCCGAGCTGCCGCATTGAGGACTCGCGCGCTCTGATCATAGAAGATGAAGCGATTGTCGCCGCCGACATAGAGCTGACACTGCACGACCGTGGCTACATAACGGTTGGTCCAGCGAGAACACATAACGAAGCGCTGGCTCTGGGAGTGGAAGCAAAGCCGCGCATCATCATCGCGGACATTGTGTTGAGTGACGGGACTTCCGGCTTCAAGGCGGTGGACGAAATATTGAAAAGCACCGACGCCTGTGTGATTTTCGTAACCGGCGATCCTGACCTTGCGAAGGTTGTCGAAAAGGCGGGACCCTGTTTGATCGTGTCCAAACCGTTTTGTCCTGAATCTCTTGAAGCCGCGATCGCGGAGGCGGAAAAATGTTCGCACACCCATCAAGGCATGCAAGCGACCAAATGGGCGGTTCATAAGCTCGCGCACGACCAACCGGATGCCCCTTTTTCGTATTAGCATTATGGCAGCAACTTTTTGAGATGCCTCGGTGATCACGCGCGAGATTATTCACGTTTGGAGGTATTCCAAACTACAAACCTCATCAGGGGTCGGAGATGCCGAGCTGATTCGTTTTTTTCGCCACACGGCGCGCAGTTCTTGACTGCCCCAAGGAGAAGGCCCGCCCCCCTCTTGCCGGGCCCTTTTTTAGCAGCTTTGTCGGAAACGGCTTCCGAATGGCGCAGTGCCTGTGCAGGCATCAGGCTTTCAATCGAGATAAGAAAGAGGCCCCGGTAGCCTCCTTGCTTTCCGTTCACCGATTCACACGGGTGCCTCCGTTGGCGATTTCCTCTGGAGGCTGCCAGGATGTTTCAGAGCCTCTGTTTGGAACGAGGGCCTGCGCGGCTTTCCCAGCCATTCTATATGCGGCCACGGCCTTAGATGCGATTTCCCATTCTCTATCCGTCCAATTTTGCGCCTCGGTCTCACCCGTCGCCTTTGCGGTCTTGCTCGGGTTTGGCGAGGGCGAAACCGCTGTCCGAGTTTCGCTCATAGCGTTTGGTCGAGCTGACTCAGATGGCTGTGCGGAGCCGTAAGCATTCGAGGGAATCTGGTTTAGCTGTGCAGGATTGGCCCATGGCTGGTTGGTTGCGTTGGCCCACCTATCCGCGTTCTGAGTGCTGCTCATTTGCGATATGGTTTCGGTTTGCCGGCTAAAATTGGCGTTGGCGGCGATGCCGAGCCCGGCGATTGCGATAGCCACTGCCGAAATGCCGACAATGTGGCGGTTGATCTGCCGTAACTTGATCATGTCCTTACTCCTGTTTTTGCAGGTGGTAGGCTTTCGCTTCAAGCCGAAGGTGCTTCCGCAAGTCGATGGTCCCCGACGGGCGACTTGGCCCCTTGGGGTAGCGGGCCAAGCCGCAGCGGGGGGTCCTCACGAGAGCGACCGCCTTCGGGCCCAATCTGCTAAAGTCGCAGAGGGACCGGATGTTCGAGACTGGGCTACACAAAGAAGACGCCTGTTGAGGCATAAGCACCCACGAGTACCGGAGCCGCGGTTCCCAGCGGGCTGATCCGAACCAACCGCCGCGGGCCGCGGCCTCGCGATCATTTGCGCCGCGCGGCGACCCCTTAGAAACCGGCGGGCGTCCCTGTGGGCCGAGCTGGGGGCGAAATGCATAGACTAAGATAAAAGCTGTATATCTCAATGGGTTATGACGCGATGTTCCTATGTGGCCTTAGGGAGCGGCAGGAGTGATCTGCCACTCGCTCCAGCTTGAGCCTTGGAGAGCGGGCGTGGCGAGCGAGAGGCAAACGCTTTTGGGATCTTGCGGAGAATGAACGGGACGGGATCGCGCAGCTTATGGAGGATCGGGACCTTGCGTTCCGTTATCGGTGAACACGTGTGGATTTTGCAGGGAACGGCTCTGATCAGCGCGAACAAGAAGCGGGCGGCGATCCGCGTGGTAGCCCTCATGCATTCGTGCGAAGGCGAACCAGAGCCGCCCGTTCAATGTAGTAACGATCAAGCAAAATGTCGCCCGTGGGCGACGCTCCTACCTCTTGCGTGTCAAGATCATGGTTCGCCATCCGACCGACTTATCGGTTGCGCTGTGAAGCGTGGCTCCTGCGAGCAACGCGACACAGCGCCCGGTATGTGGCATCGACGGAGGGTAATCGTTCTCTCCCAACCCCTTGGATCTCATCAACTCCGCAAGTCAATCAGACTACGAACCGGGCGCGCGGCTTCATACCTACTCAATTTAGCCGCTAGCACCTTGGAAAGCACTTAAGGGGATCTACTAAAGCTTCATTGGTTCTCCACGGCCTCTTGCTGAGCAATCGCGGTTGCCTCTTCGTGGAAGGCCGCAACACGTTCGGAAGTGTGTTTGCTGTGAGTTGCCGCCACTATTGAGGTCGAACTCGGTGGCGCCCTTCATTCATATTTCGCTTCCGTAAACTGGCCTTTCGTTTGCGAACGCTGCCGAACAGGCTCTTAATGGAGCCCGAAGCGCTAAAAAATTTTTCTGGGGACGCCCTCTATCTTTTGGACCTCTCGTGCCCTTGAAGGCTGACGGATCATAGCCGACTCGAAATCCAATCGCTCGTCCACTCTTGGCAGATGATGAAGCACCCTTGCAAATGAATACTCAGTTATGAACGCCAAGCTAAAAAGCTGGAGGATATTCCCCGCTTCGACAAATTCGAGGCCGAATTTTCTCGGCACGAGCAGTTTGCGTGTTCCAAATAGCATATCCCAAATGGAAAGGACGATGCCGTAATTGCTGTCGTGCTCGATGCGCCGCGCCGAGTGATGCACGCGGTGCAGGTTTGGCGTGATCAAGACATAAGAGAGCCAGCGTTCCCCGGGGATGGCGACATTGGCATGGTGGAAGAAGACAAAGAACATCCGGGTAATTTCACACACTACGACCACATGTGCGGTCGCACCGATTGCTATAACGCCACAGCACTTAACAGCAACCTCCAGAAGCTGATCAAGCAGGTGAAAGCGCAGGCCCGTAGAGACGTGAATGTTCTTGTCGCTGTGGTGTATTTTGTGGAGACGCCATAGAAGCTCGGATTTGTGCCCGAGGAAGTGCCAGGAATAGACCAGAAAATCAAAGAAGATGAAGCAGATGGCCCATTTGAGTGGCCCATTGGCCCAATCGTGCAGAAGGCCGTGAGAGCCGTAACGCTGAGCGACGACAAATAGGCTTGAAAGGGAGAGCGCGTTCATAACCATGTTGTTAACCAGAAAGGTCGACGCGTTGGTCTTGAACGACTCTCTCAAACTTGACGTCGGCACTGGCTTGTATGGCCGCAACTTCTCCATGCACAGCAGCAATACGAAAAGCCCGGCCGCAACCATAAAGAGACCGCCTTCGGCACCGGAGCCCATGGTTCGATCCCTCCCTTGATGGGCATTCCCTTAGCTTCCTACTAGGACGTCGTTCAGCACACGCCAAAAATCAAGCCCCAAAGACGGTCATTGCTGGCACAAAAGCCTCCTTCCGAAGGCCTTGATGGCGGGCTCATGTTGGCCATCTTCTAAGGCACAGGTGGCCGCTTAAGGAGATCCTGTAATGCAGATATTCAGGCCGGCGAGTATGATTGGCGGAGTTGCCTCGGTCGTTGTCCAGCGCCCGCTCTCTGCAGTGTTTGATTTCACGGCGCTTCGCTTTTTCGAAAATTACCCACGCTGGTGCCCACAGGTGGTCGAGTTTGAGCTTCTACAGCCCGGCACGGCGAAAGCCGGCATGAAAGTGAGACAGACAACGGTGGATCGGGGAATCCGCACCGTGTCAAAGTTCGAAATTGAATCCGTAACGCCGCCCAAAGCGATCTGCCTGAAGGGGCTCACAGAGCCGTTCACCGCTTGTTACGACTTTGAAAAGCAGACAGAGGAGTCCACGCTCGTCTCATTTCGGATCCAGTTTGAGGAGCGGCGCTTTTTCATGCGCCCCTTCCGCCAGAGTCTGCACGAATCGCTGAACAAGGGCGCACGGCGCACTGTAGAAAATCTCAAGCAGGCGCTTGAGAGCGACTATGCGGCGGCGTCCACGTCGGAACCGCTGGCGCGCTTCATTTACGTAACTTCGCTAGATCTCCAGGAGCCTCTCCGCAAGATCGAAGCGTTTTCTGGGCTGCTGGAAAATGCTTTGGCCTCCTCCAATAAGGCGGATATGATTTACGCTCAAGAAGCCATGCGCAGCTATGCAGCTACTGCCCGAAAGCTGGTCGACGATCTCCTGACTTATTCTGGCGCAGTCATGGGCGGATTGCACCTGGAAAAACTCGACATTCGGACAGAAATAGACGCCCTCCTTCGAGAACTTCACGGTGCAATTTCGGAAACAGGGTCGGCGGTGACGGTGAAACTACCTTCTGTCCGCTTTAAGGCAGATCGATCTCAGTTCGCTTGCCTTCTACGAAACATTCTCATCAATGCGATTAGGTTTCGCAAAGAAGGGGAAGGGGCGAAAATCAGCATAGAAGCGGACGCTGGGGAAGACGGTGACCTTCGCCTTGAGATCACCGACAAAGGCGTCGGGTTTGATGAGGAGTTTGCCAAAGCGGTGTTTGAGCCGTTGCGACCCGTACCGAACAAGGTTGAATACCCAGGAAACGGGATTGAACTTGCGATCTGCAAATCAATTGCTGACCGTCATGGCTGGGAAATCAGAGTCAAAGCGAAACCCGGTCAGGGAGCCGCCTTCGAATTCAAGATTCCTCTGGTCGATCCACGGGTCTCCACCCCTGCGGAACGAAGCGTGGTCCCGAGACCTCGTCCTCCCGATGAAGGCAGGCGTTACGCCGTCGATCACGAAGGACCTGTGGCTCCCGGACTCCTGGATGAAGATTGCTAGTATAGCTTCCACTCCAGCGGGCCCAGCGTGCTGGTCAAGGGAAGGAATTCGGCTGCGAAGCTGCGCCTGGAGGCCGCGCAAAATACTGCGGTCTTTGGCGCGCGCTCGCACAGGCAGATGATGCGTCCGCGAGTGCTTCCCGTAATTTTTCTCAGCGGTCGTTGCGTCCACGAAGAGGAGCCGCCCCGATTTCAGAGTCGCGGCAGACTCCTCTGATAGGAGGCGCTCGGCGGCGTGATTCATAGGCTATGGAAAGGAAACGCCAATTATTTCCGACTGCTTCTGGCTTACTGACGCCCAGTTCTCGAAGATTACCCGCACCTTCCTAGCGACACGAGGGGCAAGGCGCGGGTCGACGACAGGCGTGTGATCAGCGGAATCGTGGATGTGCTCAAAGTATTCCCTCTGGCGAGAGGCGTCCTCGTCCATTTTTATAGGTCAAGTCTTTTCATCCCCCGGCAATCGCCGCCTCTTCGGTCGAACCCTGATATCCGTCTGTCAGGTCAAAGAGCAACTTCGTGACTCTCAAATCGCCCTTCGCCGCCTTGTTGGTCAGTTGCGACGCGATGATGTCTTTCACCGACACTTTTTTCGTGACGCCGTTTTCCTGGACCCTGACCCGTCTCGAGAGGGCCCGCTGGAGAGAGGCGCCGATTGTTCTCTGTCGACGCGGCCGCCCTTTGGGATTCCCGCTCTGGCCGGGGCGAAAGCGCGTGCCTTTCGGCGGCCGGCCGTAACCGACTTCATAGTCGGGCGGTTGCGAAGGGCCTCGCCACTTACCCATTTCAGTCAAGTCCCTGTTGGCAGGCGCCGCGTGGGGGCGCGGCTATTAAGGAGAGTCATCGCCAGCCCCCTCCCCTACCCCCAATTGCTCCGCCGCAACCTCATCGAAGGTCCGTCCGTCGCCCTCGAGCACGGCGTCCGCGTCCGCATACTCCTGCCAACGCCGCACGGCGACGTCGACATAAGACGGGTCGATCTCAAGCCCGTAGCAGAGGCGCCCGACCTTTTCGGCCGCGATAACAGTCCGATCGGGACGTTATACGGCGGATCGGCAAAGACCGCCGCGGCCGCCGCCCCGTTCATGGGCCTCGCATAAACGTTGGGCTTGCGCGCGTCGCCACACAGGATGCGATGCCTGCCCAGCCGCCAAAGGTCGCCTTTTTTCGTTACCGCTGGTCCGGACCCGGGAATGAAGTCCTCCTGCGGGAGATCTTCGCCCATGTCGG
>NZ_JBPFEB010000122.1:0-103530 GCF_051061225.1 Methylocystis sp.
GCTGGGCTCACATCCAAAACCTGAAACGTTCTATCTCCAGACATATGCTCAGACCTATGTCGATCACCCGAATCCAGGGCAACCAATCATCGGCGTCCAAGCGTAAGTCCGCTACACGGGAGGCGTTGAGCGCTTACCTTTTTTCGACGCCAGCGCGCCTTTCACCGGCTTCAGCGGCGGCATCACGAAGATGATGTCCTCGGGCGCCTCGTCCTGCATCGGCGCGACCTCCGCCGCCGTCCCCTGCCCAGGGGGCCGGCGCTCCCGCGCCATCCCCTTGCCGGGAAACAGCGACAGGGCCGCGAGCAAAGCGAGACTCGACACGACGAGGGGCGATCGGAACACGGACATCGGCGACTCCAGCTAATGTTAACTGAAGCTTTGCCTTAAGAAGCTGAAAAAATTCTTTGTCCGCAGTCAGCGGCCGCGGAAACGCGTCATCAGGGTTAACGCGGGGTCACGACAGACAGGCTCACACGGCTCCGAGCTGCGCGGGGTCGGCCGGCCTCAGTTCGACGCTCTCGCCGCAGCCGCAGGCCGAGGTCTGATTCGGATTCTCGAACACGAAGGTGGAGGAAAACTGGTCGGTCTTCACATCCATCCGGGTCCCGAGCAGATAAAGCACGGCCTTTGCGTCCACGATGACCCGGCCGCCCTCGAAGTCGACCACCTCGTCGCCCCTCTGCGGCGCGCCGATCTCCATCTTGTAGGACATGCCGGCGCAGCCGCCCTTCTCCACCGAAACGCGGAGCCCGGCGCCGTCGGCGGCCGTCGCCAGAAGCCCGCGCACGCGTTCGGCGGCGGCGGGGCTCACAGTCATCACATCCATTTTAGGGAGGGCCATGTCTTCTCTCTTCTTCGATGGACGGTTCGTTCGACCGGCCAATTTCTAATAATTCTCCCAGAGCCCCGGCGTGGCCAATTCCACCAGATGGCCATCCGGATCACGGAAATAAAGGCTCTCGCCTCCGCGCGGCCACGTCATGCGCGCTTCAATCTCCACGCCGCATTCCGCGAGACGCGCTTCCCAGGCAGGCAATTCTTGCGCGTCGACGGCGAAGGCGAGATGGGCGGGGCCCGCCCCGTCGTGCGGCGGAATGCGTCCGCCGGGAAGTTCGACCGTCTCCAGAGTTCCCCCACGACGGAACAGCAGCAGCACGCTCGCGGGGCCGCAATCCAGCGCCCACATGCGGCTGTCCTGCGTCATGGGCTCGAGTCCCAGCGCCGCGCCGTAGAACCGGCCGGCCCGCGCGAGATCGTCGACATAAAGCGCGGTTTCCAGAACTTTCGGCTTCCCCGGCGCAGGGTGACGCGCGGTCATGCGCCCTCCTCTCTCACCACATGTCGAGCGCGACGCGCGCCTCGTCCGACATGCGGCTCTGATCCCAAGGCGGCGTGAACACCATGTTGACCTTGACGTCGCTGACGCCCGGCACGGCGCTCACTGCGTTTTTCACCCATATGGGCATTTCGCCCGCAACGGGACAGCCGGGCGCCGTCAGCGTCATGTCGATTTCGACGACGCCTTCGTCCGCGATGTCGATGCGGTAGACCAGACCCAGCTCGTAGATGTCGGCCGGGATTTCCGGATCGTAGACGGTCTTGAGCGCCTTGATGACGTCGTTCGCCAGACGCTCGGTTTCCGAGGCTTCGGCAGCCTGGTCCGTTTCCACCGCGCCCTGCGTCGCGCCTGTGTCGAGAGCTTCGCTCATCAGCAAGAGAACCTCCTCACGCGAAAAGTTTTTGCGCCTTCAGCAAGGCCTCGGCCAGCCGGTCTGCCTCCTCGCGCGTATTGTAGAGCGCGAAGGAGGCCCGGCAGGTCGAGGTCACGCCAAAATGCGCGAGCAGCGGCATCGCACAATGCGTGCCGGCGCGGACAGCGACGCCCGATCGGTCGATGATCGTCGCAATGTCATGCGCATGGGCCGACGCCATTTCAAAGGCCACGATCGGCCCCTTGTCCGGCGCATTGCCGAAGATGCGCAATCCGTCGATCTCGGACAGGCGCTGCTGCGCATAGGCGGTGAGCTGCGCCTCATGCGCGCGGATCGCGCCCTTGCCGATCTTCTCGATATAGTCCAGCGCCGCCGCGAGGCCGACCGCCTGCGCAATGGGCGGCGTGCCCGCCTCGAAGCGGTGGGGCGGCGCGTTGTAGGTCACAGTATCGAGCGTGACGGTCTCGATCATCTCCCCGCCGCCGGCGAAAGGCGGCAGGTTTTCGAGCCATTTCCGCTTGCCGTAAAGCGCGCCGACCCCTGTCGGGCCGTAGAGCTTGTGGCCGGTGACGACATAGAAGTCGACATCCAGCGCGCGCACGTCGACATCCAGATGCACCGCGCCCTGAGAGCCGTCGACGCAGATCGGCACGCCATGCGCATGGGCGATGCGCGCCATCTCGGCAACGGGGGTCGGCGTCGCCAGCACATTGGACATATGCGTCACGGAGACGATCTTCGTGCGCGGCGTGAACATCTTCTCGAAGGCGTCGAGATCGATGCGGCCGTCGTCGTCCGGCATGATCCATTTGATCACGGCGCCCTTGCGTTCGCGCAGGAAATGCCAGGGCACGATATTGGAGTGATGCTCCATGAGCGAAAGGATGATCTCGTCACCCTCGCCGATATGCGCCAGCCCGAAGGACGAGGCCACGAGGTTCAGCGCCTCCGTCGCGCCTCTCGTGAAGATGATTTCGTCCGTCGACTCCGCATTGAGGAAGCGCCGCAGCGTCTCGCGCGCGCCCTCATAGCCCTCCGTCGCGGCGTTGGCGAGATAATGCAGGCCGCGATGCACGTTGGCGTATTCATGCTCGTAGAAATGCGCCAGCCGCTCGATCACCGCGCGCGGCTTCTGCGCCGAGGCGGCGTTGTCGAGATAGGCGAGCGGCTTGCAATAGGGCTTCTCCGCGAGAATTGGAAAATCCGCGCGGATGGCCTCCACATTATAGAATTTCAGCGGCGCGTTCTCGCTCATCACGATCTCCCCGCGAGCCAGGCCGAAACGCGCGCATGAAGATACTCGCGCAGCGCCTCGTTCTCCAGCCCGTCGAACGCCTCATTGGCGAAGCCCTCGATCAAGAGTTGCTCCGCCTCGCGGCGCGGCAGGCCGCGCGCCATGAGGTAAAAAAGCTGGTCCTTGTCGAGCCGGCCGCAGGTCGCGCCATGTCCGCATTGAACGTCATCGGCGAAGATTTCCAGCTCCGGCTTGTTGTTCATCGTCGCGCCGTCGGCGAGCAGCAGCGCCTTGGACTGCATGACGCCGTCCGTCTTCTGCGCATGCGGCCGCACGACGATCTTGCCCTGAAACACGCCCGTCCCACTCTCGTCGAGAATGCTGCGGAACCGCTCGCGGCTCTCGCCATGCGGCAGGGCGTGATCGACGACAAGGGTCGTGTCGACATGCTGGCGCCCGCGCGCGAGCGTCGCGCCGTTCAAGGCAAGCCTGGCGCGCTCGCCGTCGAGCCGCGCGAAGATCTGACGCCGCAGGAGCCCCGCGCCTTCGAGCAGCGCGACGGAATTCAGCGTCGCATCCACATCGAGATGGGCGAGAAGGCTCATCACCCGCACCAGCGCGTCGCTCTGGCCAACGGCATGGGTGACGAGTTCGAGCGTGGCGCCCGTCGCCAGCCGCAGGATCAGCGCCTGATTGTCCTGCGCCGCCGCGCCTCCAAGCGCGCCGGCTGTCTCGACGATCGTCGCTTTCGCGCCCCGGCCGAGGATGACGAGCGAGCGCGTGAAGCTGGATTGCGCGGCGTCGCCCGAGACGAAGCTCGCCAGTTCGATCGTGCGCTCCAGCGCCGCGCCGGCCGGAATGCGCAGAACCACGCCGTCCTGCATCAGCGCGGCGTTGAGCGACGCCAGCGCGTCGTCGGTCTGCACATCGGCGCTCGCGAGGAGCGCCATGATTCCGGGCGCGCCCTGCGCCAGCGCGTCGCGCAGCGGCTGGGCGGTGACGCCGTCCGGCAAATCCGCCACATCCGACAGGTCCGGCCGGAACACGCCGTCGAGCGTCACGAGCCGCACGGAGTCATGGCTGCGCGGCAGGTTTGGAGCCAAGATCGTCGCCGCGAGCGGCGCAGGCTTCGCGAGCGCCGCCTTGATGTCGGTGTAGTGCCAGGCCTCGACACGACGGTTCGGCAAGCCTCTCCGCGCGAAATCCTGCCACGCGGTCGCCCGAAGGCTCGCGCCGCCCCTGCCCTTCATTTCCTCGAAGAGCGCGGCAAGCGCCGTATCGGCTTCTGTCGTGGTTCTGGTCATGGCTCAGGCCGCCTCGCCGACGTAGTCCTGATAGCCGCGCTCTTCCAGTTCGAGCGCCAGCTCCGGCCCGCCGCTGCGCATGATGCGGCCATTGGCCATCACATGGACCGTGTCCGGCTTGATGTAATCGAGCAGCCGCTGGTAATGCGTGATCACCAGGAACGACCGCTCGGGCGCGCGCAGCGCGTTGACGCCCTCGGACACGACGCGCAGCGCGTCGATGTCGAGCCCGGAGTCGGTCTCGTCGAGAATGCCGACCGTGGGCGCCAGCAGCGCCATCTGCAACACTTCCATGCGCTTCTTCTCGCCGCCGGAGAAGCCGGAATTCAGCGGCCGGCGCAGCATCTCCTGCGACACGCCGAGCTTGGCGGCGGCGTCGCGCACGCGCTTCATGAAGTCGGGCGTCTGCAATTCGGGCTCGCCCCGCGACCGCCGCTGCGCGTTCATCGCCGCCTTGAGGAAGGTCATGGTGGCGACGCCGGGAATTTCGACCGGATACTGAAAGGCCAGAAACAGCCCCTTGGCCGCGCGCTCGTGCGGATCGAGTTCGAGAATGTTCTCGCCATTGAGCAGCACTTCGCCATCCGTGATCTCATAGCCCTCGCGGCCGGAGATCACATAAGACAGCGTCGACTTGCCCGTGCCGTTCGGCCCCATGATCGCCGCGACCTCGCCGTCGCGCACGGTGAGGGACAGGCCCTTGAGAATCTTCCGGTCGCCGACCGAAACGTGGAGATTTTTAATGACGAGCACTCATCTGCTCCTTTTTGGTCCCCGACCGCGCCGGGCCTTGTTTCCTTTCAGCGCTTCGCGAGGAATGCGCCAACGTCGCTTTTCAGGCGTTCAATTTTCTGTTGCCGTTCGGGCGCTTCGCCCCCAGGCGGACTGGCGACCGCGCCCGAAGCTGTTGGATAACGAAAGCGTGTTGCAGCGGAACTCAGCGTTTCGAACTGCAGAAACCCAGCTTTCAGCACGTGATCTCCCGGCAGCATGTCGGCAAGCTGACGGATATTGTGGGTCGGACCGACCGGAACACCTTCCGCCTCCAGCACAGCGCGCAGAAGCTTCTCGACGCATTGCTGCTGGAAATAGGCCGCTTGCCTCGGCAATTTTTCGAGCAACACGCCGGCCGCGGAGAAATCTTCCTCGGCGAGCGCGAGAAAAGACGCGACGCGCCTTTGCCTGTGCGCTTCGGCGCTCATGGGGAGCCCGCATCATAAAGCTTCCTCCCCTCTCGCAGGATGCGCGACACGAAGGACGTCGGGAGAGCCGCGCCGTCCTCGAAATCTTTGGCCGAGCAAGGAACGATGTCGCAACCGACACCGCAGCCGTTCAGTGGCGCATCGACTATTTCGTAATCATCGGATCCGAAAGCGCCGCCCCGCTTGGCGACGACGAGAAGATCGAAATCGCTATCGGGGCGCGCCTCGCCTCGCGCACGACTACCGAAGAGCCAGATTTCTTTGGGGTCGAGCGCGTCACGCAGCCGCGAGACGATGGAGGCAAGCGCCGCGCCCTCGTCGGCGAAGACACCGTGATTCGAACGAATGTTCGTGACCGCCCCCATCACCCCACGCTCCCTTCGAGCGAGATCGAAATCAGCTTCTGCGCCTCGACCGCGAACTCCATCGGCAATTGCTGCAACACGTCGCGCACGAAGCCGTTGACGATCAGCGCGGTCGCCTCCTCCGCCGAAAGCCCGCGCTGCATCGCGTAGAAGAGCTGGTCGTCGGAAATCTTCGACGTCGTCGCCTCATGCTCGAACTGGGCGCTGGGATTCTTCGACTCGATATAGGGAACCGTATGCGCGCCGCAGTCATGGCCGATCAGCAGACTGTCGCATTGGGTGAAGTTGCGCGCGCCGTCCGCCTTGCGATGCGCCGACACCTGCCCGCGATAGGTGTTCTGCGACTTGCCCGCCGAAATGCCCTTGGAGACGATGCGGCTCTTCGTGTTGCGGCCGAGATGAATCATCTTCGTGCCGCTGTCGACCTGCTGATGGCCGTTCGAGACCGCGATCGAATAGAACTCGCCTTGCGAGCCCTCGCCGCGCAGGATGCAGGACGGATATTTCCAGGTGATGGCCGAACCCGTTTCCACCTGCGTCCACGAAATATGCGAATTGCGTCCTCGGCAGTCGCCACGCTTGGTGACGAAATTGTAAATCCCGCCCCTGCCCTCGCTGTCGCCCGGATACCAGTTCTGCACCGTCGAATATTTGATTTCCGCGTCGTCGAGCGCAACCAGTTCGACAACGGCCGCGTGGAGCTGGTTCTCGTCGCGCTTGGGCGCCGTGCAGCCTTCGAGATAGCTGACATAGGCGCCTTCGTCGGCGATGATCAGCGTGCGCTCGAACTGCCCCGTCTTCTGCTCGTTGATGCGGAAGTAGGTCGACAATTCCATCGGGCAGCGCACGCCCTTCGGCACATAGACGAAGGAGCCGTCCGAAAACACCGCGCTGTTCAGCGTCGCATAGAAATTGTCCGTCGCCGGCACGACCGAGCCGAGATATTTGCGCACCAGCTCGGGGTGGGTCTGCACGGCCTCGGAGATCGGACAGAAGATCACGCCCGCCTTGGCCAGCTCCTCCTTGAAGGTCGTGGCGACGGACACGGAGTCGAACACCGCGTCCACCGCGACCTTGCGCGTCTCGACGCCGGCCAGAATCTCCTGCTCGCGCAGCGGAATGCCGAGCTTCTCATAAGTGCGCAGCAGTTCGGGATCGACCTCGTCGAGCGATTTCGGCCCCGGCGTCGATTTCGGCGCCGAGTAATAGTAGAGGTCCTGATAGTCGATCGGCGGATAGCTGACCCGCGCCCAATTGGGCTCCTCCATGGTCAGCCAGCGGCGATAGGCCTCCAGGCGCCATTCGGTCAGCCAGTCTGGTTCGTTCTTCTTGGCGGAGATGAAGCGAACAATGTCTTCGCTCAGGCCCTTGGGGGCCTTCTCCGACTCGATATCGGTCGTAAAGCCATACTTATAGGCGTCGACGTCGATTTCCTCGACGCGCGCAACGGTCTCCTGACGAGCCGCCATGTCTCTCATCTCCTCGTCGCGACGGGTTCAAGGCCCGTCGGCCGATCCCGGTTCCGCCCGTTGGAGCGCTGGGCTCCAGGCGACGGACCGCCGCGACCTGATCCGGTCCACGACCTCCGCAAGAACCATTCCAAACTGTTCTACATCGTCATCGCGCGTAGACCAACCCAGACTGACGCGCAACGCCTCTTTTTCTGGCGCCCCCATGGCCGCCAGCACATGCGACTCCCGCACCTTGCCCGACGAGCAGGCCGAGCCGCTGGAGACGGCGATGCCCGAAAGGTCCAGCGCCATCAACAGCGTATGCGCTGGAATACCCGGAATGGCGAAGGCGCTGACGCCCGCGACGCGCGCCGCCTTTCGGCCGAAAAACCGGGCGTCGGGGGCGATTTGGGCAATCTTTTCTTCCGCCAGATCGCGCAGCGGCGCGAGCCGCGCGCCTTCGGCCTCCCCCGCACGGAGCGCCGCCTCGAAGGCCGCGGCGAATCCGGCGATTGCGGCGACATTCTCGGTCCCGGCGCGGCGGCCGAGTTCCTGCCCGCCGCCGCGCAGATGCGTCTCGGAGATGTGGAGCGTCTCCCGCGCTGCGGCAAGCGCCCCCGCCCCCACGGGCCCGCCGAGCTTGTGTGAGGAAAAGAACAGGAAATCCGATTCGCTTGTCGCGAATGTCAGATCAATCCGGCCAATGGCCTGGGTGGCGTCGCAGACCAGCAGGCCGCCCGCCGCATGGACCCGCTCGGCGGCCTCCCGGACCGGCTGAATCACGCCGGTTTCATTGTTGACGGCCTGCACCGCCAGCATGACCCGCCGCCCGGCATGACGCGCCAGCGCCGCGTCGAGGGCCGCAAGGGAGAGCGCGCCCTCGGGCGTCAACGCCACCGTTTCAACCGTCCCGGCCGCGAATCGGCGCCCCTGCAGCACAGCGGGATGCTCCCCCGCGCCGACCAGCAGGAGGTCCATCGGTCCGGACTCTCTGCCGCATTGCACCATGGGGGTGAGGACCAGATTGGCGGCCTCCGTCGCCCCGCTGGTGAAGGTGACGTTGCGGGCGGCGGTTCCGAGCCCTCTGGCGATGGTCGCGCGGGCCTGCTCCAGCGCCGCCTTGGCCGCCCGCCCTTCGGCATGGACCGAGGAGGCGTTGGCGGGGCCCTCCAGCACCGCGAGCATGGCCGCCCGCGCCTCCGGCCGCAGCGGCGACGTGGCGTTGTGGTCGAGATAGATGCGATTCACGGGCATGTCGGAGATGTAATCGTTTCCGCCCCGCGACGGGAGGGGTTTTACGGGAGCTTGGTTTGAGAACGGCGGGATAGGCGCGACTTCATTTCCGAACACGTCACTCGCGCATGACGGGAGAGGCCGTTGAAACTCAGCGGGCGTGTCGTTGACGAACAGCTCGAACGTCACAATGATGGTTGAGGAAGTCTGAACCGCCCGCGCCGCGCGGGCGCGCATGAGCAACGGCCCGCCGCTTTGTCGGCTTGCATAACGCGCAGGGAGGAAGCCGTGTCCAATATCGACCTCACACGGAACACCGCATTCAAGTCCCTTCTCGGCGGCGTCGATGCCGGCCACAAGACAGATTCCGTAAAACTCGGCGGCGACGGGCGACCGAAGATTGGCCGTAGCGGCCTCATCGGCGCGTTGACGTTCCGAAGCGCCAGGGCCGAACCCGGCCAGAACAAAGCCGCAGAGGTTATCGCCTCCGCAATCGTACGCTGCGCAACGAATGAAATGAGTGATAGAATTCGCGCCAACCTCGGCGAAGCGACAGACGTCAGCCCGACTAAGGTGCTGAGCGCGCTGGACGAATTCAAAGACGCCGCTCGCACCGCCGCAAAGGAACTCCTGCAGAAGAAGGAAACGCCGGGGGGCCGCCGCCTGACGGTGGCCGACGTGCGGGACGCTATAAACAAGGTAAACGCCCTTGCGAATGAGACTCTCGCAGGGACCAGCTTCATCGACAAGCCACGTGCGCAACCTCCAACCGCCAGATTTCTTGAAACCAGATCTCCTGAAACATTGATACACGACGCCGCCGGGATCATCTCCAAAGCCGCGCAGAAGGACTATCGAGCCGGGCTGGAGCCGCGATTTCCGAATTTGACGGAGGAGCAGCGCGATCAGGCTGCCGCGGGATTTAAAAAAATCGTTACGAACAAGTGACGAAATTTTTATCAGAAAAGGCAAAACAAGGCCCCATTGCGAAACCGGAATTGATGGCGGCCAAAGAGCTTGCGGCGCGGCTTATCGACGATAAGCTCGGGGTCCCGAAACCGCCCGCCAATCCTGTGGCGTCACAACCGCAAACGCACGCCGATCAACCCCGGCCGCCTGAGGCCGTGACCCGCGCGAAAGTAAACGCCAGTGATGTGCCACGTCTCGCGACGGAGAAGGCAAATCAGGCGGTCGCAGACTTCCATGCGAAACTTCCAACGCGCGGCTTTGTTGGTTCAAGCGAGGCCCGCAACCGCGAAGCGGCGAAAGACGCGCTGCATGCACGCGTCGAGCAACTGGCGACAAACAGCCTGCTGTCCGATATGGGCGGCGATCTCGACAAGGCTATCGCGGCCGCTATTGTTGATGCACTGAAGCAGGCGGCCAAAAAGTAAGGAAGACAGGGGCGTGAGCCTCTGTCGTCCCAAGCGGGTGGCGGTCGCCGCAATGATTGCATTGCCGCCACCATTTCGATGAACGGGATGAAATTTTTCGCGCCCGGCCCGCATGCGCGCGCGGCCTTTCAAATTTAGCAGTCATGCGAACGCCTTGCCGCGCAATGGCCGGCGCCGGGAGATCGCCGAACTCGCGCCTGACGCGAAACACGGTTGAAAATCAAGCACATGGTTGATTGACTCCAGCGCGGGCGCTGCAATACTCGCTCTTAACAAGCTCTTAAGAAATCCCGGCCTTCCCCAGCGCCGCCGCACAGGAGTCGCGCAATGAGAACGCATGAGCCAACGGCATTCAACCTGCTGCTCGAAGCCTATTGCCGCTCGATCGGCATGGGCGATGTCGAGATCGGTCCGGAGGGCGGCATTTTTGAAATCGGCGACGTGGAGGTCGCGGTCCAGCACGACGACGAGTTCGAGCGGCTTTCGATGATGACGGTTGTCGAAACGGTTCCCGTGGAGAGATTGCCGCAGCTCGCGCCGCAATTGCTGCAACTCAACGCCGCGCTGGCCCTGAGCGGCGGACACGCCTTCTGCGCCGATATCGAGAGCGGCGAACTGCGCCTCTACATCAGCCTCGCCCTCAATAACACGACCTCCGAGGACATCGACGAAGAACTCGCCGCCCTCGTCGCCAAATGCCGCGCGGCGCGCGAGCTGCTCGGCGCGATGAACGAGGCGGACAATTTGCTTCAGGCCGCGGCGAGCGAGGAGACGAAAGAGTCTGAGGATGGCATGGTTAAGTTCAAGGGGTGATGAGTGGTGCGCCCGCCACGTAACGACTCTGAGTTAACAAGGATGGAGCAAAAACATGTCCTCGATCAGCGACAACGCAAGAAATGCCTTGGCTTCGTTTATCGAAACCATTCCCGGAGAGAAAAATGACGCATCCATTTTGCTATTGAACAAGTCCGACAACCTAGAAGGCTTCAGTGCAAAAGCGGGAAAGGCCACCTTAAAGAAGTTCAACGATAGTCCGGTTACCAATAGCCGAGGCGAAAAATTGGCTTCAGACAGAGCCGGACGGGTACTGGGGACGATATGGAATGTAAAACAAGGCGCGAAGTACGCTGTTGGCCATATAGCTCAAGATGCAATGAATTCGCTTCCAGAGGGCTGGGATAAAAAAAACTGGCCAAAGGATAGTTACAACGAATTTGTGCAGGAGTTTGTAAACGAGGTTCAGGGTCGATTCGGATATTTTTTGGGGGCTAAGGCAGCAAATGGCGACGACACATTAGCGGCCAAATTTTCAAATTATAAAGCACTTACAGTGGCAGACTTGAAAGAGGCGCTTGAGGAAACTGGAGAATTCGCTAACAATAAAGCTCTTGAGATGTTTGGGGTACTCCATGAGAAGCAGCAACGAAAAGCGAATGCGCTTCTGCAGGCAGGCGCAAAGCATGATCCAAGCTCCAACGTAACTCCTTCTCCCTCGCCGTCTCCCTCGCCCTCGCCGCTTCCCAGCAAAGCCACATGGAATTCGAAGCTTATAAAAGACGCAGGCTCCAGAAGAAAATCGGTCAACTCTCCGGGCAATCATTTTATTGGCAAGCAAGGCCACTCCACTGGCTCTCCCTCCCCCTCTCCGCAGGTTCTGGTGAGGGCAAACAATCTAGGGGATGAGAAATACGCTTCGCCACCCGCTGAAAATAACGCCAGCCATGGCGCCGGACTGAATGGAAGCTCCGAGAATATATACAGTGAATTTTCAGACAACGGCGACCTTCGCCGCTTCGAAAGCAACAATGGCGACGGAGGTTATATATTCCCTGATGGCACGAAAGTTTCCAACCCGGAAGAGGACTTGGAGTCTGTTCTACGGGAGATATCGGACAGCAACAGCGGTAAAATCGAAAGCAACAATAACGGCGGACCTCAGAAACTGCGCTCCGTTCCGGAGGAACCCGAGAGCCCGCTGCAAGTGCGAGAAAATGACAAAAAAAATGTCGCCCTGAATGATGGCGGCCGGAGAACTGGAATCAAAAGATCAACAACCGGCGGGAACAGGCCAACGTTGACCAAATCGACGCGGGGGGGGGGCCATCACCAAGCCCACCACTCCCAACGCGACGGGCGCGCTGTCTCCAAAGGGCGCCGAGGAGAAGGAGAAGAAGGAGCCCAGTGATAAGAAGGACTGACCGGAAGGCGCCGCAGTAACAGCGGGACGCCGCCCGACGCCAGTCGGGCGGCTCCACGGTAGGTTTCGGGGCGCGCGGACGCGCGCCCCGCCCCGCGCGCGGCTGTCGTAAAACGCGAAGGGCGCGGCAAACGCCAGCTTTCGTCGAATTGACTGTGCGGCCGACAGGCTTATTCTTGACAATTGGTTTCCGGCCCCGCCGCGAAAGGAGCCGCGATGCGCACGCATGAACCGACCGCCTTCACGCGCCTGCTGGAGGATTACTGCCGATCCGTCGGAATGGGCGAGTTCGAAATCGACCCGGACGGGGGCGAATTCGTCGTTGACGACGTCACGGTCGTCGTGCGTCACGATGAGGATTTCGGGCGTCTGGCCATGGCCTCGACGGTCGAGAGCATCGCCCCGGAGCAATTGGAGCAGCTCGCCCCGGTTCTGCTGCAACTCAACGCCGCGCTCGGCCTCTCCGGCGGGCTGAGCTTTTGCGCCGACGCGACGAGCGGCGCCTTGCAGCTTCAGCAAAGCGTGCCGCTGACGAACATCGACTCGGAGCAGCTTGACGCCGAACTGGCCCTGATCGTGACCAAGTGCCGCTCCGCGAGGGAGCTGATCTCGACGCTCAACGAAGGCCCGGCGATGGTGCGGGAGTTTCTGGAAAAAGCCACGCAAGGCAACGACGCGTCCCTTGTGATGTTCAAACTCTAGGCGAGACGGCGAGGAGGCGAGACGATGGGTGGGATAACTCTAGCGAGCTATGCGAGCCGTCTGAGGGCGGGAAGGCCGACCGAATCGTCGCCTTCCTCAAGCCCGACGACGCAGAAAACCGGTAAAAGCAGCCGAGGTTCGATCAGCCTGAAGCCGCCAACCGGGCCCGCATCGCAAGGCAAAAGAGACGAGATCGTCAAGCAAATCGTTACTGAGACCAGCAGAAGGTTTTACGACGAAGTTCGGACCCGCATAGATTTGGGAAGCACGCACCCGGGCGATGTCGAAACTGCGTGCAACTTGTACGAAGCCAAGGTGCGTTCCCAGATCGAGCAGATGTTGGGGGACAGGGCGGGCGAGAAAGAGATTGCGGCAGCCAGAGCGCAGATCGGCGCCACCTTGCCGTCACAAGTTCCCATCGCTCTCGAGTGGATCGGCAAGCAGCAGCAGGAACGCAGCCACGCGGATCGCGAGCGGATGCTGTCGCGTTCGCCGCTTTCGTCGGCGCAGAAGGCGGCGGATGTCAATGACGCCCAACGGTTGGAGAGCGTTGGGAAGCAGGGGGTCGAAGGGCATCAATTGGCGCAAATGGCGAGCGCGATGCAAGTGGAGCCCGCCGACCTCGTGCAGAAGTCGACTCAACCTGCGCCGCCAACGGCGCCCTTCTTCGAGGCGGGGCTCGAGACGATCGACCTGCCCGAGAGTGAGCCGCCGGCCGCGCCGCCACCGACGTCCGAGCTTGCTGACAGTGACGACGGCCCCCCTAGCGACCTGCCGCCGACGCCCGACGGCGCGCTTTTCACGACAAATCTGAATCAAACCGCCGCGATGTGGAATGGGGCGGCGGCGCCGCTGCCGCCTGGCCCGCCGCCGACTGACGTTCTGCCGCCACCCGACGACCCGCCACCCCTACCTACCAACCCGCCAGCGCGACAACTCAATCCGCCCGCGCCGAGCGATCCCCCGCCGCCCCCGCCTGATGCGCTACATGCGCCTCCCCATTCTGCGCTACAGAACGCTGGGCTACAGGCGCATCCGGCGGCGCCGCCGCTCCACAACCCACCCCCGCCCCTCGGCAACCCGCCGCCGCCGATTCCCGCAGGGGTCGCGCCGGCTCAGACAGCCGCGCCTGGGCCGGGGCAAACGGCGGCTCCGGCGCCGCAGTGGAAGGTGACGGAGCCAAGGGCGCAGGACTACCAGCCGCGCGCCAACCGCGCAGCCGCCGGGGTCCGAGCGCAGGCAGCGCCGGCTCTGACGGCCCAGCAGCGTCAGAACATGCAATTCGCGCCGAGGATGACCCCGCCGCCGGGGATGGAGGCGCGCGCCTATTACAAGTCGAGGGGCATCGTCATCGGCGCCCACTCCCCGCCGAGGCGTGGAGGCCTTCCCGGCGCCGCCGCCGGCGCCGCGCCGCCGGTCGCGAATAGCGCGCCAGCGCCGGCGCCCGCCCAAATGGCCGACCCCGCTCGTGAACAGCAACGCCTTTACGCGCAAGCGATTGCCGAGGACATGACCAACTTCGCGCTGACGCAATTCAACCTCGGGCTGAACGACGCGCTTTCCCCGAGCGCGCTGGAAGACGATCAGATGAAGACGGAGATCAGCGATGAAATCCGTCTTTTGCAGGGAGAGGTCAGGACCGAGATTGAGCAGTTGCTGATGTCGAGGACCCCGGACCAAAGCTCGGCAAGCGAACAGGCGGCGATGACGCTTGCGCGCGAGCTTGTCGACAAGCGCCTCGCGTCATGGCGGGTGAAAGACAGCGCCGCCAGTGAAGCTGAGTCGATTGTCACCGCTGCGACCTTTGGCTTTGAAAAAAGGTTGCGCGACTCTGCCGTGCTCAAGGATACGAATTCTGAAATGATCAAGACTCTGACAGACAGCTTCGAAGTCCAGTTGCGGAAGTCGGTTGATGAGTTTCTCGCGACAAGCGCCGTCGGGATCAATGAGCGCTCCCTAGACCGCGCCCGGGAAAAGGCGAACAGGGAAGTCGACGAGCGTCTGGCCCCGCTCTTGCGCTCCGACGCGGCGCAAGCCGCGCCACGGCCGCAAGTCACCTAGAAGGCGCCCGCCGCCCGCTTCCCGACACGGGGCCACAGGCGGCGCCCGAGCCAGACGCCGAGGCGCCGCGCCAGCATGGCGAGGCCCAGAAGCGTGGTCGCAAAGGTGAAAATGGCGTTGACCGCCGCCGCCGTGAGGCCGCCGAAGACAAGCGCGCCGCGCCCCAGCGTCGCGAGGATCGCACGCGTTCCCGCCCCTCTCGCGGCCGCGAGGCGCGCCGCCTTGCGCAGCTCCGCGCCGTCTTCGGCCAGCGCGAGAGCGTCCCGCGCGCCGCGCGCCCCGGCGCGGCGGTAGAGCGTCGCCATGTCCTCGCCGAGCAGGCGGAACGTCGCGAGGGCGCCCGGCTTCACGACCCGCGTGGCGGCGGCGCGCGCGGCCGCGACGTCCAACTTCGCCGCCGCCGCCATGGCCCCCGTCAGCGCCTCGCGGTCGATGGCCTTGGCGCCCGCCGCGACAAGCGATCTCGCCAGCGGGCGAGACAGGCGGCCAGCTTTCTGCGCGCCTTTCAGCAGTGTGAGGCCCGAACGCGCCGGCAGCGCCGCCCCGACGCTCGACCAGGTGGCGACGCTGAGCGCCAGCCCCGCCGTGGCGAGACCGACGACGAGTTCGTCGGGCGTTTCGCCGCGCCGGACCTTTTCGCCTTCGGTCCAGAGGTCGCGAAGGTCGCCGTAGCCCGTCAGATCGCCGGTCAAGGCGCCCGCGAAAGCCGGCCCCGTGTCGCGCGCGCCGTGCAGGAACCCCTCGGCGAAATCCGCCGCCGCCCTGTCTGTCGACGCCGCTTCGAGCGCCGCGAGGCGCGCCTGCTGGGCCTGGGATGCGAAGAGCCCCCGAGACCGGCCCAGCTCGATGAAGCTTCGCGCGAGATCCGCGTCGCCCGCCGCCAGCGCCGCGTCCAGACCCTCGGCGAAACGCGCCGTCGTAAAGGTCTGATCCAGCCGCGCGTCGGCGAGCGCGACGGGGTCGTTCCGTGCCGCCGCGACGCGCAGCCCGTCCCGCGCTGGGGCAAAGCTTTGCGCCGCGAGCCAGAACAGGCACAGCCCGGCCGCGAGAAAGACCGCCGCCCGCGTCATTGTCATCCGAAGCCTCATGGAGGGGATGTGGGGAGCGCCGGCCGCAAGCGCGAGAGCGCCGGGCGCATCCTTGCGGGAAGCTTGCGAATTCCCTTGCATTTTACCTCGTCAAGCATGGTAAAAGGCGCCCTGCCCCGTTTCCACAGGGAATTCCCATGCCCGAAGTCATCTTCACCGGTCCGGCCGGCAGGCTCGAAGGCCGCTTTCATCAGTCCGCCACGCGCGGCGCGCCGATCGCCATCATCCTGCATCCCCACCCGCAATTCGGCGGGACGATGAACAATCAGATCGTCTACCATCTCTATTACGCCTTCGCCGAGCGCGGATTTTCCGTGCTGCGTTTCAATTTTCGCGGCGTCGGCCGCTCGCAGGGGGCGTTCGACCACGGCTCGGGCGAATTGTCCGACGCCGCCGCCGCGCTCGACTGGGCGCAGGCCGTCAATCCGGAGGCGCGCGCCTGCTGGATCGCCGGCGTCTCTTTCGGCTCGTGGATCGGCATGCAGTTGCTCATGCGCCGTCCGGAGATCGAGGGATTTGTGTCGGTCGCGCCGCCGGCGAACCGCTTCGACTTTTCGTTCCTTGCGCCATGCCCGTCCTCGGGCCTGTTCATCCACGGCGATCAGGACCGCGTGGCGCCGCTCAAGGAAGTCACGGGGCTGATCGAAAAGCTCAAGACCCAGAAGGGAATCGTCATCGAGCACGCCGTGGTCGAGGGCGCCAACCACTTCTTCGAGAACAGGGTGGAGCCGCTGATCGCGCATGTCGACGCCTATCTCGACAGGCGTCTCGGCAATCCGCCGCGCATCGCCATCCCCGCGCGCGGGGACTGACGCACGCCACCGACTCCGCCTTCACCCGGCGGGCCCCCTCCCCTTCAGCTCGCGGCGAAGAGGGGAATGCTCTGGGCGAAGCGGAAGGCGTTGTCCGGGTCGTAGCGGCGCTTGACCTGCGACAGCCGGCCAAGGTTGGCGCCGTAATAGCGCTGCGCCCAGCCCGGCAGGCTGCGGTTGGGGAAATTCACATAGGAGGCCGGCAGAAGGTGCCTCTGCATGGCCTCGAATGTCGCTGCGAGCCAGTCGGCCTGACGGGCGATGACGTCGTCGCGGTCGGACGGGTCGTTCACCGGCATGATCTCGAAAATATAATTGGCGTTTCTGTGCGCATAGGCCGTCGCGTCCGCCGGCACGTCGCGCACCTTTCCGCCGATGGCGAAGAGCTTGGCGAGTCCGTCCTGCGCCACGGCGCCGCCGGGCCATTTCGTCACCAGCCGCAACAGCGTGTCCAGCGCATCGGGGCTCAGCGCAGTGGCGACATAGGCCGAGCGCGAATCGAACATATGCGGCAGGCCCGGCTCCGCGAGGAATTTGGCCGCCTGCCAGAACCCGCCCTCCTGGACCTGCTGCGACGCCGGCGGGGAAATCGAGAAGGCCGGCGCAAGGATGTCGAGAAGCTGCTTCCTGGAGCCGAAGAACTGTCCCAGACAGTCGACTTCCAGCTCGTCCGGCGACGGATTGGCGCCGGCCTGCGTCTGGGTCAGCGCCAGACGCATCGACATCTGCCGCACATTCTCGTTCTCGATCGCCTGCAAGGCGGAGACGAGCGCGACGAACCGGTTCGCTGGCCAGACGATCTGGAACGCCGTGACCGGACCTGAGACATCGGCGAGCCGATAGGCGAAGGAGGTGTTGACGCCGAAATTGCCGCCGCCGCCCCCGCGCAGGCCCCAGAACAGATCGGCGTTGTTGCGCGCGTCGGCCAGAACCTTGCGGCCATCCGCCAGCACCACCTCGGACGCGAGCAGGCTGTCGCAGGTCAGGCCCGCGCGCGTGGCCGTAAATCCCCAGCCGCCGCCCATGGTCAGCCCCGCGACGCCGACTGTGAGGCAGCGTCCGGCCGGCACCGCCAGCGGCGCGTCCGAGAGCGTCGCCGCCATGATCGCATTGTTGACCCCCGCCTGCGCGTAAACGACTCCATTGCGCGCGTCGAGACGCGTGGCCTTCATCGCCCGCACGTCGATGAGAAGCCCCTCGGTCACTGAAAAGCCGGCGTAGTTGTGCCCGCCCGACTTCACCGCGAAGGGCGCGCGGTTGTCACGCGCCCATGCGACGCAGAGCTGTACGTCAGAGTCATTGGCGCAAATTGCGACCGCTCGGGGGAAGGTTTCCGCATAGCGGGTATTATTGGGCAACGCCGCCTGAACGTAGCCCGTCTCGCCGGGCCGGATGAGCCGGCCCTTCAGACTGCGCGCGAGCGCGCCGAGACCATCGGAGCTGGCAAGGGCGGGTCCGGCGAAACCGCGCCGCGGCGCATCCGCCATGGCGCCGGCGACGAGCGCGGCGCCGCCGCGCAGAATGTGGCGACGAGACGTATCCATTCTTCTAAAGCCTCACCAGCATGAAACTTTTTGCAAGCGAACACGGGCCTCGCCGTTTGGCAAGTGGGCAGGCTTTCCCGGCGCGCGAGGGTTTGCGGAGGCGGCCGATAAAACGCGCACCCCCCGCGCCGATGTCAGCGCGAGGGGCGTTTCCTGAGAACCACGATGTCCGGCGAGCCCGAAATGGCCCGCCCGGCTTACATGCCTTTCACGAGCGCCGACGACAGGCTGCGCACGCTTGCGTCACGCGCGCCGAGAGGCGAGACGTTGAACCGCTCTTCAATCAGGCGCAGGATCGACGTCGTGTCGTGATCCAGATGATCGACGCCCGACTTGATGAAACGGCGGGAAATCAGCATCGCCGGAATGCGGGTGCCGGGACCCCACTGATCATGCACGCCGCCGCGACCCTGCCCCGGAGGCGGGACGTGATCCCAGGCGCCGCCGAACTCATCGTAAGTGATCACGATGAGCGTATCGAAGGCGTTGGGGCCGTTGACCACCGCCTTGATCAGCTCGACCAGATGCGAGTCGCCCGCCGCGACGTTGGTGTAACCGGGGTGCTCATTGTCGCCGCCGATCGGCTTAATGAAGCTGACCGGCTTCAGCGCGCCGGTCTGCGCCGCCTTGAGGAATTCGACTTCATCGAGCAGATGCGCGTCGCGGGCGGCGCCGGAGGCGTAGCGGGAGAAGTAGTTGAAGGGCTGATGGTGGAACTGGAACAGCTTGTTCGGGCAGTTGGGGTAGACCGCGCCCGCAATGGTGTTGGGATCGGCGCAGGCGCCCGCATCGCCATTCGTCCAGCCCGGCGCGCCGACCTTGCCGGCCGCGTTCGACCAGCCGCCGGAATACCACGCCCAGTCGACGCGACGCTCGGTCAGGCGATCGCCGATCGTCGGGCCATCGAGAAGCGGAAGACGCTTCTGCGTCGCGGTTCCGGGAGCATAAGGCTGGGTGGCCGGCTGGATCGTGTTGACGACATAATCGCCGCAAACCGCGCCCGGCTGCTTCGGTGCGCGGGAGGGCGCGGGAGAGCAGGATTGCGTGAGCGCCAGGTCCTTCGCCAGTGATCCCAGCGGATTGGCGTAGAGCGGCGTGCTCGCCGGCATGAGATTGGAGTCGAGCCCGGAGTGCAGATCGAACGACGACCCATCGTTCAGCGCGCTGGCGAAGACCGGAGTCGTCGCGGCGACGAGCCATTGATGGTTGAGGAACGATCCGCCGAAGGCCGCCTGGAAGAAACCATCGGCGATGACATATTTCGGAGCGCCGACGCCGTGCAGATACTGGAAGAGCGGCAGGTTCTGCGCCTTGTAATAGCCCTGCGTCAGGCCAGCCGCGTCGCTGCCGAGCGTATAACGATCCTGCCGCCCCTGATGAAGCTGGAATTGCTCATTGTAGAAGCGATGGACCAGATCCTCCGTGTTCTGGGCGTTGGAGAGGACGCTGTCGATGCTGAACGGCGCGTTCGGAAAATGGCTCGCGCCATACGGCGACGGTTCGATGCATGTTCCGCTCAGCGGCGGCGACGTGAAGTGCGGATCGTTCTGGAGCAGACAGTTGTAAAGGGAGCCATCGAGCCGCGCCTGCTTGGTATGCGCGGCGTCGGCGTCGCGCAGGCCCTTGACGTCGTCCGATCCGACGTCGCCCCATGTGCCCCACAGATTGTCAAAGCTGTGATTCTCTTCGTAGATCACGACGACGTGGTTGAACTGGGCCAGATCCACCCGTTCGATCAGCGCCATTTCAGCGGACGCCGTCAGGGGCGACAGCGTCAGGGACGCCGAAACAACGGCGGCAAGCGTTCGACTTTTCATCTCGTTCAGCCTTTAAATATTGGAAATGAAAAGTCGTGTAGTCACGCATCATTTCTTGCGCGTGACCTTTCGGCGACAAACATGTTGCAGTCTCCGGAGCGGGCTTCAGAGGGGGGAGGAAGCAAGGGAGGGGCGCGGCCGCGCTTGTGCTTTTGTCGCCGGCGGCTTTTCGCCTATATGCGGGCGTGGAAATCTAGCAAGCAGGAGCAAGCGGGGTACGAATGACGGAAATTGTCAGAGACAGCAATGGAGCCGAACTGAAGGACGGAGACTCGGTGACGCTCATCAAGGACCTGAAGGTCAAGGGCTCGTCGATCGTGCTCAAACGCGGCACGCTCATCAAGAATATTCGCCTCACCGGCGATCCCGCCGAGATCGAGTGCCGGGCTGAAAAGGTCAAGGACCTCGTGCTGCGGACGGAGTTCGTCAAGAAGGCGTGAGTTTCGGCGAAGCGACGAGGGCCATCCGGCCTGCGTTGCTTCGCCTGTGTTCTCGCGGAGACTTCGGAAAAATCAGGCCAGCAGCGAGTCGAAATCGAACAGACGTTCCGGATCGGACGCGGGAGCCGGCCAGCGGTCCGCTTCCGCCACGAAGGCCTCGATGGCGGCCTCGACAATATCGGGAAGCGCCTCGTCGCGACCCGAGATCACGCTCGTCAGCGCCTCTTCCAGACCGATGATGAAGACGCCGAGGAGTTCGTCCTGCCGCTCGGGCGCGACCTCGCGCCGTTCCCTCACATAGTCCCGCGCAGCGCCGCGCCCCACGCGCAAGGCCAGATCGTAGGCGTCGTTCAAGCTGTGCTCACAGGTAATCATTCTCTGGGACTCGCGGCGACTCGGACAGGTTGCCCCCGGTCACAACCCGCGATGCGCATGTGTGAGACCGAAACAACTTCGTTTACTATTTGAGAAACCGGTTAAGGATTGGTTGCATTCCTATCGAGTCCGATGATCAATCCCGGTGTGGCCGCCTCCTTCCGGGAGGGAGCGGCCGTGATCTCGCGCGTTTCAGGTGGACGATCTTTCGATGAGGACAATGACGAAGACCTTTTCACTTGCCTGCGCTGCGGCGCTCGCGCTCTTGGCCGCGACCGCCGGCGCGACGGCGGCCGCCTGCGGGAACGCCGCCGAGGGGTTTCCGGCCTGGCTCGCCGATTTCCGCGCCGAGGCGGCTGCGCAGGGCGTCTCGCCGCGCACGCTGGCGGCGGCGCTGGACGACGTCGCCTATGACCGCGCCATCATCGCCCGCGACCGGAGCCAGAAGGTTTTCCGTCTGAGCTTCGAAAAATTCGCGGCGCGTCTCGTCACGCCCTCGCGCCTCGGTCGCGGCCGGGAGCTGCTGCGCCGCCACGCGACGCTGCTGCGCGAGATCGAGACCCGCTACGGCGTGCCCGGTCCGGTGCTCGTGTCGATCTGGGGGCTCGAGACCGGCTTCGGCGCGGACAATGGCCATTTCAGAACCACACAGGCGCTCGCGACGCTGGCCTATGATTGCCGCCGCTCCGCCAAATTCACGCAGGAACTGAAAGACGCGCTGACGATCGTCGAGCGGGGCGACATGGCGGCGGCGCAGATGCGCGGAGACTGGGCCGGCGAAATCGGCCAGACGCAATTCATGCCGTCATCCTATTTGACCTATGCCGTCGATTTCGACGGCGACGGCAGGCGCGATCTCATTCGCTCCCCCGCCGACGCGCTGGCCTCGACCGCGAATTATCTCAAGGGCAAGGGCTGGCGGCCGGGCGCGGGCTGGGCGGAGGGCGACGCCAATTACCCCGTGTTCCTCGAATGGAATCAGGCGAGCGTCTACGCGAAAACCCTCGCCTATTTTGCGACGCGGCTCTCGGAAGGCCAGTAGAGGCGCAGCACAGGAAAGCGAGGCCAACATGCGACAGGTCTGGATCACGAAAGCCGGGCGGCCCGAGGTTCTCCAGGTCAAGGACGCGCCCGATCCCGCGCCGGTCGCGGGCGAAGTACGCATCCGTGTCGAGGCGAGCGGCGTGAACTTCGCGGATATTCTCGCCCGCCTGGGCATTTATCCCGATCTGCCGGGACTGCCCGCCGTTGTCGGCTACGAGGTCGCCGGCCGGGTCGACGCCGTCGGACCCGGCGTCGATGCGCAATGGATTGGCCGCGACGTCTTCGCCGCGACGCATTTCGGCGGTTACTCCGATGTAATCTGCGCGCCGCAGGATCAGGTTTTCATCCGGCCCGCCGACATGTCCGCCGAGGAAGGCGCGGCGCTTCCGGTGAATTATCTGACGGCCTGGCAACTCGTCGTCGTCATGGGCGCCCTCAAGCCGGGAGAAACCATGCTGGTGCATTCGGCCGGCGGCGGCGTCGGCATTGCGGCGACGCAGATCGCCAAGCATCTGGGCGCGCGCGTCATCGGCGTCGCCTCGCAATGGAAGCATGCCGAGCTCGAAAGGCTTGGCGCCGACTGGTTCATCGACGCGCGAGCGGAGCCTCTCGAAGCGCGTGTGAAAGACATTACCAAAGGGCGCGGCGTCGAGCTCGTCCTCGACCCCAACGCGGGCTCCTCCTTCAAGAGAAGTTTCCGCATGCTGGCGCCGACGGGCCGGCTGGGCATGTTCGGGGTCTCCTCCTTCGTCAACGCGAAGGAGCGCGATCTGCTCAATGTGCTGCGCGCGCTGATCGCCACGCCGCTCTTCCAGTTCATGCCGATGACGCTGATCAACGCCAACAAGGGCGTCTTCGGCGTCAATCTCGGCCGCATGTGGGGCGAGACGGATCGCCTGCGGCGCTGGTCGACGGACCTGCTGGCGCTCTGGAACGCGGGCGCCATCCGCCCCCGCATCGACAAGGCGTTCGCCTTGGAGGAGGCCGCGCTCGCGCATCATTATCTGCAGGACCGGAAGAATCTCGGCAAGGTCCTGCTGAAACCGTGAACCGTCGCGCGGCTTTCGTCACCACCGGTAGGCCAGCCCGCCCCTGGCCGTCCAGGTGGTGAACTGGTCGTTGAATCTGGCGCCGCCGCCGAGATAGGCGCCGAGACCTGACCCCGCCGCGAGCATCGCCAGATTGCCCTTCGCCTCGCCATAGACCCGGCCCAGCGTATAATCCCCAAAGCTCTGTTCGATGCCGGCGGCGACGATGTTGGCGACGCGTCCGCCATTGCTGTTGAACTGATCCCACACGCGCCCGGTCACGGACGCCTCCAGCAGATGGCCCGCCACAACATTCGGCAACGCCATGCCGATCCGTCCGCCGAAGCCGCCGCGAAAATCCTCGCCGTCGCCGAAGCGGGCGCCCGCGCCGAGCGCCGCCAGCTCGCTGAGCTGGCCGATGCGCGATTTGGAATAGGTGACCGTCGCGGAGGGCTCGATGAAGACCGGCCCCAAGTCGTGGCGATAGCCGGCGCTCCAGAGACCGCCGAGCGTCTCGGCGGTGGTCCACAGGCTGCTGTAGGGTCCAAGCGGCACGCCGAACTGAAGAGTCAGAAGATCGGCCTTGAACAGGCCCTCGGCGAACAGGCCCCGCCTCGAATAGCTCACCGAGGCGCCGGCCGTGCCGCCCTGATAACGGAAGAACTGCCCGCTGCGGAAGTTCACGTCCGACTCCACATAGCCGCCCATCACGCCGGCGTTGACCTCGCCGCCCAGAAGGCCGATGGCCCAATTGCCGCCGCCCACGAGGCCGAAACTGTTCTGGCGATAGCCGAGATCAAGCGAGAGCACGCGCGGCCCCACCGCCGTCGTCGCCGCGCTCGCGCGCGTCGTCCAGGCGCCGAGCGGCCTGAGCCAGACGCCAAACCGGCCGGCGGACGCAAGCGTCGGCGCCGGCGCCGGCGCGGCGCGCGGAGCCGCCAGGCTCATGAAGCCCGATTCGATCGGGCGCGCGTCGCGCAGTTCCGTCTGGCGCTCCTCCCACATCAGCGCCGTGTCCTGCCACAGCGCCTGTGTCGTCGTCACCGACACCGGGAGAATGAAGGCCTTTGTCGAGGGACCGCTGTAAAGCGAGTAACAGACCGCCGCGCCGTTGCAGCCGGCGCCCCCGCCCTGCTCCAGGGTGTAATAATAGAAGCCCGCGTCGATCACCGGCGCGCCATGGATGAGCGTGTAGCCCGGCGAGGCCGGGCTCAGCGCGAAGCCGCCGCCCGTATTGGCGCCGTTGAGCCGCGCGACCGTAATGCCGGCCGTGTTCAGCGCGCCGACGCCAGCAACCGCGTTGCGCACCGACACGAGCGTCACGCCGCCCGTCGCCGGGCCGTTGATCGTGAGCCGGTCCGCCATGGAGCCGGCGGGTCCAAGCTGCGCGTCCACCGCGAGCGCGCTGCCAGCCATTGCGTTGAATGAGCCGTTGATCGTCGCCGTATTGGCGACGCTATGCGCGCCGTCGTTCTGAAGATCAATCAGCCCGGCGTTGGCGAAGGCAAGCGTCCCGCCCGTGGCCGTAAAGACCGCCTGCCCCGGCGCCGCGCCATTTGTCACCTGTATCACGCCGCCGTTCCAGACGCTGTTCGCCCCCGCGCCCATGTCGACGACCGGGTCGCCGACGGAAACGATCCGCCCCGCATTCGTCAGGCGATCCGCGCCGCCGTAGAAATTGCTGGTCCCCGACATCCGCCAGACGCCGCCGTCCAGATTCTGGAAGACATCGTCCCGGTCTGTCAGCGCCACGCGGCCGTTGATCAGGCCGCTGTTCGAAATCGATACGACTCCCGACAAGCCCGCCGCCATCGCCAGCGCCGTCGGCGCGTTGTCATTGGACCGGATCACGCCGCTGTTGACGATGCTTGTCGGGGAGCCGGAGGCGATGACGACCACGGCCGTCGACGGCGTCAGGCCCGCGCCCTGAAGCAGCCCAGAATTGACCAACTGCGTCCGGCCCGCCCCCGTGGCGTTCGTAAGTCTGACCGCCTCGCCCATCAGCGAGGTGATCGAGCCGCTGTTACGGACGTCCAGGACGCCGATTCCCCAAACGAGCCCTTGGACTCCCAGAAGATTGCCGACGACGCTTCCGGAATTGTTGATGTACGATCCATTGTTGGAGGTCGCATATATGCCTCCGAGGTCGCCCCTGATGCTTCCGGCGTTTTCAACGATGGCGGCGCCGCTTCCCTCGGTCCGCGCGGAGACGCCTCCCTCCAGGGCCGGCTGCGACGCGCCGATGGCGCCCAGATTGATCACATGCGCGTCGGTGATCAGCCGACCGAAGACCGTGTTCGACACGTAATTCGAAGTCGCGGCGCCTGCTTTCCAGGCTTCGACGCCGATAGACCCCTTGCTCTCGATCACGCCCCCGGCGCGGTTGATGACAAGCGCCGCGCCGCCCGCGCCGCCGCTCGTCATCGCCCAGACGCCGTCATTATTGTCGCCCGCAATCAAACCGGCGTTGTCGACAATCGCATTGCCGCCGCCAAGCCCTAATGCGACGGCGCCAAAGTCCCCGTAGATGCGGCCCCTGTTGATCACGAGGGCGTCCGCCCCGCTGTCGGTCGAGGCGGAGACGCCCTCGTTTACGGAGCCAGAGGACGTGAAGATCCCATTGGCGTCGAGAACGCCGCCGCCCACCACCAGGCCGCCGCGATCCACCTGGACCAGCGTGTCGAGGACGGCACTCTGTCCCATGAGGTTGCCGTAAGTCACGCCCGAGGCCGAGAGCCCATGGGTCGCCTGGATCGCGCCGCCATTTGGGGCAAGGATTGTCCCGGCGTTATAGACGGCGCTGAGCCCGCCCTTCCCTGTCGTTGGGTTTGCGCCGAAGGCGTCGACCGAAACGCCAACGCTCTGCTCCGACAGGATCGTCCCGCCCGCCAGATTGCTCACGGACGCCGACCCGCCGGAGTCGCCTCTCGCGACGACGCCATCCCCCGCCTTGACAAACCCCGTCGCGCGGATCAGGCCACTGTTGAGAACGCCAACGTCTCCGCCGATCGTCCCTCCAGACGACACGAACACGCCTTCGAAGGCTGTGATGGAGCCGCGGTTGTTGACGAGAATCGAAGCAGCCGCGACGCCCGCCGCGGCGGAGTCGGAGTCGACATGGACGCCATGGCCCTGCGCCAGGATCGAGCCGTCGTTGATCACCGACACAACGCCCGCGACGGGGCCGCCCGAAACATCCGAAAAGGCGTAAACGCCCTCCGCCGCCGCGTCGATGGAGCCGGCGCGCTGGTTGACGATCGCGATCTGGCCGCCCTCCGTCGCGGCGGCCATCACGCCGTTGCCGAGCGCGGAAATCGCGCCGGCGTTCTGAATGGAAATATAGCCGCCGATTGTGTCGGTCTGCGACGCGGCATAGCCGACAGTCATCGCGGAGACGCCATGCCCGCCCACCGGCGTGATCGTGTTCGTCGCGCTGTCGAAACCAATCGCGCCCGTGTTTGTGATGATGACCGGACCATCGAAGTTGTTGTAGGCGAAGACGCCCGAGCCACCCGCGACCACGGAGCCGTTGGAATTGACATAGGCGCCGCCGATTCCGCCCGCAAACGCGGCGTAGACTTCGAAGCCGTTGTTTACAGCGTATATCTGACTGCCGCGCGCAGTCGTCACGGTAACGTTGCTGTCGCCTGAGGTCCCGGCGAAAATGCCGGCGCCGTTGAACGCGCCCAAATTGGTGATCGTCGCGGGCCCTGCCTCCGTGTAAGTCACGGCGACTGGCGGGTTGGCTCCCACGGCATCGCCACGCAGGGTGACGCCGTCATTGGTGATCGTCGCGCCGCTCTGCACGGTGACGCCGATGGCTCCCGGCGAGGTGTTGTCGACAAAAAGGCCGGGGGTTGCGCCAGAGCAGGCGATATCGTTCGGCGCGCCGACCGAACTGCAGACCGCCCATGCCCGGCCAGAGGTCATGACGAAGGTGGAGACGGCCGTCGTGGCCAGCAGACCCGCGCGCAACGTCCGCCGGTTGCAATGTAACCAATCCGCCATGCCTGCTCCCCTGTCCGTCAGCCGTGTCCGGCGACGAATTGTTTAGCTATAGACTGGCAAAGGGGAATAGGGTCCGGGCGGCCAGCAGCCGCGCCGCAGTACTCGAGGAATACAGATTTGCGTATGCCGGAGAGGCGTTGCCCCATTTTCAGACAGACGCGCGGGCGCGCCGGAACGGGCTACATTTCCGCAAGCCGTTGCGCGCGGGCCACAGGAGTCCGCGGTCGTCCTTCAATGATCAGTTGCAATAATAAGACGGTCTCACCCTTTGGTAGCGAACCGAGTCGCCGCCGGGACTCACGTTGATTTCGCTTGCGACGCATTTCCGTCCCACCCTCACGAAGGGCGTGGTGTAACCCCACGGATATTCGGCCGTGCTCGACGGATAGCCGAGCGCGGGATCGTAATCCCAGGGAGCCGAGAAAGCCCAGTCGCGGATGGCCGGAGCGCGGGACCAGTCTTCGCGCCGCCACCCCTCCTCGACCCAGGGACCAAGATGCGGCGCGTTCTTGGGATAGATGTAGCGAGGGTGGCGGAGCGCCGCCGCCTCGCCTGTCAGAAGCACGGCGGCTGACGCGGATAAAAGGCAGACCAGCACAAATTTGCGCGCAGACATGGAACGATCCCCCGCGGCCATCACGGCTCTGTCCGCAATAAACGTGGTCCCGCGCGCAAAGTCACCATCAACGTAAAGATTTGGCTAATGGCCAGCCCCCTGCGCGCGGCGGTGATGGTGCGGCGCGAGCTGGGCCGGCAGGGCCGGCGCATGCAGCCCGCCTTGGGCGATCCACTCTTCGGTCGAGCGCGCCGCCCGCCCGATCAGCGCCGCGGCCCGGCTGAAGTCATAGGGCGACACATCCAGCGGACAGAGCGCCGGAACCAGGCGCAGCTCGACCTCGCCCGAGAGCCGTTCGATATCGCGAATGAGCTGCCAGGCGATCAGCAGCGTGACGGCATGCAGGGCGCGGGCGACGGCGCCGGAGGGCGGGGCCTGGAGGTCGCAGGCGTAGCCGGTCGGCAGGATGACGATCTTGCCCGCCCCGAGGCTGGCCGCCGCCCGGACAGGCGTGTTGGCGGCGACGGCGCCGTCCATCAGCGGGGCGCCATCGAACTCGACGGCCGGAAACACGCCCGGCACGGCCGCGCTCGCCATGATGGCCTCGACAGCCGGTCCGCGCGACAGGATCGCCCCGACGCCCTGCATGTCTGTCGCCACGAGATGGACCGGAAGCGGCGCGTCCTCCAGCCGGCGATACGGCAGCGCCGCTTCGACAATGCGGCGCAGTGGACCCGGATCGACGACATAATCGCGCCGTCCCAGCACGGCGAGCGCAGTGGCCAGCGACAGCGGGAACACGTCGCGCCGTCGCAGCGACTTCCAGATGTCGCCCAGCCGCTCCACGCCCGTGGAATCCGGATAGGCCGCGAAATAGCAGGCGTTGAGCGCCCCCACCGACGAGCCGACAATGAAATCCGGCCGCTCGCCGGCGGCGAGCAGCGCCCGCAGCATGCCGACCTGAATACAGCCGAGGCTCCCGCCCCCGGCCAGGACAAACGCCGTCTTCACCGCCTGCATGCGCGCGACGCCCCTGTTCGCCAGTTCTCACAAACTAGAGCGCGCTCGCCCTCAATCCACGTCCGGAAGCGAGACGAAAATGAGCGACAGCCCCAAGAGCCCGATGAAACGGAAAGCCGCGTCCTCCAGATTGTAAGGGGGACCCGAGCGCCACATCAGGAACCATTCCCCCCCAACGCCCATGAAGCCCAGCGCGTAAAGGAGAAAGCCGGTCGCCAGACCCGTCACGGCGACCGCCTTGGCGGCGTTGAAGGCGCCCGCGCCAGTGGCCCGCGCCCGCCACAATTGAACGCCGCCGTAAAGCGACAGCGTGGCCGTGATCGATTCCGTTGCGATGATGACGAGGTAAAACAGGTGGTGCAGCCATGGGCTGGTGATCGCGCGCCATTTCAGCGGGGTCTCGGGGACCGTATCCATGGACAGCACATGCTGAACGACGTCAAAATTGGCGCCATAGTCGAAGATGTTGCCTAGCGCGACCAGCAGCATGATGACGCCGAGCGAGAAAACCACCGCAATCTTCACAATTCTGGCCGTCACGACGCTTTCCTCTACAGTGTCAGCTCATGCCAACGCCCGGAAAAATCAAGCTCTAGCGGGGATCGGCGCGTTCGAACGCCAGGCTCTCCCCATCAAGGCCAGGCTCGGCGCGTGTTCGGCCTCCGGACAAGATGTCGGCGATCCAGCGCGTGGAAGGGAACGCATTCAGGAGGGTCATCGCGGCGATGGCGAGCGGCACGCCGAGAAAGGCGCCCAGCGCGCCCCAGAGATACGTCCACAAGACAATCGTGAACAGCACGACGGGCGGCGAGATGGCCAGCGCCTCGCCGGAAAAGACCGGCTCGAGATAACTGCCGATGACGACCTGAATGAGCGAGACTCCGCCCAGAACGATCAGGGAGGACTGCGGCGAGCCCGTCTGCACGAATGCAAAGACCGCCAGAAAGCCGGTGACGATCAGCGACCCGAGATATGGGAGATAATTGAGCGCAAAGGCCAGCACGCCACAGGCGGCCGCCATCTCCAGCCCCATGAGGCGGGCGAAGCCCCAGACCGCCAGACCGGTCAGGGCGCTCGCGATCGTCCGCACCAGCATGTAGGTGCGAAACTTCCTGTTGATGCTGGCGCCCGCCGTGAGCAGGCGCTGGCTCACATCCCGATTTTGCAGCGCCCCGATACGCCCCGCGACAGCTTCCGCTTCGACGAGGCCGAGGATCACATAGAGCAGCACGATCAGCGCGAAGGCGAGAATGGTGTTGGCCTGTATCACGACGCGTTGCAGCAGCCTGACCATTTGCGCCGAATTGAAATGATCGCTCAACAGCGTCAGCACGAAGATGTCGTGCTTTTCGAGCCAGGATGTGGAGGCGAGAAGCGTCTCCTGGATGCGTTCCAGATGCTGATTGACCCAGTCCACGACTTGCCCGCCGCCCCAGACAATCACCCCGAGCAGCGCCAGAACGACGGCGATTGTCGCAACCACTGTCACGACGAGCGCCAGCGCCTTGCCCGTGCTCGCTTGCAGGGCCTTCTGCGTGGGCCAGGCGATCATGATGATGAAAACCGCGAACACGACCGGCTCCAGGACGGCCTGCGCCAGCTTGCACACGGCCAGGACGAGCAGCGCCGCGATGATGACCAGTGTTGTCTCCACTGTGCGTCCGGCGCTCATGGCGGCTCTTTCAACATGTCGCTTCCGCCTCGAGTCGCGTCGGGCGCGGTCAGCCAGTTCAATACGAACGGGCCAACGAGTCAAATGCAAGAATGCGAGCGCCGCATTGATCTTGCAGCCTGATCGGATAGCCTGTTGCAAGGGGCGCCGATGCGACGATGCGACGATGCGCCCGAGAGACGGAGGAGGTCGGATGTCGCTTGTCCGCAAGACCGCGAAATGGCTCCTCGTGCTCACGGCCGTCGCGGTGACGATCTTCCTCGGCTTCCGCATGTATGACTCGCTGCGCGGCCCGCCGCTCGACGTCTGGCACATTTATGCGCCGCAGGAATTGAGCGCCGAGCAGATGGACGCCGCGAACTGGGCCGACTATCTGGCGGCGGAAGAGCGGGTCTTCGACGCGGTGCGCGAAAACGTCACCAGGAAGCTCGCGTCCGACGAAAAAGTCCCCTTCAATCGCTATTTCGAGGGGAGTCCGGTTTATCCAGGGGGATTTCCACGAGACTGGAACCGCTCCTATGTTCTTGAGCCGGAGAAAGGCCCGCCGTCCGGCGCGGTCGTGCTGCTGCATGGGCTGACGGACTCTCCCTATAGTTTGAGGCACATCGCCGCGCGCTACCGCGACCGCGGATTTGTCGTCGTCGCCATCCGCCTTCCGGCCCATGGCACAACGCCGGCCGCCCTGACGAAAATCCATTGGCCCGACTGGATCGCCGCCGCGCGGCTCGCCGTGCGCGAGGCGCGCAGACGCGCGCCCGCGAATGCGCCGCTCCATCTTGTCGGCTTCTCGAACGGCGGGACGATCGCACTGAAATACGCCCTCGACGCCATTGAAAACAAAAGCCTTGCCCGGGCGGATCAGCTCGTCCTGATCTCTCCGATGGTCGGCGTCACAAGTCTTGCCCGCTTCGCGGGGCTCGCCGGTCTGCCCGCGATCCTGCCGGCCTTCGCCAAGGCCGCCTGGCTCAGCGTGATGCCGGAGTTCAATCCTTTCAAATACAACTCCTTTCCGGTGAATGGCGCGCGCCAGTCCGACCTCCTGACCCGTTCACTCCAGACCCTTGTCGCTTCATATGCGCGCAATGGCAGGCTCGCTGAGCTTCCACCCGTGCTGACGTTCCAGTCTGTCATGGATTTCACGGTAAGCACCCCCGCCGTGCTCTCGGGGCTCTATGATCATCTGCCCGCGAACGGCAGCGAACTCGTGTTGTTCGATCTCAACCGCAACGCCAAATTCGGGCCGTTGTTCAGAGAGTCGGCGGAGACGAAGCTGTCGCGCATTCTGCCGGCCGCCATCAGGGCCTACCGCCTCGCCATCGTCACCAACGCCGGCGAAGGGACGGATGAAACAATCGAGCGGGTCGTCGAGGCGGGGGCGACCTCCGAAACGTCGAGGAGACTCGGCATCGACTATCCAAAGGGCGTGTTTTCGCTCTCGCATGTCGCGCTTCCCTTCCCGCTCAGCGATGCGCTCTACGGCCTGAACCCAGACAAATCGGAGGATTTTGGCGTCAGCCTCGGCGCGCTCGATCTGCGCGGCGAAAGGGGAACGCTCGTCGTGAGCCTCGATGCGCTCTCGCGCATGTCGTCGAACCCGTTCTTTTCCTATCTGGCCGAGAAGATCGAGGCCCGCATGCCGCCCAAAGTCGCGCCAATCGAGCCAGAGCGCGCGCCGCTCGCCAGTGACGAAATGTTGAAGAAGCCCCGCCCCGCTATCCGACGAAAAAGATGAAGACCTTTGCCTCCCGAACGCATGCGGGCGCGGCAAGTGGCGCGTTATGAGGTGTTACACTAGCGATCGCGTCATCTTCCTTTCGACGCGAAACGCCAGGTGAGCATCCTCCACAAACTTGACGGACGCTCTGTTTAAGCGCAGCATTTAGTTGCAGTTTGAGTTGGTTTCGGGAGACAAGAACATGAATAATGAGACAGAGGGAGAAACGACTTTGTCCCGCCGCGCGTTTGTGGCGGCGCTGTTCGGGGCTGCGGTCATCATCCCGGCGGCGGTTGCGACATCGGACGCCGAGGCGCAGGAACGGCAATTCACGAGCTTCCGGCATCAGCCGCGCGTGCAGCGCCCGCGCAGTCCCCTGAGAGGCTCCCGGCGCCATCGCCGCGTCGCGCGCGTTCGTCACACGGGAAGCCCCCAACCGCGGCAAGACGTCCCGGAAAAACAATAGGAAAGGAAGAGAGAGCCCCGAGGCGCTTCTGCGCGTTTCGTCGGCTGAGCGTTTCCTTCAGTATCGGCAGGCCCCCGTCTCTCTCCCGAATGTGGAGGGGACGGGAGCCTGCACAATCAGAAATTTCATGTGTCGGCAAATTTCCTGCGTCTCTTCGTGCCGCTTCATGGAAGCAGCACGGTGTCACCTGATCCGACAGCCGTTGGCAGGTGTAAAGCCTATTATAAAATCTCTCTCTCGGCTTCCTGCTTTTTCTTCAGCCGCGGCTTTCCAATTCTGATCAGCAGATAGGCTGCAAGAACGACCAGCCAGCCAATGATCAGCGCGAGTTTCGCGAGGGGATTCCAGTTCGTCAGAAACCAGATGCTGATCAGCAATGTCAGCGACAATGCGGTAATGACGATCCTTTGCATGCTGCCCTCCCGTGAACGTCTCGCAGGGTGTCACCAATCGTGAGCCGAGACAACAATTGAAGCGGTTCACGCAAACGTGACCATCCGGCGCGCGAGACGTCATGCGGCGCCGCCCTCCGCAACCTCGCCTGCCATTCCGCTTCGGCCCGTTCCGACATCGCTAAGAGCGATCCGGTGTCGGGGACGCGGGCGTTGCTGGCGCGAGGCGGTCCCTTTGCCGTGCAACTCCTCGTCTGGTTGCGGCTCCGCCCTGCCCTGACTCGAATTGGTGTTTGTCTGACTCGGCCGCCGCCTCATATGAGGCTCATAAGGCAGATCGGCGCCGCCGCTGCGCCATCGGACGACGACCTCCATCCTTGCCGCCAGCCGCGCGGTCCGCGCTGTGGAGAATTGTCCCATAATGGCGCCATTGACGTCGCGAGGATCGACAAGCTTGGCCTGAACGTGGAAAATGGACGACGGACCGCCTGAAGGAGCCGGAATGATCGATCTTCACTACTGGCCCACTCCCAACGGCCATAAAATCACGATCTTCCTCGAGGAGACGGGCCTCGCCTACCGAATCATTCCCGTGGACATCACGCGGGGCGATCAGTTCAAGCCGGAGTTTCTGGCGATCTCTCCCAACAACCGCATGCCGGCCATCGTCGACCATGCGCCGCCAGACGGCGGGGCCGAGGTCGCGCTCTTCGAGTCGGGCGCGATCCTGCTCTATCTCGCCGAGAAGACCGGCCGCCTGCTGGCGCAGGACCTGCGCGGCCGCATGCGGGCGCTGCAATGGCTCTTTTGGCAGGTCGGGGGGCTCGGCCCCATGGCCGGGCAAAATCACCATTTCGCCAAATACGCCCCGGCCCGCATCCCCTACGCCATCGAGCGCTACCGCAACGAGACCGCCCGGCTCTATGGGGTGCTCGACCGCGAACTCTCGAAGGGTCCCTATCTCGCCGGGGACTATTCCATCGCCGACATCGCCTGCTACCCCTGGATCGTCCCTCACGAGGATCAGGGGCAGGACCTCGACGATTTTCCGCGCCTCAAGCGCTGGTTCGAATCGATCAAATCCCGCCCGGCGGTCGCCCGGGCCTACGCCGCCGGCGCGCCCTGGGAGCGCCGCCGACCGGATTTCACCGCACTGGAGCGCGAAATCCTTTTCGGACAGACCGCGCGCCCGGACGAAAAGTAGGCTATGGCTGCGCCCAGCAACCAACAGGGAGCCCGGCCTTTTACATGTCCAACGATCGTCAGCTGTTCGCCGCTCAGGAAACCGCCAAGGCTCTGATCGAAGTCCAGGCGGTGCTCGTCAATACGCAGAAGCCCTTCATCACCACGGCGGGCTGGGCGTCGCCGGTCTATATCGACATGCGCAAGATCATCAGCTACCCGCGCCTGCGGCGCCGGCTGGTGGACTTCGCCGCCCGCGCCATCGAGCGCGACATCGGCTATGAGTCGCTCGATGTAGTCGCCGGCGGCGAGACGGCGGGCATTCCCTTCGCCGCCTGGATCGCGGACAGTCTGATGCTTCCGATGCAATATGTCCGCAAGAAGCCGAAAGGCTTCGGCCGCAACGCGCGCATCGAGGGCGATCTGCATGACAACGGCCGCGCCCTGCTGGTCGAGGATCTCGCCACCGACGGCGGCTCGAAGAAGGATTTCGTGCAGGCGCTGCGCAACTCCGGCCAGCGCTGCGACCATGTCTTCGTGTTCTTCTTCTATGACATCTTCGCCGGCGCGCGCGAGGATCTCGCGCAACTCGGGATCAACCTGCATTATCTCGCCACCTGGCGCGACGTGCTGGCGGTGGCCCGCGCGCATCGCTACTTCCCCGAAGACGCGCTCAACGAGATCGAATCCTTCATCGCCGATCCCATCGCCTGGTCGGCGGCCCATGGCGGCGCGGACAAGCCCAAAGCCTGAGCGGCGACCTTTGCTCGCAAGAGTCCCGCCTCTCCTGTCTGGCGAGGCGGGGCTTCGGGAACGTTCCGGCGCCCGCGCATGTCGGCGCCTTCAGTAGCAGCTGATGAACTCCCGATAGACCCAGCCGACGCCTTCCCCGCCGGGCGTCGAAACATAGGCCCAGGGCCGGCCTGCGCTGTCCTCGCTGTAGCGCTGGACCATGACGATGCGCCCGTTTTCAATCGTCCCCACGATGTTCTTGCTCTTGTCGCGCACATTCAGCGGCGTGCCGGTGGGGTCCGTCACCTTGCAGCGATCAGCCGCATGGGCAGGCGCGGAGACGACAACGGCCGCGCCAAGGGCGGCGAGGCCGAGTCCGAAACACAGCAGCATTTTCTGTTTCATCGAAACCTCCGTCATGCAATCGGTTATAATCCCGCCTCTGCTTCAGCGGATTTGCGCCGGCGCACATTGGGAGCACGCAATGAACAGACCCGCACGCCTCGCCTGCCTTCTTCTGTTCGCCGTCACCTCGGCGCGCGCGGAGCCGCCGCCGGGCTTCGCCCGCCTTGCCGAGATCGCCCCGGACATCCGGCAGGACATCCGCTATGCGGGAGCCAACAATTTCACCGGCCATCCGGCGCCGGGCTATGGCGCGCCGCAATGCTGGCTGCGCGCCGACGCCGCGACAGCGCTGGCCGCCGCCGAGGCGGACGCGAAATCGCATGGATTTTCTCTTATCGTCTATGATTGCTATCGGCCCAAGCGCGCGGTGTCATCCTTTGTGGAATGGTCCCGCAACGCCGATCAATCGACGAAGCCGCAATATTATCCACGGGTCGAGAAAAGCCAGCTATTCCCGCAGGGCTATATCGCCGAGCAATCGACGCATTCCACCGGCCTTGCCGTCGATCTCGGCGTTATCGGATGGAATTTCGGCACGCCCTTTGATTTCTTCGACGAACGCTCGTGGACGCAGTCGAAAACGACGGAGGACGCGCACCGTCACCGGGAGACGCTCGTCGCGCTGATGCGCCGCCACGGCTTCGAAAACTTTTCGCGCGAGTGGTGGCACTATACATTCAAGGGCGCGGATCGCGCCGAGCGCCTCGACCAGCCGATCGATTGATAAATAAAGCGACGCCCGTTTGAGGAACACCCGTAGAATGAGACAGATTCTTCCCTTGATCGCCTTGTGTCTCGCCACGCCCCCCGCGCTCGGGCCGGAGTGTGGAAGTCTCGCGACCCAATTGGACATGACGCTCTGCGAGGGAAAGAAATTCGACGCGGCGGACGCACGGCTCAACGCCATCTACACAAGGCTGGCCGCGAAAGTGACGGCGGCGGGCAAGGCGAAACTCGTCGACGCGCAGCGCGCCTGGATCAAATATCGCGATCTGCAATGCGCCTTCGACACATTCGGAACGAATGGCGGCTCGATCAACGGCATGATGATCGCGCAATGCAAGACGCAAATGACCCTCGACCAGACGAAGCGCCTCGACCATCAATTGAACTGTGAGGAAGGCGACGTTTCCTGCGGTGGACAATAAGCGGCCCCTTGCGGCAGCCGAAAAACTCAACGACGGCGGGGACGCGCGTCCGGGCGCGGCGGCGGGATATGGGCGCGCACCCATTCGGTGAGCGCCTCCTCGTCGATTTCACGGGCCGCGAACTGCGCCATGACAATGAAGAACTCCTCGTCCGAGGCGGCCAGTTCATACCCATTGTCGGTCAGAATCAGTTCCAGCGCCACGAGCGCCACGCGCTTCTTGCCCTCGACAAACGGGTGGCTGCGGATGAACCCCGCGGCCGAGGCCGCCGCAAGGCGGGCCGCGTCGCAGCGCGGCGTCGCCCGCGCGACCTCCAGCGGCCGCCGCAGCGCCGCCTCCAGCGCGTCCTCGCTGATGATCCCCACGGTTCCGCCATGCGCCGCGAGAACGTGCTCATGGATGGCCAGCGCAATCTGACGGTCGAGAAAACGCCAGCCGCCGCTCACCGCGACAGCTCGCGCAGCGCATTGTGCCGCTTGCTGACGATCCGTCGCGCGGCCGCGACGCGGCGCTCGAATTCCGGATCGCTCCGGGTGAGGCGATAGCCCTCGGGCGAACGCGTCAGAAACAGACGGTCCCCTTTCTCGACCGCAAGCTCGGCGACGATCTCGCGCGGCAGAACCACGCCGAGCGAATTGCCGATGCGAATGACCTTCAGCACGCCATAGGCGTCAACGGAGTCGGACCCGCTCATATTGGAACACCCGTATGAACGTTATCAATTCATACACACGTTATAACGCCGGGTCTTCAAGCGCAACATGGCGCGCAGGCTCCGGCGCCGCTAAACTGCGCGCGCATGCGCCCTGACATTCTCGCCCCGCTCTTCGGCAGGGCCGCCGCTCTCCCCGGCGTCGGCCCCAAGACCGCGCCGCTCTTCGATCGTCTGCTCGCTCGCGCGGGCGCGCAGGCGCGTGTGGTCGACGTGCTGTTCCATCTGCCGACGAATGTCATCGACCGCAGCCAGCGTCCGACGATCGCCGAGGCGCCGCTGGAGACTCAGGTCGTCATCAAGGCGCGGGTCGTGGAGCATCGCCGGCCGCAGGGGCGCTATGGCAAGCAGCCCTGGCGCGTACTCGTCGAGGATGAGACCGGCGACGTGGAGCTCGTCTTCTTCCTCGCCAACGCCGACTGGATCGAGCGCAGCCTGCCCCTCGGCGCGACGCGGTGGATTTCGGGTCGGCTGGAGCTCTATGACGGCCGTCGCCAGATGGTGCATCCCGACCGCGTGCTGGACGAGGCCGGGCTCGCGAAGCTCCCCGCTTTCGAAGCCGTTTACGGCCTCACCGAAGGGCTTCAGCCGCGCTTCGTCTTACGCGCCACGGAAGAGGCGCTTGCGCGCGTTCCCGCCCTGCCCGAATGGCAGGAGCCGAGCGTCCTGGCCGCCAACAAGCTGCCCGCCTTCGCGGACGCGCTGCGCGCCGCGCATCGGCCGGACAGCGCGAAGGCGCTCTCGCCGCAACATCCCGCGCGCCAGCGGCTCGCCCTTGACGAACTGCTCGCGACGCAATTGGCGTTGCGCCTGACGCGCGCGAAAATGCACCGCCTGCCCGGCCGCGAGAACAAGGGCGACGGCCGTATCTCCAGCGCCATCGAAGCCGCGCTGCCGTTTCACCTCACCGGCGCGCAGCAGCGGGCGCTGGCGGATATCCGCGTCGATCTCGGCTCGGAGATGCGCATGCTGCGGCTCGTGCAGGGCGATGTCGGATCCGGCAAGACCGTCGTCGCCGCGCTCGCCATGGCCAGCGTCGTGGAATGCGGGCGGCAGGCCGCGCTGATGGCGCCGACCGAAATTCTCGCCCGCCAGCATTACGAGCGCCTTGCGCCGCTCCTCGAACCCGCGGGCGTCCGCGTCGCTCTGCTCACCGGCCGCTTGAAAGCCAGCGAGCGCGCGGCGGCGCACGCCGCCATCGCCTCCGGCGCGGTCGACGTCGTCGTCGGCACGCACGCGCTGGTGCAGGGCGATCTCGCCTTCCACGACCTCGGCCTCGCCGTTGTAGACGAACAGCATCGATTCGGCGTGCAGCAGCGCCTTGCGCTCGGCGGCAAGGGCGACGCGGTGGACGTTCTCGTGATGACGGCGACTCCCATTCCCCGCACGCTGGCCCTCACGGCCTTCGGCGACATGGACGTCTCGGCGCTGGATGAAAAGCCGCCGGGACGCACGCCAATCTCGACCCGCGCCCTGCCCGCCTCGCGAATCGGCGAGGTCGTCGCCGGCCTGCAGCGCGCCCTCGCCTCCGGCGCGCGCGCCTATTGGATTTGCCCCCTCGTCGAGGAGAACGAGGATCTCGATCTGGCCGCGGCGGAAGCCCGCGCCGCCGATCTGCGCCATTACTTCGGCGACGCAGTCGGTCTTCTGCACGGCCGCATGAAGGGGCCGGAGAAGGACGCCGCCATGGACGCCTTCCAGCGTGGCGACACCCGCCTCCTCGTCGCGACCACCGTCGTTGAAGTCGGCGTCGACGTGCCCGAGGCGACGATCATGGTCATCGAACACGCCGAGCGCTTCGGCCTCGCGCAACTCCACCAGTTGCGCGGGCGCGTCGGGCGCGGGTCGGCGAAGTCGAGCTGCCTGCTGCTCTACAAGGGGCCGCTGAGCGAAAACGCCAAGGCGCGCCTGACGGTCATACGCGACACGGAAGACGGGTTCCGTATCGCGGAAGAGGATTTGCGGCTGCGCGGCGAAGGCGAATTGCTCGGCACGCGACAGGCGGGGCTGCCGGGCTTCCGCCTTGCGGACATCGCCGCCCATGCCCGCCTCCTCGCCACCGCCCGCGACGACGCGGAGCTGATCCTGCGTCGCGACCCCGACCTCGCAAGTGAACGCGGTCAGGCCCTGCGCGTGCTGCTCTATCTCTTCGAGCGGGACGAGGCGATCCGGCTTCTGCGCGCCGGGTAGCGCAACGGGGGTCGCTCAGCGCCGCCGCGCCAGCACGATGCGATTGCTGTTGACGCCCTTGCTGTTGTTGGCTACGCCCCAGCAGTTGCTCGTTTTCGTGAAGCGCTGCTGATTGACCATGACGCCGAGGCGCTCGAAGGGGAGCCCCTCCATCGCCTGCCACACGAGCCGTTCCAGCAACACGCCGCCGCCCCGCACTTCCCCGACCTCATAGGCGACGTGGCCGCCGGGCCGCACGACGCGCGCGAGCTCCTCGAAGACCGCGCGGGTCATTTCCGCCCAGGCGTCGACGCTGCGCAATTGCGCGATCGACAGACTGTCGCCGTCGATTCCGGCAAACCAGTTGCGCAGCCAATTGTCGCCGCGATAATCCACGACGTCGAGGAACGGCGGCGAGGTCACGACGAGATCGACGCGTGCAGTTTCGATCTGCGTCAGGCGCGTCGCGTCGGCGACCGCGAGACGGGCGTGAGAAAGAGCCGGGCGCGGCCTGTCCGCCAGAAGCGCGCGGGTTTTCTTGAGGATCAGCGCGGCCACGTCGCGCGGCGGCGGCGTCTGATTGCGCCGCGCATTGATCTTGAGTTGCGCCTTCACGCTCACGGCCTGGTTGGGCGGCATCGTATAGACCGAGAAGAAACCCGGCGAATGGCCCGTGAGCCGATTGAGCGCCACCATTCTGATCCAGTCGTCGACCGGATCGGCTTCCGCGTCGCGCGCGATCAACCATGCGCGCAAGGCGCAGATCTGGCGCAGCGTGTCGGGGTGATAGAAAGCAAGCAAATCCTCGCGCGCGATCTCTCCCGACGCAAGCGGCGCCTCGGCGAGCCGCGCGGCGATGGCGTCGAGCGCGGGCGGGTTCAGCCTCGGCCGGACCAGCATGAGCGACAGCGGATTGGCGTCCGAGCCGAGCACGCGGCGCCCCATCAGCGCCGCCTGCAAGGGCGTCGTGCCGCGTCCCATGAAGGGGTCGAAGACGGCGTCGCCCGGCTGCGTCAGCCGCTCGATGAAAAAGGCCGGCAATTGCGGCTTGAAGCAGGCGCGGTAGCTGATCTCGTGCAGCGAATGCGCCGAACGCTGCCCCGCCGTCCAATATTCATTGACGTAATACGTCAGACCGCCTTCTTCCGCCACGCGCGTCGGCGCGCCGAAGCCGTCGAAGCTGCGAAGCTGCGACAGAAAATCATCGGCCGCCGTTGGCGCGGGCTTACGCAACACGGTCGGCAAGACGGGGCAGCTTCCTGATCGTGACGCCGGCCTCGTGACGGGCGAGCGCCAGCTCATATTCGAGTTGCAGGCCGAGCCAGTCCTCGGCGTCGACGCCAAACCAGTGGCCGAGACGTAAGGCCGTGTCCGCCGTCACGCCCCTTTGACCGTTGATGATGGCGGTGACGCGGTTGACCGGCACGTCGATATCCCGCGCGAGATCGGACGCGGTGAGGCCGAGATCGGCGAGATGCTGGGCCAGAACCTGGCCGGGATGGGGCGCCATGACTCGCTCCAGTGTGGCGGGACGGAATTTGCGGGGCTGCGCGGCGCGGCGGTCGGAATGCGCCCGGGCGGGGACAGCGGCGGCGGGCCGCGGGGGCGGCGCATGGGCCGCGCGCGGCTGCCGCAGCGGCGGCGGAGTCAGCGGCGCCGCCGCCAACTTGGGCGGCTCCGGCGGCGGGGCGCGTGCGGGCTCGCCGGCGGCGGGCGCAGGAAAGGCTCCTCTCATCAACAGACGCGTCAGCGCCTCGTAATACCGGCCCATCCCAGGCTCCAACAAACGCCCCGGAACGGATGATCTGTTCCGTACGACGCTACTGAGGACGGCTCGAAGCCTCTCCAGCCTCCCACTGCGCGCGGGTCTCCGCGATGAAATCCGCAAGACGCCCTTGCGAGATCGACTCGCGCAGGCCCGCCATCAGCGCCTGATAATACGCCACATTCGCCTGTGTCAGCAGCATCATTCCGAGAATTTCCCCGGCTTTTACGAGATGGTGCAGATAGGCGCGCGAATAATCGCGCGCGGCCGGGCAGGTCGACTCGGGGTCGAGCGGCGACAAGTCCTCCGCGTATCTGGCGTTTTTGATGTTTACTTTTCCGAAGCGCGTATAAGCGAGGCCGTGACGGCCGGCCCGTGTCGGCATGACGCAGTCGAACATGTCGACGCCGCGCGCCACCGCCTGCACGATGTCGTCCGGCGTGCCGACGCCCATCAGATAGCGCGGCTTGCCCGCCGGCAGATGCGGAAGCGTCGTCTCCAGCATGTCGAGCATCACCTCCTGCGGCTCGCCCACCGCGAGACCGCCAACGGCGAGGCCGTGGAACTCCATGCCCGCCAGCGCCTTCGCGCTTTCGAGGCGCAGCGGCTTCGAGGCGCCGCCCTGCACGATGCCGAAGATCGCCCTGCCCGGCTCATCTCGAAACGCCTTGCGCGATCGCTCCGCCCAGCGCAGCGACAGACGCATGGCGCGCTCCGCCTCTTCATCCGAGCACGGCAGCCGCACGCATTCGTCGAACTGCATCTGAATATCCGAGCCGAGGAGATGCTGAATCTCCATCGAGCGCTCGGGCGAGAGGTGATGCTTCGAGCCGTCGATGTGCGACTGGAAGGTCACGCCGCTCTCGTCGAGCTTGCGGAGCTTGGCGAGCGACATCACCTGAAAGCCGCCGGAATCGGTAAGGATCGGAAAAGGCCAGCGCATGAAGCTGTGCAGGCCGCCGAGCCGCGCGATGCGCTCCGCGCCGGGACGCAGCATCAGATGATAGACATTGCCGAGAAGAATGTCGGCGCCCGTCGCGCGGACGTCCTGCGGAAACATGGCTTTCACGGTCGCCGCCGTGCCCACCGGCATGAAGGCGGGCGTGCGGATCGTTCCGCGCGGCGTAAAGATCTCGCCCCTGCGCGCCCTCCCGTCCGTCGCCTGAAGGGTGAAGGAGAAATCCTGGCTCATTTGCGTTCCTTGGCGCCGAGTACGGCGAGTTTCACGATTTTATAGGCTCCGCTATCCGTCGCGTTGAACCACACGGTGAAAAGCGTTCCGACCTTGATTTCCGCGTCGCGTAAATCCGTGCGCCAGCGATCGACGCTGTCCCCGAAGTCGATGCGCCCGTCGCGGCGCAGGATGAAGGGGCGCGGATTCGCGCCGTCGAGATCGAAGGCGCCGAACACGTCCCAGGGCGCCGCAAAGCGTCGATCCTCCACCCGCACGTCGGCGCTCATCAGCGCCTCGGTGGGATCGTCGCGCCACTGGGCGATGAGGCGGATGGCGGTCATGGCTCGGCGCGATACAGCAGGCTCGCGTCGCCGTAGGAATAGAAGCGATAGCCCCGCGCGATGGCGTGCGCATAGGCGGCTTTCATACGGTCGAGCCCGCAGAAGGCCGAGACCAGCATGAACAGCGTCGAACGCGGCAGATGGAAATTGGTGATGAGCATGTCCGTCGCGCGGAACCTGTATCCCGGCGTGATGAAGATGCTCGTACGCGCCACGTAAGGCAGGATGCGCCCTTCGGGCGTCGCGGCGCTTTCGAGCGTGCGCAGCGCGGTGGTTCCAACCGCGACGATGCGGCCGCCCTTCGCGCGCGCATTGTTGAGCGCCTCGGCCGTCGCCGCGTCGATCCGGGCGAATTCCTCGTGCATCCTGTGCGCGTCTGTGTCCTCCGCCTTCACCGGCAGAAAGGTCCCCGCGCCGACATGCAACGTCACGCGATGCAGCGCCACGCCCTGCGCCTCAAGCGCGGCGAGAAGCTGCGGCGTGAAATGGAGGCCGGCCGTCGGCGCCGCCACGGCCCCGGCCTCGCGCGCGAAAACGGTCTGGTAATCGGCTTCGTCGCGGGCGTCGGCGGCGCGTTTGCCGGCGATATAGGGCGGCAGCGGCATGTCCCCGGCGGCCTCGATCGCCTCGTCGAGCGCGGGGCCGGAAAGATCGAAGCGCAGCGTGATCTCGCCTTCGTCTCCCCTGGCGTCGACATGCGCGTCGAGACCGCCGAGGAGACAGGCGCCGTCCGTCTCCCGCCCGAAGCGGATGAGGTCGCCCTCTTGCAGCTTCTTCGCGGGCCGCATCAGCGCGCGCCAGCGCGACGCGTCGAGGCGTTCGATCAGCGTCGCCTCCACGCCCGCGCTCAATTCGCCGCGAATCCGCTTGCCGGAAAGACGCGCGTGAATCACGCGTGTGTCGTTGACGACCAGAACGTCGCCCTGGCGCAGGAAGCTCGGCAGATCGCGCACGAGACGATCCTCAAAGCTGCCGGCCGGCGCCACGACGAGCAGACGCCCGCTGTCGCGCGGCTCGGCCGGGCGCAGCGCGATGCGGTCTTGCGGGAGATCGAAATCGAAGAGGTCGACGCGCATGGTGAGGTCGTTGCTTTCGCTCGCCCCCTCCCCACCCCTCCCCCGCTTCGCGGGAGAGGGAGCAGATCGTGGCCTTCATCGAGAATGTGAATCTTGAGCGTCCCCTCTCCCGCGAAGCGGGGGAGGGACAGGGAGGGGGTACGGAGCTAGAGACGCTGTCGCGGCCTGCCCCTCACCCTGACCCTCTCCCCGCGCGCGGGGAGAGGGAACAGATTCAGGCGTTCAGCGTCGCCTTGATGATCTTGTCGGGATCCTTCACCGGCTCGCCGCGCTTGATCTTGTCGACGTTCTCCATGCCGGAGATCACTTCGCCCCAGACCGTATACTGGCGGTCGAGGAAGTGCGCGTCGTCGAAGCAGATGAAGAACTGCGAATTGGCCGTGTCGGGATGCGAGGCGCGGGCCATGGAGCAGGTTCCGCGCACATGCGGCGCGTCGTTGAACTCCTGCGCGAGATTCGGATAGCTCGAACCGCCCGTGCCGGTGCCGCGCGGGCAGCCGGTCTGCGCCATGAAGCCCTCGATCACGCGATGGAAGACGATGCCGTCGTAGAAGCCCTCGGAGACGAGCTGCTTGATGCGCGCGACATGCTTGGGCGCGAGATCGGGACGGAACTTGATGACGACCGGACCCTTGGTGGTCTCGAGCGTCATGGTGTCGGCGGCTTCAGTCATTACGGCTCCTTGTCAGTTACGCCAGACGGAAATGGCCGGGACGCGCCCGGCCATGACGCTGGATGTTCAGCGCTTTGATCAGCTCTCGTCGCCCGCGACGCGCACCTTCAGCATGCGGTCGGGGGTCTCGACGGCGCCATTGTTCGCCTTGTCGCCCTTCTTGATCTTGTCGACGACGTCCATGCCGGAGACGACCTCGCCCCAGATCGTATATTTGCCGTTGAGCTGCGGCGTCTCGGCGAAGCAGATGAAGAACTGCGAATTGGCCGAATCCTTGTCGCCCGGCTGGCGCGCCATCGCGACCGTGCCGCGCTTGAAGGGCTCGCTGCTGAATTCCGCCTTGAGGTCGGGGTAGCGCGAGCTGCCCATGCCGGTGCCGTCCGGGTCGCCGCCCTGCGCCATGAAGCCCTCGATGACGCGATGGAAGGCGATGTTGTCGTAGAAGTGCTCTTTCGCAAGGCGCTCGATGCGCTCGACATGCTTGGGCGCGAGGTCCGGACGCAGCTTGATGGTGATGCGGCCGTCCTTGGTGTCGATATAGAGCAGCTTGTCTTCCGCGCGGGCGAGCGACGCGGTTCCGAGCGCGGCGGAAAACGCCACGGCGGCGAGCAGCATACGGCGGGTGAATGTCATAGAGCCTCCCTACGGCTTGATGTCGCGCCTTGAAATGGCGCGTTTGAGGGCCTCGACGGAGGCGGCCGGCGCGAAAGCCGACACGTCGCCGCCGAGCGCCGCAATCTGGCGCACGAGCGTTCCGCTGATGTGGCGGAGGCCCGGCGAAGCAGGCAGGAAAACCGTGCGAATGTCGGGCGCGAGCGTCCCGTTCATCCCCGCCATCTGCATTTCATAGTCGAAATCCGAGCCGTCGCGCAATCCGCGCAGGATCGCCCCCGCCCCGGCCGCACGGGCGGCGTCGACCACGAGCCCGTCGAAACTCGTCACTGTCACCGCGCCGCCGAAGCCCCCGGCCGCGCAGGCGTCCCGGATCGTCTCGGCCCGCTCCTCGAAGCTGAGCCAGGGCGCCTTGCCGGGATGCACGCCGATCGCCACCGCCACCCGGTCGAAGAGCGCGACGCCCTGGCGGATCACGTCCAGATGGCCGTTGGTCAACGGGTCGAAGGTCCCCGAATAAAGAGCCGTGCGCCGCATCAGCCGACCTCGTGCACGATCTTGCCGCCGACCATGGTGATCTTCACCACCCCCTGCAAAAGCGCGCCGTCGAAGGGCGTGTTGCGGCAGCGCGAGTGCAGCGCCTCGGGGCCGACGACGAAGGGCTCGTCGGGATCGAAACGGATGAGATCGGCCGGCGCGCCCTTTTGCAGTCGCCCCTGCTCCAGCCCGAGAATTTCGGCTGGCCGGGACGAGAGGGCGGCGAGGAGGCGCGGCAGCGGGATGTCCCCCGCGTGAACCAGCCGCATCCCGGCGGCGAGCATGGTCTCGACGCCGATGGCGCCGAATTCGGCCTCGGCGAAGGGCACGCGCTTGGTCTCCACATCCTGCGGATCGTGGTCGGAGACGATGACGTCGATCAGCCCTTCGGCGAGCGCGGCGACGAGCCGCTGACGCTCTTCCTCGTGGCGCAGCGGCGGGCGAAGCTTGAGGAAGGTGCGGTAATCGCCAATGTCGTTTTCATTGAGCGTCAGATGGTTGATCGTCACGCCGCAGGTCACGGGCAGTCCCGCCGCCTTGGCCGCGCGCAGCGAGTCGAGCGACAGCGTCGTGGTGACGATGGCCGCGTGGTAGCGCGCCCCGGTCAGCGCGACGAGGCGCAGATCGCGGTCGAGCATGATGGCCTCGGCCTCGCGCGGCACGCCGGCGAGACCCAGACGCAGAGCCAGCTCGCCCTCGTTCATCACGCCAGTGGCGAGATCGGGGTCCTGGGTGAAATGCACGACCAGCCCATCGAAGTCGCGGGCGTAGGTCATGGCCCGGCGCATGACGAGCGCGTTTCTGACCGAGCGCGCGCCGTCGAAAAAGGCCACGGCGCCGGCCTGCTGGAGAAGGCCCAGCTCGGCCATCTCCTTGCCCTCGCGCCCCTTGGTCAGCGCGGCCATCGGGAGCACCCGCACCCGGCCGGTGTCCCGGGCGCGGCGCAGAACGAAATCGACCACGGCCGGATCGTCCACGGCCGGATCGGTGGACGATGTGGCCACCAGCGTGGTGACGCCGCCCACCGCCGCCGACAGCGTGGCGCTGGCGATGGTCTCGCGATGCTCGGCGCCGGGCTCGCCGACGAAGGCCTGCATGTCGATCAGGCCGGGCGCGAGCACGTCGCCGGCGCAATCAATGATCCGGGCGCCTTCGGGCGCGGCCTCCCGAGTCAGCCCCGGCCCGAGATCGGCGATGCGACCGTCAGCGACAAGGAGCCCGCCCCGCGTATCGGCCCCCGTGGCGGGGTCGATCAGGCGGGCGTTGACGAAGAGGACGGGAGCGGGTCGTTCGGCGGCGGACATGGCGCCTGATTAGGCCATTTTGCCGGCCTTGGGAACGCCCGCGCCCCGTCTCATGCCCCCTTGAGGCCGCTCAGGCTCAATTGCGCGAGCCGCTCGACAAGCCGCTCGAACCCCTCCCCGCTCAAAGTCAGGCGGAAGGGCGCCATGGCCACGAGCTCCGTCTCCCGCACGAAGAAGATCGGCTGCTGGGCGAGCCAGAGCGTGCGCAAGGCGATGTCCTCCGGGGCCGCGTCATCGGGCGCGAAGCGGCGGACCACATGTTCCGCCAGGCGAAAGATGCGCGGCGGGCGAGCCTCGAAAAAACTCTTGAAAACGGCGCTGGGGCGCACGCTCTCCCAGGCGTACAGCCGCAGATATTGGGCGACGCGGTCGCGCTTGACGAGCGGCGACAGAAACTGGCGCAGGTAAAGGCGCAAAGCGTCTTCGGGCGCCAGCCGGTCGAGCGCCTCGGCGTCGAGAAAGCTTTCCCGCTCCAGCGCGTCGGCGGCGACCTCGAGCACCGCGCGATAGAGCCCCTCCTTGCCCGCGAAGTGATAGGTGATCGCCGCCTGATTGGCGCCGGCGCGCTGGGTGATCAACCGCACCGACGCGCCGTCGTAGCCATGTTCCGAAAAGACCGAGAGCGCCGCCTTGATCAGCGCCGCTCTCGTGGCTTCCGAGGCGCGCGAGCAGCCGCGCGTCTTGTCCTGCGTCTCCAATCGCGTTCCTTCAGTAGCCAATCCAGCTCAGACCTCCGGCCACGACGCCGCCGAGGGATTTCGCCCCATTGGCGACCTTCTGCCCGACGGGCGCAAGCCTTGTCGAGAGGCTGGCGGGCGAGAACGCCGAGAGCAGGCCCGACTCACCCGCCTGCGCCTTCGCCTCTGGCGCCGGAGCGGGCTCGGCGGCCGGGCGAACCTCCGGCGCTGGCGGGGGCGCGGGAACCGCTTCCGCCGCCTTGATCTCGGGGGTCTTTGTCTCGGGGCTCTTGTCGGGCCGCTTCACGACCGCTTCCCTCACAGACCGCGCGGGGGTCGCGGTTACGGCAGGCTCCCCGGCAGTCTTGACCACGACCGCTCTGGCGGCAGGAGCGGCCGGCGTCTCGTCGGCGAAGTCCGGCGCCGGCGCGCGCATCAACGCCGGCGCGCGCGACGTGGCCGGGTCGTCCCAGCTCAACGGCTGCAAGCCGCCAATCAGGACGCGATCCGTGAATTTGCCGCTCCCGGCGTCGACCCGATCGGAGATCGTCCTGGTGGGAGTCAGATCGAGGAGGCTCAGCGCCTGCGGCGAGAGGGAGCCAAGCGACGTCGCGATGAAGCAGGCGGCGGCGTCGATCAGGATCGGGCGCGTTTTCACCCGGCGGGGCGCGGGCATGCCAAAGGGCCAGACGGTCCGGGCGTCGATCGCGGCGGGCGCCTGGCGGGCGGTTGAGTCGCATTCATCCAATTTCTTGAGCATTGGCCGAACCTCGAAATTCAAACGAGCGACTGAAATTCATACGGACGTTTGAAGCGAAACTATGGCAAAGCTCGATGCCGCCGCCGCCGGACGTCTCGCGCGCGGCCCGCTGCGAAAAGTGGCGGAAAGCCTGTTGGAACGGCGATCTGGCGCTGTATATTACGGAAGCATGACAGGCGCGCATCGAATTCGTGACATCGCGGTGCTGGTCGGATTCGCCCTGCTGCTGCTGGCTCCGGGGATCGCGATCCGACTCGGCCTGCTTCCGTTCGACCTGCGGTTCGGCGTCCTGATCGCGGTATCCGTCCTGTGCATCGGCCTCTGTTTTCTGGCGGGCTATCGCGGCGCGGAGCTGGGACTCGCAGGACCGTGGGTGGCGCGCCACTGGCTCGGTTGCGGTCTCGTCACAGTGTTGATCGGCGCCGCCATCTACGTCGAGGCGCAGTTCCTGCCGGCGGCGCGCCGGCAGCCCGACTGGGTCAGATTCGCGCCCTTCTACGTGATGATCTCAAGCCCCTGTCAGGAGCTGGTGTTCAGGTCCATCCCGAAGCTGATCACCGACCGGCTGCGGCTGAGCGGCGTGAAGTACATGCTGTTTTCGGCCGTGACCTTTTCGCTCATGCACATCGCCTATGGCGATCCGCTTCTTCTCGCCAATACGTTCGTCGCCGGTCTGGCCTGGGCCGGCGCCTATCTCGTGACGCAGAACATCTGGCCAATCGCCGCCTCTCACGCGGCCGTCGGCTCTCTCGCCTTCTGGCTCGGCGTCGCCTGATCGGGGGCGCCGTGCGCCATGATCGCCGTGCGCAGGAGTAGCCAGAGCACGCAGGCGTTCAGCACATGCCAGAGGAAATGCGCGCCCGGCGAAAACACCGGACAGACGGCGCGGTCCATGGTGCGAAAGACCAGCGAGATCGAAAAGACGGCGCCTGCCGCCGCAAGCCCGTGCGCCGCCTCCGGGCGCCGCCGCCACAGCAGCGTTGCAAAACCCGCGATCGCGGCGAGCGCCGGAAGATAGGCGACCGAGCCGTTGAGACCCCGAACATGAGAGTCGAGGAGAAAGCTCGCCAGCCCGAAGAGGAGCGTCGCCAGCACGCCATCGACCACGCCGAGGCCGAAGAAGCGGCGCAGCGCGAGCAGGAAATAGCCGTAGATGAAAATCGCGATGGGAATCACGTCGAGGAGCATCGCCCCGCGCGTGGCGAGCGTGTGGAAAAGGAAGCTTCCGACGCCGACCGACGCCGTGACGGCGATGAGCGCGGCCGCCGCCGGGTCGCTCTGGCGCCGGCGCAGGAGCAGTCCCAGCGCCGCCGCGGCCGCGATCAGGAAAGCGGCGTTCGTGGTCGCATTCAGCGGCTCGGCCCAGAAGCCGCCGTCGAGCCGCTCGCAATAGTCGCGCACAGGTTCGCGCCAATCCATGAGAAAAACGCCTCCGCCGACCCGCCGGGCGGAACTCTCTGCGCGGGCGCTGTCACAATCAACGCGTCCGCACAGGGCGCCTTTACTTCGCGGAAGCCTTCTTCGTCTCGTCCAGGCGAGCGAAGCGGACCAGCACGTCCACGCCGTCGTCCGGCGGCGACGCGAGGCGCGCGCGGAAGGCGATGGACTCGCCGGCGTCGAGCCGGGATTTTGGCGACGGCGACGTCCATGCGTAGCGCTGGAGCCCGCCAGAGTCGCGCACCGCCAGCGCCAGCGGCGGGACCCGGTTGGTGTCGCGGCGAAGATTGGCGACCTCGCCTTCGACGACGAGAATCCTGCGGGCGCCGTCCATCTCGATGCGGGAGCGCACCTCGCGCAGCTCGAGACCCGCCAGATTCACCGGCAGGCCGAGCGCCCGATAGCCGACCGCCGCCGGCGGCAGGATGCGCACGATCCTCTCGCGCATGGCGATCAGCGCGGTCGCGCCGATGATGATCGCCACGATTGTCGCGACGATCGGCCAGCGGTCGCGCGCGCCGGAGGGCGGATCGCGCCGGACGGGAGCGCGCGCGGGACGGCTCCAGATCTCCTCGTCATCGGACGCGGGCGCGGCGCCGCTCGACGCTTCCGCGGCAATGTCCGGCCTCCCGTTCGCCGCCATCCAATCCGGAGCCGCTTCCCTTGCGTCACGGCGGGACCAGGGCTGTCGCGGGCCATCCATCCTGTCCATCGGCGCTGTCCGGATTTTTGCAATGCAATAACAAGCAATTAACGCCAAATATGGTTAAGAAGGCGTGAACTGCTATGTTCGGGAGCCGATTCCCGGCCGTCCCGCGCGCCCGGGCGCGGCCCGATCATCTGGAGCGACAGACAGGTGTTGAGCTTCGAGAATGTCGGCCTGCGCTACGGCGTGGGGCCGGAAACGCTCCGGGACGTCTCGTTCAGCATCGAGCCGCGCTCCTTCCAGTTTCTCACCGGCCCCTCGGGCGCCGGCAAGACGACGCTCATGCGCCTGATCATCATGGCCCTCAAACCCACGCGCGGCCTGATCAGCGTCTTCGGCCGCGACACGGCGACGCTCGGAAAGGACGACATCACCGAGACGCGCCGCCAGATCGGCGTGGTGTTTCAGGACTTCCGCCTGCTGGAGCATCTTTCGCTCTATGAGAATGTGGCGCTGCCGCTGCGCGTGCTCGGACGCGAGGAGGCGAGCTACCGCTCGGAAGTTCTGGAGCTTCTCAAATGGGTCGGCCTCGGCGAGCGGCGCCATTGCGCGCCGAGCGTGCTGTCGGGCGGCGAGAAGCAGCGCGCCTCCATCGCCCGCGCGCTGATCTCGCGGCCGAGGCTCCTTCTCGCGGATGAGCCCACCGGCAATGTCGACCCCACGCTCGCGCGCCGAATCCTGCGGCTCTTCGTCGAACTGCACAAATCCGGCACGGCCGTCATTATCGCCACTCACGATCTGAGCCTGATGGACCAGTACGACGAGGCGCGGCGCCTCGTGCTCGCCGACGGCCGCCTGCATATCTTCGAGTAAGACGGATGGATTGGGAGTTCGCCAGCCGCCTTGTCGCGCGCGTCATTGCCCTGCGGGCGCCGGGGAACGGCGACGAGGACAGCCTTGCCCAGCCGTCGCCGCTCGTCCCCACCGATTCGGTCGCCGGGCGCTCTCTGGTGATGGTCATCGCCATCATGACCTTTCTGGCGGCGCTGGCCGCCGCCGCCGCGCTGCTCGTCGCCGCGTCGAGCGCCGAATGGCGCGCCGAGGCCGCGACGGAGGCCAGCGTGCAGGTGCGCCCGGCCCAGGGGCGCGACATCGAATCCGATCTGCGCATCGCCGCCGACATTCTTCAGGGAACGCCCGGCGTGCGCGAGGCGCTGATCTATTCCAAGGAGGAATCGGAGAATCTGCTGGCGCCCTGGCTGGGCCAGGGGCTCGATCTGTCGCAGCTTCCCGTGCCGCGCATGATCGTGGTGAAGCTCGACCCCAGGGAGAAGCCGGACCTCTCCGAAATCCGCGAGGCGCTGGCCGGAGCCGTGCCGAGCGCGACCTTCGACGACCATCGCATCGTCATGGCCCGGCTCGGCGACATGGCGCGCGCCGTGGTCTCGGCGGCGGTGATGATCTTCCTCCTCATTCTCGGCGCCATGAGCGTCGTGGTCGCCTCCGCCACGCGCGCGGCGGTGGCCACGAACCGCGAGATTGTCGAGGTTCTGCACATCGTCGGCGCGGCGGATTCCTTCATCGCGCAGGAATTCCAGCGGCGGTTTCTGGCGATGGGCCTGCGCGGCGCGCTGATCGGCGGGGGCGCGGCCATGGCCTTTCTCCTGGCGGCGCAGGCGCTCCTGCGCCATTGGCGCACGACGGCGGGCGGCGAACAGATGCAGGCGATGTTCGGCGACCTCTCCATCGGCCTCGGCGGCTTCGTGGTGATTCTGCTGCTGGCCGGCGGCGTCGCGCTTCTGACGGGCTGGCTGTCGCGCCGCATCGTTTTCCGCCATCTGCGGGGACTGGGATGATGGCGCTCGCGCCGGGCGGCGCCTTGTGACCATATATCTGTTCAGGAACCGAGTCTCGACGGACGCAGGGAAGAACGGCGGGAGGAAGGGCAAGTTGAGGGCGTTGACGCGCCGCTGGCGCGCGACACGGGCCGGTCTGCTGCGCGCCGTTCTCGTCACGGCGGCGAGCGCGCTCGCCCTGTGCGGCGTCGCCTTCGTCAGCGGCTACGTCTGGTTCGCGCTCTCGCTGGCCCGCGACGAGCCCCACCTCTCCGTGAAGGCGGAAGGCGTCGTCGCGCTGACCGGCGGCTCCGACCGCGTGCTCGACGCGGCCGAGCTCCTCGCGCGCGGACAGGCGCGGCGCCTGCTGATCACCGGGGTCAATCGCGCCACCCGCAGTTCCGTGCTGGCGCGGCGGCTTCCGGTCTCGCGCGACCTTTTCAACTGCTGCGTCGACCTCGGCTATGAGGCGCTGGACACTGTCGGCAACGCACGCGAAACGCGCCAATGGGCGCAGGTGCACAAGATTTCACATTCGCTCATCGTCGTGACCTCGAACTACCACATGCCGCGCGCCATGGTCGAACTCTCGGCGGCGCTGCCGGAACTGAAGCTCTATCCCTATCCGGTGGTCAGCGAGCATGTGAATCTCGCCGACTGGGCGAGCGATCCGGGCGTGATTCGCCTGATCGGCGGCGAATATGTCAAGTTCCTCGGCGCGCTGCTGCGCGTCACCCTGCGGCAGAACGACGGCGACCCGGATCTGGGGCCATTGCGCAGCAACGAGACCGCGTCCGAATGAGCGGATCGGCCCTCCGCTTGTGAAGGCCCGCAGGGCTGGCTAAAACGCCCGCGGACACTCGCAACGGACCCGGCCATGCTCTTCCTGCGCTCGCTCGTTTTCCAGATACTCTTCTGGTGCAATACGATCCTGCTGATGCTGATCTGGCTGCCGGGTCTCGTCATGCCCCGCCGCGTCTCCATGGAGCTCGGCCGGACATGGGGCCGCACCTCGCTGTGGCTCGTGGACAAACTCTGCGGGCTCAAGGTCGAATGGCGTGGTCTCGAAAACATCCCGCCGGGCGGCGGAGCCCTGATCGTCGCGAGCAAGCACCAGTCGATCTGGGACACCTTCGTCCTGCCGATCCGCTTTCCGGATTTCAGCTACATCCTCAAGCGCGAACTGGTCTGGATTCCATTCTTCGGCTGGTATCTCCTCGCCGCCGAGCAGGTGGGCATCAATCGGGCCAAGGGCGGCAAGCTGCTGCCCCAGCTCATCGACAAGGCGAAGGATCTCTTCGCCCAGAAGCGCCAGCTTTTCATCTTCCCGGAAGGGACGCGCCGCCCCGCCGGCGCCCCACCCTCCTACAAGTTCGGCGTCGCGCAGCTCTACGCCGCGACAAACGTCCCCGTGCTGCCTGTCGCCCTCAACGCCGGCCTGTTCTGGCCGCGCCGGGCCTTTCTGGTGCGCCCGGGCAAGGTCGTGATCGAATTTCTCCCGATGATCCAGCCGGGCCTGCCGACGCGTGAATTTTACGAAAAGCTTCAGACGCAGATCGAAACCGCTTCCGACCGGCTGATCGCCGAGGCCGTCGCGCAGGAGCCCTCACTCGCCAGCGTCGTGGCGGAGGGCCAGGCGCGGGCGATCGCCAGGGACAAGCGGCGCAGGGAGAGGGCCTGACGGGCGGCGCCTCCGCCTACAGGCCGACAACCCCGGTCAGCGCCGCCGGCGCTTCCAGCAGCGGATATTCCGCTTCCACGACATAAGGACCGCCGCCGACCGAATTCTTCGAGGAAAACAGCACGAAGCGCTCCGCCGTGAATTGCAGCGGCGGGAAATAGCCCCGCGCGCCGAGATAGGCCGCGACCGAGGCCGGATTGGACCCCTTCAGCCGCGCCAGCGTGACATGCGGCGTATATTTGCGGGCCTCGGGCGGCGCGCCGAGGCGGCGCATCAGCCGCTCCTGCTCCGCCTGCAGGTCGAGAAGCGCCGGCGTCGGCCGCACGCGGGCGAAGATGGCGCGCGGCCTGCCGCCGCCGAAGGAATCGAGCTGGTCGATTGTCACGGTCGCCTCATGCCGCTGAATGAAGGACAGCGCATTGGCCGCGTCGTGGGCGAAGCGCTCGTCGACATCCCCGATGAAGCGCATGGTGATGTGATAATTCTCGACGTCGATCCAGCGGGCGCCCGACACGCCCCCACGCATGCGCGCGAGGCTTTCCGCGATGTGGGGAGGAACTTCCAGGGCCGTGAAAAGTCTAGGCATTTGTTCCTCCTCGATTCAGAAGCGCACTATCGCGCCCGGGATTCCTGCGCCGCCCCCGAAGGCGCGAGCGCTCTCTCGACATAAGGAGTGATTTTGTCGACGATCTTGCGAACGCCCGCCGGATTGGGGTGCAGGCCGTCCCCGATGAGCAGCGCGGGGTCGCCCCACACGCCTTCCATGAAGAAGGGAACCATCGTCACTCCAAATTTGGTGGCGAGGTCGGGATAGATCGAATCGAATTCCTGACGATAAGCTTGCCCCCAATTGTTGCTGGAGGCCATGGCGGCAATGATGACATTCACGCCTTTTGACCGAAAAGTTTCGATGATCTTTTCCAGATTGGCGCGCGTCTCCCGGGGCGGCAGGCCGCGCAGCATGTCATTGGCCCCGAGCTCGACGAGGGCGATGTCCACCGGCCCGTCCGACAGCGCATAGTCGAGGCGCTCGACACCCATGCCGGTCGTGTCGCCGGACACCCCGGCGTTCACGACCTTGACCTCGAAGCCGTCCGCGCGAAGCCTGCGCTCGAGCTGCGCGGGAAGCGCCTCGGCGGCGGGCAGGCCGTAGCCGGCCGTCAGACTGTCGCCAAAGGCGAGGATGCGCCTTTCGGCCGCCTCCGCGCCCGCGCCCCAAAAGAGCGGCATGGCGAGGGCGAGGATTTGAAGCCAGCCGCTGAACAGGCGATAAGGCGGGACAATCGAAGGCGTCTGATCAGGCGCAGTGGTCAAGGATGCTCTCTCCGTGCAACCGGTCATAGAACTCAGGGACGTCGACCTCACTCTGGGCGACGGCGCCGCGAAGGTACATGTTCTCAAGGGCGTGAGCCTGAGCATTTCTCCGGGCGAAACGGTCAGTCTGCTGGGGCCCTCCGGCTCGGGAAAATCGACGATGCTCATGACCCTCGCCGGCCTGGAGCGTCCCGACTCGGGCTCCGTGCGCATCGACGGACGCGACCTTGGCGCCCTCTCCGAAGACGCCCTCGCGCGGTTCCGTGGAGAGAAAATAGGCGTTGTCTTTCAGTCTTTCCAGTTGATTCCGACCATGACGGCGCTGGAGAACGTGGCCGTGCCGCTGGAACTGGCCGGCAAGCCGGACGCCTTCGCCATCGCCGAGGCGGAGCTCGCGGCGGTCGGCCTCGGGGGCCGGCTGTCGCATTATCCGGGCCAGCTCTCGGGCGGCGAGCAGCAGCGCGTGGCGCTCGCCCGCGCGCTCGCGCCGGACCCGCTGATCCTCGCGGCCGACGAGCCCACCGGCAATCTCGATTCGGAAACCGGCGCCTCGGTGATCGACCTCATCTTCGCCCAGCAGAAGCGCCGGGGCGCGACGCTGGTGCTCGTCACCCATGATCCCGGCCTCGCCGCGCGCTGCGGCCGGCGCGTGCGCCTTCGTTCGGGTCGCATCGAGTCGGACGACGCGTCATGAGCGCGTCTCGGCTCGGCGCCAGATTTTCCGCCCTCCCCTTCGGCCTGCGCTTCGCGCTCCGCGATCTCCTCGGCGACCGGCGCGGCTTCGGCGTCTTCATCGCCTGCATCGTCATCGGCGTCGCGGCGATCTCGGGGGTTTCGGGCCTGTCCCGCGCGCTGACCGAGGGGCTCGCGCGGGAAGGCCGCTCCATTCTCGGCGGCGACGCCTCCTTCAGTATGGTCGCGCGGGACTTCGCGCCCGAGCAGCTGGCCTATTTCGCGGCGCGCGGGCGGCTTTCGGAAATCTCGCTCATGCGCGCCATGGCGCGGCGCGACGACGGCGACTCCACCATGGTGGAAATCAAGGCCGTGGAGCCTTCGACCTATCCCGCTTTCGGCACCGTGGAGCTCGATCCCGCTCTCCCGCTCGCCGATGCGCTCGCCGAAAAGGACGGCGTCTTCGGCGTCGTCGTCGATCCGATGCTGCTCGCGCGGCTCGACGCGAAGCTCGGCGACCGCATGATGATCGGCAATGCGCGCGTGGAGCCGCGCGCCAGGCTGCTGAGCGAACCCGACAAGCTCGCCGGCGGCGTGGGTTTTGGTCCGCGGGTGATGATGTCGCGCGCGGCGCTCGAAGCCTCCGGGCTGGTGACTCCGGGCTCCGTCGTGCGCCATGTGGCGCGCGTGACGCTCAACGAAAACATGACCGACGAGGAGGTGAAAGGCTTCGTCAAGGCGGCCGCGACGGCCTTTCCGCAGGCGGGTTGGGACGCGCGCACGCGCGACGCGGTGTCTCCGCAGTTCTCCCGCAACCTCGAACGCTTCACCCAGTTGCTGACGTTGGTCGCGCTCACCGCGCTCGTCGCGGGCGGCGCCGGCGTCGCCAATGCCGTGCAGGCGTTCGTCGAACGCAAGCGGATGCAGTTCGCCGTGCTGAAGGCGCTGGGCGCGACGGGCTCGCGCGTGTTCTCCATCGCGCTGGCGCAGGTGATGGCGGCGGCGGCTTTCGCCATCCTTCTCGGGCTCGCCGTTGGCGCGCTGATCCCCTGGGCGGCGGCCGAGACGTTGAAGCAGGTCGCCGAACTGCCGGTCTCCGCGACGCTCGACGCGCGCGGCGCGTTGTTCGGCGCGCTCTATGGCCTGCTGGTCACGCTGATCTTCTCGCTCACGCCGCTCGGCCGCGCGCATGAAACGCCGGTCGCCGCGCTGTTGCGGGACGATCCGCGCGGCATGCGGCTCACACGCTATCGCGCCGGCGCGGCGCTGGCGGCGATCGCGCTTGCGGCGCTGGTGATGCTGTCCTCGCCGGACATCAGGCTGGGAGCCTATTATGTCGGCGCCGCCTGCGCCGCCTTCGCCCTGCTGCGCGCCGCCGCCTGGCTGACCATGCGCGTCGCCCGCACCCTGCCCCGGCAGCGCGACGCAAGACTGCGGCTGGCGCTCGCCAATATCTCAAGGCCGAAGAGTCTCACCCCCGCGCTGCTCGTCTCCATCGGCCTGACGCAGACCCTGCTGATCGCGCTGGCGCTTGTCGAAGGCGCCATCCACAACGAACTCGCGCGCGCCGACGCCGGCGAGATTCCGAACTTCTTCTTCGTGGACGCGCCGAAGGCGCAGGCGCAGGCTTTCGACGCGTTCCTGCGCGAACAGGCGCCCGGCGCGCGCATCGAGCACGTGCCGATGATGCGCGGCCGCATCGTCGAAGTGAAAGGCGTCCCCGTCGAGAAGATCACCGTGGCGGACGACGCCAAATGGGCTCTGGACGGCGATCGCGGGATCACCTTTTCAACGGATGTTCCACCGAACTCGCAACTCGTCGCGGGGGACTGGTGGCCGGCGGAGTACGACGGGCCGCCGCTTGTCTCTCTTGAGCAGCGGATCGCGGAAGGGCTCGGCCTGTCGCTTGGCGACGAGATCAGGGTCAATGTGCTCGGCCGCGAGACCGTGGCGAAGGTCGCGAGCCTCCGCAAGGTCGACTGGCGCAGCTACGCGATCAATTTCGTGATGGTCTTCTCGCCCAACACCTTCGCCAAAGCGCCTTACATGGAGCTTTTCACCATCGCCTATGGCGCGCCGAGCGTCGCCGCGCGCGACGCCATGGACGCGAGGCTCGCGCGCGAGACGGCGAAGCGGTTCCCCATGATTGTCTCGGTGCGGGTGAAGGAAGCCCTGGCGGCCATCGACAAGATCGCCGGGCAACTGGCCTTCGCCGCCCGCGCCGCGGCGGGTCTGGCGATCGTCACAGCCATTCTCGCGCTCGCCAGCGCCGTGGCCAGCGGCCAACGCGCGCGTCTGCACGACGCGGTGGTGCTGAAGACGCTCGGCGCCACGCGGCGCTGGCTCGCGGCCGCCTATGCCCTGGAATTCGGCATCGTCGCCGCAGTGGCCTCGACGATCGCCCAGGCGGCGGGAAGCGGGGCTGCTTACGCCATGGCGACGCTGCTGATGAAGGTGGACTTCGTCTTCCCGCCCAGCGCGGTCGCCGCGACGGTCCTGGCGACGATCGCCATCACCATCGGACTGGGCCTTGCAGGCACGTGGCGCGTGCTGTCGCGTCCTCCGGGGCCGGAACTGCGGGAGCTGTGACCCTACGCCTCCAGGCCGTGCACGGAGAAATCAAGCTTCCCCTCGATGACGTCGCCGTCGATGGAGAGCACCCGATAGACGATGTGGTAATCGCCCGGCATGAGCGAGGGGGTCTGAAGGATCAGCTCCTTGGAGGCATGTTTCTGGGTCGTCTCGGCGACGACCTCGCCCTTGCTGTCCTTGAGCTTGATGATCGAATAGAGCGCGTCGGCCTTGCCCGAAAAGACCAGCTTGATGGCGTGCAACGGCTTCAGCACGAGCTGCCGGTTGGCCGGGTAGGAGTCGACGAGCTGGGTGTGGGCCAGGGCCGGAAGGGCGCAGGCCGCCAGGGCGAGCGCTGCAAGGGCGCCCGTCAGAACGGGTTTCATCTTGTGTCTCCTGTGCGGCCCCGGTTCGCGGGAACCCAGGGCAAGTCTCGCGTCTGAAACGCCCCGGGAGGGGCGCCGTTCGTGGGGAGGGGCTTATTTTTCAAGGCGCCCAAAAGAGGCGGGGGCGATGGCGCGGCCCGCCGCAGGCGCGCCGCCCTTGCCCTCGAGGCGGCTTTCGGAGTAGAAGCCCATCACGCGCCGACGGCCGAAAGGCCGTTTCGGCGCTTTTTGGCTTGACCGCGCGGTTGCGCCGGCAGGCCGCGAAACCGACCGGAAGCTGATCGTCGTGCCCGAGAAGAGCGTCTTCACGCCCCAGAATATCGGCATTTCCGTCCTCGGCGGCATCGCCGCGGCGGCCATCGGCGCCGTCGTCGTGCGCGGCGGCTTCGGCGGCCTGATCTTCGCCCATCTCGCCCCCCTGCCCCTGCTGATCGTCGCCCTCGGATTCGGCGTCGTCCATGGCGCGACGGCCGCGCTGGCGGCGACCATCGTGCTATCGTTCGCCGTGCATCCGGTCATCGGAATGGGCTACGCCCTGCTCGTGGCGGGGCCGGCCTGGCTGGCCGCCTATGTCGCCTCGGGCGCGCCGCGCCAGGGGCGCGATTTCATCACCCGCAACGTGTCGAGCGCCGCCTGCCTGGCCGCTGCGGGGGCGCTGGCGGCCGTCGTCATTCTCTGGCTCGTCGTCGCGACGGTGAGTTTCGGCTCCCTCGACGAGGCCCTCAACCCGATCCGCGCCCGCGCCTTCCTCATTCTCGACGCCATGATGCGGGACAAGGAACTGCCGGAAGGCGCCAATCCGACCGAGCTGTCCGGCGTCATCGCCCGCTCCGTGCCCGCCTTTCTGGCCGGCTACGCCGCCCTCATCCATATCGCGAATATCTGGCTCGGGGCCTTCATCGCCCGGGCCTCCGGCCTGCTGACGAAAGAGTGGCCGGACATCGCCATGGACTACCGCCTGCCCCGCTCCGTCGCCGGTCTGTTCCTGTCCGGCGTCGCCCTGTCGCTGTTTGGCGGGACGTCGGGCGCGATCGGGCTGGTGCTCGTGGCGACCATGGGCATGCTGCTGATGCTTCAGGGCCTCGCGGTCGTCCATGTCTGGGTGCGCGGATCGCGCTCCAGCGCGCTGGTGCTGTCGATCCTCTATTTCATGCTCGGCCTTCTGGGTTGGCCGATCGTGCCTCTCGCCGTGCTCGGCGGCGCCGACACAGTCTTCAACTATCGCGACCGCAGGTCGGCCGCGGCGCCTGATCAGCCGCAAAAAACGGCGGAGTCGGATTGACTTTGGCCGGATTTTCCTGACAAAGGCGCCAACTCTCGGAGAAAAAGAAAAATGGAAGTCATTCTGCTCGAACGCGTGGCCAAGCTCGGCCAGATGGGCGAAACGGTCAAGGTGCGCGACGGCTACGCCCGCAATTTCCTCCTGGCCCGCGGCAAGGCGCTGCGCGCGACCGAGTCCAACAAGAAGCACTTCGAGTCGCAGCGCGCCCAGATCGAGGCCCGCAACCTCGAGGCCAAGAAGGAGGCCGAGGGCGTCGCCGAGAAGCTCGAGGGCCAGACCTTCGTGATCATCCGCCAGGCGGGCGAGAGCGGCCATCTCTACGGCTCGGTCGCCACGCGCGACATCGCCGAGGCCGCGACGGCCGGCGGCTTCTCGCTCAACCGCAACCAGATCGTGCTGACCCATCCGATCAAGGCGCTGGGCCTGCACCCGGTCCCGGTGCATCTGCACGCCGAAGTCGACGTCAAGATCACGGTCAACGTCGCCCGTTCCGAGGAAGAAGCCGAGCGTCAGGCGCGCGGCGAGTCGGTTCTCGCCCGCGAGGAGACGTCGATGGACGATCTCGGCCTGGAAGTGGGCGCCGCGCTGGCCGAGGCCGGCGACGTGGAGCTCTAAGAGCCACAAGCGACGGATTGAAAAAGCCTCCCGCGGCGTCTCGCTGCGGGAGGCTTTTTGTTTTGCCTGCGCGCTCCTCATTCCGGCAGTCTCGCCAAGGCCCCGGCGATTCTGTCTCAGGCAAGCAGTTTCACGCGGCCGACGGCGAATCTTTGCCGTGGCTGTGGAAAAGACTCGCAACCCTGCCGCCCTGACCGCCGGGGTCGCTCGCCTCTGGCGCGCCGTGTCTCTTCATGCGAATGTCATTGGCTCCGGGCGGCTTCCGCGTCGCGTTAGAAAGCCCCGGACCGTTTCATTCACTCGTAACGAGAACCGATGCCTCCAATCGAACAATTGGCGGAGCGGCGCGTCTTTCAGGTCGCGCAGAGCGACACGCCCGCCTATCGCACGCCCCCACACAATATCGAGGCCGAACAGGCGTTGCTCGGCGCCATTCTCATTAACAACGACGCCTTCGACCGCGTTTCCGACTTTCTCCGCGCCGAGCACTTCTCCGAAGAGCTGCACCGGCGCATCTATGAGACGCTCAGCCAGCTCGTCCGGGCCGGCAAGCTCGCTACCGTCGTCACGATGAAGACCTTTCTGGCCGACATCGAGCTGCCGGCGGGCGTGACGATTCAGGCCTATCTCGCGCGCCTCGCGGCCGAAGCGACGACCATCATCAATGCGGAAGACTATGGCCGCATCGTTCACGATCTGGCGACGCGACGCGAACTGATCAGCATCGGCGAAGACATCGTCAATACGGCCTTCGATTCTCCCGTCGACGCCAGCCCGCGCGCGCAGATCGAGGAAGCCGAGCGCAAGCTTTACGCCATTGCCGAAACGGGCCGTTACGAAGGCGGATTCCAGCGTTTCTCGGACGCGCTCACCATCGCCATCGACATGGCGTCGAGCGCCTATATGCGCGACGGCCATCTCTCCGGCGTCGCGACTGGGCTCGTCGATCTCGACGAGAAGATGGGCGGCTTGCAGAAGTCGGATCTCATCATCGTCGCGGGCCGTCCCGGCATGGGCAAGACGGCGCTCGCCACCAACATCGCCTTCAACATCGCCAAGGCCTATCAATTCGAGGTCGAACCGGACGGCGCGCACAAGACGATCAATGGCGGCATTGTCGGCTTCTTCTCGCTCGAAATGTCCGCCGAACAATTGGCGACCCGCGTGATCGCCGAACAGTCCGGCGTGCCGAGCTACAAGATCCGTCGCGGCGATCTCAATCAGGACGATTTCGAGCGCATCGTGCAGGCGTCGCGCGAGATGCAGAGCATCCCCTTCTACATCGACCAGAGCGGCGGCATCTCCATCGCGCAGCTCGTGGCCCGCGCGCGGCGCCTCAAGCGGCAGAAGGGGCTCGATCTGCTGGTGGTCGACTATCTCCAGCTTCTCGCCGGCTCCAAGTCGCGGGGCGACAATCGCGTGCAGGAACTCACCGAGATCACCACGGGCCTGAAGGCGCTGGCCAAGGAGCTCAACGTCCCGGTGATCGCGCTCTCGCAGCTCTCGCGTCAGGTGGAATCGCGCGACGACAAGCGGCCGCAGCTCTCCGACCTGCGCGAATCCGGCTCCATCGAGCAGGACGCCGACGTGGTGCTCTTCGTCTATCGCGAAGAATATTACCTGAAGAACAAGGAACCGCGCGAAGGCACGGAAGAGCACATCAACTGGATGGCCGAGATGGAGCGCGCGCATGGCCGCGCCGAGGCCATCATCGGCAAGCAGCGCCACGGTCCGACGGGCACGGTCGCCCTCGCCTTCGAGGCGGAGGTGACGCGCTTCTCCAATCTCGCCGAAGAGGACAAACTGCCGTCGCCGATCTGATCGCCAAACCGGAACGCGCGCCGCGAAGACGGCGCCGGACGCGCGTTCCAATCATTGCTGAATATCAAACTAAGTTGCGCAAAAGACACACGAATTACAATTCATTGATATTGTGAGTTGGTCTCTTTCGGGAATCGCCTCACGGCGTCTAGATTTGGCCATGCGGTTGTTTGGAGGCCATATTTTCGGCGCGATGGGGCGCCGCCGGCGCTTTGCCGGCTGGGGCGCCCATGCGCGCGCGCTGGCGATGGCGCTGCTGATTGCAGCGCAGGCCCTTGCGCTGACTCAGGGTCCGGGATCGGCGTTCGCCTTCCTCGGCCAGATTTGCGAAACGCCCTCCGCCCAACCATCGACGAGCGCGCATGCGCCCGCTCCGGCGACCGACGCCCATCACGATTGCGCGGCCTGTCTTGTCTGCGCTTTTGCTTCGGCGATCGAGGCGCGGGCGCCGGGACATCCCCGGCCGACCGTCTATCCGGCGACCATCGCCTCAACGCCCGACGCCGCCTCGACTCCTGTCGTGCGCTGGCGCGCCGCGCATCCGGCGCGGGCGCCGCCTGTCTTCTCCTGATCCAAAAGCCTTCACTCTGACGCGCGGCCCCCGCGCGAACGCTTAACCGCCGTCACTGGCGGATCGGGAGAATTTTGTCATGTCACGTCACCACCTGACGCGCGGCGTTTCCGCCGGCGCGATCGCCCTCGCTTTGCTTGGCGCCGCCCAGGCGCAAACGCCCCTGCCCGACATTCGCATCGCCGCCACCCGCCGCGCCTCGTCAACGGGCGCGCCCAATCCGACCGCCGCCCCTGTGCAACAGGAGCCGTCCGCCGACGCGACCATCGTCGACAGGAAGCAAATCGTCGCGGAGCGTCCGGCGAGCGCGGACACCGTGAAGCTGCTCGAACGGACGCCGGGCGTGAGCTGGTACGAGAATGGCGGCGTGTCGCGCCTGCCGGCGATTCACGGGATGGCCGACGACCGGCTGAAGATCATGATCGGCGGCGTCGAGCCGACCTCGGCCTGCGCCAACCACATGAACCCGCCGCTCTCCTATATCGACCCGAACAATGTCGACAGGATCGAGGTGCAGTCCGGCGTGATGCCGGTCAGCAAGGGCGGCGACTCGATCGGCGGCTCGATCCTCGTGACCCCGCGCCAGCCCGCCTTCGCGCCACCCGCCAATGCGCCGGCCGTGGTCGTCGCGCCGACCGGGCCGTTCCTGCTGGGCTCGCCCTATCCGCCCTTTCTGCCTTTCAACGGCCAGGGCCTGCGCTTCGGGGCGGACAAGCAGGTTCTCGCGACCGGCGCGATCTCCGCTTTCTTCCGCACCAACAACAATGGCGTCACCGTCTCCGGCACGGCCAATGTCGCGACCGAGCATTGGAGCGTGCTCTATAATGGCGCCTGGTCGCGCGCGACCGACTATCATGCCGGCGGCGGCGATCAGAAGGTTCTGTCGACGAATTTCATCTCCGAGCAGCATTCGGTCACCGCGGCCTATCAGAACAACGGTCATCTGTTCTCGCTGCGCGGCGCGATCGAGAACATCCCCTATCAGGGCTTTCCCAACCAGCGCATGGATATGACCGGCAATCGCGCCTATACGGCCGACGCCAAATATCTCGGCGCCTATGAGTGGGGCACGGTCGACGCCCGCGCCTTCTATCATTACGTCTCCCACACGATGGGCTTCCTGCAGGACAAGCAGCCCGCCAACATGCCGATGAACACAATCGGCAAGGACTACGGCTACGCGATCAAGACGGAAATTCCCTTCACCCAGATTTCCGGCCATGACGTCCTGCGGCTCGGCAGCGAGTATCACGGCTTTCATCTGAACGACTGGTGGGAGCCGGTCCCCAATTCCATGATGATGGGACCGCTCACCTACTGGAACATCAACAACGGCCAGCGCAATCGCCTCGGCCATTACGCGGAATGGGAGGCCGCCTGGTCGCCCCGCTGGTCGACGCTGTTCGGCGTGCGCAACGACACCGTCTGGATGAACACCGGCGCCGTCGCGCCCTATGACTGGCGCAACCCAATTCCGATGCCGGGCATGAGCATGGGCGGCGGCGGCATGGGCGGCGGCATGGGCGGTGGAATGAGCGGCGGCATGGGCGGCATGCGCATGATGATGATGGGCATGAACAACCCCGACGCCGTCGCCGCCAATATGTTCAACGCGCAATACAACGGCCGCACCGACGTGAATTTCGACATGGTCGCCAAGGCGCGCTACCAGCCGGATGAGGCCAGCACCTATGAATTTGGTTATTCGCGCAAGACGCGCTCGCCCAATCTCTACGAACGCTATGCCTGGGGCGTGAGCTCGATGGCCATGGCCATGAACAACTGGTTCGGCGATCTCAACGGCTATGTCGGCAATATCAATCTCAAGCCGGAAGTCGCGCACACCTTCGGCGTCACCGGTGAGTGGCGGGATCCGCAAGGAAACTGGGAAGCGCGGGTCAACCCCTACTACAGCTACATCGAAAACTTCATCAACGCGGAGCGCTGGACGAATATCAGCGGCGTCGCGGGCATTCCCTTCGTCGGGATGCAGTTCTTCAATCACCGCGCGGAAATCTACGGCGTGGACGTGTCGGGCCGGGTCAAGCTCTGGGAAACGCCGGACTATGGCCAGTTCTTCGCCACCGGAAACGTGAACTACGCTTTCGGGCAGGACTTCAACATGCCCAATTACACGACCTGCGGCATGTCCGGCTTCAGTTGCTACATTCTCGCGCGCAACTTCCGCACGACGGACGGTCTCTATCACATCATGCCGCTCAACGCGCGCGGCGCGATCGAGCATCGTCTGGGCGGCTGGTCCAGCGCCGTGGAAGTGCAGCTTGTCGACAACAAGACGCATGTCTCCCTGGCGCGCAATGAGCTGATGACCGGCGGCTATGCGCTGGTCAATCTGCGCACCGCTTACGAATGGGGCAATATCCGCGTCGATCTGGCGCTGGAGAATCTGTTCGACCAGCTCTATTTCCCGCCGCTCGGCGGCAGCTACTTCACCCTCGCCAGGGTCACGAACAATCCCCTGAACTACGGACCCGTGCCGGGCATCGGCCGCAACTTCGTCGCCGGCATGACGGTGAAATTCTGATGATCGAGAACAAGGGCGGCGCGAGCGCGTCGCCCTTCGCCGCGCGCTTTTCTCCCCGACACGGCGTCGTTGCGTTAGGATCGGGGCTCCCGCTCACCACCGGATTTTTGCGCCCATGGAACAACGAGACCTCGCCCGCCGCGTTCTTCTCACGCTTCTCCTCGTCGTCCCGCCCGCGCCGGCGTTTGCGGACATCATCGGCATGCAGGTGGAGCGCAAGGTGACGGAAGCGGACATGAAAGCCTCGCTGCGCGAGGTCGAGCTTGTCGATGAGAAAGGCGCGCCGCTCGATCTCAACGCGCTGATGGGGAGCGGCAAGCCGACGCTGGTTTCGCTCTGGGCGCATTGGTGCCCGAACTGCCTCGGCGAGGTCTCCGGCTACAAGGCCATCGCCAAAGCCTGTCCGCGACAGTGGAACATCGTCTTCGTCTCGGCGCGCGCCGGGGATTATCCAAAGGATCTCGCCAAATTCAAAAGCTTCGGCCTGCCGTGGAAGTTCTACCATGTGGGCGGATCGTCGCGCGACGACGTGGCAAAGGCGAAAGCGGCGCGCGCCTTCTATGGCGAGACCGTCGAGGGCGGCGTGGTGACGCCGATGCATTATTTCATCGACGCCTCCGGCGCGGTCGAGGCCATCGTCGCGGGCAAGATGGACTTTACCGAGCCTGACCGCCTCGCCGCCTTCTGCGGCCGCTGACGGCGGAGTCAGTTCGGCCCTGCGCGAAAATGCTCTATCCTGCGCGCCTTCAGAGATTCGAGCGCCACGGAGACGATATGCGGGCACTGGTCGCGACGCCGGACAATCCCATCCCCGCTGGCGCCGTCCTCCATCGGTTGCGGACGCTGGACGGCCGCACGCTGCGCGCCGCGACATTCCCCTGCCCTTCGAGCCCGCGCGGCACGGTCGCGCTGTTTCAGGGCCACAATGAATTCATCGAGAAATATTTCGAGACCATCGAAGAGCTGCGCGGGCGCGGCTTCGACGTCGTGACGCTCGACTGGCGCGGCCAGGCGGGGTCGGAGCGCGAGCTCGACGACCCGCGCAAGGGCCACATCGACGATTTCTCGCAATATCTGCGCGATCTCGACGTTTTTTTTGCCGAAGTACTGGCGCCGAGGCCGCAGCCCTGGTTTGCCCTCGCCCATTCCATGGGCGCGGCCATCATGCTCGACCTCGCCCATGAGACCCGCCCGCCCTTCGAGCGGATGGCGCTGGTCGCGCCTATGATCGACCTTTACAATCTCCGCTTCCCGCGCGGGGCGCGCTGGCTTGCCGATACGCTGGACATGCTGGGCCTTGGCGGCCGCTTCATTCCCTTCGGCAAGGGGCGCTCCTTTCTCGAAGGACCGTTCCAGGGCAACAAGTTGACGACCGATCCCGTGCGCTTCGCGCGCAACGCCCGCATCATCACGGCGGCGCCGGATCTGGTGATCGGCGATCCGACGATCGGCTGGGTCAACGCGGCGTTCCGTCTCATGAAGCGTTTCGAGGCGCCGGAATATGCGCGCCAGATCCGCACGCCGATTCTGGGCTTCACGGTCGGGCGCGACCGCATCGTCTCCAACGCCGCCATCGAGCGCTTCGCCCAGAACCTCAACAATGGCGCGCTGATCCATGTGCCGGGGGCGGAACATGAACTGCTGATGGAGCGCGACGAATGCCGCGCCCAATTCTGGTGCGCCTTCGACGCCTTCATTCCCGGGAGCCGGGGCTAGCGCAAGGCGGCCGCCATTATCCAGCGAGAATCCGCATCGCCGCCTCATGCAGCGCGCGGTCGCCCGCGGCGATCACGGCGCCGCCCTCGGAGGCGTTACCTCCCTCCCAGGTCGTCACCACGCCCCCCGCGCCCTCGATGATCGGGATCAGCGGGAAAATGTCGTATTTTTTCACTCCGGCCTCGATAACGAGATCGACATGGCCGGCGGCCAGCGCGCAATAGGCGTAGCAGTCGCCGCCGTAGCGTGAGAGCCGCACCTGCTCTTCCACGCGATGGAACTTCTCGCGCAATCCCTCTTCGATCAGCAAGGGTGAGGTGGTCATCAGCGTCGCCTGCCCGATCTGCGGACACGGCCGCACGACGAGCCTGCGCCGCTCCTCCTTGCCCCGGACGTGGCGAGCCGGGCCGCGCCAGAACGCGGCCTCGCCGTCGCCGTGGAACCGCTCGCGGGTGAACGGCTGATGCATCAGCCCGTAACAGGGGCGGCCGTGATGCGAGAGACCGATCAGCGTGCCCCAGGTCGGGAAGCCGGAAATGAAGCTCTTGGTGCCGTCGATGGGATCGAGCACCCAGACATATTCGGCGTCCTCTCCACGCGCGGCGAACTCCTCGCCGATGATTCCGTGGTTGGGGAAGGTCCGCTCGATGAGTCGCCGCATGGCGAGCTCGGCGGCGCGGTCGGCCTCCGTCACCGGATCAAAGGCGCCGCCATGGGCCTTGTCGTCCGCGGCGATGGCGGTGCGGAAAAAGGGCATGATGGCGTCGCCCGACACTTCCGCGAGGTCTTCGACGAATTTCTCGAAATCGACGACGGTCATTCCTGCTCCAGCCGCCGGCTGCCGCGATTATTCGGCGGCCATCCGGCGCGGGCCGCCGAGAGTCTTATCCGTTTCAATGTCCAGCGCGAGGCCGGAAACCACCTCGGCGAGATCGGCGGCGACCGCCGCGAAGCGCGGGCTCTTGTCCAACGTCGCCTCGTCCATGTAAAGCCCGCGCGACACCTCGACCTGAACGGCGTGCCAGCCAGCCGCCGGCCGGCCGAAATGCTCGGTGATGAAGCCACCGGCATAGGGCCGGTTGCGCTGCACCTGATAGCCGAGCGCCCGCAGCCGGGCCTCCACGCCCTCGACGACGCCGGGCGCGGCGCTTGCGCCATAACGGTCGCCGATGACGAAATCCAGACGGCGCTTGTCGCCGCGTCCGGACATGGACGGCTCGCGCGCGCTCGACGACGGCATGGAATGGCAATCGACGAGAATCGCCACGCCGAACCGCTCCTGCGCCCGCTCCATCAGGCCGCGCAACGCCGCGTGATAGGGCTTGTAGAGCGCCTCGATCCGCCGCAGCGCCTCATCGACGGAAAGGCGGCCGCTGTAAATCTCCCGCGCGTCGGCCACGACACGGGGAATCGTGCCCAGCCCGGCCGCCACGCGCAGCGAGCGGGTATTGGCGAATTGCGGCAGCGGCCCCTCGAAGAGCTTGGGGTCGAGCTCATAGGGCTCACGATTGAGGTCGAGATAGGCGCGCGGGAAATGCGCGAGCAGCAGCGGCGCCCCCACCGCCCCGGCGGATGCGAAAAGCTCGTCGACATAAGCGTCCTCGGAGCGCCGCAGCGAGGCGGCGTCGAGCTTCGCGGCCGCGAGGAATCGCTCGGGATAGACCCGGCCCGAATGGGGCGAGGAAAAAACGAGCGGCGAGGTCAATTCCCCCGGCTCGATCACCTCGAAGGGGGGAGAAAATTCGCTCTCCGCCGGCGGGGGTGTCTCGCCGCGCCCTGATTCACCAGTCATCCGGTCGCCCTGCCTTGCCCATGCCGGCCCCGTGGCCCGGCGTCTGGTCGCAAGCTTTGCGCAATTCTGCTCTGCAATGGCCTAAGTTAACGTGACGCGCCGGAAGTTTCACCTGATATTTACGAAGCTGCGTCTGTATGAGGCGAAAACCTGCGAGGATGACGATGAACGAGCGGATGACGGCAAAGATCCTGCTGGCGGAAGACGACAACGACGTGCGCCGTTTTCTGGTCAAGGCGCTCCAGCAGGCGGGCTTTTCCGTGGCTTCCTTCGACAATGGCCTCGCCGCCTACGATCAGTTGCGCGTCGAGCCCTTTGAACTGCTGTTGACAGACATTGTCATGCCCGAGATGGACGGCATCGAGCTGGCGCGCCGCGCCACCGAGCTCGACCCGGACATCAAGGTGATGTTCATCACGGGCTTCGCCGCCGTCGCGCTCAACCCCGACAATCAGGCCCCGCGTCAGGCGAAGATTCTCTCCAAGCCCTTCCATCTGCGCGACCTGGTGACCGAAGTGCAGCGGATGCTGGCGGCCTGAGACAGGCGCCTTGAGCTTGTCCACAAATCCTTTAGGCTAGCCGCCGGGCGGAGCTTCGCAGGCTCCCGACCCCCTTTGCCGGAATGGCCTGAATGCGATTCTCGATCGACATCGACAGCGGCGACACGATCTCTGGCTGGCTCTCCCCGGACAATCCGTCGCTGTCCCCGAGCGTCATTGTCGCCGTCCCGGGGCGGGACGAGGTCGAAATTCCCGGAAGCGTGATGCGACGCGACGTCGCCGACGCGGGCTATCATCTGACCGGGGTCTGCGGCTTCCTGATCACCGCCGACCGGGTCCCCGACCTGCCGACGCTGATGGACCTCGAGATTCTGGAGGCCGACACGCGCCTCCCCATCTACCGGCGCTTCGCGCCGGACAGGGATCTCCTGAAAAGGCTTTTCCTGTTCGATTGCTCCGTGCTTCCGCAACGCCGCCTGCTGGACGAACTCGGGCGCTACTTTTCGCTCAGCTATCAGCACGCAGAGCGCAATGGCGCGGAAACCACCATCGCCTGCATTGTCAATCCGGGCGCCCAATCGGTCGTCATGAGCGGCCGCTCGCATGTCGTGCGCTATGACGATCTCCTGAGAGAGAGGGGCTTCCTGCGCTGCGCGCTCCTGCGTGAGCCGTGTGAAGAGCTGGCGGAGCGGCTCTATTTCCTCAATTACCTCGCCCAGGAGGCGGACCGCGAGGCGCTCGATCACTATGCGCACGGCCTGCGCAGCCTGATCGACTTCGCCCGCGACCTTCCCTTCAGGGACCCGAAGGGCCTCACCGCGGCTTTTCGCGGCGCCACGGAAACGCAGCGGCGGGAGCTGATGAGCCCGATGACGCGCGTGTTCGGCTGCGAGGTGGGCGAGCCGCCGCGCCGGGCCAATGTCACCCAGGCCCTCCAGAAGCTGGCGGGCTTCGACGTGATCGGCGTGCGCGAATGCTTTCCGCTGTTTCGCGACCTGCTGGCGGGCGCTCTGGGGAAGAATGTTCTGGGGGACGAGGAGCCGGTGCGTTACCCGGCGGTCAGCGCGCTTGCGCAGACATTGTCCAGAATCGGCGTCGTCAACGATTTCCTCGCCGAGGACCTCGCTCTCTACGCCTATGTCACCGAGGCGATCGAGGACGGGCTCGCCCCGGCGGAGAACGCGCTTTCGGCGTGACGCGGGACGGCGCCGCTGGCGCGATTGCGCATGAAGCGACCTTGCCGAACGGGGCGCGTTGCGCTATGAGCGCAGCCAAATCGGCAATTCAACCGGCCGCCCCGCGCCGTCAGGCGTCCCCGGGGTCGCGGCTGTTTCAGATCGCAGGAAGGACGCGTTCGATGAAAAAGGAAATCCACCCCGATTATCACACGATCAAGATCGTGATGACTGACGGCACCGAGTATATGACGCGCTCGACCTGGGGCAAGGAAGGGGACACGATGAACCTCGACATCGACCCCAAGACGCATCCGGCCTGGACCGGTGGTTCGACCCAGCTCCTCGATCGCGGCGGCCGCCTCTCGCGCTTCAACTCCCGCTTTGGCGGCCTGAGCTTCGGCAAGAAGTAAGACGCCGGACAATCCAAAAGAAAAACGCCGGAGCGGCCGCCGCTCCGGCGTTTTTTTGCCCGAAAGCGACTCGCGCCGCCCTCCTCCCCTCTCCCCGGCGTCGCGGCGAGAGGGGGGCTTCGAGTGGCCCGGCGCTTACCGGGCGAAGGCGTCGCGCAGCCGCTCCAGTTGCTCCTGAACCGGGCTCGCGGCCGGGGTGGATTGCGCCGTGACCGCTTCCGGCCCGGAATAGATCAGTTGGTCGAGATGGATGATCCGCGACTGGAGACGCAAGGAATGCAGCGCCAATTCGCGCAGCCGCTCCGGCAGGCGCTCGAACATGTCGGGCGCGGAGGCGAGCTCCTGCTGCTGGAGCTTGACCCTGTGACGGTCGCTCGCCGCCTGGCTGCGCGTGAGCTCGCCCTGATTGACCGCCCGCTGAAGCAGGAGCCATGACGCGATCTGCATGAGGCGCGTCGTCAGGCGCATGCTCTCTGCGGCGTAGGCCAGCGCCTCGGCGCGCGCCAGAATCTTGGCCTCCTCCCGGCCGGCGCCGTCCAGATAGGCGGCGGCGTCTTCGACGAGCCCCATGCCTTCCTTGAACATTGCGCCGAACGCCTCGGAAGCCGCGAGCTTCTCGACGAAGGAAACGGGCTGGCCCTGCTCGCCCGGACTATCATTCAAACGACCCATGCCACGCTCACGCTTTGGCCGGACGACGCCGGCAAACTCGATACAGAGAGACAGTAGCGCACCTCGGCCCGGCGCGCGCGCTTAGCCGTTTTTTAACCTTAACTCAGGCAGAGCTGACGTCAAAAAAAAGAGCCGCAAAAGCGGCTCTCTAGGTCGTGACAGGGAGGCATCAAGGACGAGTGGAGAAGAAGAGGCCACTCGAGCCCAACTCGTTGGACTGATTGCAAGGCTATGTCCACATCGTAAATATATGGTTAACGCACGGGCGTGCGCCGCCGCGCCGCGCCGGGCTCCCGCTGTTCGGAGTCGGATAAGAAGGGAAAGGTCAGAGCTTGAGCTGGGCCGCTTCGACCACCGCGCCTTGCGCGGGCAGTTTCTCGCCGCGCGGCAGGAAGGAGCAGCCGAGGCACAGGAGCAGGAGGCAGAGGGCGCGGATCACCTGGCCGGCGTCGATGCGGCAGAATTCCGGGCGCTGATTGGCCGCGCCCTGCGGTTGGGGCTTGTCGCGCAACGGAGCCAATGGGCCACGCGGGGCGGCGGATGGACGACGGCGGGCGTTGGCTCCGAAATGCAAATCGACATGCGCCATGCGGGGCTCCCGTGAAACGGGACGAAAGTTTAAGGAAAATCCTAACTATTCCGTTAAATCCTGTCCCTTGCGCCGCGCTGCTTGACGCGCGGACGCCCCGGAGGCATTTGAACCCTCTTCCCTTCTCTCCCCGAGGCCTTTCCGAATGATTCGTTCCGCGTTGATGAATGTCATGACCGCCGCCGCCATCAAGGCGGGCCGCGGCCTGAAACGCGACTTCGGAGAGGTCGAGAATCTGCAGGTCTCGGTGAAGGGGCCGGGCGATTTCGTCACCGCCGCCGACAAGCGCGCGGAGAAGACGCTGTTCGAAGAGCTCTCCAAGGCCCGGCCGGGCTATGGCTTCCGGCTCGAGGAAGGCGGCGTGGTCGAAGGCTCCGACAAGAGCCACACCTGGCACATCGACCCGCTCGACGGCACCTCGAATTTCCTTCACGGCGTTCCGGTCTTCGCCGTCTCCATCGCGCTCGAGCGCGAGGGCCAGCTTGTCGCCGGGCTGATCTACAATCCCGCGATCGACGAGATGTATGTCGCCGAGAAGGGCCAGGGCGCCTATTTCAACAACCGCCGCATGCGCGTCGCCGCGCGCCGGTCTCTAGCCGAGTCCATGGTCGCCTGCGGCATCCCGCCGCTCGCCCGCGCCCGGGACCATGAATCCTTCAAGCGCGAACTCGCGGCCGGCATGGCCAAGATCGGCAACATCCGCCGCATGGGTGCCGCCGCCATCGACCTGGCCATGGTCGCCTGCGGCCGTTTCGACGGCTATTGGGAGCGCGGGATCAACTCCTGGGACGTTGCGGCCGGCATCGTGCTGGTGCGCGAGGCGGGCGGCTTCGTGACCGATCTCGCGGGCGGCTCCGACATGCTCGCCAGGGGCGAAGTCTGCGCCGGCAACGAGACCATCCATCGCCTGCTGCTCGACGTCATGCGGAAGGCGTGACCATGCTCGCCGCCGCGCCCAGCCCCCCGCCCGCGCTTCCGTCGCCCTCCCCGCTCCTGCGCCGGCGCGCCGACGCCGACTGGCCCGCCCTGCTCGATCTCTGGGTCGACTCCTGGCGCGCGACCTATCCCGACATTGATTTCGACGCGCGCCGGGGCTGGCTGACACGGCAGGTCGAGAGGCTGGAGGCGGATGGCGCGATGACGCTCTGCCTTTTCGCCGGCGAGCCTGCCGAAATCGCGGGATTCGTGGTGATCGACCCGCAGACGGGCTGGCTCGACCAGATCTGCGTCGCTCCGGGCCATATGGGCGATGGATGCGGCGCGCGGCTGATGGCGGCGGCCCGCGCCGTCTCGCCCGGCGTCGTGCGGCTCGACGTCAACGCCGACAACATGCGCGCCATTCGCTTCTACGAGCGCGCCGGCTTCACGCAGGTGGGTCGCGGCGCGAATACGCTCTCCGGCCGCGCGACCGTCATGATGGAGTGGCGGGCGGCTGATCAGGACGTTTCGCTCATTCGCCTCTCTCCCGGCGCATCTCCCGGAATCCAGACAAAGTCCGAGTGAACGCCTCTTCCAGCGCCTCGTGCACCGCCTGTTGCGTCTCCGTGCTCGCCTCATAATCCGCGAGTTCGAGATCGCGGTAATTCAGGACGAAAGCATCGAGATTTTCTGCCGCCAGCCGGCTCGCGTCCGGATTCGATCTGGAACGTTCGTTCAGATATTGCACGAAAGCGGCGAGCGTCCCGAACGACTCCGAGAAGGAGTGCCCTCCGTCGAACGTCAGATATATCAGCGCGCCGAGGAACGCGTCGCCGATGTTGAGGATTTCGTTGGTCTTGCGCGCCTCTCTCCGGGCGTGTCGATACGCGTTTATGAGGAGAATCATCGTGCCCGACGCCCCGGTCGCGAAGTATCTGTTGGCAAGGAGCCCCGACCGCTCGAAATCCGTGGGCTTGTCAACGTCGATATGCAGATAGGTCTGCAGCGCCAGCCGCTTGGGCCAGGTTCCTCGGCCCGGGAAATCGGGCCGGCCCTGATACGGCAGAAATGTGCCGAAGTCCCGGGTTTTAATGGGCGAGGGATTCTTCTTGTCGATGTCCATGGCAACTTCGACCAGCGACAACAGCGCCGCATAGCGTTCGACTTCCTCCAGGGCGTCCGCCAACTCAGCATCCAGCCGCTTCAGATATTTCGTCGCCGTCTTGTCGAGGATTCCGCCGAGAAACCCCACATCGCCAGATTGGCTTTGAGATCGCTCGCGGCTTTGACCAGCGCATTTTTCGCGCCCTCACGAAGCTCGGCGTTCCGCTTCTCGAAACCCGCCGCAAGCAACTGCAGCGCCTCGGGGGGAGCGTTGTCCTGACGCAGAGCGTCTCTTTCCTGGCGAAACTCCCTGCGCAATGCCTCAAGAGCACCGAGACATTGCTGCACCTCTGTGTCCCCGTTGGCAAAATCCAACTGGGCGCCGTCCAGAGTCGCACCGAATGCGACGAGGGGCGGGATGTCTCCGTAATCGGAGATCAGACGGTCGATATCCTTGCCGAGGTCTTTGCGGAATCGGGGCATCATCGCGACGCCTGTCGAGAGCACGGAATGCGTCGCTGAACGCGCCGGGACGATCACGTTCCTATAGAATTCCATACCTTCCCCGACCCACGGCAGGTCGACGAAATCCTTCACCACGCCAGAGATCCAGTTAACCTTTATGATGTCGAAGCCGTTTTGATTGGAGCACATCATGCTCCAGAATCTGAACCGGGACGGAGTAGATATGAACTTCTGCACGCTCGGCAGTTCGACGACATAGGGACGATTGAGAGAGTCGAGCTTCTGCGCCATTTCCGCCCAGACAAGATCGCCTTTGCGGCCGGCCGGTATCTTCGTCTCGACGTCAATACAGACTCTCTTCCCAACCGCATCGGCAGCCTTCAGAGCGGCCTTTGGCGGCTTCAGGACCAGCAGTTTCACGACCTCTGTCTCGAAGCGCCGCGCCAGAATGTTGTCCTGGCGCTGGGTATGGAACTTCTTCGCGGACGCTTCTTCCGCAAGCTTTCCCGCGAAGCTGGCAAGCTCAGGATGACGTTCCCGCAGGGCGGCTTCAGCGGATCGCAGCGCCGCGCAAGTAGTTCGGCCATTGGCGCCCTGGAACCAGAGTTCTTTCAACGTCTTGCCGTGGAGCGCCAGAAGGCCGTCCGGGTCTCCGCTCTTCTGCGCCTCGTCCTGCAACTGAGCAATGAAATCGAAGATGATTTCGGTTTCGATCCTGGGCGCGCCGCGTTCGCCCGGCCGGTTGGTGGGGCCCAGGTCGCTGACGACGCTGCTCTGGAGCTTTTCAAGATCGGCGTTGGTCAGCGGTTTCCCACGAAGGCCGACGATCTGACCGAGATGATTGAACTGGATCACATCCGCATAGAGGTCACACACCTGCGGGTCGATCGACTTCCCGACGAGCGCCTTGAGGCCATTGGCGCTCTCTTCCAGAGACAGCCTCTTGGGGAGGTTGCGGATGCTGGCTTTCCGTTCGCCGAGCGGCCGCGCGTCGGGCCGCGGGGGAACCTCGGCGCGCGGCTGGGAGCCGGGGTCCAGAACGGTGACCGCCACGCCGCGCCCCGTGCGCCCGACCCGCTGCTGGCCAATGTGACCCGTCCGGGCGTCCGCCAGAATGGGCGGAGCCGAACGGGCGCGCAGGCGACCAGGAACACCATCGGACATTGAACCCCCCTGCCGTCAACAAACCTGCGCTAGGAAAGCTGCGGCGAGCGAGGCGGTCAATGTATCGCTCTGGCTGTGGGTCCTGACTTTTGCGGCGGGAGATTGCGGCGGGCCAATGCCCGGCCGCCTTGCTTACGGCGCCTCGCCGGATTGCCGCACGTCCTCGCCCACGTGGGCGATGCGGATCATGTTGGTCGCGCCCGGGGAGCCGAAGGGCATGCCGGCGACGATGATGACGCGGTCGCCATCCTCGCCGAAGCCCTCGATCTTCGAGTTTTCGCAGGCGCGCTTGACCATGTCCTCGATGTCCACCGCGTCGCGCGTCTCGAGCGCATGGACGCCCCAGACCAGCGCCAGGCGGCGCGCTGTATCGCGCTTCGGCGTCAGCGCCAGGATCGGCGATTGCGGGCGCTCTCGCGCGATGCGCAGCGCCGTCGAGCCGGATGAGGTCCAGGCGCAGATCGCCTTGCAATGCAAGGTCTGCGCGATGTCCCGCGCGGCGACGGCGATGGCGTCGGCCGAGGTCGGGTTGGGCAATTCGCCGCGCTGCGCGTTGATGATCGAGCGGTAGAAGGAGTCGGTTTCGACCTCTTCCGCGATGCGGCTCATGGTGGCCACCGCGTCCTGCGGATATTGGCCGGCGGCGCTCTCCGCCGACAGCATGACGGCGTCGGCGCCCTCGAAGACGGCGGTGGCGACGTCCGAGACTTCGGCGCGCGTCGGCAGCGGCGACAGGATCATCGACTCCAGCATCTGCGTCGCGATCACCACCGGCTTGCCGAGACGGCGCGCCGAGCGGTTGATGCGCTTTTGCAGGCCGGGCACGCGCTCCAGCGGGACTTCGACGCCAAGGTCGCCGCGCGCCACCATCAGCGCGTCGGAGACCTCGATGACCTCCTCCAGACGATGAATCGCCTGCGGCTTCTCGATCTTCGCCATCACCAGCGCGCGGCCCTTGGTGATCTGCTTGACCTCGATCACGTCCTCGGGACGCTGCACGAAGGAAATCGCCACCCAGTCCACGCCCTCCTTGAGGGCCGCCTCGAGATCGGCGCGGTCCTTGGTGGTCATGGAGGTGATCGGAATTTCCGTGTCCGGCAGGCTCACGCCCTTGCGGTTCGACAGCCGGCCCGCGACATCGACCACCGCATGGGCGCGCTCGGGCGCGGCCTCGACGACATGCAGCCGCACGCGGCCGTCGTCGATGAGAATCGTGTCGCCCACCTTGAGCGCAGCCAAAATCTCGGGATGCGGGAGGCGCACGCGGGTGACGTCGCCGGGCTTGGGGTCCGAATCGAAGACGAAGACGTCCCCCTTGCGCAGATGCACCGAGCCTTCCTCGAAAGCGCCGATGCGCAGCTTCGGTCCCTGAAGATCGACTAGAATGCCGATGGCGCGCGACATCTCCGCTTCAATCTCGCGAATGATGCGGACATAGGACGCGAGCCCGGCGTGGTCCGTGTGGCTCATATTGATGCGGAACACGTCGGCGCCCGCGCGTACGAGCCCGGCGATGACCGCCTTGTCGACTGTCGCCGGTCCCAGCGTGGCGATAATCTTGACGCGCCTGAGCCTTCTCATATTCGTTCCCAAATCCTCTTCTCGGAGCCGACGCTATAGCACGGCTCCGCTGTCATTGCGCCGGCGCGTTCGGGTCGGTGAGCTGCACCGTCCAGCTTTTGGCGTCCCGGCCCGTGTCGATCTCGAAGAAACCCGTCCGGTCGTAACCGCGCGCGAAACAGTCCTCGCGTCCGTCGATTCGAAACTCCCGGTCGCGGGTGCACATGAAGGCCTTGCCCTTCCACTCGCCGCCGCGCTCGTCCATCGCATAGACGTAATAGAACTGCGCGGCGAGCGGCCCCCGCAGCAGCGTCTCGCAGGCGGTCGGGCGCAGGTTCCACCACCCTTCGGACAGCCAGCTTTTTCCGTCCGTATAGGCAATGGCCACGCTGATGCGCGTGTTCGTGTTGTTGCACAGGCGAAAGTCGGCGCGCGCCGGCGCCGTCAGGGCCAGCCCCGTCAAAACGGCGGGAAGGAGGAGGCGTCGATTCATCGTCGGGGCAGAAAACCGGAAAGGACCTTGACCGGCGTCGCCGAAGCGCCGCCGCCGTGGGGAAGGCAAACCACGCTAGGCGGTATTTGTCCACCCCGGCAAACCCGTCCCGCCGATCTTCGCGCCAGCCGCCCCGCTCTGCCGCAGTGTCGCAGCCGGGCCCGGAGCGCGCCGATCCTGTTGCGCCGCCGGGGCCGCTGCGCCACTTACAGATCAGGCACACAGAGAGGCGTATCGATGGCCAGCCGTATTGCGATCATTCAGGGGCACCCCGATCCGGCGCCCGAACGCTTCTGCCGGGCGCTGGCGGAAGCGTACGCGGCCGGCGCGGCGAAGGCTGGACACGAGGCGCGGCGCATCGACGTGGCGGCGCTGGAGTTCCCCCTGATCCGCAATCAGGCGCAGTTCGAGCGCGGCGCGCCGCCGCCCGCCATCGCCGACGCGCAGGAGACGCTGCGCTGGGCGGATCACTGGGTCATCATCTATCCGCTGTGGCTCGGCGACGCGCCGGCGCTGTTCAAGGCGTTTATCGAGCAGACGTTCCGGCCCGGCTTTGCCCTCCGCTACCGTGACGGCCGCCTGCCCGAGGGGCTGCTCAAGGGGAAGAGCGCCCGCGTCATCGTGACGATGGGCATGCCCGCGCCGGTCTACCGCTTCTTCTTCTTCGCGCATGGCCTGCGCAATCTCAAACGCAACGTGCTCAACTATGCGGGCGTGCGCCCGGTGCGCGCCACGCTGATCGGTTCGGTGAAGGGCATGGGGCGCGAGACCGCGGAGAAGTGGCTCGAAACGGTCGGGACGCTGGGAAGCGAAGGACGTTGATCTCGCGTGATGTGGCCTTGCCCCTCACCCCGCCCTCTCCCCGCTCTCCAGGGAGAGGGGGACGGCTCGCGATCCGCAGCCGCATCCTGCTCCTCTCCCCGCTTGCGGGGAGAGGTTGGGTGAGGGGCAAGCCGCCAGGACAATGAGGCCCCTTACATCTCCCCCCGCAGCAGCTCCGCCGCGCGTGGCGCGAAATAGGTGAGCACGCCCGAGGCGCCGGCGCGTTTGAAGGCGAGCAGGCTCTCCATCATCGCCCGCTCCTCGTCGAGCCAGCCATTGCGCGCCGCCGCCATGATCATGGCGTATTCGCCCGACACCTGATAGGCGAAGGTCGGCGCATGGAAGGTTTCGGCGACGCGGTGAATGATGTCGAGATAGGGCATGCCCGGCTTCACCATCACCATGTCCGCGCCCTGCTCCAGATCGAGCGCCACCTCGCGCAGCGCCTCGTCGGTGTTCGCGGGATCCATCTGATAGGCGCGCTTGTCGCCACGCAGCGTCTTGTTCGTGCCGATGGCGTCGCGGAACGGCCCGTAGAAGGCCGACGCATATTTCGCCGCATAGCTCATGATCTGAACATTCTGAAAATCGGCGGCGTCGAGCGCCGTGCGAATGGCGCCGACGCGGCCATCCATCATGTCCGAGGGCGCGATGATGTCGGAACCCGCGCGCGCCTGCGTCACGGCCTGACGGGCGAGAACCTCCACCGTTTCGTCGTTGAGGATTTCGTCGCCGCGCAGCAGCCCGTCGTGGCCGTGGCTCGTGTAGGGATCGAGCGCGACGTCGGTGATGACGCCGATGTCCGGCGTCGTCGCCTTGATGGCGCGGCAGGCGCGGCACACGAGATTTTCCGGATCGAGCGCGGCGCTGGCCTTTTCGTCGCGCAGCCGGGGATCGGTGTTGGGAAAGAGCGCGACCGCCGGAACGCCGAGCGCCGCCACGCGCGCGATCTCTTCCGCCGCGACGTCGATCGAAAAGCGGAACACGCCGGGCATGGAGCCGACAGGCTCACGGCGCCCCTCGCCTTCGATCAGGAAAAGCGGCCAGATCAGGTCGGATGCATCGAGGGCGGTTTCGCGCACAAGACGGCGGGACCAGTCGCTCTTGCGGTTGCGCCGGGGTCGCTGCACGAGCCCCAGCCCCGCAGATGAAGTCTGCATGTCCGTCATTCAAGCCTCCTTTTCGCGGACGCTTAGCATGCGCGCCGGCGCCTTTCGACTCCGCCGCGCGGCGCGTTATAAAGATAGGGCGCGCCCCGTTCCGCTCGTGAAGGAAACCAGAAAGATGATCATCGCCGGCGAACGCTCGTCATTCGCCGCTCTCGCCGCCCGGCTGTTCGCCGGCGTCTGCGCCATGACGCTTGCGCCCGCCGCCGCGCAGCAGCAAGTTCAGGCGACGCCGCCCGTTCCCCGCGCGGCGCCCGCGAAACCCAAAGCCCCTGCGAAGAAGCCGGAGCCGTCCACGCCGGGCGGCGGTTCTCAGGATTTGAAGCCCGCGAAAAAACCGGCCGGCGCGCCGGGAAGCGCCGCGAAGCCGCGCACGCCGGCGCCATCTCCGTCGCCGCCCGCAACGACGGCTCCAGGCGCCGACGTTCCAGCCCAGCCGCGCGCTTTGCCGCCGCTCCCGCCGCTGGACACGTCCGTTCCGCCGCCCATGCTGCCACGCGCGTCACGCGAGCGCATGCGCGCCTGCGCCAATGAATGGGATCAGATGAAGCGGAAGTCCACGGCCGGTCTGCCGACGTGGCGCGAATTCGCGACGGGCTGTCTGACGCGGCAGAGCGGGCCCTCGGAACCGAAAGCGCCCGGGGCGGGAACCCCTTGAGCAAGTCCGCCCGAGGCGCGCCGCGCAGGCGCTTCCCCGGGCGATGAACAGATGCGCGGAGCGCAATCACGACGCGCGACCCATAGATCACGCATGGCGAACGCGCCCTTGTTCAGGCGCCCTCGCCCGGCGTGACCGGCGGAGCCACCTTCACCTTGCGCGGCGCGCGCTTCTTGGCGGTCGCCTTTTTCACGGTCGTCTTCTTGGTGGCGCGCTTCTTCGTCGCCGCCTTCTTCGTCACGGCGCGCTTCTTGGTCGCGGCCTTGCGAACGGTCTTGCGGGCGGCGGTCTTCTTCGTCGCGGTCTTGCGCACGGCCTTTTTTGTGGCCGTCTTCTTCGTCGCGCGCTTCTTCGTCGCCGCCTTCTTGGTCGCGGTTTTACGCGCGCCCTTCTTCGCCGCCGCCTTCTTGGCCGGCTTACGCTTTGTTGTAGCTCTCGCCATAATAAGTCCCCTTGATCCGAATTGCCGGAACTATGGTCGACCGACAATACGCTCAACTAGCGTAACGTGGTTAACCACCGGTTCAAGTGGCGTTGCGCGAAAAGCAAGCATTTCAACGCGCCGGTTCTCCTCTCATTGCCTCGTCGACAAAGAAGAAGACGGCGCGCGGATGCTGTCCGCGACATGCGCGAATGCTTTTGATCCTGCCGGAGCGCACGCGAGACTTCATGCGGCGACGAACGCGTCTTGCAACCGTCCGACGGCTGACGGCGCTGGCTGAGTCAGCGCGTCGAAGACATCGTCAGGCGCACGTCAATTGTTTGTTTTTCTTGTGAATCGAGCAAGGCTCACAGATCGGCGCGCAAGGCGCGTGACGAGCGCCTTCTCCTCGTCGCGCGCGCGGCGCGACACAGGCGCGCGCCATGCTTCGCTTCACGCTTTCCGCATCGCGCCGCGCCTTCCGCGGAGCGCCGCGGCGGAATGTCGGAGACAGACTGACGCGGTTTCGACACGATGAAAAAAAATTGTGCGCAGCCGCCGCAAAAAGTGAAAAAAACTTCGGCCCGGGGGTGGGCGACATGAAAATCGCGCACTCCCGGGCCGTTCTGATTCGTAAAAATGGGCAAGACAGGGCTGCGATCAGATGCCCAGTTTGCTCTTCAGCAGGTCGTTGACGGCCTGCGGATTCGCCTTGCCGCCGGTCTGTTTCATCACCTGACCGACGAACCAACCGAGCATGGTGGGCTTCGCTTTGGCCTGCTCGACCTTGTCGGGATTGGCGGCGATGACGGCGTCGATCGCGGCTTCGATGGCGCCCGTGTCGGTCACCTGCTTCATGCCGCGCGTCTCGACGATCTCCTTCGGATCGCCCCCTTCGATCCAGACGATCTCGAACAGATCCTTCGCGATCTTGCCGGAAATCACGTTGCTCGAAATGAGGTCGATGATCGCGCCGAGCGCCTGCGCCGAGACCGGCGAACGCGTGACCTCCAGACCCTCCTTGTTCAACCGGCCGAAGAGTTCGTTGATGACCCAATTGGCCGCAAGCTTCGCGTCGCGCCCCTTCGCCGTCTCCTCGAAGAAGTCGGCGCTCGCGCGCTCCATGACCAGCACGCCCGCGTCATAGGGCGGCAGGCCGTATTCGGCGATGAAACGCGCGCGCTTGGCGTCCGGCAATTCCGGCAGCTCGGCTTTCAGCGCGTCGACGTAAGCCTGGTCGAACTCGAGCGGCAGCAGGTCGGGATCGGGGAAATAACGGTAGTCGTGCGCCTCTTCCTTCGAGCGCATGGACCGCGTCTCGCCCTTGCCGGGATCGAAGAGGCGCGTCTCCTGATCGATCTTGCCGCCGTCTTCGAGAATGCCGATCTGACGGCGCGCCTCGACCTCGATCGCCTGTCCGATGAAGCGGATCGAGTTGACATTCTTGATCTCGCAGCGCGTGCCGAGCGGCGCCCCGGGACGGCGCACCGACACATTGACGTCGGCGCGCAGCGACCCCTGCTCCATATTGCCGTCGCAGGAGCCGATGTAGCGCAGCAGCGCGCGCAGCTTCGTGACATAGGCGCGCGCCTCTTCGGCGGAACGCATGTCGGGCCGCGAGACGATCTCCATCAGCGCGACGCCGCTGCGATTGAGGTCGACATGGCTTTCGCCCGGCGAGAGATCATGCAGCGACTTGCCGGCGTCCTGCTCGAGATGCAGACGCTCGATGCCGACGGTGATGCGCTCCGTGGGGGAAACGTCCACGATGACCGCGCCTTCGCCCACGATCGGATGCTTGTACTGGGAGATCTGATAGCCCTGCGGCAGATCGGGGTAGAAATAATTCTTCCGGTCGAAGACCGAACGATGGTTGATTTGCGCTTCCAGGCCGAGCCCCGTGCGAACGGCCTGCTTGACGCATTCCTCATTGATCACGGGGAGCATGCCGGGCATGGCCGCGTCGACCAGAGAAACATGATCGTTGGGCGCGCCGCCATATTCGGCCGACGCGCCGGAGAAGAGCTTGGCGTTCGACGTCACCTGAGCATGTATTTCCATGCCGATGACGACTTCCCAGTCGCCGGTCGCGCCTTTGATGAGCTTGGAGGGAGCCGCCTGTGTCGCCATATTTTCCTCGCTAAACCTACGCCTTCCATATAAACCACGGCGCGCGTCAGCGGAACGGGCGACGCGCAGGAAAGGAGCATCGGCCGGATATGGCGAACCTCTGCAAGAGCGGCGTGATCGCCCGCATGCGCAACGCGCCCGCCCATGTCGCCGTGCCTGTGGGCGCGCTCTTCATCATTGGCGGCTTTCTGAGCATTCTGCCCGTCTTCGGGCTCTGGATGTTCCCCGTCGGCCTCGCGATCATCGCCCCGCACATCCCCGCAGCCGGCCGTCTGGAGCGGCGCCTGCTGCGCTGGTCGATCCGCAAGGGCTTTCTCCGCATCAAGCGGGTGAAGCGGGAGGAGCCGGATGTGCAGTAGAGGCGAGAACCGAAACGTGAAGCCATGACGGCCTTGCGTCTGTGACCGACGATCATGCCGCACCCCCATCCCTCCCCTTTACGGGGAGGGTGGCCCCGCGAAGCGGGGTCGGGTGGGGTAAAGCCCCATCGGCACAGTAACGGCGCGACACCCATCCGTCGCGCTTCGCGCGCCACCCTCCCCATAAAGGGGAGGGATGAGAGCCCACAGATTGCTGTCTTCTTTCGAAAAGCCTCAGTCGCCCTTCGGCGCGCGGTCGCCCATCAGGCGCTCTTCGTACTGGATCGCCCACTCGATGATGGTCGTCCACAGGTTCATCGCGAGTTCCACGGACAGCCCCTCGCGGCGCGAGGCGCCGAGCACGTGCGCCAGCACCTCGTCGACGCGATCCGGCACGCGCGCGGGAATGCCGAGCGCCGGCTTCACTTTCGCCGCGCGTTCGATCTGGCGCTGACGCTTGGCCAGCAAGGCGACAAGCTCGTCGTCGAGCTCATCGATGACACGGCGCACGTCGGACATTTCGTCCTGCATCGCCTTCAGGTCGGTCTCGGCAACGGCCTTGTTCATCGTCAGGCCTCACGCCACCAGGGTTGCGGGAAATCGAACTTCGGCGCCGCCTGCTCCAGCGCATGGCCAAGCGAGAACAGCGTTTCCTCATCGAACGGACGTCCGATGAGCTGAAGACCGAGCGGCAGGCCATTGGCGGCGAGACCGCCCGGCACGGAGATGCCCGGCAGGCCCGCCATGTTCACCGTGACGGTGAAGACGTCGTTGAGATACATTTCCACCGGATCGGTCGAACCCTGTTCGCCCTGGGCAAAAGCCGTCGAGGGGGTCGCCGGCGTGAGCACGGCGTCGACGCCGGCGGCGAAGGCCTCGTCGAAATCGCGCTTGATGAGGCTGCGCACCTTCTGGGCGCGCACGTAATAGGCGTCGTAATAGCCCGCCGACAGAACATAGGTGCCGATCATGATGCGGCGGCGCACTTCCGCGCCGAAGCCTTTCGCGCGAGTCTTCTCGTAGAGATCGACAATGTCCTTGCCGGGCTCGCGCAGGCCGTAGCGCACGCCATCATACCGCGCGAGATTCGACGAGGCTTCAGCTGGCGCGATGATGTAATAGGTCGGCAGGGCGTATTTCGTGTGCGGAAGGGAAATCTCGACGATTTCCGCTCCCGCCTCCTTCAGCCAGGCGACGCCCTGATCCCACAGCGCGGCGATCTCCGCCGACATGCCGTCGAGACGATATTCCTTGGGCACGCCAATGCGGCGCCCTTTCACCGAGGCGCCGGCGGCGGCCTCGTAATCCGGCACCGGCGCATCGACGCTCGTCGTGTCCCTCGGATCGTGACCGGCCATGGAGCGCAGCATGATGGCCGCGTCGCGCACCGTGCGCGTGATCGGCCCCGCTTGATCGAGCGACGACGCAAAGGCCACAATGCCCCAGCGCGAGCAGCGCCCATAGGTCGGCTTAATGCCGACCGTGCCGGTGAACGCGGCCGGCTGGCGGATCGAGCCGCCCGTATCCGTTGCCGTGGCGCCCAGACACAGATGCGCCGCGACCGCCGCGGACGAACCGCCCGACGACCCGCCCGGAACGATCTTCGCGTCCGGATCGCCCTTTCGCTTCCACGGCGAAATCACCGGACCGAAGGCGCTCGTCTCATTCGAGGAGCCCATGGCGAATTCGTCGAGATTGAGTTTTCCAAGAGTGACGGCACCGTCGCGGATGAGATTGCCGGAAACAGTCGATTCATAGGTGGGCGTGAAGTTGCCGAGGATGCGGCTCGCCGCGGTGGTGCGCACGCCCTTCGAGCAATAGAGATCCTTTATGCCCAGCGGCAGACCTTCGAGCGGGCCGGCGTCGCCGCGCGCGCGTTTCGCGTCGCTCGCCTCGGCCTGCGCCAGCGCAAGGTCCGGCGTCTCGGTGATGAAGCAGTTGAGAACGCGCGCATGCGCCATCGCGTCGAGATGCGCCCGGGTCAACTCGACCGCCGAGATTTTCTTCGACGTCAGCGCGTCGCGGGCGTCGGCGAGGGAGAGTTTCGTGAGATCGGACATCGAGTCTCTTTATGTACAGGAAGCGGAAGGGCGTGTCGGCCGGAGGCTACTCGACCACCTTGGGAACGACGAAATAGTGATCCTCGCGGGCCGGCGCATTGGCGAGAATGTCGTCGGCGAAGCCGCCGTCCGTCACCACGTCTGCGCGCTTCTTCATTTGCATCGGCAGCACGGAGGCGATCGGCTCCACGCCCTCGACGTCCACTTCGCCGAGCGTCTCGACGAAAGACAGAATGGCGTTGAGCTCGCCGCGCAGGCGCTCGACCTCGTTATCATCGACGGCGATGCGCGCGAGATGGGCGATGCGGCGTACCACCGCGGAATCGACAGACATGGGAGAGCTCCGCCGGGATGAACCTGTTACGGCGCTATAGCGCCTGGGCTGGCAAGGCGCAATGCGGGAGGGCGCCCCGAGCCGGGCGATCCGACGAAAACCGCCCGGTTCGAGCCGCTTGGCGCTCGCGCATCCGGCCGCAGCCTGATATTCCGGGCGGAAGATGACGCTAGACCTCCCCCTCGAAGCGCTGGCCGCCGCGCTCCCGCCGCGCGGGCGCCTGATCGGCCTCGATCTTGGCACGAAAACCATCGGCCTCGCCCTGTCCGACGTCGAGCGCCGGCTCGCCTCGCCCCTGGACACCATCCGCCGGGTCAAGTTCTCGGCCGACGCCGAGGCGCTGCTGAAGCGCGCGGCGGATTTCGAGGCTCAGGCGCTGGTGTTCGGCCTGCCGCTCAACATGGACGGCTCAGAAGGCCCGCGCGCGCAGGCGACGCGCGCCTTCATGCGCAATCTGCGCAAGCTCACGCCCCTGCCCTTCGCCTTCTGGGACGAGCGACTGTCGACGGCGGCGGTGACGCGCGAACTCATCGCACAGGACGCGTCCCGCGCGAAGCGCGCCGAGGTCGTCGACCGGATGGCCGCCGCCTATATCCTCCAGGGCGCGCTGGATCGCCTCGCGCGTCTCGTCTGAAGAAACACGAGCGCTCCTGCGAGTTTACGTCTTTCAACGCTGCCGGCGAGGGCGAGGCGGCCCCCTCTGCCGCCTATCGTCATGGAAAATGCTCCTTGACTTCCCATAGCGTGGCTTTAATAAAAATTACACGTTAAGGTTGAGTTCAAGCTTTTGGTCGACCCTACGTCCCACGGAGGCATACCGATGGCCAGATCGACTGCGTCTCAAAGCGCTTCACCTGAGTCTTCGGACGTGGTCGCGGCGCGGCGCGCGTCGGAGGACGCCGCCGGGATGGCGAGCTACATCGCGGACATGTCGTCGGAGCTCTCGCATCTGGCCGCGGGCGCGGAACTCCAGATGGTGGCCTATTTCCTCAACCTTGCGCGCGTGGAAGCGGAAATTCGCGCCAGAGAACTGGGCGGCTACGCCGTCGAGCGGGAGAAGCCGCCTCAGTCGGGCGCATAAAGGAGCGAGACACCGCTGGCGCCGTGCCGCTCCAGGCGACCATCCAGGTCGAGCTCCATCAGCGCCCCCTGCACGTCGCGCGCCGAAAGCCCGGCCATGCGGATCAGTTCATCCACGGGCACAGGCGCCGGACCGAGCAGCGACAGGACAAGCGCCCGGGCGTCCGTGGGCGGAGGACCCGGCGCGACTTCGACGGGCGACTCGACGACCGCGAAATCGGCATTCGGCGGGGCGCTCTCCTCGAAGGCGAGACTGCCCTGAGCGGGGAAGAGATCCAGCTCGTCGTAAAGCGGCTCATCCGGCGCGAAGCTGTCGTCGTCGAGTAGCGAGCCGGCCGGACGCGGCCCTCCCGCCGCCAGAGCGTCAATCACATCCTCGGGCCGCGCGCAGAGCGTGGCGCCCTGCCGGAGCAGGTCATTTGTCCCTTCCGCGCGCGGATCGAGCGGCGAACCGGGCACGGCGAACACCTCCCGCCCCTGCTCATTGGCGAATCGCGCTGTGATCAGCGAGCCGGAGCGGCGCGCCGCCTCGACCACGATCACGGCGCGGCTCAATCCAGAAATGATGCGGTTGCGGCGCGGGAAGTCACGCCCGCGCGGCTCCCATTCGATCGGCATTTCCGACACGACGAGCCCGCGTTCCGCGATCTCCTCGATGAGCCGCTCGTGTTCGGCGGGGTAAGGCCGCGCCTGTCCGCCCGCGAGCACGGCGATCGTGCCGGTGTCGAGCGTCGCGCGATGGGCAATGGCGTCGATGCCGCGCGCGAGACCGGAGACGACCACATAGTCGGCCCGCGCCAGCGTGCGCGCCAGCCGTTCGGCGAAGGCGAGCCCAACCGCCGAAGCGTTGCGCGAGCCGACAAGCGCGACGCCGTCGCGCTGGCTGACGCCGACCGCGCCGCGAACGGACAGCACCGGCGGCGCGTCATGGATCTCGCGCAAGAGCGGGGGATAGTCGGGGTCCGCGGTGGTGACGAAGCGCGCGCCGAGCCTGGTTGCAGCGTCGATCTCGCGCAGCACGTCATCGAGCGTCGCAATGCCGATGGCGCGACCGCGCAAGGTTTTCTTTGCGAGTTCCGGCAGCGCCTCCAGCGCGGCGCTGGCGCCGCCAAAGCGATTGACGAGCTGACGGAAGGTGCGCGGGCCGATGTTCTCGCTGCGGATGAGCCGCAGCCAATCGACGAGTTGCGCGTCGGTGAGACGCCGGCCCGCTGCGCTCATCCCTTTTGTCCGATGCGACTTTCCGAGCCGGCGCGCAGACGGGCGATATTTTCCGCGTGCTTGCGCCACAGCAGCGCCGCCATCGCGCCGACGACGAAGGCCTCGCCCCCGCGCCCCAGCGCGAACAGCAGCACGGGCGCGACGATGCTGGCGACGAGCGCCGAGAGCGACGAATAACGCGTGATCGCGGCGACCGCGAGCCAGACGCCGCAAAAGGCGAGACCCACCGGCCAGTACAGGCCGAACAGGCAACCGAGGAAGGTGGCGACGCCCTTCCCGCCCCTGAAATTGAGCCAGACCGGCGCGATATGGCCGACGAAGGCGGCGAAGGCGGCGAGGATGGCGCCTTCCGGCGACAGCATCGACCCGATGACAACGGCGGCGGTTCCCTTCAGCGCGTCGAGCAGAAGAGTCGCGGCGGCGAGATCCTTGCGGCCGGTGCGCAACACGTTGGTCGCGCCGATATTGCCGGAGCCGATCGAGCGGAGATCGCCGGCGCCGGCGGTCTTCGTCAGCAGAAGTCCGAAAGGGATCGAGCCGAGCAGATAACCGATGGCCAGCGAGAGGGCGTCGGACAGAAAGAAGGTCATGGGAAACACAAACTCTTTTCGTGACGCCGGCAAGGCGCGGCGAATGCTAACGGAGGCTTGGCCGGACCGCAAGCCGCGCTCCGGCGCTCCTTCCTTGGCCAACATGTTGGCGGAGAACAAGCGTTTTCTCGTTTCGTCCCTTATGCTTCGCGGGAACGGAGAGCGGCCGGGCCCGACCGCCGCGCGGGTGGCGGCGTTTTGGCGCAAAGGCGCCTCCCGTTTTGCGGCCGAAAGCGCTAAAGGGTGATCTTCGAAACCGGACAAGAGCCGCATGAGCAATTCCGAGCGCAAATCCCGCCCGCGCGCCTTCCGCCTCCAGGGCGACGAGACGGTGACGTCGAAGCCGACCCCCGAGGTCATCGAACCCGAGATCGACGTTTTCGCCGAGGCGGCGGAGCTGGTCGACGGCGCGCCGGGCGGCGAGGAAGCCGCCGCCGCCGCCCGTGCGCGGGGCATTCTCGACCGCTACATCTTCTCGCCCGGCGGCGTCTTCCTGTCTGCGCTGAGCGGGTTGATCACGCTGGCGATCAGCGTGTGGGCCTGGAATTTCGTCGAAGATCTGTTCACCCATTCCGCCTTGCTGGGCTCCATCGGCCTCGCGCTCGCGCTGGCCGCCGCCGCCGCCGCGCTGGTGTTCATCGCGCGCGAAGTGCGTTCGATCCTGCTGCAAAACCGGGTCGCCAAGCTGCACGCCGCGTTGTCGCAGGCGCGTGCGGCCAATGATTTCAACGCCGCCAGCGGGCGCGTCCTCGAACTTTGCGCGCTGTATGAACCGCGCGCCGATCTGGCGCGGCCACGCGCGATGATGAAGGATTACGTCAAGCAGATCATGGACGGCAAGGATCTGATCGACCTTGCCGAGCGCAATCTCGTCGCGCCGCTCGACGAGCAGGCGCGGCGCGAAATCGCCGCCGCCGCCAAGCGCGTTTCCGTCGTGACGGCCGTGAGCCCGCGCGCGGTGCTCGATGTGATTTTCGTCGCCGGACAGGCCATCGTGCTGATGCGCCGCATTTCGGAAATCTATGGCGGCCGTCCCGGCCTGCTCGGCTTTTTCAAGCTCGCGCGCTCCGTCGGCGCGCATCTCGCCATCACCGGCACGGTCGCGGTCGGCGACACACTGCTTCAGCAAGTGCTGGGGCACGGCGTTGCGGCGCGTATCTCCGCCAAGCTTGGCGAAGGCGTGCTCAACGGCTTGCTCACCGCGCGCGTCGGCCTCTCCGCCATGGCGGTGTGCCGGCCCACTCCCTTCGTCACCGAAAAGCAGCCCGGCGTGAAAGACGTCGCGCCCTTCCTGTTCGGCGGCGACAAGACCAAGGCCTGAAGATTTGAAGATCACGACCTGGAACATCAATTCCGTGCGGCTGCGCATGCCGCTCGTCGCGCATTTTCTCAAGACGCGGGCGCCGGACGTCCTTTGCCTGCAGGAAACCAAATGCCGCGACGCCGAATTCCCGATGAAGGATTTCGCCGCGCTCGGCTACAAGCACGCCGCGATCAACGGACAGAAAGGCTATCACGGCGTCGCGGTCATTTCCAAAGAACCGCTGCGTCTCATCGAAAAGCGGGACTTCTGCGAAAAGGGCGATGCGCGCCACATCTCCGTGGAGATCGAGGCGGCGGGCGGTCCGATCACGCTGCATAATTTCTACGTGCCCGCCGGCGGCGACGAGCCGGACGTTGAGATCAATCCGAAATTCGCGCACAAGCTCAGCTTCCTCGATGAAATGACCGACTGGGGCCAGAAGGGCGCCGCGAAAGGCCGCGTCGCGCTCGTTGGCGATCTGAACATCGCGCCGCTCGAACATGACGTCTGGAGCCACAAGGCGCTTCTCAAGGTCGTCAGCCACACGCCCGTCGAGGTGGAGAAGCTCACGAGCGTCTTGCAGGCGGGACGATGGATCGACGCCATGCGCCATTTCGTGCCGGCGGAGGAGAAACTTTACACCTGGTGGAGCTATCGTGCGGCGGATTGGGCCGCGTCCAACCGCGGGCGCCGGCTCGATCACATTCTTGTCAGCGAGGCGCTTGGCGGCGCGCTGGCAAGGCTGGACGTTCTCACGGAAGCGCGCGGATGGGAGCGACCCTCCGACCATGTGCCAGTGACGATCGAACTTTCGGAGTGATCGCCAACTAGCGGGAGATCCCATGCTCGCCTGCGATCTGATGCGGCGCGGCCTCGTTTATGTGACCACGGACGCCGACCTCGACTATGTCGCGAAAGCGCTCGCCGCCACGCCTGCCGGCGTGGTGGCGATCGTCGACGACAATCTCACGCCCATCGGCGTTGTCACGCGCAGCGATCTCGAAAAGGCGCGCCCGCCGCTCTCCGCCGATCTCGGGCCGATCCCCGAGTTCCTGCTGCGCAACCGGCCGAAAGTTCTTCCGTTTCGCGGCAATGGCAAGGCGCTGCGGGAGATCATGACGGCGCCGCCGATCTTCGTGCCTTGCGAGGCGCGGCTCGCCGAGGTCGAAAAGGTGATGGAGGAGCATCGCCTCAAGCGCATGCCGGTCGTCGACGGCCACAAGCTCGTCGGCGTGTTGCTCCGCCGCGAGGTCATGGCGGCGTTGGCGAATGGCGGCGGCGACAAGACGCTCGACCAAAAGGACGGCGCCTTGGTGAAGGTGGCTCAAAGCGAGCCTGCGTTCTGTGACATTGCGACCGCCTCGGACTTTCGCGCGCTCGTCTCGGAGCACGAACGGCTCCTGGAGACCGAGCGCACGGAGCAGCGGCGCGCCGCCGAAGCTCTGCGCGAGCAGCGCATACGCGACCTTGCCGCGCAGCGGCTCACCGACGCCGACTGGCGCGAGATGCTCGCGAAGGCGCGCGCGGCGGCCGGGAACGGGCTCACCGAAAGCCTGCTCATCCGCTTTCCCTCGCAACTCTGCGCGGATGGCGGACGCGCGATCAACGCGCCCGATGCGCATTGGCCCGACACGCTGCGCGGAGAGCCGGCCGACGTTTTCCGGCGCTGGCGCAATGAGCTCCACCCTCGCGGCTTCAAGATCGCCGCGCAGATCATCGAGTTTCCAGAGGGGCTGCCAGGCGATGCGGCGCTGTTTCTAATCTGGGGCTCGGGCGCCTGATTTTAGGCCGACCCAGCGCCAGCATCTCTCGATGACGAGCGCGTCGAAGGCCATGCCCAACGTGAGCAGCGCACATCCGGCCAGTATGTAAGGGACGGCAAGTTTCAGCGCCTCGAATGGCTCATCATCCCCAACGACGAAACGATACGTCAGAAAGAGAAGCGCGCAGGCGAGCGCGAAGGTCGACGCCAGGGCGCCAACCGCGCCGAACCAATATTTCAGGGCGACCGGCACGATCGCGATGGGCGCCGCGAGCGCCACGATGAGCGCCCGCTCGGGGACGCCCAGCAGAAGAATGAAGATCACAGCGGGCGCGGCCGTCGCCGACAGGGACAAGATGAAGCGGATCACGGCCAAAACGACCCTGGTCATAGTCGCGGCGGCCTTGCGATCATATGAGTTCCTCTCGGACAGGTCGCCGGGAAGCTTACCTCAACCGTGGCCTTTGGTAAATTCGCGTTTGCGGCGGGGCGCCCTAGTTTGAGCGAAGGCCGGAATCGGCTTTCAGCGCGGCGATTGTCGGGTAGCGCTGCCGGCCGTTCGGGCCGCGCACTTCGACAGACCCGTCCGACATCATGATGTATGTGGCGCCGCCCGCCTCGTAACGGTCGACCTCTGTGGGCTCCTCCGTCCCCGACTCGGCCACGACGGGGAAGAGCGCCGACAGACCCGGCGCGTCATCCGGCCTGGCGATTGGCTCCGGCGTCTGCGCCTCGGCCGGCTTGGGCGGGAGGGCTGCCGGCGCAAAGGCGGGCGTCGCTTCCTGTTTGGCGGAACGCGCTTCGGGTTTCGGCCGGGCGGCTGGCGCCTCGGCGGCGCCCTGCCCCCGAGCCTCCGCTTTCGCCGGGGCGTTGGCGGCGGCTGGCTGGAGCTGGGTCGACAGACGCGCCAGATGCGCGATCACGCACCCGAGCGCCATGGTCACAACGCCGCCGGACAGCATGGCGGCGCCGGAGATGAACAGGCTCCAGCCGCGCTCCAGCAGGATCATGTCCCAGCCCGTCCACATGGCATAGGCGCCGGCGCCAGCGAGGAGCAGGCCGGCGATGGTCACGCCCCCTCCGGACAGATTCCGCTTCATCTCGATCCCGTCGGTTGTTTCCGGCTCCTTTTAACATGACCCGCACGCGGGCGCGCAAGCTGGAGGGCGAGAAGGCCGTTGCACATGGGGAGCGCGGATATACTTTAACTCTATACTCTGAACCGACCCGCCCACAGCCAAGGTCTTTTTTCAAAATATATGGTTGCAAGCTTGGCGTTTTACAAGATATTGCGCACAAGCTCTCGCCACTGTTTTCAATTTTCCAGTTTGATTTCAATCGCTTGTAATATTTTATAAGTCTGCGTCTTGATGACGCATAGTAAAACGTCCACCTCATACAAAGCTTTTGTTATCGGCCAGACAGAGCGGCGGACGGCGGCGAGGGCGCCGCCGGACCTTTTGGTCGGATGTCATGTCTTGATGAGGAGACGAGCATGAAGGGTTTGTTGAAGCGCGGCCTCGCGGCCGCGGCGTTTGGTCTGTTCGCCGCTCTCGGCCTTGCGCCCTCCGGCGCGCAGGCGCATGGCGGCGTCAAGCTGGAGCAGGATGAATGCGTGCTCCGGTTGGGGCCGAGCACGATGCATTTCATCGCCTATCAGCGCTCGGGCGAGGAGCAGGAATTCTGTCAGGACGTCGGCCAGACCGGCCCGACCGTCATCGCGCTGACGGCCGTCTCGCCGGAGTTGCGCGACATGGCGATTGGCGCGCGGATCATCAAGGACACGGGCGCGCCCGTGGGCAAGGACACTCTCGACGCGGTGACCGTGGCCTTCCACGAGCCCAAGGTCTACCGCAACGGCATCATGACCTTCGAGCACGATTTCAAGGACGCGGGCCGCTATGTCGCAATCGTGACGGTGCGCGACGATCTCGGCAATGAATGGGTCTCGCAATTCCCGTTCGGCGTGGGCCTCTACACCTTCTGGGGAATGATCGAATACATCCTTTACGGCGTCGGCTTCTTTGCTCTGGTGGGAGTCATGCTCCTGGCGCTGCGCGCGAAGGCCCACAAGGCGGCGGAGACCGCCAACGCCCCCGCCTGATCGCTCGGGCAGTCTCGGAAAAAGGAATGGCCCGGCCCGCGCCGGGCCATTTTCGTCGTCGTCGGCGCCTTAACTGGACCCCCTATTGCTTGTTGCCGCGCACTGGCGCCGGGTCTAGTTAAACGCGGGGCCGTGAGTCCCATCCTGTTCAGGAGACGATTGATGTCGTTTACGCTTGAAGATCTCCCCTACGCTTATGACGCCCTGCAGCCCTATCTCTCGCGCGAATCTTTCGAATATCACCACGACAAGCATCACGCGACCTATGTCACGAACGCCAATAATCTGATCAAGGGCACCGAGTTCGACGGCAAGCCGATCGAAGAGGTGATCGTCGGCTCCTTCGGCAAAAACACGCCGATCTTCAACAATGTCGCGCAGCACTACAACCACCACCATTACTGGAAGTGGATGAAGCCGAATGGCGGCGGCGCGGCGCCGGGCAAGATCGAGAAGCTGCTCGTCGACAGCTTCGGCTCCTTCGACAAGTTCAAGGAAGAGTTCCAGAAGGAAGGCCTCGGGCAGTTCGGCTCGGGCTGGGTGTGGCTGGAGCTCAAGGACGGCAAGGCCGCCATTCGCAAGACCCCCAACGCCGAGAACCCGCTGGTTCATGGCGCGCAGCCGCTGCTCGTCGCCGATGTGTGGGAACACTCCTACTATATCGACTATCGCAATCGTCGCGCCGACTACCTCAAGGCGTTCCTCGACCATCTGGTCAATTGGGAACATGTCGAGGAAATGCTCGACGCCGCGAAGTAAGCGTTTCGCAGCAATCTTGCGCGCGGCGGTGGGAACCTGCCGCGCGCCAAATCCTCAGTTGCAGACCGTGCGGCGCACGCCGCGGGTCCAGACCGTGCGGCAGACGCGGCCTGGCGCCACCGGGCGGCGGACGACGGCCGCGCCCCGATAGCCGGCGCAGCCGGCGCGATACACCCCCCTCGCGCAGACGACGGCGTTCGCGTCTTGCGGTTCAATGGTGAGCGTCGCGGCGAAGGTCAGCAGGCCCAGCCCGGCCATCAGCAGTTGTTTCATTGAAATGCTCCCTGTCTGTCGACGCGTCGGCGCCGCCGGGACGCCTCGCGCGGCTTAACGCGCCAACCCTAGAACCTTTCCGTCACGCCTGCCAATCCCCGGCGGCTACGCCTCGGCCGGCGTTTCCACCAGCGCCTTCAGATTGGCGAGCCCCTCTTCGAACTGGCCGCCCACCATCCTGTCCATGTTCATGAAGGCGTGGATGGCCTTGGCAAGAAACTCGTTCCTGCCGGACATGGTCCAGACGACTTCCGTGCGCGTCTCGCTGAGCGGCTTGAGATCGAACTGAACGTCATGGATCGCCTTCATCGGTTTCAGGAACTGGATCTTGATGCGGATGCGCTCGTTCTGGCTGCTCTCGGCGATCTTCATCTTGCCGGCGCCCACCTTCTTGTCGCCGGCCCAGCTCATGATCGCCCCGGCGCCCAGCGGCGAGCCGTCATAGGTCACGGTCTGTTGGGGATGGAGCCGCGACCATGGCGACCAGCGCGGCCACTCGTGGAGGTCGTTGATCAGCGGATAGATGCGCTGCGCCGGCGCGTCGATCACGGCGGAGCGCGCGATGCGGAAGGTGTTGGGCTGAAGCGAGACATAAGCGATCAGCGCGCTGACCGCCGACAGCACGAGCAAAAGAATAAAGGTCATGCGACGTCCTCCCGGCGCGGCCGAAACGCCACGCTTTTCCTTATTGTAAGGCGGGGGACGGAAGGGCGCAAAGCTGGCGGGTGACGGCCCGCGCGGGCGGGCCGTCACACAAGCGCAAGGCGGCGCCGGGCTCGTCGACCTGCGACGGCGCGCGGCGCCAGCCTGTTTACTTGAGGCTGGCGCAGAACGACTGGATCTTGGCGCAGGCCTTCTCGAGCACGAGCGCCGAGGCCGCGTAGGACACGCGGAAATTCGGCCCGGTTCCGAACGCAGAGCCCTGCACCACGGCGACGCCCTCCGCCTCCAGAAGCTCGGTGACGAAGTCCTCGTCCGATTCGATGATCTTGCCGGACGGCGTCTTGCGGCCGATCGCCTCCGCGCAGGAGGGGAAGACATAGAAGGGGCCTTCCGGCGTCGGGCAGCGCAGATACTTGGCCTGGTTGAGCATCGACACGACGAGGTCGCGCCGCTCCTGGAAGGCTTTGCGGAAGGTCGCGAGATGCTCCTGCGGGCCATTGAGCGCCTCGACCGCCGCCCATTGCGCGATGGAGCAGGCGCCCGAGGTCTGCTGGCCCTGGAGCAGGTCCATGGCCTTGATCAGATGGCTCGGGCCGGCGGCATAGCCAATGCGCCAGCCGGTCATGGCGTAAGCCTTGGAGACGCCATTCATGGTCAGCGTGCGCTCCATGAGATTCGGCTCGACCTGCGCGGGCGTCACGAATTTGAAGTCGCCGTACACCAGGTGCTCGTAGATGTCGTCGGTGAGCACATGCACCTGCGGATGACGCAGCAGCACGTCCGTCACCTTCTTCATCTCATCGTAGCTGTAGGCGGCGCCCGAGGGGTTGGACGGCGAATTGAGCACGAGCCATTTGGTTCTGGGCGTGATGGCCGCCTCGAGCGCCTCCGGCTGGAGCTTGAAACCGTCCTCCATCTTCGTATCGACGAAGACCGTCTTGCCGCCGCAGATGGCGACCATCTCCGGATAGCTCACCCAGTAGGGCGCCGTGACGATCACCTCGTCGCCGTGATTGATGGTGGCGAGAAAGGCGTTGAACAGAATGTGCTTGCCGCCCGTCGCGACGATCGTGTCGGACGCCTTGTAGTCGAGCCCGTTCTCGCGCTTGAACTTGCGGGCCACGGCCTCGCGAAGCTGCGGAATGCCGAGCACCGGCGTGTAACGCGTCTCGCCGCGATCGATGGCCGCCTTGGCCGCCGTGCGGATATGCTCCGGCGTGTCGAAATCCGGCTCCCCGACCGAAAGGCTGATCACCTCCCGCCCCTGCGCTTTCAGATCGCGCGCTTTCTGCGTCACGGCGATCGTGGCGGAGGGTTTTACGCGCGAGAGAGCGTGAGCGAGGAATGTCATTGCGTTACGTCCTGAAGGGGGAGTGTGCGTTGCACCATAATTTGTGGGGAGCCGACCGGCAATGAAAATCCGCAGCCCAAGCCCGCAGGGCGTTGCGGCTCATTAACACACCCGTGCTATCGGGCTAGACCTCAAGCTTACGGTAGAAGGCGGGAGCGGCTGGCATGATGGCGGCGCTGCGAAGCGGGGATTGGCTCACGCCGGAGAGGTTGCGCGTCTATCCGCTGATGCTGCTGGCGTTCGCCTTCGTCGCCGTCGCCTTCGTCATCGCTGCGTCCCAGGGCGGCGTCGGTCCCAACAATCTGCCGCTGGGCGCGGATTTCAGCCAGGTCTGGGTCGCCGGCAAGGAGGCGCTCGCCGGCCATCCGGAGGCGCCCTTCGACATCCGGCTTCATGCGGCGGCGCAGCGCTCCCACTTCGGACCCGAAAAAGGGATCTTCGGCTGGCATTACCCGCCCTATTTCCTGGCGCCCGCCGCGATTCTCGCGCGCCTCCCCTATCTCGAGGCCCTGACGCTCTGGCAATGCGCCACTCTGGCGCTCTACCTCGTATCGATCCTTGCGATCCTGCGTGGCTCGGGTCTGACCCCGGCGTCCATCGCCGTGGCCGCGCTCGCCTATCCGGCCGTGATCGTCAACCTCGGGCACGGACAGAATGGGTTCCTCACCGCCGCCCTTCTCGGCGGCGGCTTCGTTCTGCTGGACCGGCGCCCGCTCCTCGCCGGCGGCCTCTTCGCGCTACTCGCCTACAAGCCGCAATTCGGCCTGACCCTGCCGCTGGCCCTGCTGATCGGAGGTCATTGGCGCGCCCTCGCGGCCGGCGCCGCGACGCTGGCCGCAATGACCGCCGCAAGCCTCGCCGCCTTCGGCCTCGCGAGCTGGCGCGCCTTCTTTGACAGTCTCGGCTTCACCCGCGCCATTGTCGAAGAGGGCGCGACGGGCTTCGAGAAAATTCAGAGCGTCTTCGCCGCCGTGCGGCTGATGGGCGGCGGCGTCCCGGCCGCCTACGCCGCCCAGACTCTCGCAGCCGCCGTCGCCCTCAGCCTGCTCCTGCCGCTCCTGCGATCTCGCGTCGACGCACGCATCAAGGCGGCGGGGGTCATTGCCGCGCTCTTTCTCACGACGCCCTATTCGCTCGACTACGACATGATGGCGCTGGCGCCGGCGCTGGCGCTGCTCCTGGCGCATGGACTGGAAAGCGGCTTCCGGCCTTACGAAAAATCCGCGCTGGCCGTCGCCTATGTCGCGCCGCTCCTCGCGCGGCCGGTCGCGAGCGTCCTGCCGCTGCCATTGGGCGCGGCCGCGATCATCCTGCTCTTCCTCTCGACGGCGCGTTACAGTTTCCCCCTGATCGACCACGGCGATGGCCCGACGGCGCCGGCGGTCGGGGCTGATGCGCGCCAATCCATTGTCGACAATTGCAAAGGTCGGCTTTGCCGTTTTTTAACCCTGATCTCGCCAAAGGTTAATTTTTTATGAAAATTCTGATCCGGCGATGCAACTTTTCAGCTTGATCGTCGTTACTAAGGCAAAGGCGAGGACTGGAAACGGTCCAGACTGGTCTGGCGCGGCTGAGGGAGAGCCCCGGCGGACGAGAGAAATAAGGGCGAACACCCCGAGAGGAAGAGTCACAATGTCGCTCGTTGATAAGTTCGACGATCAGATTGAGCCCGCGTTTGCGAGCAGCTTTGACCGTGAATCGGCGCGCCGTCAGTTCCGCGTGTCGATCCTTCTTGTCGCCGCGATGGCGTTGGCAGCCTTTGTTCTTGGCTTCGCCATGCCCATCGACCCGACTCCGAGCATGTCCCCGGTCGCGGATAGCGCGCCGTTTGCCGGCCGATTGGTCAGCGTCGACCGCTGAACGGGCCCCTTCATCATCCTCCGCGAGCTACGCGCGCCCACCCGGCGCGCGTATTGTTTTGTCATGAGCTTTTTAGCGCCGGCCGCCCTGACGACGCGCCTCTGAAGAAGATCGCGACACGCTGATACGGACCGCTCGGCCCCGCCGTCGGCATGGGCGCGGTCGCGCCGCGCCCAACCTGCTTACTGGCCGGCCCCGGGCTTCATGTCCTCATGATGATGGTGCTCATGGCCGTCATGGCCCTGATGCCCCTCGTGACCACCATCTTTCGGGCCGGAGGTGTCCTTGTTGTGCGCCTTCTCCCAGCGCTCCATAGCCTCGGCGTCATGGGCGTGCTGGGCGTCCGGCGCGTCGATCGCCGCATCGATGACAACCTCCCCCGCCTTTTCGAAGACGAGGGTCATTTCGAGCCCCCAGCCGACCTCAAGATGCTTCTTGGCGTCGAGCAACGCGACATAGACGCCGCCGGGAGCCATGGTCACCGTCGACTTCGGCGGGAGGACGACAGGCGCCTCGAGCTCGAGATTCTTGGCGTCGCCATGGATCACCGACTTGCCGAATTTCTCGACCTTCACCGCCACGAGCTTGTCGGGCGTGTCGCCATTATTGTGCAGGAAGGCGTAGAAAGACGACTTGTTGTCCCCGTCGGCGGGCGCGCGGATCCAGGGATGTTCGACCTTCAGCTTGCCGACGTCATATTCATGCGCCTGCGCGGCGCCGGCCGGAACGAAAACGCCCAGAGCGGCGCCGGCGAACAAGGAGCCGCCAGACGCCAAAAGATCACGCCGCCTGATCATCATCTCTTCCTCCTGAAACGGCCGGCTGATGCGCCGGCTCATCAAATCTCCGCCAAGCGTCAGTGCGAGTGCAGATTGATCTCGACGATGGGCTCCTGCGCCAGAATCGACGCCTGCGCGGAAAACTGCGTCGCGCTGCCGTCGTCCTCCCCGAACTGCCGGAATCGCGCGCGCACATAGCCTGACCGATCGATCAGGAAATGCGCCTGGCTGATTTCCGGCGTGTAGGGCACGTTCGGATAGCGGTTGATGATCGAATAGGCTTTCTCGACCGCAGCCGGACGCAAAGCCTCGCGACCCTTGGCGGCCGCCGGGCAATCGCCCGTATAGACCGTGACATGGTTGGCGCCAGCGGCTTTGGCCGCGTCGGCCGCCCTGATCAGGCTCGCGTCCAGCGCGGTCCTCTCCTCGCCGGTCCCCGTGCAGCGGGCGAAGGACAGAAGCGTCGGCTTGCCGCGCAGCTTGAAGAAGGTCGTGGTCTCCTCCTTCGGATCGACGAGGGCGAAGTCCGGCGCGATCAGCCACTGGATCATCGCCTGCGGGGCGATGAACCGGGACCGGTTCGTGCTCGAAAGCATCAACAGATAGTTGATCATGTCCCAGCGATCGTCCACGTCGAGAACGTGGTTGAAGCCCGGCATGACCCCGCTCTGGCCGCCATAGGTCAGCCAGTGGAAAATATCGCCGATCGTATGCGTTCCGACATGCGGCGCGGTGAGGTCGGCCGGCTCCACCTTGAGGCCCTGGGCGTTTTTCAGATCCTTGGACATGGGGCCGTTGCCCTCGCCCATGGGGCCGTGACAGGGCACGCAATTATCCGCGAAGGCCGTCATGCCGCGCGAGACGGACTCGGCTGTGAAATCCTGCGTCGGGTCGTTGTAGGTGTCGGTGTACGCCTCGGTCGAGAAGGAGACCGCCAGGCAGAACAGCGCCGCAAGGGTCGCGGCCGGGGTGGCGTAGAGCCGTTTCTCGCGAGTCGCCGGCGCGAACCACACAGCCGCCGCGGCGACCGCCAACACGCCCCCCGCAATGCCCCACCACCAGATCGGCGACGGGAAGACCGGCTTCTGCCCCCAGGTGGCGATGTAGGACAGACGGAACGGCAGCGGCCAGTAAATGTCCGTCTCATGCGAGGCCGGGGTGATCACCGCGATATAGCCGGCGATCCCGAGAAGCCCCAGGCCGAACACCGCTTCCAGGCTGCCGATCTTGCCGACCCAGTCGACATTGAACTCACCAGCCGGACGCTTGTGCATGTAGCGGACGATGGCGAGAGCGCAGAAAAGGACAGCGCAGAGAAGCGCCAGCTTCAATGTGAGTAGCCGGCCGTAAGGGGTCGCCAGCATGTTCGGCACGCTGCCGACATTTTCATAGGCCATGGCCACGCCGGTGACGGCGACAAGGCCCACCGCCACCTTGGCGACCATGGACCAGCGTTCGGCAAGTTGCGCCGCGACTTCCGGCGGCTTCTTGTGAGCGGTGAACATCCACCAGATCAGGCCGAGCAGGCCGCCCAGCCAGGTCAGACCCGCCGCCGTATGCAGAAGGAAGCTCGCCTGCGTCCAGACCGGCAGGCCGTCATCGATGGCGTGGCCCGTCACGGAGACAATGGCGAGAACGCCGACGCCCGTCCACAGCGTGACGCGGTCGAGCAGATCCGAACTCACGAACAGCCGCGCGACGGCCAGGCCCGCGAAGGCAAAGGCGACGGCCTGCGTGGCGATCCACGCCTTGCCCACGCTCGTGCCGAAGGTGAACTCCCAGAGGAGAGGCGAATCGATCGGCCGCTCGGGGGGAATGATCTGGCGCGCGATGAGATACAGCAGCGCGAAACCGAGCGCCGCCCGGAACACCGCCGCCGCCGCCACCGGGATTTTGAACCGCCCGCCATCCTCGCCGATCAGCCGCGGCAACAGCAGCAGACCGACCGCCAGCGCCGCCGGCATGCTCTCGAGGAAACGCACGAACGCGAGAGAAAGATACATGTTTCGCTTCTCGCTTTTACCCGCTCTGATGACTGTTGGAGGCCGTCACGCCGCCGTGACGACGAAACCGGGCGGCGCCTCGGCGCGCGAGTCGAGGCGCCCTGCCCGAACGCCGCAACCCGTTCGCGGAGCTACTTCGGATCGACGGTGAATTCGTAGTTCCCCTCGACCACATGCCCGTCGACGGACAGCACGCGATAGCGCACGACATATTTGCCCGGCGCGAGGTCGGGGGAGTCCATGGAGAGCTCGCGCGGCTTGTCGGGAACGCCGATGGAGCCTTCGCCGAGCACCTTGCCGTCCGCGTTTTCTACCGTGAGCTTGGAATATTTGGGCTCGACGCCGCCGCCAAATCGCAGCTTGATCGTCTTTGGCGACGTGGCGACATGATCTTTCGACGATGGCGTCGCTTCGACCAGGAAGGAATGCGCGAGCGCGGAACCCGCCATCAGAAAAGCGGCGACAAGCCCGCCGGACAGAACGCCGATCGCGCGGCGAGGAGAATTAACCAGTCCGTTCATGACATTTCCCCCGAGGCGCCAGCCTCTCTTGCTGTTTTCGATAGACGCGACCGCGTCCCTTTCAGATGCGGTCGCCTTGTTCCGGCTTCAAGACTCGACGGTCTCGGCGGGCGCCTCGGCCTTCTTGGAAGACGGATGCGTGTGCTTCCAATAGACGAACACCATGCCGGCGATCAGCACGGTCCCGGCGATCTGCGGCACCCAGGCCCAGAGCGTTTCGCCGACCATGAACTTGAATTGTTCGGTCTCCTGCCGGCCATCTTCGCGGGTCAAGGTCACAAGGCCGATGTAATGGCCATTGCTCGTAAAATTATGCTCGATGCTGAACGTCCCCTTTGAATATTTCTTGGCGGGGATGTGCAGTTCGGTCAACGCCTCGAGATCGGTGTCCTTCGTGAGCGGCACGAGCGGATCGCGGATGATCCGCAATTCCAGCGGAAGATCGCGGAACGCCGGCGTCTCGATGTCGAACGCCATGATCGTCCGTCCCGTCGCGGGAATCTCGCTGCAATATTCCGAACGGGATTTGTCGGGCTGGAACGCGGTGATGTGGATCATGTCGTATCCGAACATGACCATGCACATGTTGCCCATGGACATGGCTTCCGGTCCCGCGCCGCCTTCGGCGCGCGCGGACGACGCGACGCCGAACGAAAGAACGGCGCCAAACATGGCGGCGACAAGGCTACGCCAATTCATCATTTCCATCCCTCGATATGTGCCCGCGCCTTTGCGACGCTGCATTCTTGTTCCGGCGAACCGCCGCGGGCGTCGCCCCCGTACGTCCGCCGATCGCTTCGACGCCGCCAAGACAGCGCCGCCGTTCGAACCTTTACCGCAACTCGCAGCGGACGGCGACAGCTTCGCAGGCTCGCAAACGCCACCTTTTCGACCGCTAATCTGCATCCAAAACAGGCGTTGGCGCGAGCGAAAAGCCCAATGTTGATTTGCGTCTAAAGGACGCACCGTTTGATCTTGAGCAAGCGTTGCCGGCCTCCGTGGTGCGCCTGGAGCCCCCCGCGCGCGCCCGGCGCCAGACGCTCCGGAGCACCCTCTCGCCGGCTGCTCGGCGCCCTCTATCCCCCGAAGCGCCGCATGGCGTCGTCATCGCGCATCGCTGCGCGCAAAAAGAAAACCGGCCGGATCTTTCGATCCGGCCGGCGTTTATGTCAGCGATCGTTGTTCGATCAGGGCATGTCGCCCGCGACGAACTTCGGAATCACCGGGCCGCCGATTTCAGCCGCGAAGCGCTTGCCGTCCGGCGTGAAGAAGA